>NZ_JBBAPF010000028.1:0-35107 GCF_040400975.1 Limnohabitans sp. | reverse complement strand
TGTGATGGCGCCGAAAAGCGCCGAACGGTGCTGGAAATGGCCTCGTTGATGGGCATCGAGCCACAAGAGTGCATTGCTGTGGGCGACGGCGCGAACGACTTGCCCATGATGGGCGCTGCGGGCTTGTCGGTGGCCTACCACGCCAAACCCAAGGTTCGCGAGCAAGCCATGGTCGCCATCAACCAAGGTGGGCTGGACCGATTGCTGGAAGTCGTTAAACCTTGAAATCAGACCCGATCAGCGGCGCAATGGTTTAAGCAGCTCACTCAAACCATTGTGGTCAATCTCCTGCATAAGCTGCAGCAGTTGCCCGATTTCACCCTTGGGGAACCCCTCACGCGCAAACCAATTGAGGTAATTGCCGGGCAAGTCGGCGATCAGCGTGCCCTTGTATTTGCCAAAAGGCATGGGCATGGTGACCAACTTTGTGAGGTCTTCGGGTTTCAAGCCTGCCCCCTCAAAGCTCGCCCCATAGCCATTCACGCACGCGTGCATGAAACGCCTCGGGTCGCGAAATCATCACCCAATGACCACAAGGCAAGCCTTGCACCGCACTGCCAGGCTGGGCGGCGACTTTTTCCAGCCATTTGGCCGAATGGAACATGAAGGGCTTGCGTTCGCCAAAGACAAACAAAAGCGGCATCGGCAACTGCACTGGCGCCGCATGCTTCAAGCCACCCGCCGTCCCGAACCATTGCATGGCGTAGGGGTAGTTCATCTGGTGGGTGATGCGACCAGAGTCGGAGGGGCAACGCAGCCAGCGGGCCATGGCGCGGGTCATGCGGGTGCCCAAGCTGCCACCCAACTTCCACGCCAAGGCCAGCCACACCTGGTAACCCATGACGGACAGCTTTTCCTTGAAGCCCCATTCGCGCCACAATGCGCTCGAGTTGTGGTCGCCCACGTCCACCGCCACCACGCGGGCCACCCGATCGGGGTGGCGTATGGCGAATTCATAACCAAACATGCAGCCCCAGTCGTGCAGCACCAGGGTCACGGGGTGGTCAGGGCTGATGCGGTCAACGATCTGACGCAGCAGCTGGCACATATCATCCAAGCGTGTGACTGCAGGGCCAGATTCAAAACCGGGCAATGTCAGTCGAGCGCAGGTGGCGCGGTCTTGAAATGCGGCCACGGTGCCATCCCACAGGGCGCGGGTGTCGGGCCAACCGTGCAGCATGAGCATCACCTCATCGCCCTGCCCTTGCAGCCAAACTTCGGTGCCGTTGACGTCAATGCACAGTTCGGTGTTGATGGCCATGGTTCACAGCGCTTTGGCCAGGCGCGCAACGCCTTCCAGGATTTTGTCTTCGCCCACGGTGGCAAAGCTCAAGCGGAAGGTGGCATGGTCGGGATTGGCGCAAAAGAAAGGCGTGCCCGGCACAAAGGCCACGCCGTTGTCGATGGCGCGCTTGGCGAACACGTTGCCGTCATTGACCTTGCCGCCAGCGCCTGTGAGGCGGGCCCAGACGAACAGGCCGCCTTGGGGCTGCACAAATTCCACCGTATCGCCCAATTCTCGGCGCAGTGCGTCGCCCATGGTTTGGGCGCGCTTGGCATACACCGCACGCACTTTGTCCAGTGTGGCAGGCATGCGACCCGCCAACAGGTATTGCGCCGCCGTGGCCTGGGAAAAAGTGCTGGTGTGCGCGTCGCTGAACTGCTTGCACATGGTGGCGCGGGCCAGCAACTCAGCGGGCGCCACCATCCAGCCCACGCGCAGGCCGGGCGACAGCACTTTAGACAGCGACCCGCAATGCACCAGCAACTCGCGGCTGCCGGGCACGGTGCTGCTCAAAGCCAGCAGGCTGGGAGGAGGCGCTTCGCCAAAATACAGGTCGCCATAAGGATCGTCTTCGACGATCAGGGTCTGGTGTTTCACGGCCATCTCCAGCACCTTTTGGCGGCGCTCGGCGCTGAGCAAGGCACCGCTCGGGTTGCCGAAAGTGGGGATCAGGTAGACAAACTTCGGTTTGTGCTCGGCGATCAGTTTTTCCAGCTCGTCGGTCTTGACGCCATGGCCGTCCACCGGGGCGCTGATGAGCTCGGCCCCATACAAACGGAAGCACTGGATGGTGGCCAAAAAAGTCGGGCCTTCAACGATCACTTTGTCGCCGGGGCTGATCATGGTTTTGCCGATCAAATCCAGCCCCTGCTGGCTGCCCGTGGTCACGATCAACTGGTCTGCGCTCACGTCATGGGCACCCTTTTGGGCCATGAAGTGGGCCAGTTGCTCGCGCAGAGGGCCAAAGCCTTCGGTCGCGCTGTATTGAAGTGCGGCGCCGGGGTCTTGCGTCAAAGCCGCGTTGCTCGCTTCGCGAATGCCCTCCACGTCAAACATGGCGCTGTCGGGGAAGCCGCCCGCAAAACTGATGATGCCCGGCTTACCCAAAAGCTTGAACAGCTCCCGGATGGCGGAGGTTTCGACCTTGTTCAGGCGGTCTGCGAACTGCAAAGGCATGGTGTATCTTCCCGTGTTGACTTGGCCGCCATTTTGCCAACTTCCGGACCGCCTATGAAACCCGCACAGATCGAATCCTTCTTTGCCACCCTGCAAGCCGCCAACCCCATGCCCGTGACCGAACTGGAATACACCAGCGTGTTTGAGTTGTTGGCCGCCGTGCTGCTCTCGGCCCAGGCGACAGACGTGGGCGTGAACAAGGCCACGCGCAAGTTGTTTCCGGTGGCGGGCACCCCTCAAAAGATCCTAGACCTCGGTCTGGAGGGGTTAGAGGGTTACATCAAGACCATTGGTCTTTATCGAAGCAAGGCCAAGCACTTGATGGAGACCTGCCGGATTCTGGTCGAGCAACACGGCGGCCAAGTGCCCCGCAAGCGCGAAGCTCTGGAAGCTCTGCCCGGTGTGGGCCGCAAAACGGCCAATGTGGTGTTGAACTCTGCTTTTGGCGAAGCGACTATGGCGGTTGACACGCACATCTTTCGCATGGGCAACCGCACGGGCTTGGCCCCGGGCAAAACCCCATTGGCGGTTGAACTGAAACTGCTCAAACGCATACCACCTAAGTATTTGGTGGATGCCCACCACTGGCTGATCTTGCACGGCCGCTATGTATGCCAAGCGCGCAAGCCGCTGTGCGGGCAATGCTCGGTGGCCGCTTTTTGCGATTACAAGCCCAAAACACCCTGAGATTCGACCCGACGGCAGGGTCAAAATCAGGCAGGTTGGGCGGGTAAAATCACAATTTGCCATATTGGCAGCATTCGCCCACATGGCAGACGCCTGCCTACCCAAGAGCCTTGACGCTCGGTTTTTCCAAGTCCAAATACCCTTCCATGACGCGCCCCTTGCCGCGTGCCCATTTCAACAGTTCCCCCTTGGTGCGGTTTTTGACCGAAAACGCCATGATGGAGGCTGTCCAATCGACTGAAGATGTCGGTCACAAACTGGGCGATTGGCTCAATTTTCGGCAAGCCATCGCCTTGCAAAGCGTTTTGCAGACTGGCACAAACGGCCAAGATCCTGGGACACAGCCCTTGCCTGCCCACCTCCAACGCGCAGCGCCCATCAGCCCCATCGCGTTGGCGAACCATGTTGACAAAGTCAGGGCGCAATTGGCCGAGTCGATCACCCAAGGGGCGCCAGCCGGCTCCGGCTTGGCCCTCATCCAGATGCCTGCTGCAGAATTGGACGAGCCCATCGACCCCAAAACCGCTTTTGCCCCCTACCGGCGATTTCACGCTGCACATCAAAGGCAGATGGAAACCAGTGTGCGCAGTCTGCGCGCCAGTGTGCGGCTGCAGCTGAGCAAGCGTAGGGGGCGCTTGCAGCAATTGGCCACGCTCGACGCAGCCTTTGAAAACATCCTCAGCGAACGAGAAGCCTTGCTGCTGGGCAAGGTGATCAAGATACTTGAAAAACGTTTTGTTCAAGCCCTCAAACTGCATCTCAAACAAAACAACGAGGCTGTGTTGGACTCGGACAGCCCTCCCGGTGTGCCCCAACAAGCCTTGTCTTGGTTGATGCCCCACCGCCAAGCGCTGCGCACCGCCCTGTTGGCCGAATTGGACACCCGCTTGCAGCCCACTTTGGGTTTGCTTGAAGCCCTCACATCAGAGACCCCCGACACATGAAACGCCTTTCTTTTTCAATCGCCTTTGGTTTGGGCGCGCTGGCGCTGCTCTGGGTCGCCGCCGCCGTGGCCAGCAGCCATGTTTTGGTGTTGGTGATGACCGCATTGATCGGCGGCGTGTATGGCTTTGGCGCGCTGGAGCTGCGCCAATACCGAGGCGTCACCCAAGCCTTGAACCAGGGTTTGGCACAAGTGCCACCAGACTTGGCCCACTTGAACGATTGGCTGATCACCTTGCCCGCCGAATTGCACAACACAGTGCGTCAGCGGGTTGAAGGCGAGCGCGTGGGCCTGCCCGGCCCTGTGTTCACGCCCTACTTGATCGGTCTTTTGGTCATGCTGGGCATGTTGGGCACCTTTTTGGGCATGGTGGTCACGCTGAACGGCGCGGTGTTTGCGCTCGAAGGCTCCAGCAGCATCGCCGGCGTGCGCGCCGCTTTTTCTGAACCCATCAAAGGCTTGGGGCTGGCCTTTGGCACCTCGGTGGCCGGTGTGGCCACCTCGGCCATGCTGGGGCTGATGAGCAGCCTGGCACGGCGAGAGCGCGCTTTGGCATCGCAACAGCTGGACAGCTTGATCCACACCCACTTGCACCGGTTTTCACTCACGCACCAACGCCAAGAGACCTACAAGGCTTTGCAGCAACAAGCGCAGGCCCTGCCCCAAGTGGTTGACCAGCTGCAAAACATGATGGCGCAAATGGCCGAAACCAGCAAGCAGATGAATGAGCGTTTGTTGGCCAATCAGCAAAGCTTCCACACGCAGGTGCAAACGGCATACACAGGGCTGGCTCAATCGGTGGACCAATCACTGCGCAGCAGTTTGAGCCAAAGCCTGCAACTGGCCAGCGACGGCATTCGCCCCGTGGTTGAAGCCACCATGACCCAGCTGACCGAACAAGCCCAGGCCATGAACGAGCGCCTGCTGCTCAACAGCCAGCAGCAATTGGGCGAGCTGCAGACGCACATGGCCGCCACAGCCAGCACAGTGGCACAGACCAGCGCAGAGACACTGACCCGTCACGAGCAAGCCAGCAGCCACATGACCGAGCGTGTCGGCCAGACGCTGGACGCGTTCAGCCAAAATTTCGAGCGCAGTGCGAAGGCCCTGGTCGACCAAGTCAGCGCCACGCAAACCGCACAACAAGCCCTGCAAAGCAGCGCCGACCAGCAGCGTCTGCAAGCCTGGCAAGCCTCACTGACGCAGATGGCAGCCTCACTGCACAGCGAATGGCAAAGTGCAGCTGCGCAGACCTTGGCGCAACAGCAAACCATTTGCGACGCCCTGAGCCGAACAGCGCAAGACATCACCACGCACACCCAAACCCAAGCCACCCAGACCTTGGCGGAAATCACACGGCTGATGGCCAGCAGCGAAGCTTTGATGCGTGAACGCATCACCACAGAGGTGCAATGGACTGCAGGACACCAGCAGCGCGCCGAAGAACTGGCCGCCGTGCTGCGCCAAGAGCTGTCGGCCCTGAGGGACGCAGAAGATGCACGCGGTCAGACCGCAGTGGCTCGCCTGACGGAGCTGCAAAGTGCGGTGACCGCCCACCTGACCACGCTGGGCACAGCGCTGGAAGACCCCATCGCTCGCTTGATCGAAACCGCATCACAAGCACCCAAAGCCGCTGCTGAAGTGATTGGTCAAATGCGCCAAGAAATCTCGGTCAGCGTGAGCCGCGACAACGCGCTGCTGGAGGAGCGCACCCGCATTTTGGCCACCCTCAGCACCTTGCTGGACGCCATCAACCATGCTTCTACCGAGCAGCGCGGCGTCATCGACGCGCTGGTGACCTCAAGCCAGGCCACGCTGGACAAAGCCAGCGGCAAGTTCCATGACCATGTGACGGCAGAGACCGACAAGCTAGGCGGCATCGCCGCGCAAGTCACCGCCAGCGCGGTGGATGTGGCCAGTCTCGGTGAAACCTTTGGCTTTGCGGTGCGATCGTTCAGCGAGACCAACGACCAACTCATGGCCCAATTGCAGCGCATTGAGGCGGCCATGAACAAGTCCATGACACGCAGCGACGAGCAACTGGCTTACTACGTGGCGCAGGCCCGTGAAATTGTGGACTTGAGCATTGGCAGCCAAAAGGACGTGCTCGAAGCGCTGCAGCGGCGCACCGACTTGACCACCCAAGGGGCCGTTTGATGCTGGACCACGACGCCGACGTCGATGCCACATCGCCCACCTGGATGTCATTTGCAGACCTGATGACGGGTCTGCTGGGCGCTTTTATCTTGCTGCTGGTCGGCGTGATGGCCGCGCAGCTGGACATGGCCTCCCAATTGGAAGACGAGGTGCAAAAACGCCAAGTGGAAGAACAAAAGCGCTTGTCGCTGGAACAGGCTCTGGCCATTCCTTTGGCCAGCGGACGCATCACCTTGAACAACGGGCGCATCGGCATCAGCGGCAAATTGTTGTTCGAGCTCAACTCGGACAAGCTGGAACCCGAAGGCAGGCAGCTGCTGAAAAGTTTGGTGGTGCCGTTGCGCAGTTACCTGCAGTCACGCGATGAGATCTTGATGGTCAGTGGCTTCACCGACGACAAAGCCATCGGCCAACGCAACCGCCAGTTTGAGGACAACTGGGAGCTTTCAGCCCAACGCGCTTTGACGGTGACCCGAACTTTGATCGAAGAAGGCATGCCGTCTTCGGCCCTGTTCGCCGCTGCATTTGGCCAAGAGCAACCGCTGGTGGCCAACACCAACGACAAGGCTCGGGCCCAAAACCGACGGGTCGAGATGGCACCGGTCCCCAAAGCAGCCAAGGCCGCGCAAGCGGTGTCAGCGTCGCAATGACCAACGCCACATCGCCTCGGCCAACGCTCGCCACCTTTGACCCGGTGGGTTGGCATTACACCGAACAGCTGTCGCAACGCGCCAGCGAGGCCACGGGCCTGACGCGCGATTTGCTGCTGGCCAAACTGGAAAAGGCCTTGTCCGAAATGAATGCGCGTTGGGATACCAAGTTGGATGCCAAGAAGCTGAGCGGCGAGCCCGACGCCTCACCCGAAGCCGCTTTGCCCTCACCTTTGGCGCAGCTGCTCCAAGAAATGACGCGTGCAACCGGTGAAGTGCAGCCGATCAAGCCCAACGCTTGGCGTGCTGAAAGCCCTCGCATTCAACAGTTTCGCAAGCAGCTGGGACAAATCAGTGTGCAAAAACAGGTGTCCCAAGCCATGGCCCAAGCTCCGCAAAATGCGGGGCCCATCAACTCACACATGCTGGTGTTGCGCTCACTCGGCCTGATGCGCGAGGCATCGCCGGACTACCTGGGCAGGTTCATGGTGTACCTGGACACACTGCTGTGTTTGGACGCCCCCAACGCCAGCAAGCCACCCACACCCAAAAAACGAACAGCTACACGCTCAGACCCATAAGGGCAACGGCTCCAAGCGATCCATCCGTTTGGTTTTACCCCAGGGGCAGAATCAGAGCCCGAGCTGAACCAGTGCAGCTTGCAAACCAGCCAAGCCACCCACCCGCTGGTCGTTGATGAAGATTTGGGGCATTTGGCGAACCGAAGGTCCGCATTTTTCAAAGAAAGCCATGCGCTCGGCTTCGCCGTCGATCTTGATTTCTTCAAAAGCCAATGACTTGGTTTTGAGCACCATCTTGGCGGAATCGCATTGGGGGCATGCGGACTTGGAGTAGACGACGATTTTGAGTTCCATGACTGAATTTTATCGAAAGATGTTCACCATTCAATGCAAAGGTGGCCGCCGGGCACAGGGGCGTCTCTTGGCCACTGGTCTACGCTGTGGATCACCACAGGCAAAGGCAAGGGGCCCTGGTCTACCAAAAACTTCACTGCCCGAATGACCCCCGCATGCGTGACCCACACGACTTCACTGTAGGGTGATACCCGGAGGTCGTTCAGGGCGTCGGCCACTCGGTTGATCACTTGCTGGGTGCTCTCAGCGCCACCAAAACGGTGATGGGCAAAGTCAGCCATCCAGTCGTCATAAGCGCTGCGGGGGATGGCATCCCAAGGCTTGAGCTCCCAGAGGCCAAAGTCCATTTCATTCAGGCGCGCATCGACGATAGGCGCGCCCAGGTCGGGTCGCAGTTGTTGCAGTACTTGGGCCAACGCCTTGGCCCTGCCCAGAGCCGACACCCATACAGGCGCATCCACCGGCACAAGCACGGATGCCGCTTGGGCGGCTTCCTGAGTCAGTTCGGCGTGGGCTGGGACATCGCTAGCGCCATAGCAAAGCCCTTCAACCAGGTCAACCTGCGCATGGCGCAACAGCCAGAGTTTCATAGCGCCAGTGCCAGCGCCAGGTAAAAGCACACCTCGCTCACTTGCTGTGTGGCACCTAGGCCATCGCCGGTGAAACCCTGCAAACGGCGGTGCAGCAGTCGCCACATCCAGCCCATGCCCACCAAAGCACCCAGCACCGCAAGCAGCCACGGTGCGCCTGGGAGCAGCCACCACACCAATGCCATGGCCAGGGCCCACCAGAGCACACCGGCCAGCAAACCCAGCGTGGTGATACTTTCAGCCAGCGGCTTGGACTTGGACTGCGGCGTGTCCCCCACATGGGCCAGCGTACGGATGACAAACAGCGGCATCAGCCGTGAGGTGACATGCGCAGCAAACAGCGCCACCGCTGCCAGCCAAGCGCCGCCGGCCTGTGCCAGCAGCACCAACAAAGCCACCTTGGTGGCCACCTCCAGCACCAGAGCCAGCGCGCCGTAGGTGCCGACACGCGAGTCTTTCATGATGTCGAGCGCGCGCTCGCGGTTCATCGAGCCACCTAAGCCATCCACCAAATCGGCCAGACCGTCTTCGTGAAACGCGCCGGTCAACAGCACGCTGAATACGACACAAGCCACCGCCGCCACCCAGCCCGCTGCAGGCTGCGCTGGCAGGGCCAGCCACAAGCCGTAAAAGACCGTTGCGCTCAAGCCGCCCACCAAGCAGCCCACGCCGGGAAAGTGCGCTGCGCTGGCCCGCAACATGGCCGGGCTGAAACCCACCCACACCGCCAGCCGCCCGGTGATGGGAATGCGTGTGAAGAACTGGACGGCGAGCAAAAAGTGACGAACGGGCTGCATGCTTGACAGATCAAAGGTCTGTTGTGGTTGTTGGATGGTTGGCAACGGCATCCTGCCGCGACACGCCCGCTGTTTCAAAACTCGCCATCTCGCGCAGGATGGCGCAGGCGCTGAGCAGCAGCGGCCAGGCCAGCGCAGCGCCAGAGCCCTCGCCCAGGCGCAGACCCAAATCCAGCAAAGGCTCGGCCTTCAGGTGCGCCAGCATCAGCGCGTGGCCGCGCTCACCCGAACGGTGCGCGAACACGCAGCGCTGCAAAACCAGCGGCTGCAGGGCGCTGGCCACCATCACTGAGGCGCTGGCAATGAAACCATCAACCACGATCACGCGGCGTTCCAGCGCGGCCTGCAGCACCGCGCCCACCATGGTCGCCATCTCAAGCCCGCCAAAAGCCGCCAAAGCGTCCAGCGGCTCAGTGGCGTCGGGGTGGCGAGCCAAGACCTGTCGCAAGATGGTGATCTTTCGCTGCACTGCAGTGCCGTCCAGGCCGGTGCCCGCGCCGGTGCAGTCCACAATGTCCAGCCTGGCAAGGCGACTCATCAGCAACGAGGCTGCAGAGGTGTTGCCAATGCCCATTTCGCCCAGCAGCAGCGCGTTACCGGGCAGCGTTCTGACCAGCGCAGCGCCGTTGGCCAGCGCGGTGTTGCGCTGCGCAGCAGTCATGGCCGTGCCCTCGAGCGCATCGGCGGTTCCCGACGCCACTTTATGAATCACCAGACCCGGTCGAGGCGCGAAGTCGTGGCACACGCCACAGTCCACCACTGTGAGGCCTATGCCGTGCTGGCGCGCGAGCACGCTCACTGCCGCGCCACCGGCCAGGAAGTTTTCCACCATTTGCCAGGTCACATCGCTCGGGTAGGCCGACACGCCGCGCGCGGCCAAGCCGTGGTCGCCGGCAAACACCACCAGCTGCGGGTCTTTCAGTTCGGGCGTTTCACTGCCCAGCACCAAGCCGATGCGCTGCCCAAGGCGCTCAATCTGACCCAGTGATCCCAGTGGTTTGGTTTTGTTGTCCAGCCGGTGCTGCAGACGGGCCGCTAGGTCGGGCTGGGTCAAGTCGTCGATGCTGGGGATGGTGAAGTTCATGGTTCAGTCCTTGGGGTTCAACGCGTCGAGCACACTGGGCTCAACATGTTGTTCAAGAAAATCGTGGGGCCCGTCACACACGTTCTCCCGCATCGGGGCCACCGCACCCAAAAGGGCGCGCAGCATTGCCGTCGCCAGTGCCAACGATCACCAGAGCACGGCGCTCGCATTCGGGCTTCTCGTGGCGCTTCTCGTTGGGAACTGATTCCAGTTTCATGGTTTGATGTTCTGTCAAGTGATTCATGGGATTCATTGGGGCAAAGCCACCCAGCGAGGGCCCAATTCATGAATAGCAATGCGGTGCTCAAAGACCGACTCCAAAACCCGGTGTGCGGCAGTTTCATGGGTGGGCCCGGCGTGGGCAATGCGGCCCTGCTGCACCACCACCACTTCGTCGGCCATGAGGGCCAGCGTGATTTCGTGCAGCACGCTGACCACGGTTTTGCCCTGCGCCACCAGGCTGCGCACCAGCGCAATCCAATCAGCCTGGTGCGGCGGATCGAGGTTGGCCAGCGGTTCGTCCATCAGCAACACGTCGGCTTCCACCGCCAGCAGCCTCGCCAGCAGCACGCGCTGGCGCTCGCCGCCCGATAGCGCGCCCAAAGGGCGGCACTGCCAGTCCCAGGCTTGGGTCTGGCGCAGCGCGCGCTCCACCGCAGCGTGGTCGGCCGGGCCGGGTGGGGCCAGCCAGGCCTGGTGCGGCAGCCGCCCGAGCAAGGCCACGTCATACACGGTGAGGTCGTCGGCTGTGGCCTCTCCAGCGCCGCTTTGCGCAAGCCAGGCCAGCGCCCTGGCGCGCTCGCGCGGCGCCATGCTCGCCATGGGCTGGCCGTGCAACAGCACATCGCCCTGGCAAGGCAACACCCCCGCCAACGCGCGCAGCAAGGTGGATTTTCCTGCGCCATTGGGACCGATGATGCTGGTCCAGCGGGCAGCGCTCAGCGCCAAGTTCACACCCTGCAGAACATGGCGCTCGTTGTAGCCGACACCCAGCGTGGCATGCAGGTTCACCGCTTGCAATGCGGCAGTGGGTTTTGGTTGTGCGGTGATCAACATGGCATCACCCCACCCGCTTGCGCATGAGCCAAAGCAGATACCCCCCGCCCAGCACCGCCGTGAGCACACCCACGGGCAACTCTTGCGGCGCCAACACCATGCGTGCCATCACATCGGCCAGCACCAGCAAGGCCCCGCCCATCAGAGCCGACAAGGGCAAGCGCCAAGCGTGCGTGCAGCGCACCAGCGAGCGCACCAAGTGCGGAGCGGCAAGGCCGACAAAAGCCACCAGCCCGATGTGCGCCACCGCCGCCCCCGTGGCCAGTGAAATCACAACCACCATCACCATGCTGGTCAGTGGCAGCGGCACGCCCAGACTTTGCGCGGTGGCTTCGCCCAAACTCAACGCGTCCAGTACACGGGCAAAAATCCAGGCCAGCACCAGGCACAGGGCCAGCACCGCCGCCATGGTGGCGCAGGCGCTCCAGCTGACAAACGCGGTCGATCCCAGCATGAAGCCCTGCATGGCCTGCAGCACCTGCGGCTGCATCAGCGAGATCAAGGACGTGACTGCCCCCAGCACCACGCCAACCACCACACCAGCCAACAACAGGCGCAGGGTTTGTTGCACACCACGCGCCAAAACCAGCGTGAGAACCACCGCCAGCACCGCGCCCACAAAAGCAGCGCCGGTGAGGCCCAAGCCGAGCCAAGCGTTCACGGCCCAGGCGCTGCCGCCCCACAAGCTCAAATAAACCCCCACCCCCAGTGACGCCCCAGAGGCACTGCCCAGCAAATAAGGATCGGCCAGTGGGTTGCGAAACAGGCCTTGCGCCACAGCCCCGGCCAGGCCCAGCAAGGCCCCGCCCAACCACGCGCCGAGGCTGCGCGGCAAACGGATGTCCCACACGATCTGGCGCGACACAGCATCGGCCCCAGCTGACCACCAAGCCTGCCAGCCCTGACTGCCAGCGGCCGTGCCTAGCCAAACCACGACCAAGCCCAAAGCCAAGAGCAGCAACGCCCAGCGGGGTGCGTGGATGTTGGTCTGGGTGTGGGTGTTCACCGCTGCACCCCAGTATCGGTTTGGGCCGCTGCGCGGTTCAGGCAGTCGGCCATCAACTGCGCACCCTCGGCCATACGTGGCCCGGCACGCACCAGCATGTCCGATTCATCTGGCTTGAAAACGCACAAGCGCTGACCTTGCATGGCACGCAAGCGAGCCCAGCCGGGGCGCTGCAGCATGCTGGCGCGGCTGCTGTCGCCTGCCATGATCACATCAGGCCGGGCCTGCACCACCCACTCGGGGTTGACCTGAGGAAACGGCCCCATCGATGCAGGCAAGATGTTCGCCACGCCCATGCGCGTGAGTGTCTCGCCGATGAAAGACGACTCACTCGCGCCATAGGGCGCAGGGCTGACCTCAAAATAAACCCGCTGCTGCCGTGCAGCAGGGCTGAGCGATTGCACCGCCGCCTGCACGCCTTGTTGAATGCCCTGCCAGACCCGGTCGCTGTCAGCGGCGGGCACATGCAGCGCCTGCGCCACGGTGCGCCACACACGCAGCGCATCGGCGTGGTTGCGTGGCTCCAAGCGCAGCACATTCAGGCCCAAGGCCTGCAGGCGGTCTGCGCCTCGCGTGGAGCCAGCAGCCAAGACCAGATCGGGCTTGAGCGCGACGATGCTCTCGATGTTCGGGTCCAGCCCCCCGCCCACACGCGGCACAGACTTGACCGACTCGGGCCAGTTGGAATAGCGGTCCAGCCCCACCAATTTGTGGCACTGCTTCAGGGCACAGACGGTTTCGGTCAGGGATGGCAACAAACTCACGATGCGCTGCGGGGCTTGGGCAATCTGCAGCTTTTGCTGGCGGTCGTCGAGCACGGTAACGGCTTGGACGGGCTGCGCGCACACCCACAAGGCACCCAACAAGGCCAAAAATTGAGCCCAGCTTCTCAAGAGATCAGCCATGCAGCGCTTCCCACTGACTGAAGATGCGGTGCATCTGCGCCACGCCAACCGTGAGAGACGCAGGACCGGGCTGCAAAATATCGGCCGATTTGATTTCAAAAATCTGCCCGGTGCGCACGGCAGGCACGTCTTGCCAACCGGGTCTGGCCGCGACTTTTTCGGGGCGAAACTTCTTGCCGCACAAAGAGCCGATGATGATGTCAGGCGCGCGCTCTACGATGGTTTGACCGCTGGCAATGATCCGGTCGCGCCCCATGGATTGCAGTGCCAACTCAGGAAAAATGTCGTCTCCTCCCGCAATGCCCATCAATTCAGACACCCAGCGGATGGTGCTCATGTGGGGTTCGTCCCATTCCTCAAAATACACACGGGGCCGGCGCTTGAAAACCGCCGCCCTTTGGGCGATGGCGTCGAGCTCAGCGCGCATGCGCAACAACTGGGACAAGCCCTGCTCGGCCTGCCCCACCATCGCGGCCACTTGGTAGAGCACCGAAAAAATCTCGTCCACACTGCGCTGGTTGAAGACTGTGACCTGCACGCCGGCCTTGATCAGCAAAGACGCGATGTCGGCCTGCAGGTCCGAAAACCCAAAAACACAATCGGGCTTGAGCGCCAAAATCTTGTCGATCTTGGCGCTCAAGAACGCACTCACTTTGGGCTTTTCTTCGCGGGCCCGGCGCGGGCGCACCGTGTAGCCCGAGATGCCCACGATGCGCGACTCTTCCCCCAGCAGGTAAAGCCACTCCGTGGTTTCCTCGGTGAGGCAGACGATGCGTTGGGGCAAGAAGCTTTGCATGTGCTCTATTTAGGCTGGTATTGCAGTGTCACGAACACGCCGCGTAGAGGGGTGTTGTAACCATGAGCAAGCTGGTAATTTTCATTGAAAGCGTTTTCGACCCGGATTCTTCCTGTCCACTCCCGGGTTAGCTTCTTAGAAGCGGTAAGGTTGACAACGGTGAAAGAGCTGTTGATTTCGCTGTTGTAATCAGAGTCTTTTCGATTTCCTGACAAAATAATATTGCCCCCCCAATCAACACCCATTGCAGTCTTGGTCAAACCAATCGAGCCATATTCTTTTGCGCGACGAGCAAGACGTGCCCCTGACTCTGCGTTTTTAGGATCTTGAGCTACAGCACTCAGCCTGTAACCCCACCCTGCTGCATTGCCATTTAGGCTGAGCTCAATTCCTTTGTTTTCAGATTTGGCAATGTTATATGGCTTCGAGTCAGTGCCGTAAGCAAAGTCATTTTTCGTTTCAGTGTTGAAATACACCGCACGGAGCCGACCAATCGCGCTTTGATGTTGAAGCCCAAATTCACCGCCTTTATGTTCTTGTGGCTGTAAAGTTGGATTGCCCCAGGCACCAAAAAGTTCGCCTACAGCCGGTGCACGGAAAGAAGTCGATACAAGACTCGTGAGCTTTAGTGCGTGTGTAAGCTGATAACCCGCGCCGAGAAGCCACGTGTTGGCAGAATTTTCTTTGGCTGTATTGCCCTCTTTGGATTTAATCTCATCGCGGCGCAAGTTGGCTTGATAGTCCAATCGATCGAAGCGACCACTGTAACCAACGTAATACCCCAGTGAATCACGCTCAAATTTTGTCGGCGTCTTGAACTCTGCGTTGGTCACATCAACGCCAAAGTTGGCGTTGCCAGTGCCAAGCTTGTAGGTGTTACCCCACTGAATCCCTAATTGATCGCCGTCAAAAGAACCATTGGGCGTAGTGATATTTCTAAACTCTCGGTTACTAAAACCGGATTGAGTCATCGCTATGCGTGAGGTCCAGACAGACGATAGATGAATACGACTGTAGACCGTCAGATCGGAGGATTTTTGTTTTGAATTGTGTAAGACGGTCGATCCATTGGTACCGTCATAGTCAACCTTGGAATCAATACTATTGGCTTGAAACCCAATCGCCAAATCTTTACTCACCCTTTTTTCACCATTTATAAAAAAAGACTCTCGCTCAAATGCATCTTTGTCTGGATTCACAAGTGAACTTTGACGTGGGTTCATCGCAGAAAAACCATCGGTCTTAAATTTTTGAACTGAGATTCCGAGTTTGAAGTCGTCCCCGTTCAGGTTGTAGCCTGCAGTCAGATTCGAGGTGTTGCGCGAACCAAAAGCCAACGAACCGGTGGGGCCGGATTTTCCTGCGCCTGCAAGGGTAAAGATGTGAATGGCCCCACCCACGGCGGATTCGCCATAAAGGGCACTCATATTGCCCCGCAGAATTTCAACTTTTTCAATTTGACTCGGAGGGATATCAACAAGTTTAAGACCCCCACCAGCGTCGCGTTGGACCGGAATACCGTCAATGAAAACGGCAACGTTTGAGCTCGCTTGTCCACGCATGAAAATGGATGACAGTGTGCCTGGACCACCATTGCGGCCAATTTCAATACCGGGCTGGCCTTGAATCAGGTCGACCAATGTTGGCGCTTGAGAGCGCTCGATCTCCTCGCGAGTAATGACGGTCGCAGAAGGAATGACATCCGAGATTTTTTGTTGGATGCGAGTGGCCGACACCACCACAGGATTCAGCTCCATAGTTTGGGCTTGCAAAGAAGCGACCACGGCCAAGGACAAAGCGGAAAAAACAGGCACGGCAGAGCGCGCACGAATGGAACGATTTTTCATTTGAAACGAACAAGTCAAACGCCCTCACCGCCTTCCCCGACAGTGCATGGGCTTTACAACCTGTCTTTCGACAGGTCACCTTGTTGGCCGGTATCCGGGCTGGCAGAGGCGACCTTCACCACCTTCCCGGCCACCTGTTTCAGAGCGGCCAGTGGTTTGAGATGAAAGCGGGGTTTTCGTTGAACTGAAAACCCGTCTGCTTACCGTTGCGGGGGCAGCGCAGGTTAGGTGGGCCGTGTTGGCCTCGCCCTCCTGCTTCCCGTTGAACTGCGGACCGTGAACCAGTCCGCGAGCACCAACAAGCCAACATTCTAGGTGCAAAGCTGTCAGCAAACCTACAAAATCATTGAAGCCTGAGACGCACGTTCTACAATGAGCAACTTCTTTTTCCAGTTTGCCATGGCCCACTCCAACACCATCGATCAAATTGCCGAACGTGTGGATCACCTGTTGCTGCGTCACGAAGAGCTTCAGAGAACCAACGCGTTACTGACACAGCAAGTCCAGTTCTTGACGACCGAACGCGATCAGCTCAAGTCCCGTTTGGCTGCCGCACGGGCACGGGTCGATGCCTTGATCGAACGCCTGCCATCTTCTGCCCCCACCTCGCCTGAGGCCTCCGCATGAGCAACAAACAGATCGATGTCCAGATCATGGGACAAAGCTACATCTTGGGTTGCCCTGTGGGTGGTGAAGAAAGCCTGCTGACCGCGGTACGCAAAGTCGATGAGGCGATGTGCAAAATTCGCGATGCCGGCAAGATCAAGGCGCGTGACCGCATCGCCGTGTTGGCGGCTTTGAATCTGGCATTTGAGCAAGTGGGCACGCCCTCGGTTGATGCCAGCTCCAACGCCCCCAAGAGCCCAGATTTGCCTGCGGACTCCCAAGAGCGTTTGAATCAATTGCTCAAGCGCCTGGACCAGGTCATCGAAAAGGATGGCCAGCTGCTTTGATGGCGGCGCCATGCAGATTCGCGCTTTGCGTTCACTGTGGCTCTTTTCCTCATGGGGCTGCAGACGCCCCGCTAAAGACCTACAATCCCAACCGTCTGCAGTGCACGCCGGGCTTTATATTTCCTTGAACCAATGCTCTTAGAGCCCGGGCTTGGAACATCGGCTGGTGAGCGTGATCATCTCGCGTCAGATGAACCCAACGCCAGTCTGCCCTTGCCCACCTGAACCTCGGTTCAGGATGCCGGTCCGGTGGCACTTGCAGACACCTTCTTTGACCGCCCTCTTCAATACCTCCCCATGATCATCGAACCTCTGCTGCTGGCCGAATTGGCTTTACTTGGCCTGTGCACCGGGTTTTTGGCAGGACTGCTGGGCATTGGCGGGGGCATGATCATGGTGCCTTTTCTGACTTACTTTTTGGGAGCTCGCGGTGTGAGTCCTGATCTGGCCGTCAAAATGGCCATCGCCACATCGATGGCCACCATCATCTTCACTTCCATTTCAAGCGTACGCGCACACCACAAGAAAAAAGCCGTGCGCTGGGATCTGGTCAAAGGTTTGGCTCCAGGCATTGTGATTGGCAGTTTGTTGGGCAGTTTGGCCATCTTCTCCTTGGTCAAAGGCAGCTACCTCGCGCTGTTCTTTGCACTGTTTGTGGGTTTTTCAGCAACACAAATGTTTCTGGACAAAAAACCGGCACCTTCGCGTCAGGTACCCGGATTTCAGGGCTTGCTGGGCGCAGGCGGCCTGATTGGTTTCTTGTCCGGTCTGGTGGGGGCTGGAGGTGGCTTCATCAGTGTGCCCTTCATGGCATGGTGCAACGTGGCCATTCACAATGCGGTAGCCACCAGCGCAGCGCTGGGCTTTCCGATCGCGCTGGCCAACGTGGCGGGCTACATCGTGAGCGGCCAAAACGTGCAAAACCTCCCAGCCTACAGCTTTGGCTACTTGTGGTTGCCCGCTTTGGTGGTGATCGCGGTATGCAGCGTCTTGATGGCCCCTGTTGGTGCGTCGACCGCCCACAAACTGCCGGTCAAGCAACTCAAGCGCGTGTTCGCCAGCGTGCTGTATTTGCTGGCGGCTTACATGCTTTACAAAGGCCTGTCGGCCTGATTTCAAACAGGTGCAATGCACCAAGGGGCTTGGTCATGCACCAGCCCCATCCACAGAGCCCAGGCCGACACAGAAGCCAAGGCCAAGCCCGCTGTCCGCATGCCCCAAGCGCCATCACCCAGCGATTGCATGCGTAAAAACAACCAAGGCCCGGCCCACAGGCTGATGCTGCTGCCCAAGGCAAACAAGGCCATGGTGGCTGCACCCTCTAGCGGCTGGCTGGTCAGGGCAGCCACCATCAGGGCCGAATACAGCAAACCGCAAGGCATCAAGGCCCACAGCCCGCCCACCATCCAGGGTGCGGCGCGACCCCAGCGGGTATTGAAGGCTCGCACACGCGCCCACAAGCGACGCGCTGCGGCATCCAGCCACACCGGTTGACGGGCCTGCAGCATGAGCAGCAAGCCCAGCACCAAGGCCGTCAGGTGCAACAAAGTCCAAACCGGGCGAATGGCGGCCGATTGCGTGGTCAACCAACCTAAGCCCTGTACGCTGGCAGCAGCCAAGGCGCCCAAAAGCGCATAACCGCCCAAGCGACCCCATTGGAACGCCCACAGGGCTTGCGCCCGTCTGTCTCCAGCTGCCTGGCCCAAGCCCGCACAGGCAGCGCCGCACATGGCCACGCAATGAGGCCCACCGAGCACCCCCATCATCAAGGCCGTGATGGCCAAAGAGCTTTGCATGGTGACTTCAATTGTGGGTCCATATGGTCATTGTGCGCGATGCGCACATGGGTCGAACAAGGAGGCTTGCAAGCTCAGATGATTTTGGAAAAACGGTGGCGGTTGCGATCTGCCTGAAGGTAGCGGTCAAACACCATCGCCACGCCCCGCACAAAGAACCACCCCGCTGGCGTCACCTGGATACCCGTCTCGCTCAGTTGAACTAAGCCTTGGGCTTGCAGGTCTTCAAGTTGGGACAACTCTTTGGCAAAGAGCATCTTGAAATCGACCAGCCAGGCCAAGTTGATCGACTCGAATTGCACATGGCCCTGACACATCAAGGCCATGATGACCGAGCGGCGAATCAGGTCATCGCGTGACAGTGCCACCCCCCGAACAACAGGGAACCGGCCCTGGTCCAGCGCGTCGACATACTCCTCCATCGTCTTGGCGTTCTGGCTGTAGGTGGCACCGACACGGCCAATCGAGGACACCCCCAAAGCGATCAAATCGCCATCGGCTTGGGTGCTGTAACCCTGAAAATTTCGATGCAAACGACCCTGCCGTTTGGCCACGGCCAAGGCATCGTCAGGCAATGCAAAGTGGTCCATGCCAATGTACACATATCCCGCATCGGTCAAGGCATCCAGCGAGCGCGACAGCATCGCCACTTTGGCGCCTCCCACGGGCAAGTCTTCAGCATGGATTCGCCGTTGTGGCTTGAAACGGTCCGGCAAATGCGCGTAGGCATACAGGGCAATGCGGTCAGGTCTGAGGCTTTTAACCTGCGCCAAAGTTCGGTCAAATGACGATGGGGTTTGTAAAGGCAAACCATAAATCAGGTCCACATTGACCGATTCAAAACCCAAGTGACGCGAGGCATCAACCAGCCGAAAAACTTGCTCGGCCGGTTGAATTCTGTGTACTGCTTTTTGTACAGCCAGATCAAAGTCCTGGACGCCAAAACTCAGTCGGTTAAAGCCCAACTCAGCCAGCACAGCCAAACGGCCTTCGTCCACAGTGCGCGGGTCGACTTCCACCGAATATTCGCCGCCGGGCACAAAGGCGAAGTGCGCCCGCAACATGGCCATGAGTAGGCGCAGCTCATCGTCGCTCATGAAGGTGGGCGTGCCTCCACCCAGGTGCAATTGGCTCACCGGTTGACCCAGTCCCAGATGTTGGCTGTGCAGGACCACCTCTTTCGTGAGGTACCGCAAATACGTGGCTGCCCGGTCTTTGTGTTTGGTGATGATTTTGTTGCACGCACAGTAGTAACAGAGTGATTCACAAAACGGAATGTGAACGTACAAGGACAAGGGCGACTGCTGCCCCACACGGCCGGACTGGCGTTGATGCAAAGCCTGGATGTAATCGGCCTCGCCAAAGGCCTCGACAAATCGGTCTGCGGTGGGGTAAGAGGTGTAGCGCGGGCCTGATACATCAAACCGTGTCAACAATTCAGACGAAATAACGGACATGGTTCTGCCCCTGGGTAAAAACGTGTTCCAAAGAATGTTGCGACTTTGCCTTTCAGGGCAAGCCCATGTATTGACCCAAATCAAACAATCTACCGGTTTCCAATGATTTCGGACACAGATCGGGTAGAGGCTGAACATCCGTCAATTTTTGGCTTTAAGCTCAAGCCTTGATCCAGAGCAAATTCATTTTTTTACTTTGCATAAAACCATGAATCCACAAGCCATCAAAGTCGCCTGTTCCAACTGCAACTTGCGCGAGTTGTGCATGCCCATGGGCCTGAACGACCATGACCTGAACCGACTAGACGACTTGGTCGCCGTTCGGCGAAAGGTCAAACGAGGCACCACCTTGTTCACCAACGGCGACAAGTTCACGTCTTTGTATGCGATTCGGACAGGATTCTTTAAAACCTGCCTGGCCACCGAAGACGGCCGCGATCAGGTCACGGGCTTTCAGATGGCGGGCGAGATCATTGGCCTGGACGGCATCGTGAACGACCAACACAGCTGCGACGCGATCGCCCTGGAAGACGCCGAGGTCTGTGTCATGCCCTTTGACCGGATCGAGGAAATTTCTCGCGAAGTGACTGCGCTGCAACACCATGTGCACAAGATCATGAGCCGAGAGATCGTGCGCGAACATGGTGTGATGTTGCTGTTGGGCAGCATGCGCGCTGAAGAGCGCCTGGCCGCCTTTTTACTGAACCTGGTGCAGCGTCTGCATGCGCGGGGATTTTCCCAATCCGAATTGGTCTTGCGCATGACACGCGAAGAAATCGGCAGCTACTTGGGTTTGAAACTTGAAACCGTGAGTCGAACTTTTTCAAAGTTTGTGGAAGATGGCTTGGTCGAAGTGAAACAACGCCACGTTCGCATCCTGGACACGGACGGCCTGCAGCGCTTGATCAACCACAACCCCTGCCACTGAGATACCGGCAGACTTCAAGCCCCGCACAGCTTGACATCAAGGCTTGACCGGTGGTGCTGCTGGCGCGACCGCAGCATTTGGCAATTCTCCGGTTGCGGCATGGTTGCGGCCTTGCATGGCAGGCGCATGGGTGATGCCTTGACGCTCCTGCATCGCGGAACGCGGGGTCACCGTGAGCACCGGGTCCGGGTTGGTCACGGCAATGTAGAGGGTGATGAAGCCTGCCACCACCACCACAGCGGGGCCAGCCAATACCATCCACACCAAACCAAAACGCCACCAGGGCTGACCCTCTTGTTGGACACTGCGTGCATTTTTCATGGCTGTCTTTCAAAAATGGGGGCCACTCAACGAGGGACCAGAAACACGGTTTTTTCGCTCAGTCGTCCGACCGATTGGCCATCAGGCGAGCGGGACTCGATGCGAAAGTGGATCGGGTGCGACCCTGCAGGCGCAGCGTCATAGGGCACTTGCAAACGCACGGACACCCAACGCGACTCGGTGGCGGCCACTTGCACGACATCTTCGCTGGCCAGACTGAGGCCCGGCAAGCCATCGACCTGCAGGTAGAACATCAGGTTTTCTTCCGCCGCGTTCATGATTTGCAATCGGTACACGTTTTCAATCTTGCCGCCCGCAACGATGCGGGCCATGGTGGCGCGGTCGCGCTCGATGTCCACCTTGAACGGTTCGCGCAGCCACAAAGACACGCCAACGCCAATGATGATGGCCCACAGCACAGCGGTGTAGACCAAGACACGCGGGCGGAAAATACGCCGCGCAGTTTGCGTACAGCTCCAGCCCTTGTCCATGGCGTTTTGCGTGGAAAACTTGATCAGGCCTCGCTCATAACCTACCTTGTCCATCACGTTGTCGCACACATCCACACAAGCGCCGCAGCCAATGCACTCGTACTGCAAGCCATTGCGGATGTCGATGCCGGTGGGGCAGACCTGCACGCACAAGCTGCAGTCCACACAAGCGCCCAGCCCCAGGGCTTTGGGGTCCGCCTTCTTGGAGCGGGCACCACGCGGCTCACCCCGTGCCTCGTCGTAGGTGACGATCAAAGTGTCCTTATCGAACATGGCGCTTTGAAAGCGCGCATAGGGGCACATGTATTTGCACACCTGCTCGCGCATGAAACCCGCATTGCCATAGGTGGCCAAGCTGTAGAACAGGATCCAGAAAATTTCCCAAGGGCCAAAACCCAAGGACAAGATCGACGCGGTCAACTCGCGAATCGGCGTGAAGTAGCCGACGAAACTTAAACCTGTCCACAAAGACAGCGTCAGCCAAGCGGCTTGTTTACCGCTTTTGCGCCATAGCTTGTTGAAACTCATGGGCGCTGCATCCAAACGTTGGCGGGCTGAGCGGTCGCCCTCAAACTGGCGCTCGACCCACATGAAGACTTCGCTGTATACCGTTTGTGGGCATGCAAAGCCACACCACAAACGTCCGGCAACGGCCGTGAACAAAAACAGCGACAGCGCTGAGATGACCAGCAAAGCGGTCAGGTAAATAAAGTCCTGCGGGTAAAGCACCAAACCAAAAATATAAAAGCGGCGCGCACCCAGATCAAACAAGACCGCCTGACGCTGGCCCCACTCCAGCCATGGCAAACCATAAAAAACCAGCTGCGTGATGAACACGGTCAACCAACGCCAACGCGCAAACATGCCTTGCACGCTGCGGGGGTAGATTTTTTGATGGGCTTGGTACAAAGACACCATCTCCCCTTCGACGGGTAAAGGCGCGATAGGGATGACACCGCGAGAAGATGGTTTATCGGAAGTAGACAACGTGAAAACCTTGGTTCAATTTTTGCAGCGGGAATGGCCTGCTGCAATGGGCGTCATCACTTGGTGACTTTGGCCACGGCGTTGTTGGACAAACCCCAGACATAGGATGCGAGGACATGGATCTGGCCTTCAGTCAGCTTGTCAGCTTGTGCAGGCATCTGGTTGACCTTGCCGTTGTTGATGATGTTCACGATGGCGTTCTCACCCCAGCCGTGCAACCAGATGTCGTCGGTCAGATTGGGCGCGCCCATGGCGTGGTTGCCCTTGCCGTCCATGCCATGGCAGGCAGCGCAGGCACCGTACTTGGACTTGCCCAACGAAGCGCGCAAGGAGTCGTGCGGGCTGCCCGACATGCGCAGCACATAGTGCGCCACGTTGCGCACATCTTCGGGCGTGCCCACAGCGGCGGCCATGGGTGGCATATTGCCAGCACGACCTTGCACCAAGGTCGCTTTGATCGCATCGGGCGTGCCGCCATAAAGCCAGTCGGCATCGGCCAAATTAGGAAAGCCCTTGCTGCCGCGTGCGTCAGAACCGTGGCACTGGGCGCAGTTGTTCATGAACAAGCGGTCACCGATGGCCAGGGCCTGCGGGTCTTTGGACACTTGCTCGGGCGGCATGCCCGAAAACTTGGCGTACAGAGGCGCCACTTCGGCATTGCCTTTGGCCACTTCGGCCTCGTACTGACCGGCCGAAGACCAGCCAAATTTGCCTGCGAAGTTGCCCGCACCGGGGTACATGGCCAGGTAAACGAAAGCAAAAATGATGGTGATGACAAACAAGCCCACCCACCAGCGTGGGAGCGGATTGTTCATCTCGCGCAGGTCACCGTCCCAGACGTGGCCGGTGGTGTTGTCGTTGGCGGTCATGGCCTTGGCCTTACCGCTGAACCACAACAAAAGCAGACAGGCAATGATGCTGACCAGCGTGATGCCGGCCACATACCAGTGCCAGAAATTGCTGATGAAGTCACTCATGGAAATTCCTTGCTATTGTTTTTAGTACTGGAGAACGGCTCAGTCGTCCTGGCGAAACGGCAGTTGCGCCGCCTCGTCAAAATCGGCCTGGTTGCGGCGCGACCAAGCCCACGCCACGATGCCGACAAAGCAGCAAAAGGCGAGCAAGGTCACGGCAGAGCGCATGGTGTTGATGTCCATGACGATTCCTTATTTGCGGTGGGTGCCCAGCACCTGCAGGTAGGCGATGACGGCGTCCAGCTCGGTCTTGTCTTTCACCGCTTCAGGTGCTTTGGCAATTTCTTCGTCGGTGTACGGGGCACCTAAAGTGCGCAAGCCGTTCATGTGAGCTTGGATGGAGGCAACACTGGCAGGAGTTTTCTCAAGCCACGGATAGGCCGGCATGTTGGACTCAGGAACCAGATCACGCGGATTGATCAAATGGATGCGGTGCCACTCGTCGCTGTAGCGGCCACCCACGCGGGCCAGATCAGGGCCGGTGCGCTTAGAGCCCCACTGGAAAGGACGGTCGTAGACGAATTCACCCGCCAGCGAATAGGAGCCGTAGCGCAGGGTTTCGGCGCGGAAGGGGCGAATCATTTGCGAGTGGCAGTTGTAGCAGCCTTCGCGCACATACACATCGCGCCCCACCACTTGCAGTGCGGTGTAGGGCTTGAGGCCCGGCACCGGCTCGGTGGTGGACTTTTGGAAGAACAGGGGCAGGATTTCGACCATGCCACCCACCAACAAAACCACCAGGATCAGCACGATCATCAAGAAGTTGTTGGTTTCGACTTTCTCGTGAGAAAGACCGCCTGATTTTTGGTTTTGAGCCATGTTTTATTTCTCCTCAGGCGTGTGCGAGTTCGAGATTAGGAATGCGGACTTCAACCGAACGACCGTGAGTGACCGTCTTGAAGGTGTTCCACAGCATGATCAGCATGCCGCCGAAGTACAGCAAACCACCGAGCAACCGCAACACATAGAAGGGGTACGTGGCTTTGACCGATTCAACAAAGGTGTAGGTCAGGGTGCCGTCGGCGTTGATGGCGCGCCACATCAGGCCTTGCATCACACCGGCAATCCACATGGCTGCGATGTAGATCACGATGCCGATGGTGGCGGTCCAAAAGTGGACCTCAATGGCCTTGACGCTGTACATCTGCTTTTGACCAAACAGGCGGGGAATCAGGTAGTACATGGAGCCCATGGTCACCAGACCCACCCAGCCCAGAGCACCCGAGTGCACATGGCCCACGGTCCAGTCGGTGTAGTGGCTCAGCGCGTTGACGGTCTTGATGGACATCATCGGACCTTCAAAAGTCGACATGCCGTAGAAAGACAGGGACACGATCAAAAAGCGCAGGATCGGGTCGTCGCGCAGTTTGTGCCAAGCGCCCGACAAGGTCATGATGCCGTTGATCATGCCGCCCCAGCTGGGGGCCAACAAAATGAGTGAGAAGACCATGCCGATCGACTGTGTCCAATCAGGCAATGCGGTGTAGTGCAGGTGGTGAGGTCCGGCCCACATGTAGGTGAAGATCAGCGCCCAGAAGTGCACGATCGACAGGCGGTACGAATAGACCGGACGCTCAGCCTGCTTGGGGATGAAGTAATACATCATGCCCAGGAATCCGGCTGTCAAAAAGAAGCCCACCGCGTTGTGGCCGTACCACCACTGGACCATCGCGTCTTGCACACCCGCATAAGCCGAGTACGACTTCATCATGCCCACAGGCAAGGCCGCGCTGTTGACAATGTGCAGCAATGCCACGGCGATGATGAAGGCCCCAAAGAACCAGTTGGCCACGTAGATGTGACGCACCTTGCGCGTGCCGATAGTGCCAAAGAAGACCACCGCAAAAGCCACCCAAACCAGCGTGATCAAGATGTCAATCGGCCATTCGAGCTCGGCGTACTCCTTGCCGCTGGTGAAGCCCAATGGCAAAGATATGGCCGCCAAGACGATGACCAATTGCCAGCCCCAGAACGTGAAAGCGGCCAGCTTGTCGCTGATCAGTCGCACGTTGCAGGTGCGCTGCACTACGTAATAAGCGGCCGCAAACAAGCCGCAACCACCGAACGCAAAAATCACCGCATTGGTGTGCAAGGGCCGCAAGCGCCCATAGCTGAGCCAGTAAATGCCGAAGTTGAGTTCTGGCCATGTCAACTGGGCCGCGATGATCACGCCGACCAGCATGCCCACCACACCCCAAACCACCGTCATGATGGCGAACTGCCTGACCACCTTGTCGTTGTAAGACGTTGCCTGCATATTGGCAAATTTCATTTTCACCTCTTGTTTTTAAAATCTTCAAACCGAGTGTGCACGGGCGTACATTGGCAAGACTTGATCGAAATCAATCGTCACGCAAAATCCGTTCGCCTTCGGCCTCCATGTCCTCAAATTGGCCGCGGTAGATGGCCCACCACAAACCCGCCAAGATGAAAAACACCAAGGCCACCGACAAGGGGATCAACAAATACAGGATGTCCATGTTGTTTTCTCAAGTGGATGGATGGGCTGAATCCGGTGTAGGCAGCACTTCGGGCAAGGCCTTGGACAGGCGCAACGCATTGAGCACAACCCCCAGTGAACTGAGTGCCATGCCCAAACCCGCCGCCCATGCGGGCAACCAGCCCACGACTGCCAGCGGCACACATGCAGCGTTGTAAATGACCGACCACCAGAGGTTTTGACGGACGATGCGCAGAGTCTGGCGACTGCGCTGCAACGTACTGACCAGCACGTCGAGTTGTCCACCCATCAGCACAAAGTCTGATTTGGACTGCGCCAATGGAACGGCTTGACCTAAGGCAAAAGACACATCGGCCCCAGCCAAAACCGGACCATCGTTCAAGCCATCGCCCACCATGGCCACTTTGTGACCTTGGGCTTGCAAGGCCTGCAGTGCTTTCAGTTTGTGTTGGGGGCTGCAGCCGCCTTGTGCATCCGAAATGCCCACCGCTTGCGCCACTTGGTTCACTGCGGCTTGGCCATCGCCAGACAACACTTTCAAGCGCAACCCCAGCTGGTTCAATTGATGCACCACGCGCGCAGCCTCGGGTCTGACCTTTTCGGCAAGTTCAAAACTGGCCATCCAACCCGACGCGTCAGCCAAGCTGACTTGCAAGTGGTGACTAGCGCGAGGCGGTGCGGCGCAAAAAGCGGCAGAGCCCAAGCGAAACAGCATGTCATCTTGCCCTGGGCTCTTCAAAGCGCCTTGGACGCCCTGCCCTGCTTGTTCACTCACCTCGTGCGCCGTCAGCCCCTCTAGGGCAGGCAATCGGCCTTCGGCTTCAGCTTGACGTCGGGCCCTAGACCACAAGGCCCGCGAGACTGGGTGCAAGGAATGGCGCGCCAGGCTCCCTGCCCATTCCAGCGCCTGTGCCTCGCTCACACCGCTGCGAGTGTGGATGCGAACCACTTCAAATGCATCGCGCGTCAAGGTGCCTGTCTTGTCAAAAATCACGGTGTCGATGCCCGCCAGATTTTGCAAAGCGCTGAGCCGACGCACCAACACACCGCTGCGAGCAATTGCCCCAGCCGTGGCCAACATGGCTGCAGGCGTGGCCAGCGACAGTGCACAAGGACAGGTCACGATCAAAACCGCCACCGCCACCATCACGGCATGGGCGGGGTCGGTGGGCCACCAAAAAGCGGCAGCGCCGAATGCTGCCAACATGACGGCCAGCAAAAAAGGTTTGGCCCAACGGTCCACCATCAAGGCCATGGCCGGTTTCGACACGGCTGCACTTTCCATCAAGGACACGATTTGTGCGTAGCGCGTGGATGCGCCAATTTGCTCGATCTCCACCTGCAAGGTGCCGCTCAGGTTGTGGCTGCCAGCGATCACACGGTCACCCGCTTTCCGAGGCAAGGGCCGAGATTCGCCGGTCAGCAAGGCTTCGTCAACTTGGGCCAGGCCGCTCAGCACCAAGCCATCCGCTGCAAAGGCCTCACCAGGCAAGACTTCAATCACATCGCCCACTTGCAGACGCCGCACCGACATGAGCACCCAGCTGCCGTCGGGCTGACGCTTGCGAACGCTTTCAGGCAGTCGGTTCAATACCGCTTCCAAGGCGCCTGCTGTGCGGTCGCGCATGCGCAACTCCAGCCAACGGCCGGTCAGCAAAAAGAAAACGAACATGGTGAAGGAGTCGAAAAACACCTCTGCACCAAATGGCCCGTGAGGCTCAAATGTGCCCAGGGTGCTCACCACAAAGGTCACCACCATGCCCAGGGCTACAGGCAAGTCCATGCTGATCTGTCGATCACGCAAATCGCGCCAAGCATTTTTCAAAAAAGGGGCGCAAGAGAAAAAAATCACTGGCAAAGACAGGACCCAAGACGCCCAACGCAGCAAATGCATGGACTCGGGGGCAATGTCACCCGGATCACTCAGGTACGCCGGAGTCGCGTACATCATGACTTGCATCATGCACATGGCTGACACCGACCAACGCCAGACCATGCGCCGTGCCTCGTCGCTTCGCAACGCGTGGGCATGCGCGTCGTTGGCAGGCAAGGCTTTGTAGCCATAGCGATCAACCGAGCGCATCCACTCTGAGGGACGGGTCAGCTCAGATGACCAAACAATTTGCCCCCGGTGGCTGGCACCGCTGATTTGCACCGACAGCACGCCGGGCACGGCTCGCAATGCATCTTCGAGCGTGATCGCACAAGCTGCGCAATGCATGCCTTCAAACACGACACTCGACGTCCAGGTATCCGGTTCACTTGGGTTCAATAAACTGAATGCAGCCCACTCCTCGGGTGTGTCCAGCAATTGCAAACGAGCGTCCGCGTCTGATTCTGCGACTGGCGTTGAATGCGTCCATGGAACGCCCTTTGCCTCAGCGCCGTGCGAAGGAAGGCCTGCAAAAACATTGACTTGTGTCATGTTTCAAAGATATGCCAACCGACCCATTCAAAGCTTGATGTGCATCAAGCGGCTGCGTTTACGGCTCTTTTATGCTGGGGTTTTCTTTTCACACCAGGAGCCAACCATGTACCAACGCATCCTTGTCGCCACCGATGGCTCGGCATTGTCCAAAAAAGCCGTGGCCAGCGCCATTCAATTGGCATCCACCTGCGACGCTGAGTTGATTGCGCTCAAAGTGGTCCCACGCTACCCGCAGGCTTACTTCGAAGGCAGCATCCCCTTGTCTGTCGAGGAAATTTCGCGCGTCGAAAAGCAATGGACAGAGGCCGCTCAGGCCCAATTGGCCACGGTGGAAAAATCGGCCAAAGTCAAAAGCGTCCAGATCAAGTCGCTGGTGATCAAGTCGGATGTGGTGTCGGACGCCATCATTGCCGCTGCCAAAAAGCAGCACGCGGATTTGATCGTGATGGCCTCACATGGCCGCAAGGGCATCAAACGCTTGCTGTTAGGAAGTGAAACACAACAAGTTCTGACGCATTCTCACGTGCCTGTGTTGGTCTTGCGCTAAGGCGCAGGGGTGGGGGCGGACAGCTCAAGCTGTCCTGTATCAGGATGCGAAAAGACCCTTGTATTGATCACGCAACAGGTTTTTTTGCACCTTGCCCATGGTGTTGCGCGGTAACTCGGGCACCACAAAGCAGCGCTTGGGGATCTTGAAATTCGCCAGCTTGGCCTTGAGTTCGGCCAGAACCGAGTCGGGCTGCACGGATGCGCCCGGCTTGAGCGTGACCACGGCCACCCCCACCTCACCAAAGTCGGGGTGCGGCACGCCCACCACGGCGCTTTCAGCCACGCCCTTCATGTCGTTGATGTAGCCTTCGATCTCGGCCGGGTAAACGTTGTAACCGCCGCTGATGATCAGGTCTTTGCTGCGGCCCACGATGGTCACATAGCCACGCTCATCCACTTTGCCGACATCGCCCGTCTTAAAAAAGCCGTCAGCGGTGAACTCTTCGGCCGTTTTTTCGGGCATGCGCCAATAGCCCTTGAACACGTTCGGCCCCTTGACCTGAATGGCCCCGATCTCACCCACGGGCAGCGGCTTCCCGTCGTCCCCCTGAACACGCAGGTCAACACCGGGCAAAGGAAAACCGACGGTACCGCCGCGACGCTCAGATTGCTTGGCGTAACGCTTGTCTGGCGCATAGGGGTTGGAGGTCAACATGGCGGTTTCGCTCATGCCGTAGCGCTCCAAAATGGTGTGGCCCGTGCGCTCTTGCCACTCGGTGAAAGTCTCGATCAGCAATGGCGCCGACCCGGCCACAAACAAACGCATGTTTTGAACAGCTGACTGGGTCAAAGAAGGTTCAGCCAACATGCGCACATACAGCGTAGGCACGCCCATGAACACAGTGGCTTGGCTCATGTAGCCAATGGCGCGCTTGGGGTCGAACTTGGCCATCCAGATCATCTTGCTGCCGTTGATCAGGGCGCCATGGATGGCCACAAACAAACCATGCACATGGAAGATGGGCAAGGCATGGATGAGCACATCCCCCTGGCCTGTAGGCCCTCCGGTTGACGTCCAGCCCCAGTAGTCCTTGAGTGTCAGCGCGTTGCTGAGCATGTTGCCGTGGGTGAGCATGGCCCCCTTGCTGCGCCCGGTGGTACCACTGGTGTACAAAATGGCCGCCAAATCGTCTGCATGGCGTTGGGCAGGGGTGTGCCGGTCACTTTGCAAGGCCGCGCGGTCAAGCAAACTACCGGTTCGGTCTTCGTTCAGGGTAAAGACATGCTGCGTCCCCGCCTTAAAGGCGATCTTGCTGACCCAACCAAAATTGGCACCACTGCACACCACCACAGCAGGCTCAGCATTGCCAATGAAGTACTCGATTTCAGCGCTTTGGTAAGCGGTGTTCAAGGGCAAAAAAACATAACCCGCACGCAAGGTGGCCAAGTACAAAATCAAGGCTTCGACGGATTTTTCGACCTGCACAGCCACCCGGCTGCCCTCTGGCAAGTCAAGGGATTGAAGCAAGTTGGCCACCATCGCGGTGGACCGCTCCAAATCCAGCCAACTGTATTCAAGACCTTCATCGGTCTGCACCGCCACCGTTTTCAGATCAGATGGAAACGATGCCCTGAGGGCAGAAAACAGATTCTCTTGGGTCATGGTGGCAAAAATCAAACGTGAAAAAGGGCCTGATCACAGGCCCGGAGAAGTCAGCCCCAAGCTCAATCGAGTTTGGCGCCCGATGCCTTCACCACTTGGGACCACTTGGCCAATTCTTTTTTGATGAAAGCTTCGAACTGAGCGCCCGTGAGGTTGGGGAATTCAGCGCCTTGGTTGGCCCACACGGCTTTGGCTTCGTCGGTCTGGCAAGCACGGCGGAACTCTTCGATCGCTTTGGCCTGTGCGTCTGGGGTGGTGCCTCTGGGGGCCCACACGCCATACCAAGTGGAGACCGTGTAATCAGGCAAGCCCAACTCGCTGGAGCACGGCACATCGGGAAATGCTGCATTGCGCTTGGTGCCCGAGACCATCAAGGCCTTGATCCGCCCACCCTTGATGTGAGCTGCCGAGGACCCGAGTCCATCGAACATCATGTCCACGTTGCCCGCAATCAGGTCTTGCAATGCGGGGCCTGCGCCACGGTAAGGGATATGGGTGATGAAGGTTTTGGTTTGAAGCTTGAACAACTCACCGGCCAAATGGTGCGAAGTGCCGCTGCCCGCTGAACCGTAATTCAAACGGCCAGGGTTCTTTTTGAGCATTTCCAAGAAAGACTTGAAGTCATTGGCCGTGATTTTCTTGGGGTTGACCACCAGCACTTGGGGGACGGCCGCCACTTGGATCAAGGGGATCAGGTCACGTTCCAAGTCGTAATCCAGGCGTGGGTACATGCTGGGTGCGATGGTGTGGTGCACTGCCCCCATGAGGTAGTTGTATCCGTCCGGGGCAGCCTTGGCAGCGATGCCAGCGCCCAAAGTACCGCCCGCGCCACCGCGGTTGTCAATGATCATTTGCCGGCCGGTGAGCTTGGCAAATGCGGCAGACATCGGACGCGCAAATGCGTCGGTGCCCCCGCCTGCGGGAAAAGGAACAATCATGTTGACCGGCTTGGTCGGCCAAGCGCCTTGGGCTTGAGCCCACATGGGCAGGGAACCGCCGACGACTGAGACGACTTTCAAAAAATCGCGTCGTTGGCGCAAAGTGATGTTTGTTTTCATGGGGAGTCTCCTGATGATGGTAGGCGCATCATAAAGACTGGAACACAACCCAAATGAATCAAGGTGTTTAGCCAGACCTAGGGTTTTCCAGAGGATTGGCCGTCATGGGACACCTGAGTAATGAACCAAAATCAACCAAGTGCGTCACAGAGATGTTCATCAAGTAAGAAGCTCTCGGGAATGCCCATTGCCTGCGAAGCGCAGTGGAATGGCTGCAAGTGGCAGCGCACCACTTAAGTCCAACCCTTCTCAGGCTGCCGCCAGCCGACCCGGGCGGCTTGTGGCCCCCCGTGCACCGTAGCGACTCATGTCAAGCCCTTCGGTGCGGATGGCCGGCTGGCGACCTGAGATCACATCGGCCAACAGTTGTGCACTGCCGCAGGCCATGGTCCAGCCCAGTGTGCCGTGACCCGTGTTGAGGTAAAGCCCGTTCAGCGGCGTTGCCCCTACCAGGGGTGTGCCGTCAGGCGTCATGGGGCGCAAGCCGGTCCAGAACTGGGCCTGAGTCAGGTCACCACCCGGAAAGAGTTCACGCGTCACTTTTTCGAGCGTGGCGCGGCGACGCGGATTCAGGCGCAGATCAAAGCCCGCCAGCTCGGCCATGCCACCCACACGCAGGCGATCACCCAATCGGGTCAGCGCAATCTTGTAAGTCTCGTCCAGCACGGTGGACTGCGGTGCCAGCGAAGCATCCGACAGCGGCATGGTGAGCGAATAGCCTTTGACCGGATACACCGGAATGTCCAGGCCCAGCGGCTGCAGCAAGTCACGCGAATAGCTGCCTGCGGCCAACACCACCGCATCGGCTTGCAGCTGCTCGCCTGGTACCCCGTTCGCACAGCTCAGTTGAAGCCCTGTGACGCGATCACCCTCGCGCACCAAAGACTGCACCGTGCAAGACATGCGCAGTTTCAAGCCCAGAGCGCTGGCGCGCTGCGCTAACTGGCGGGTGAACAAATGGCAGTCCCCGGTTTCATCGTTGGGCAGCCGCAAACCACCGCTGATCGGCACCCGCGCCTTGGCCAGCGCAGGCTCTGCACGGCCGACCCCGGCCGCGTCAAGCAGCTCATAGGGAACGCCGCATTCCTGCAACACGGCCACATCCCGGGCCGCAGCGTCCAGCTGGGCCTGGCTGCGAAACAGCTGCAAGGTACCCTGGCTGCGGGCGTCGTAGTCCATGCCGGTTTCGGCACGCCAGGTCCGCAAACAGTCGCGGCTGTACTCGGACAAGCGCATCATGCGCTCCTTGTTGACCGCATAGCGGTCGGCTGAGCAGTTGGCCAGCATGTCCGCCATCCAGCGCCACTGGAACAGGCTGCCATCTGGGCGAAATGCCAACGGCGCATGGGTCTGAAACAGCCATTTCAGGGCTTTGAGCGGGATGCCCGGTGCCGCCCAGGGCGTGGAATAGCCCGGCGAGACCTGACCCGCATTGGCAAAACTGGTCTCCTGCGCCACATCAGGCTGCCTGTCCACCAAGGTCACATCGGCCCCTTGGCGCAACAGCGCCCACGCCGTGCTCACCCCGATCACCCCACCACCCAGTACCACCACTTTCATGTCAGCCTCGCTATTGACTTGAGATTCAGTGATGTTATGGATTCGATGCAGGATTTTTTTCTGAAATAGTGTTTAATTACGGGAATTTCAACTGACCAAACGGCCCTACTCAGGCCTTGACCGCACAATGTCTGACCCAGACCGCATTGACCTCAAAATCCTCGATCTGCTGCAACGCAATGGCCGCATGTCGGTCACAGAAGTGGGGGAACAAGTTGGCCTTTCGACGTCCCCTTGCTCTGAGCGCATCAAAAGGCTCGAGAGGCAAGGTCTGATCACCGGCTACCACGCCCGGGTGGATGCCGCAGCTTTGGGCAAGCCTTTGCTGGTTTTCATCGAAATCACGCTGTCGCAAAAATCACCGCAGGTGTTTGAGACCGTTCGGCGCGAGGTGGGCCTGATGCCAGAAGTACTTGAATGCCACTTGGTCTCGGGCAGCTTCGATTACCTGGTGAAGGCCCGACTGCGCGCGATGAACGACTACCGGGAGTTGCTGGGCACCATCCTCGACAAGATTCCGGTACCCGCACAGTCCAACAGCTATGTGGTGATGGAAGAAATCAAGGAAAGCACAGTCTTGGCACTGGACCGCTGAGCCAGCTCCAAAAACTGGGGCTCAGGCTAAACGGCGAGTCCTCCAGCCACACCTGCTTTGCGCAATCCTCAATCGGTCAATTCGAGCACAGTGGTATGACCCTGGGCCATGGGCCAGGTCAAACCCACGATTTTTTCGCCATTGAAGCTTGCGCCCACGCTGCGCTGCGTGCTGTCTTTCAGGCGCAAACGGCTGGAAGCTACACCGGCGCCGGGCGGCACGCCTGGCAAGCTGCTTTGCCCATCCAGGCTCATAGCGTCGCGCCCCGGATCGAAATACCCACGGGGCCGCGTGAAGCTGAGCACCGCCTGCGCTGCCCGGTCGGCGTCACTCGCACGCTCTGGCCGCATGTTCAGCCACTGGCTCGATCTGGGCAATGGGCTGCGGTAAATGTGCGTGGTGGCGTAACCAGCCGCCTGGATCATGAATTCATAGGTCGTGTCGCCTCGCCCCCGAAAAGGCCCCCACTGGCCATCAGCCCCGGTGGTTTGGACATGGACCGCAGGCCCTCGGCGCTGGCCCGTGGCCGGGTCGGTGGCAAAAATCTCCATGCGAGCGCCGCGCAAAGGCAGGTTGTTGACGAAATTGCCGCTGCCCGAATCCATCGGGTCCAGACCCAAGCCCACCAATTTGCCGTTCAGCACCACCTCGTTCTGCCGAACCACACGAGAGCTGGGCGCTTGCCCGGTGATGAAGCGGTATGTGGCCTCAAAGGCGGCTTGAGAGTAAGACGTTTCTCGGTGGTCAATTTTGGGAATGACCACGTTGGTGGCCCCTTTGAGTTCAGGACCATCGAAGCCCACCATCGTGGGTCTGCCCTTCATGCCCAGCCAAAGACCATCGGGCTGCGCAAATTTATCGTTGTTGTCCGAACGGATGGTCATCCAGCGTGTGGGGCCACAGACCTCATCGCCTTGGGCATTTTTGGGGGCATTGAGTTGCTGGAGGAACGGGCCTGTGCCTGAAAATTCATTGGCCTCATTCAGGCCGGGAATGGCCTGCACCCCATGGTTAGGCGTGCCACCCAACACAGCGTGACTGACCACGGTGGCACCTCCACCATTGCAAAGGAAGGTGCGAATCGCATTGCCG
>NZ_JBBAPF010000027.1:0-40493 GCF_040400975.1 Limnohabitans sp. | reverse complement strand
GGTCAACGTGACCGATGGTGCCCACGTTCACGTGGGGTTTGGTCCGTTCGAATTTTTCCTTAGCCATTTTTCAATCCTTAAAAAGAGCAATGCCCGTGTGTTGGTTTAATGTTTGCATCAGGTTGGTTGATCACTCCGCACGGGCACAGAGTGGCACTTGATCGCAGACAGTTTCTGAACTTTCAGATCTGACTATCGCTTGCTTTTAGTCAGTGGTGCCCGAGCAAATTCGAAGGCGAATTTGATCTGGCACACATGCTTTTATTTTGCGCGTGCAGCCACAATGGCTTCAGCGACGTTACGCGGGGCTTCCGAGTAGTGCTTGAATTCCATCGTGTAGGTGGCACGACCTTGCGACATGGAGCGCAGGGTGGTGGAGTAACCGAACATCTCGGACAGTGGCACTTCGGCCTTGATGGCCTTGCCGCCACCGACCATGTCGTCCATGCCCTGGACCATGCCACGGCGTGAGGACAAGTCACCCATCACGTTACCGGCGTAGTCTTCTGGGGTCTCGACTTCAACAGCCATCATGGGCTCCAGAATCACAGGCTGGGCTTTGCGGCAACCTTCTTTGAAACCAAAGATGGCGGCCATTTTGAAAGCCATTTCATTCGAGTCCACATCGTGGTACGAACCGAAGTGCAGAGTCACTTTGACGTCAACGACAGGGTAGCCCGCCAACACGCCTTGACCCAGAGCTTCGATCACGCCTTTTTCCACCGCTGGGATGTATTCACGAGGAACCACACCGCCCTTGATGGCGTCGACGAATTCAAAACCCTTGCCTGGCTCTTGTGGCTCGACCTTCAGAATCACGTGGCCGTATTGACCCTTACCACCGGACTGACGCACGAACTTGCCTTCAGCTTCTTCGACGGTCTTGCGGATGGTTTCGCGGTAAGCCACTTGAGGTTTGCCCACGTTGGCTTCCACACCGAATTCGCGCTTCATGCGGTCCACGATGATTTCCAGGTGCAATTCGCCCTGGCCGCCGATGATGGTCTGGCCGGATTCTTCGTCGGTTTGCACGCGGAAAGACGGATCTTCTGCAGCCAGACGGGACAGGGCCATGCCCATTTTTTCTTGGTCGGCTTTGGACTTGGGCTCCACCGCCTGACGGATCACCGAGTCAGGGAACACCATACGCTCGAGCGTGATCACCGCATTGGGATCGCACAGGGTTTCACCGGTGGTCACGTCTTTCAAGCCCACGCAAGCGGCGATGTCGCCGGCACGGATTTCGTCGACTTCTTCACGGTTGTTGGCGTGCATCTGAACGATACGTCCGATACGCTCTTTCTTGCCGCGCACCGAGTTGAACACGGTGTCGCCCTTTTTCAGGACGCCCGAATAGACGCGCACAAATGTCAACTGACCCACGAACGGGTCGGTCATCAATTTGAAGGCCAAGGCGGAGAACTTTTCGTTGTCGTCGGCCTTGCGGACAATTTCTTTTTCTTCTTCGTCGTAGCCCTTGATGGCTTTCACGTCCAAAGGCGAAGGCATCAACTCAAGCACTGCATCCAGCATGCGCTGAACGCCTTTGTTCTTGAAGGCGGTACCGCACAGCATGGGTTGGATTTCGCTGTTGATGGTGCGAACGCGCAAGCCCTGTGTGATTTCGTCTTCAGTCAAGTCGCCTTCTTCCAGGTACTTGTTCATCAGTTCTTCGGAGGCTTCAGCAGCTGCTTCCACCATCTTCTCGCGCCACTCCTTGGCCACTTCGACCAAGTGAGCCGGGATTTCTTCGAAGGTGAACTTCATGCCCTGGGAAGCTTCGTCCCAGATGATGGCTTTCATCTTGCGCAGATCGACCACGCCAGTGAAGTTTTCTTCAGCACCAATCGGGATCACGATCGGCACGGGGTTGGCCTTCAGGCGCAACTTCATTTGCTCGACGACTTTGAAGAAGTTGGCACCGGTGCGGTCCATCTTGTTCACGAAGGCCAGACGAGGCACTTTGTACTTGTTGGCCTGACGCCACACGGTTTCGGACTGGGGCTGCACACCACCCACAGCGCAGTACACCATGCAAGCGCCGTCCAGCACGCGCATGGAGCGCTCGACTTCAATCGTGAAGTCCACGTGGCCGGGGGTGTCGATGATGTTGATGCGGTGGTCTTCGAAAGAGCCGTCCATGCCTTTCCAGAAGCAGGTGGTGGCGGCAGAGGTGATCGTGATGCCACGTTCTTGCTCTTGCTCCATCCAGTCCATGGTGGCAGCGCCGTCATGTACTTCACCAATCTTGTGGTTCACGCCGGTATAAAAAAGAATACGCTCTGTCGTTGTGGTCTTGCCGGCGTCAATGTGCGCCGAAATGCCAATGTTGCGATAGCGCTCGATAGGGGTAGTGCGAGCCATAAATTTCTCCAATGATTAAGTACCAAAGCCCGCCACCCCAAATGGGGCCAGCGGGCCAGCTTCTGACCGTGTAGGGTTCTGTGTGAAACCCGCGTGAATCAGAAGCGGAAGTGCGAGAACGCCTTGTTGGCTTCGGCCATGCGGTGAACTTCGTCACGCTTTTTCATGGCGCCGCCACGGCCTTCATTGGCCTCGAGCAGTTCGTTGGCCAAACGCAGGGCCATCGACTTCTCGCCGCGCTTGCGTGCGGCTTCTTTGATCCAGCGCATCGACAGGGCCAAGCGACGAACAGGGCGCACTTCAACAGGCACCTGGTAGTTCGCACCACCCACGCGGCGGGATTTGACTTCCACCATGGGCTTGACGTTATTGATGGCGATGGAGAACAGCTCGACAGGGTCTTTGCCTGTTTTCTTTTCCATGTTTTCGAGGGCACCGTAAATGATGCGCTCGGCGACAGCTTTTTTGCCGCCTTCCATGATCACGTTCATGAACTTGGACAACTCGACATTACCGAACTTGGGATCCGGCAGGATTTCACGTTTAGGGACTTCGCGACGACGTGGCATATTTCACCTCTTAATTGCTTCAGTTGGCATCTTTTCAGACGCCGCGAGGGTTATTCAAAACCTCTCACTTACTCGACCCACCTGGACAATTCCGGGCTTCGGGTCACTTCGCTGGATCACCGCGCCACGCGGGAAACAGCACCGAAAAATTTCAACCCGTGAGGGCTTACTTGGCCTTTGGTTTCTTCGCGCCGTACTTGGAGCGAGACTGCTTGCGGTCTTTCACGCCTTGCAGGTCCAAAGAACCGCGGACGATGTGGTAACGCACACCGGGCAAGTCTTTGACACGACCACCGCGCACCAGAACAACAGAGTGCTCTTGCAGGTTGTGGCCTTCACCGCCGATGTAAGAGATCACCTCAAAACCGTTGGTCAAGCGCACTTTGGCGACTTTACGCAGAGCGGAGTTGGGCTTTTTAGGCGTTGTGGTGTACACACGGGTGCAAACACCACGACGCTGTGGAGAGTTTTGCATCGCGGGGCTTTTGGACTTGATCGTTTCGACCTCGCGCCCCTGACGCACCAATTGATTGATGGTTGGCATTGTTTGTAACGTCCCTAAACGTTGAATTTTGACAAAAGAAACTTCCCCGCCCCAAAAGCGGAAAAGCCTGCCAGTATAACCGCTTGGCGTAAGTTGGGCAAGTTATCCACAACTTGATGCCTCATCAGCTGCAAAACCTATTTGATCCACAGACGCACCGAGCCCCACGCGCGCCCCAAAAAACCAGCTTGCTCGACCGGCTCGAGCACCGTCAAAGGCACCTCGAACAAAGGCCTATCGCCCTGCAACACCTTGAGACTGCCCACAGATTGCCCTTTGACAAATGGCGCAATCAGGGGGTCGGGCCGAACCACCTGGGTTTTCAATTGGGCCGCCGTGCCCGAGGGCACGGCCACCACCAAGGGCCTGTCCGCGCCCAGCTTGACCACCGCCTGCTTGCCTTTCCAGACCGGGGGCGTCACAACGGCTTGGCTCGCATCGAACAATTTGACCGCATCAAAGGCCGTATAGCCCCAGTTCAGCAGCTTTTGGCTTTCGTTGGCACGGGCGTTTTCGCTTTCAGCGCCCAAAACCACGCTGAGCAGGCGACGCGTACCCACATTCGGGAACTCGCGCTTGGCCGAAGCCACCAAGCAATAACCCGCCGCTTGGGTGTGGCCCGTCTTGAGTCCATCGACCGTGGCGTCCCTGAACAACAGCAAATTCCGATTGGTATCGTTGGCAGCAGGGGTGCCTGAGTAACGGTATTTCTTGATGGCGTAATAAGGAACATAGTCAGGAAAGTCCCGCATCAAGCGGGTGGCCAGCAGCGCCAAGTCCCTGGCGGTCGTGGTGTGACCGGGTGCTGTCAGGCCCTCCGGGTTTTTGTAGGCCGTGTTGTTCATGCCCAAAATTCGGGCCTGATCGTTCATCAGCTGAACAAAGCGCTCCACGCTGCCCGCCACCCCTTCGGCCAAAGCCACGGTGGCGTCATTGCCCGACTGCACGATCATGCCTTTGATCAAATCCTCAACAGGCACTTGCATCTTGGGGTCGATGAACATGCGCGAACCGGGCATCTTCCAAGCCCGCTCTGAGACGGGCAAAGTTTGCTGAAGGTTCAGCTTGCGGGACTTGAGGGCATCGAAGACCAAATAAGCGGTCATCAGTTTGGTCAGCGAGGCGGGCTCCACCGTCATGTCGGGATCTTTGGCGGCCAGCACCTGATTGGCTGTCACGTCCATCAAAAGATAGGCCTTGGCAGCCAACTCGGGTGGCTGGGGCATTTGGGCTTGGACCACACCTGAACAAACAAGGCAAAAACAGCTGACCAGAATTTTGAGGAAGTTGTTCATCGCGGGTAAATCATGAAAAGTCTTTAAGCCATGTGGGCCCAAATAACGCGCCCACATTGGCGGACAAGCGCGGAAAGGGCGAGGGCGTCCAGTGGATCAGGCTCCTGAGGCCTTCAGGTGACGGATCACCAAGGATTTGAGTAAAGGCAATTGTCCGTGAAAGAAGTGCTCAACGCCCGGAATCACGGTGATCGGCAGGGATTGCGGCCTGGCCCAATCCATCACGCTGGCCAGTGGCACCGTATCGTCTTGCTCACCATGGACCACCAGGCAGCGCTCGTGCAGCACTTGGGGCACTGGTGCCACCTCAAAACGCGAAGCCGCTGTGCCCACCAGCACCAAGGCCTGCGGCAAACGCGCCTCGCCCAGCGCTTGCACCACATGGCTGGTGACAAAGGCGCCGAAAGAAAACCCAGCCAAAGCCACCGGCCCATCAGGGTCCATCTGCTCCATGACCCGAAGCATGTCTTGGGCCTCACCCCGGCCTTCGTCGTAGGCGCCCGCACTCGCGCCCACACCCCTGAAGTTAAAACGCACTGCACGCCAACCGCACTGCACAAAAGCGCGCGCCAAGGTTTGCACGACTTTGTTGTGCATGGTGCCGCCAAACAAGGGGTGGGGGTGGGCGATGAACGCCGTACCCTGCACAACGCCATCTGCAGGCACATCCAAAAGCGCCTCCAAGACGCCCGCTTCACCTTGCAAGTTCAGGTTTTGGGTGGCCTGGTTCATCAGCGCCCCAAGTGCTCGGGGGTCACAAGCCGCTCGACCACCTGGCCATTTTTCAGGTGCGATTCGACGATCTCGTCAATGTCTGCCTGATCCACATACGAATACCAGACGCCCTCCGGATAGACCACCGCCACAGGACCACCCGCGCAGCGGTCAAGGCACCCGGCCTTGTTCACCCGTACCGCACCGGGTCCGGCCAAGCCATGGGCTTTGACTTGAGATTTGCAGTGGTCAAAAGCGGCCTGGGCGTTGTGCTGGGCACAACATGCCTCGTTGTTTTTACGTTCATTGAGGCAAAAAAAGATGTGCCGCTTGAAATAGGGTGGGGTCTGGGGAGTGCTCATCCGGCAATTTTAGGCTTGCTGGAGTGGGCCTCTCATTCAAGCCCGCCCAGCAGAAGGTGACATGGACAGTCTGCGCACCAAGTAAATCAGCAGGGCAAAAGGCCATGACCAGCCCAACCACTGGATCAGGCCATGAAAGCGGATGAACCTCCCCTGCTCCCAGGTCTGCAAAGTCAATGGAAAGTAAGCATCCGCCGAAGCCGTGTTGAGCCAGCTCAACTGCAGCACCAATGCGGCCAAGGCCAACACCCAACACAAGCGCGGCGAGGCCCAAGACAAAACCACAGCCAATACCAAGGCAGCAACAACGCCTTGGATGACCTCAGGACTGACCCAGCCCCAGGCGTGCACAGGCCCATAAGTCAACGCTGCCGACAAAGCGCTGGCCAGCAAGCCCACCGTCAAGCAAAGCCCCGCCAACACCCAGCGTTGCGGCCTGCGTTGCACCACGCCATACGCCAACAAACACGGCAGCAGCAAACCCAGCGCCACGCACAAAGATTCGGTGATGGGCAGCATGGGCTGGAACTCCACCTCGCGCACAGGCCAGGACTCCAGCCAAGGCGTGTCCTGAAGGACCTGGATCCAAGTGGCCTCCAGACGCTCCAGCACTTGACCCAAGCCAAAAGGTACCGCCGCCGGAAACAGCAAGGCCAAGGGCCAAACCGCCAAGAGCGCCAAAGCACCACTGGCTTCGGTTTCAAACCAGCGATCACGAAAACGGTTCCAGTGCTCCATCAGGCCGACCCAAACCAAGCCACGCGCCACGACAGCACCCACCCAAGCCCCGACCGTGTTCAAAGCCATGTCCACGTTGGAAGGTACTCGCACGGGCAAAAACATCTGCAGCGATTCGAGTGCCAGGGACAAGGATGCGGCCAACAAAGTGGTCACCACCACCGCTGGCCACTGGGGACGCATGCGGCGCAAACTCAGCGCCAACAAAAACCCCAATGGGGCATAACCGAGCACATTGGACAGCACATCAAAACCCGTCCAATAGCGCGGCCATGAAGCGGTCAGGAATGACCACGACATGACGCCCTGAAAACGCCAGTTATCAAATGGGTAAAGGCTGGCGTAGACGATCAGGACTGCGTAAATGCAGAACAAGGGCCAAGCGGCTGATGTGCGCCGTGTCATGTTGCCCCCATCGGACAGCCCCCTCAAAAGGGTTTGACCACCACCAAAATGACCGCCGCCACCATCAGAAGCACAGGGGCTTCGTTGTACCAGCGGTACCAAACATGGCTGCGCTGGTTATGGCCGCCTTCAAACTGGCGCAGCAAAACGCCGCAACTGTGGTGGTAGGCCACGAGCGCCACCACGATCAGCAATTTGGCATGCATCCAGCCCTGCCCACCGCCCAGCCCAATGCCGTAATAAAGCCACAGCCACAAGCCCAGTGCCAAGGCCGGTATGGCCAAAATGGTCATAAAGCGGTAGAGCTTGCGAGACATCAAAAGCAAACGCGCCCGCTCTGCGACCGAACCCGGCTCCACCATAGCCAAATTCACAAAAATTCGGGGCAGGTAAAACAAGCCCGCAAACCAGCTGGCGATGAACACGATGTGAAGGGCTTTGATCCAGAGCATGGCTCAAGTGTAGTCAGAGATCGCCGGCGCCGGGGACTCAGGGCGAGCAGGCAAAAAAAACCCCCGGCCAGGGGCCGAGGGTGGGAAACCCGTCGGCGTTACCGCGTCCAGGCCCCGCTCAGGGAGGTAAAGCGGGGGGCAGCAAGCTGCCCAAGCGCAATTTATCAAATATCAAAACCGATAACAAGGTTGATTTTGTCTTTAATGAAATTTTTGATGTTTATGACACACCCCCGCCTGGCTGGCGGCCAACTTGTAGCCTGAGCGACTGAACATGCCCGCTGAACTTTGGCATTGGCGGGGAGTTCAGGCACAATTTTCAACATGAACCCCGTTGCCCCTTTCCCTGCCAACCGCCCACGCCGCTTGCGCCGTGATGAATTCACCCGCAACTTGGTGCGCGAACACCGGGTCACGCCACATGACCTGATCTATCCGGTGTTTGTGCTGGACGGCCAAAACCAGCGCCAGCAAGTAAGCTCGATGCCCGGCGTGGAGCGCCTGTCGCTCGACCTGCTGCTGCCGGTGGCCGAAGACTGCGTCAAGCTGGGCATCCCCGTCATGGCGCTGTTCCCGGTGATCGACGCCAACCTGAAGGACCCGACAGGCAGCGAAGCCATGAACCCGAACGGCCTGGTGCCGCGTGTGGTGCGGGAGCTGAAAAAACGCTTTCCCGAACTGGGTGTGATGACCGATGTGGCGCTCGACCCCTTCACCAGCCACGGTCAAGACGGCCTGCTCGACGAGACCGGCTACATCCTGAACGACGAAACCACCGCCGTGCTGGTGCAACAAGCCTTGACCCAGGCCGAAGCTGGCGTGGACATGGTCGCGCCCAGCGACATGATGGACGGGCGCATTGGTGCGATCCGTCAGGCGCTCGAAGCCCGTGGCCTGATCCACACCCGAATCATGGCCTACAGTGCCAAGTACGCCAGCGCCTTTTATGGCCCCTTCCGCGACGCGGTCGGCTCGGCGGGCAACCTGGGCAAGAGCAACAAAAAGGTCTACCAGATGGACCCCGGCAACACCGACGAAGCACTGCGCGAAGTCGCCATGGATCTGGCTGAGGGCGCGGACATGGTCATGGTCAAACCCGGTATGCCGTACCTGGACATCGTGCGCCGCGTCAAAAACGAGTTCAAGGTGCCGACCTTCGCTTACCAAGTATCGGGTGAATACGCCATGCTCAAGGCTGCCGCACAGAACGGCTGGCTGGACCATGACCTCGTCATGATGGAAAGCCTGCTGGCCTTCAAGCGGGCAGGTGCAGATGGCGTGCTGACTTACTTTGCCCGCGACGCCGCACGCTGGATCGCCGCCCATTGAAAGACACTCAAAGCCCTGCGGGCGTCCCCGGTTTGCGGGTATTTGCCATCCAGGGCAACCAGGTCCAGGCTTGGCCTTCACACGGCTCAGACACCGCCTTGCCAGAGGCCTTGCCCGATCAAGGCTTCCTCTGGCTGGCTTTTTCCCGCTCGCATTTTGAGGGCCATTTGCCCGCCATCCAGACCTGCCTGCAGCAACTGACAGGCCAAAGCCTGGTGGACCTGCACGTCTCGGACTTGCTCAACGGCCAATTGCCCTCGCGCTACGACTTCACCTCGCACTATGACCTGCTGGTGTTTCGCCGATTGGCCCAGCAAACGGGCACCGCACCCCGACACAGCGAAACCAAGCCTCCACACGCCATGGGCAAACGCCCCGGTCCACCCATCTTGCAGCGCATCGACACCAGCCCAGTGGGTTTTGCGGTGTTTGATCGGGTACTGCTGAGCGTGCACCCCGACGACTGCGCCGTGCGCGAAGCCTACGCCAGCCGCCTTTTGAACGCGACGGGCGACAAAACCCCAAGCAACGACCCGCGATCTGCCGGGGCACGGGGCATTCCCTTGAGTCCAGCCGACATGATGCTGCGCATCGTGAGCCAAATGGTGGACGCCTACCTCGACTTGCGACGGGAACTGAGCCGCCAATTGGACCATTGGCAAACCGAGTTGATTCAGCCCAAAACTCGGTTTCAGCGCTGGGACGCCTTGTTGCAAGCCCGCTTAGCCTTGCACCAACTCGAAGACCTGTGCGATGACCAGCGCACCGCCATGCTCAACTGGAACGCCACCCTGGAAGACTGGGTGGTGAGCAATGACCCGAACGCGCTGCGCGAACACGAGTTGCTGAAAGTGCGCTGCCGAGATGTGCTGGAACACATTGACCGCATGGTGAACCATGTACGCCGCTTAGAGCACAACACCGAAACTGCCGTGCAAATGCACTTCAATGCACAAGGCAACCGCACCAACGACATCATGCGCACCCTGACCGCGCTGACGGCCATCTTTTTGCCTCTGAACCTGATTGCCGGCATCTTTGGCATGAACTTCGAATTCATGCCCTGGTTGCACACCGCCAGCGCATTCTGGTGGACGCTGGGCAGCATGGGCGCGATTGCCCTGGTCATGGGCCTGGTGTTTTGGCGCAAACGCTACCTGGCCCGAACGGGGAACTGATCGCCATCAAGCCCCTTGAACGGGCGCCCTATGGCCAGGCAGCTCAAGCCAGATGTTCTTTGAAAAAAGCCAAGGTACGCTGGCGCGCCAGTTGGGCCGAAGGCGCATGCCAAGAACCACGCTGATCACAGTTGAAACCATGGTGGGCGGCATATGTGTGAACCATCACTTCAGGGTGCGCTTTCTGAAAGGCCTGCACCGTATCCATCGGTATCCAGCTGTCCTCCTCGGCAAAATGCGCCAGCACCGGCACACGAGGCTCGCGGGCCGTTTCAGCCTCGGTGGTCACGCCCCCACCGTAATAAGGCACTGCGGCACTCAAGCCCGACAAAGTGCAAGCCGCACGCCAAGTCAGCAAACCGCCCCAGCAATACCCCACGATGCCCACCTTGCCACCAGACACTTGGGCCGCATGGTCAATGGCCGCCTGAATGTCCTGCATCACACCCGACGCGGGCAAAGCCTCCGCCGCGGTTTTGTAGCCAAAGCCCTCGCCCATGTCGGCGTCGGTATAACCCAGCTCCACCCCGGGCTTGACGCGGTGAAAGGCTGCTGGGGCCACAGCCAGATAACCCTCGGCGGCATAGCCGTCGGCCACAGCGCGGATGTGTCTGTTCACCCCAAAAATTTCCTGAATCACCACCACTGCCCCCTTGGGTACACCGACAGGACGGGCCTCGTAAGCAGGTACCACGGTGCCATCTGCGGCTTGGAGTTCGATCATCTTTCCCATGCACATCTCCTGGTTGGTCAAAACTCTTCAACGGGCCAATGCGCGTTCGACAAATTCGAGTCGGTCTTGGCCCCAAAAAATCTCACCCTCGACCACATAGCTGGGGGCGCCAAAAACGCCCGCATCGATGGCCGCCTGGGTGTAGCTTTCATAGCGCTCTTGCACAGCCTGGCTTTGCGACTGGGTCATCAAGCTGGCTGGTAAATCTTGCTCTTGCAACAACTCGGCCAGCACTTTGTCATCGGCCATGTTGCGCTCTTGGGCCCAACAGGCGGTCAAAATCGCGCCCGCAATTTTCATGGCCGCCAGCGGGCCTTGGGCCAGATCGGCCGCAATGATGAGGCGGGCCGAATCGTCTCCCCCCACAGGAAAATACTTGGGCTTGAGGTTCAAAGGCACATTCAGATGCTGGCTAAACCGCTGCAACTCCACCAAACGGTAGGCCTGGCGCTGTGGCGCACGCTGGCCCAAGGGCAAACCACCCGATATCGGAAATACCTTGCCACCCAAGTCGATGGGCCTCACGCGCACTGTGGCCCCGGTGCGCTGCACGATGTCGGCCAAGCGCTGGTGGCCCAAATAAGCCCAGGGGCTTTGCGGGGCGAGGTAATAGTCCACTGTGCGACCCATGATGTTTCCTTGTGCGTTGTGTAATCTGTACTTGGCGGTTGTAACCGCAACAAAACATTTTTGCAGGAGACACGCGATGAACAAGGTCTTGTTGGTGACGGGTGGCAGCCGAGGCATTGGCGCGGCCACCGCACTTTTGGCGGCCCAAAACGGTTGGTCGGTGGCGGTGAACTACACCGCCAACTCTCTGGCCGCTGACGAGGTGGTGCGCCAAATCCGCGCCTCGGGCGGTCAAGCCATGTCGGTGCAAGCCGATGTGGCCGAAGAAGACCAGGTGCTGCGCATGTTTGAGCACATTGACGCCAAGCTGGGCCGCCTGTCGGGTTTGGTGAACAACGCGGGTGTGGTCGATGTCAAGGCCCGTGTGGACGAGATGAGCGTGACCCGCTGGAAGCGCATGTTCGACATCAACGTGATTGGCAGCCTGATCTGCGCCCGCGAAGCCGTGCGCCGCATGAGCACACTGCATGGTGGTGAAGGCGGCAGCATCGTCAACGTGTCCAGCGCTGCGTCCCGTTTAGGCGCCCCCGGTCAATACGTGGACTACGCCGCCGCGAAAGGGGCAATTGACGCTTTCACCATCGGCCTCGCCAAAGAAGTCGCTGCGGAGGGCGTCCGCGTGAACGCCGTGCGCCCGGGCCTGATCGAAACCGAGATCCACGCCTCGGGCGGCTTGCCCAACCGGGTCAAAGAGCTGCAGCACTTGGTGCCTGCCCAACGCGGCGGCACGGCCGAAGAAGTGGCAGAGGGTATTGTGTGGCTGTTGTCGGACAAGGCCAGCTACACCACCATGAGCTTTTTGGACATCTCGGGAGGCCGTTGATGGCCCAGTCACCCGCACACATCAAATACTTTTGGGAAGACATGGCCACAGGCCAAGTGCGCGACCTGGGCAGCATCACGCCAACCCGCGAAGAGATCATCGCTTTTGCCACCCAGTTTGACCCGCAGCCCTTTCACCTGGACGACGCAGCGGCCAAAGCCTCGGTGTTTGGTGCCTTGTCGGCCAGCGGCTGGCACACCTGCGCCATGGCCATGCGGCTGATGGTGACCAACTTTTTGCACGAAACCTCCAGCCTGGGCTCGCCAGGTCTGGAGAACATCAAATGGATGAAACCCGTTTTTCCGGGCGACACCCTGCGCCTGCAAAGCACCGTTCTGGAAACCAAACCCATGGGCAAACGCGCCGATGTGGGCATGACGCGCAACCTGTGGGAAATGTTCAACCAACACGGCGACAAAGTGCTGCACATGGAAGGCTGGGGGATGTTCAGAAGGCGTACGCCGGCAGCATGATGCGGCGCACAATCGGGCTATGGACTTCAAACCGCTCATCACCCTGCTGGCCATCGTCAACCCCTTGGCCATCGTCCCGTTTTTCATCCATTACACCCAAGGCTTCAGCCCGGCACAGCGCAAGAGAACGATTTGGGTGTCGTCCTTTTCCGCCTTCGTGGTCATCGCCGCCAGCGCCTTGCTGGGCCTGCAAATTCTGGAATTTTTCGGTATCTCTTTGGCCAGTTTCCAAGTTGGCGGGGGCATGCTGCTGCTGACCGCTGCTTTGTCGATGCTCAACGCCCAGCCTGCCGAAGCCCGTGCCAACGCCGATGAAGTGCACGACGCCGAAGCCAAAGCCGCCATGGGGGCCAGCATTGCCGTGGTGCCGCTGACCATTCCCCTGCTCACAGGACCCGCCACCATGTCCACGGTGGTGATTTACGCCGAAAAAGCCAAAGACTTTGCCCAACTGGCCACCCTGGTGGGCTACGGCGTGGTCATTGCGCTGGCCACGGCCCTGTGCTTTTCGTTGGCCACCCCGATTGCCCGCATTCTGGGCAAAACCGGTATCAATGTCATGACCCGGCTCATGGGTTTGATCTTGGCGGCCTTGGCGGTCGAAGTGATGGCCGACGGCCTGCACAAGCTCTTTCCGGTGCTGACGCGGTCAATATGAGCGCCCGAGATAAAGCTGCATGGTATCTCTTGCCAATTTTTGCCAAACTCACTAAGCTTTCCACATGAGCACCATGAACATTTCCCTTCCTGAAGCCTTGAAGACCTTCGTGGATCTGCAAGTCAGCCAACGCGGCTACGGCACCAGCAGCGAGTACGTCCGTGAATTGATCCGCAAGGACCAAGATCGACTGCAATTGCGTGAATTGCTCCTGAGCGGTGCGAGTTCCTCACCCACGGCACCGGTCAGTGCGACCTACTTTGACGGCTTGCGTGACCGGGTTCACCAAGCCATCCGGACCCATTCACCACGGTGAAAACCAAGCCAGTCATCCCACGCGAATTGGCCCTTCGGGATGTTGACCAAGCTGTTGCCTACTATTTAGACGAAGGTGCACCATCTGCTGCTCTCGGTTTGATTGATGCCCTGGAAAAAGCTTATTCCCACATCAGCCGTCACCCCGCCACGGGATCTCCGCGGTACGCCCACGAATTGCACCTGCCAGGTCTTCGGTTTTGGCCGCTGACCCGCTACCCACATGGTGTTTTTTACATGGAAAAAGAGGACCACATCGATGTTTGGCGCGTGCTGCACGGCCAACGCGATATCCCTGCTTGGCTACAGACTGAATCCGATTGAGTTTCTCTAGGCGGCTCAGGAACAGCGGCTTAGAGTTTCAAAGTTTGCTTAAAGCCACTCGCCAAATAGGCATTAGGCCCCAAACCCCTGTGCCAACCCAGACCTCAAATGACCCACCAGCGCTGCGACGGCCCGGGGCACATGGGGCGCGTAGGGGCGGATGGCGTAAATGGTTTCGGCAAAGGCACCCACCGGTTTCCAGTCGGGCAACACGCGTACCAACCGACCCTTGCGCAACTCGGCTTGGGCGCTGAAGTCGGGCAGGAGGGCGATACCTGCACCGGTCAAGGCCGCTTCGCGCAGGGCTTCGCTGTTGTTGGCGGCAAAGCGGCCACTCACGGGCACCGTGATGCGATCGCCCCCGCCTGAGGGCTGGCGCGGCTCGAAGGTCCAGGCCGGGGTGTCTTGCGAGCGGGGGTAATGCAGACAGTTGTGGGCTTGCAGCTCGGTCGGGTTTTGCGGTTCGCCAAATTGACCGATGTAAGCGCGGGTGGCCACCAACACCGACTCGGTGGCGCACAGCGCCCAGGCCACATGGGTGTCAGGTGGGCGGGCGGTGTGGCGAATGGCCAGGTCGTAACCTTCTGTGGCCAAGGCACTCAAGCGGTCGGACAGGTCCAGCTCGATGCGAACATCTGGAAAATCTTTCAAAAAAGCGGCGAACAGCGGCACCAGTTGTTGGCGGGCCAGCGCCACCGGGGCCGTGACGCGCAACAAGCCGCTGGGCTGCTCGGCCAGATCGCGCACCTGGGCAAAGCTCTGCTCGATCTGTTCAAAGGATGCGCGGGTTTCGTCGACCAGCCTTTGTCCCGCCTCGGTCAAACGCAAGCTGCGGGTGGTGCGCTGCACCAGGGTCACCTTGGCCGCCCGCTCCAGCTCGGCAATGCGCTGGCTCATGGCGGCCTTGCTCACGCCCAGGCGTGCAGCAGCGGCTGTGTAACTGCCTTGCTGCGCCAGCACGCTCAACCAGTGCAGGTGCGTCCAGAGTGTGTTGATTTTTTGCTCTTCCATGCAGGCATTGTTCACTATTTTGAACAATCAATTCAGATTTGAGGCATTGCGAGGGTGAGCGACGGTGCCTACACTGCACGCAAACTTTCACATACGGAGTCCCTCATGAGCATTTCCCCCATCGGCCACTACATCAATGGCCAAGTCGCCGCCGGCACCTCGGGCCGCAGCCAGAGCGTCACCAACCCCGCCACGGGCGCTGTGACTGGCAACGTGGCGCTGGCCAACCGCGCCGAAGTGGCCCAAGCCGTGGCCGCTGCGCAAGCCGCTTTCCCCGCTTGGTACGACACACCGCCGCTGCGCCGCGCCCGCGTGATGTTCAAGTTCCTCGAGCTGCTGAACACCCACAAAGACGAGCTGGCCCACATGATCACCGCCGAGCACGGCAAGGTGTTCACCGACGCGCAGGGCGAGGTCTCGCGCGGCATCGACATCGTCGAATTCGCCACCGGCATTCCGCAGCTGCTCAAAGGCGACTTCACCGACCAAGTCTCCACCGGCATCGACAACTGGACGCTGCGCCAGCCTTTGGGCGTGGTGGCCGGCATCACGCCGTTTAACTTCCCCGTCATGGTGCCCATGTGGATGTTCCCGGTGGCCATCGCGGCCGGCAACACCTTCATCTTGAAGCCCAGCCCCACCGACCCAACGCCTTCGCTGTTCATCGCCGACTTGATGAAAAAAGCCGGCTTGCCCGACGGCGTGTTCAACGTGGTGCAAGGCGACAAAGAAGCCGTGGACGCGCTGCTGGAGCACCCCGACGTGAAAGCCATCAGCTTCGTCGGCTCCACCCCGATTGCCAACTACATCTATGAGACCGGTGCGCACCACGGCAAGCGGGTGCAGGCCTTGGGCGGCGCGAAAAACCACCTGGTCGTCATGCCCGACGCCGACATCGACCAGACCGTGGACGCGCTGATTGGCGCAGGCTACGGCTCGGCCGGTGAGCGCTGCATGGCGATCTCGGTGGCCGTGCTGGTGGGCGATGTGGCCGACAAGACCTTGCCCAAGCTGATCGAGCGCACCAAAGCGTTGCAAGTGCTGAACGGTGAAAACCTGGCCGCCGAGATGGGCCCCATCGTGACCGACGCGGCGCGTCAGCGGATCAAGGGTTACATCGACGCAGGCGTGGCCGAGGGCGCCAAGCTCTTGGTCGACGGCCGCGAGTTTGACGGCTCACGAGCCGGTGCCGGTTGCGAACAAGGTTTTTGGCTCGGCGGCACGCTGTTCGACCACGTCACCACCGACATGAAGATCTACAAAGAAGAAATCTTTGGCCCGGTCTTGAGTTGCGTGCGCGTGCCCGACTTCGCCACCGCGGTGCAGATCATCAACGACCACGAGTTCGGCAACGGCGTGAGCTGCTTCACCCGCGACGGCAACGTGGCGCGCGAGTTCTCGCGCCGCATCCAAGTGGGCATGGTTGGCATCAACGTGCCGATCCCGGTGCCCATGGCATGGCACGGCTTTGGCGGCTGGAAGCGCTCGCTGTTTGGTGACATGCATGCGTATGGCGAAGAAGGTGTGCGTTTCTACACCAAGCAAAAGTCCATCATGCAGCGCTGGCCCGAGAGCATCGGCAAAGGTGCGGAATTTGTGATGCCCACCGCCAAGTGATGAACTTGTGAGCGCTGCTTGGCGTGCACAATCGTGAACAGAGGAGTCAAGGTCAGAACCATGAACGACAACAGCTTCGACTACATCATCATCGGCGCGGGCACGGCGGGATGCTTGTTGGCCAATCGCCTGAGTGCCGACCCCAGCAAGCGGGTCTTGCTGGTGGAGGCGGGCAAAAAGGACAATTACCACTGGATCCATATCCCGGTGGGTTACTTGTATTGCATTGGCAACCCGCGCACCGACTGGCTGTATCAGACCGAACCGGCCGAGGGCTTGAACGGTCGCAGTCTGCGCTACCCGCGTGGCAAAGCTTTGGGCGGGTGCAGCAGCATCAACGGCATGATTTACATGCGCGGCCAGTCGCGTGACTACGAACATTGGGCCGAGGTCACAGGCGACGACGCTTGGCGCTGGCAACAGTGCTTGTCAGATTTCAAAGCGCACGAAAACCACCACAAGCTTGACGCCATGATGCCGCATGAATTTGCCCGCCAGCATGGCGGCTCGCGCGATGACTATGCGCAATTGCACGGCCATGGTGGCGAGTGGCGCATCGAAAAGCAGCGCTTGCGCTGGGATGTGTTGGACGCCTTTGCCCAAGCGGCGGTGCAGGCCGGTATTCCGGCCACGGCCGACTTCAACAGCGGCAACAACGAAGGCGTGGGTTATTTCGAGGTAAACCAAAAAGACGGTTGGCGTTGGAATGCGTCCAAGGCGTTTCTGCGCCCCGCTCAGCAGCGCCCCAACCTGACCGTGTGGACCGAAACCCGGGTGCAAGCCCTGCAACTGGCACCCCAAGCCGATGGCCGGATGCGCTGCGTGGGCGCCAAATTGCTGCGCCAAGCTCAGACCGTCAACGTCACCGCCGAAGCCGAGGTGATCCTGAGCGCGGGCAGCATCGGTTCGGTGCAGATTTTGCAGCTCTCAGGCATTGGCCCAGCAGAACTGTTGCGGGCTAAAGGGGTGCCCGTGTTGGTCGATCTGCCGGGCGTGGGCGCCAACTTGCAAGACCATTTGCAAATCCGAACCGTGTACAAAGTGCGCAACACCACCACCCTCAACACCCTGGCCAACAGCCTGTGGGGAAAGGCAAAGATCGGGGTCGAATACGCCCTCCAGCGCACAGGCCCCATGAGCATGGCGCCCAGTCAGTTGGGGGCCTTCACCCGCAGCGATCCGGGCCGCACCTGGCCCAACATCCAGTACCACGTTCAGCCCCTGAGCCTAGACGCCTTTGGCGAGCCCCTGCACAGCTTTCCGGCCATCACGGCCAGTGTGTGCAATTTGAACCCCACCAGCCGGGGCACCGTCCAGATCAAAACCCCCCATTTTGAAGACGCCCCTGCCATCGCGCCCAACTACTTGGCCACCCCAGAGGACCGCCAAGTGGCGGCCGACAGCCTGCGCGTCACGCGCCGCATCATGGCGCAAACGGCCATGGCGCCTTTCTCACCCGAAGAGTTCAAGCCCGGCGTGCAGTACCAAACCGACGAAGATCTGGCCAAGCTGGCAGGCGACATTGCCAGCACCATCTTTCACCCGGTGGGCACCACCCGCATGGGGCGCGATGACGACCCAATGGCGGTGGTCAATGCGCGGCTGCAGGTGCGGGGCGTGGCGGGTCTTCGCGTGGTCGACGCCGGTGTCATGCCCACCATCACCAGCGGCAACACCAACAGCCCCACCCTGATGGTGGCAGAAAAAGCGGCCAGATGGATCGTGGCCGATACCGCCCTGACGGCCTGACGCCAAGCGCCCAGCGGTCAAAACAGGGATTTACCCCCGTATCGGGAAATCCCTGAGAAAAACCTCCCCCGTCATCCCTTACATTGCAACAACTCGGTGCACAGCAGTATCTGCATCCTGAGGGCCGAGGAGACAACTCGAACCCCGAAGAACTCGAACATCAACCAACATCCGAACGAGGTGTACTTTCTAAGCGTCGCGCAAGCGGCGCTTTTTTTTGCCTGCTTCCCAGCCTCTGTGCGACAGGCTTTGCACCCTTGCGATGACACAATCCCCACATGGAATTATTGATTGTTTCCTTGGCCTCGCTCTTGGCCGGGCTGGTGGACTCTATTGTGGGCGGCGGCGGGTTGATTTTGATTCCAGCATTGTTTGCAACCTTTCCAGGCGCACCGCCCGCCACTTTGTTTGGCACCAACAAAAGTGCATCCATTTGGGGCACGGCTTTTGCCACCCTCCAATACAGCCGCAAGGTGGTGATGCCTTGGCGCTCCTTGCTCCCTGCAGCAGGTGCGGGCCTGGTGGGCTCGGTGCTCGGGGCATGGGCGGTCACGCAGGTGGACCCCACCTTGTTTCGCAAAGCACTGCCCGTGATGTTGGTGATCTTGCTGGTCTACACGCTGGCTAAAAAAGACATGGGCCGCGAACACGCGCCACGGTTTACCGGCCGAAAAGAGATCTGGATCGCCGCCAGCATCGGCTTGACGATCGGGTTTTACGATGGGTTTTTTGGCCCGGGCACAGGCAGCTTTTTGGTGTTCGCCTATGTGCGCTGGCTGGGTTATGACTTTTTGAACGCCTCTGCCTCGGCAAAGTTCATCAACGTAGCGACCAATTTTTCAGCCCTCATGCTGTTCGCTTACCAAGGCCATGTGTGGTGGCACTTGGCATTGGCCATGGCAGTGGCCAACATCGTTGGCAGCTTGATCGGTACGCGTTTGGCGCTCAAGCACGGCTCGGGTTTTGTGCGCCAAGTCTTCATCTTCGTGGTCTTGGCCTTGATCTGCAAAACCGCTTATGACACCTGGCTCAAGTGATGGCAACAGCCCCGCTCAGCGCAGCCGCCATTTGATTTGCCCGGCATATTGCGCCAAGGCCACGCCCAGCAAGGTCACACCCGCCCCGGCAATCTTGATCCAGGTGTAGTCCTCGCCCGACAGCGCCCAGGCGAAAAGGCCCGCCATGGGCGGCATCAGGTACATGAGGGGCGCAGACCGGGCCACCCCCCTCACGGTGTTGATCCAGCCCCAAGCCAGCCAGCCCAAAAAGGCGGAAACCAGCACCGACCAAAACAAACCCACCCATGCCCAAACATCGAGCAATGCCCAATTGGCCTCCAGTCCCGCAGGCAGCGACAACAGCATGACCGGCAAACCGCCCAACAAGGTCGCATAGCCCATGGTCAAGACCGGGCCGTGCCTTTGCATCACAGGCTTCACGGCCACCGTGTAATAAGAAAAAAGAGAGGCCGCCACGAGCAACACCAAGTCCCCACCGCCAGCCCGCCAGTTGCCGCCCAGCAATTTGTCAGACAAAAACATCAAGACCCCGCCAAAAGCCAGCGTCACGCCCGCTATTTGTGCGCCGGTCAAACGCTCCAAACCCTGAATGCGCAAGATCAACAAGGTAAAAATCGGGCCGCAAGCCAAAATGACCGAGCTGGAAAACGCCGTGGACCAATGGATGCCATAAGTCACCAAGCCCACATGCAGGGAGTGACCAATGAACCCCAGCCAAGCCATGTGCATCCAGTCCTTGCGCGGCAAGGGGGGCAACCAAGCGCCCATGCGCCAACGCATCAGCAGCAAGGCACACACGGGCATGATGAGGTAACGCGCCCACAAGAAACCGCCGGGTGTGATCAGGTCAAACAGGTACTTTTGGAGGGTGAAGTTGCCGCCCCAAATCACGATCAAGACCAGCGCCACCACCAAGGCACGCTGGTCATGGGGGTGCAGCGGTGTGCGGTGGGGCATGAACAGCAAGCCTTCAGTCGGCCAGCACCACTGGCACACGCAGCGCCAAGGCGCACATCAACTCATAACCCACCGTGCCTGCGGCCTGAGCCACCTCGTCGATGGCCAGCACCGCACCTTGGGCTGACTGGCCCCACAGCGTCACAGCGCTGCCCATGCCTGCGTCTGGAAAGGGACTCAAATCCACGGTCAGCATGTCCATGCTGACCCGACCCACGGTGCGCCCGCGCTGACCATTGACCAGCACCGGTGTCCCCGTGGGGCAGATGCGCGGGTAACCATCGGCATAACCACAGGCCACCACGCCGATGCGCATGGCCCGATCGGCCACAAAACTGGAGCCGTAGCCCACCGTGTCGCCCGCTTGGAGCGACTGCACCGCGATGACTTGGGCATTCAAACTCATGGCCGGTTGCAAATCCCAATCGGCGGCGCTGTGCGCGGGAAAGTCGGGGGAACTGCCGTACACCGCAATGCCTGGGCGAATCCAATCGGCTTTCACTGCGGCGTCTTGCGCATGACGCAAGGTCGCTGCGCTGTTGCTCAAACTGCGCTCCCCGGGCAGGTCGCGAGTGGCCTCTGCAAATCGGGCCATTTGCTCGGCAATGCCCTTGGGGCCATCGGCATCGCTGAAATGGGTCATGAGGGAGATCTCATCCACCTGGGGCAAAGCATTCAAGCGCGTCCAAGCCGACCGAAAACGCTGGGGTGCAAAGCCCAGTCGGTTCATGCCGGAGTTCATTTTCAAGAAAACACGGTGCGGCTCATGCGTCTTGTGCAGCGCCAGCATGTCGATTTGCTCGTCGCAATGCACTGTATGCCACAAGTCCAGACGCGAGCACAACTCAAGATCGCGCGCCTCAAAGACCCCCTCCAAAAGCAAGATCGGGCCACGCCAACCCAAAGCACGTACACGCTGGGCCTCGGACAAGTCCAGCAGGGCAAACCCGTCGGCGCCACGCAAGCCATCAAACACCCGCTCGATGCCATGCCCATAGGCATTGGCCTTGGTCACGGCCCAGACTTGCGCATCGGAGGCCGCAAGGCGCACCCGGTTCAGGTTGTGGCGCAAGGCTTGAGGGTGAATGGTGGCTTGAATCGGACGGGGCATGGTTGTGCAACAAAACTGACGAACACACGCAAGTGTGCCAGCAAAGTCAGGCCCCATATGCGGCCCGATCCGCACTGTCATTTCGGCTGAAAGGCGTGAGGCCACAACGGCCTGACCCGTGTCTGGAAGGGGCTTACAAATGCTTTACACTGGCGCGCAAGCTGCTGTGCCCCTGCATTTCGCCAGGGGTTTTTCAAGCGGCCAAACCTTGAAATCCATGGAAGTTTTTGAGTTTTTGATGCCCATCTTCACCCAATACGGCTATTTGGCTGTATTTGTGATGTTGCTCATTTGCGGTTTTGGCGTCCCCATTCCTGAGGATGTGACCTTGGTCACAGGCGGCGTGATCGCAGGGCTGGGGCATGCCGATGTGCACACCATGTTTGCCGTGGGCATGGCGGGCGTGATGGTCGGTGACGGCCTGATGTTCACTTTGGGCCGCCTGTATGGCGAGCGCATTGCCAAACTGCCTGGTTTTCGCAAAGTTCTCACTCCCGCGCGTTTTGCCAGCGCACAAGAGGCTTTTGAAAAATACGGCAAATGGGTCATGTTCGTGGCCCGCTTTCTGCCCGGTTTGCGCACCCCTGTGTTTTTCTCGGCCGGCATGAGCCGACGCGTGAGCTTTTCTACCTGGTTCTTCATGGACGGCTTTGCTGCACTGATCAGTGTGCCGATCTGGGTGTACCTGGGTTACTTTGGCGCGCAAAACTGGGACTGGATGTTTGGCGTGCTGCGCCAATTCCAGCATGGCATTTTTGCCCTGCTGGGCATCGGCCTCGTCTGGCTGGTCTTGCGCTGGTGGCGCAAGCGCCAAGCCACGCTGGCGGCCACCAAAGCCTCAGGCGACGCCTCCTGATCTGCCCTTCCATGGGCAACATCTCCCCCAAAAGTCTGGCAGTTGCCGGGCTCCTCTTCAACGCTTTTGTTTGGGGCGTGTGCTGGTGGCCCTTCAAACAACTCGAAGCCCTTGGCCTGCACCCGCTTTGGGCCACAGCGCTGGTCTATGCCTTTGTGTTTTTGTCCATCGCCTTGTGGCTGTGGCGCAGCGGGCAACTTCTGAGTTGGCGCAACCACCCCGGGTTGTGGCTCTTGCTGCTGGCCTCGGGCTTGACCAATGTGGGGTTCAACTGGGCCGTGACTGTGGGCGACGTGGTGCGCGTGGTGCTGCTTTTTTATTTGATGCCCGCATGGTCGGTACTGGTGGCCTGGTGGTTGCTGGGTGAAAAACCCACCCCCATGGCCTTGCTGCGCCTGGTGCTGGCGCTGGCCGGATTGTTCATCGTGCTCAAAACCCCCGAAACGCCTTGGCCCGTGCCCGAAAGCCTGGCCGATGGGCTGGCCCTGATGGGCGGCCTGACATTTGCCATCACCAACGCCTTGCTGCTCAAGCTCAAAGACAGCCCCAGCTCCTCGCGCACGCTGGCCATGTTTGGCGGTGGCGCGGTCATGGCCACGCTGGCGGCGATTGTCGGATTGGCCACAGGGGTAGTGGCAACCGGTACGGCCCCCAGCTGGAGCTGGTTGCCCTTGGTGGCCCTGCTGAGCCTCTCGTTTTTGCTGGGCAACCTGGCGCTGCAATACGGCGCCGCCGGTCTGGCCGCCCACACCACCGCGCTGGTCATGTTGTCCGAGGTGCTGTTTGCCAGCGTGTCGTCGGTGCTGCTGAGTGCCTCCAGCTGGGACAGCCGCACCCTTGTCGGCGGGGCCTTGATCTTGCTGGCGGCTTTGCTGTCCATCGTCGGGCCGGGCCACAAGGCCAACTGAACAAGCTTGCACAGTCAGGGGCTGTCGCTGGCATGATGTTTATTTGTCATCTTTGCCCACACTCACCGGAGAGCACCCCATGAGCCTGTACGACCTCGAAGCCCAAAGCATCGACCACCAAACCGTGCACCTGTCGCGCTACAAGGGTCAGGTGATGCTGATTGTCAACACCGCCAGCGCCTGCGGCTTCACGCCCCAGTTCACAGGGCTGGAAAAGTTGCACAAAACCTACGCCGACCAAGGCTTGACCGTGCTCGGCTTTCCTTGCAACCAGTTCGCCAGCCAAGACCCGGGTGACGACACGCAAATTGCCAACTTCTGCCAAAAGAACTACGGCGTGAGCTTTCAGATGATGAGCAAGATCAAGGTCAACGGCGACGGGGCCCACCCCCTGTACCAATGGCTCTCGGCCGAAGCCCCCGGCATTTTGGGCAGCAAGGCCATCAAATGGAATTTCACCAAATTTCTGGTGGGGCGCGATGGGCGAGTGATCAAGCGCTACGCGCCGCAGGACGCACCAGAAAAAATCGCCAAAGACATTGAGGCGGCACTGGCGGCTTGACCGACGCAGGCCAGTGGCGCCTGCCTCTAGGCGGATCTGAGCCCGTTCAGGCCCACCAAGTCAGCACGGCCAACCACAGCAGCACCGCTGCACCAGCCCACACCAACACCCGCGTGCGCAAGCGAAGCACTTCCACGGTACTGACCAGGCGCGCATTTTGTTCGGCCAACTCGGCCAAGGTTTCGGTGAGTTCGCGCTGGGTCTGGGCTTGGCGCTCGATCTGGCCTTGCGCGGCGATCAAGGCGTTTTTGAGTTCTCCCAAGCTGGGCACAGCACTGACGGGCGTGGTGGTGGCGGGGTTGCCCGCTGCGCCAGAGGGCTGAGCGGGTTGGCGGTCCATCAGCTTGCGCGCGGCTTTGAGGACCGAAGGCGCGTGTTCGATCACATCGCCCCAGGGAATCACTTTGAGCGCCATCAACCAAGGTATCGCCATCGTCTAGTCCTTTGTTTACGCTTTGCACGCGCAGTCTGCCATCCATTGCTGAATACTACCCGGGAGGGCATTTTGGCGTGCTCGGGCGCTGGTCTTGGTGGATGGAAAAAAGGACTTTATCGACGCGATCAGAAAGCGCTACTCAACGCCTCATCCAACAACTCCACCCAATGCCGCACAGGCAAGCCGCTACCGCTTTGCAGGTGGGTGATGCAGCCGATGTTGGCGCTGATGACGCCATGGGGTTGCAGGGCGTTCAGGTGGCCCAGCTTGCGGTCGCGCAATTGCTTGGACAGATCGGGGTTGAGCACGCTGTAGGTGCCCGCCGAGCCGCAGCAAAGGTGCGACTCGTTGGCCGTGACCTTGATTTTGAAACCCAGATCGCCCAAGTGCTTTTCCACGCCGCCTTTAAGTTGCTGGCCATGTTGCAGGGTGCAAGGTGGGTGGTAGGCCTGCAGGCCTGCGGCTTGCAGGGCTTGGGGCTTGATCTTGGCTTGGAGCAGCGGCACCAACTCGGGCAGCAGCTCGCTCAAGTCGCGGGTCAGCGCGCCGATGCGGGCGGCTTTGTCGGCGTACTGCGGGTCGTCTTTCAGCACATGGCCGTAGTCTTTGACCATCACACCGCAGCCCGAAGCGTTCATCACAATCGCCTCGACATCGCCCGATTCGACGAGCGGCCACCAAGCGTCGATGTTGGCGCGCATGTGGTCCTTGCCGCCGTCGTGGTCGTTCAGGTGGAACTTGAGCGCGCCACAGCAACCGGCCTTGGGCGCAGTCACCGCTTGAATGCCTGCGGCGTCCAGCACGCGGGCGGTGGCGCTGTTGATGTTGGGGCTCATGCTCGGTTGCACGCAGCCGGCCAACATCAACACTTTGCGGGCATGTTGCGCGGTGGGCCAGGCACTGGCATTTTGCGGTGCAGGCACTTTGGCTTTCAGGCTTTCGGGCAGCAGGCCGCGCACCATCTGGCCCATCTTCATGGCCGGGGCAAACAAGGGCGAAGGCAGGCCTTCTTTGAGCGCCCAGCGCAGCATTTTTTCGCCTACGGGGCGCTCGACTTTGGCGTCCACCAGCTTGCGGCCAATGTCGACCAGGTGGCCGTATTGCACGCCGCTCGGGCAAGTGCTTTCGCAGTTGCGGCAGGTCAGGCACCGGTCCAGGTGCAGCTGGGTTTTGCGGGTGGGTGTTTCGCCCTCCAACACCTGCTTCATCAAATAAATGCGACCACGCGGGCCGTCCAACTCGTCACCCAGCAGTTGGTAGGTGGGGCAAGTGGCCGTGCAAAAGCCGCAGTGCACACACTTGCGCAGAATGGCTTCGGCTTCTAGGCCGTCGGGGGTGTTTTGGTATTCGGGGGCGAGATTGGTTTGCATGTTTTTCGTCCCGAGCTCAGAGGGGGTGCAGTCGACCGGTGGCGAACACGCCTTGGGGGTCGAACTGCTTTTGCAATTGCTGCTGGATGCGTTCTTGCACCGGCTCCAGCGGGGTGTTCACACCGACGACTTTGTCCAGCTCGGCATGTGCGGCGCTGGCACGAAACAGGGTGGCGTGGCCACCCACCGAATGCGCCAACTCGCGCAGCGGCACAGCCGCCGTGGCCGGTGCCCACAGCCAGCGCTGGGCACCTTGCCATTCAATGTAGGTGGCATAGGGCAAGTCCAAAACCGGTGCAGTTTGCGGCACGGACAGACGCCACAGGCAGTCGTCAGGATTGGGGGCATCAAAGAACGCCAGCGACTGCTCGGCGCTGGCACGCCAGTCTTGCGCGGCTTCGGCATTGTCCATGGCTTGCACTTGGGCGCCCAAAGCCACGGCATCGGCAGCCATCTTGCCGGTGGCCGACTGCACCGCCGCCATCGCACCGCGCAGGCGCACAAACAAATAATCAGCCACCGGCTGGGCGGTGGAATCGCGCACCCAAGCGCTGGCGTTCAGGGGCAAAGGCTGACCGCCCCAGCGGTGCAACAAATCGAGCGACGTGCCTTGGGCCAAACCCGCGATCATCAGCGTGGCTTCTGCCGGTGCCACAGGCAAGACCTTGAGGCTGACCTCAGTGATCAAGCCCAGCGTGCCCCAGCTGCCGGCCATCAGGCGGCTCACGTCGTAACCGGCCACGTTTTTCATGACCTGGCCGCCAAAGGTCAGGTGCTCGCCTAAACCGTTGATGAAACGCGCACCCAAAACAAAGTCGCGCACAGCGCCAGCGGTGGCGCGGGCCGGGCCGCTCAGGCCTGCGGCCACCATGCCGCCCACGGTGGCATCCTCACCAAAATGCGGTGGCTCAAACGCCAAGCACTGGCCTTTTTCGGCCACGGCGGCTTCCAGCTCAGCCAGCGGCGTGCCGCACCGGGCAGTGACCACCAACTCACTGGGCTCGTAGCTCACGATGCCCCGGTAAGCCCGGGTGTCCAGCACCTCGCCCGTGAGGCTCTGGCCCCAAAAGTCTTTGCTGCCGCCGCCGCGCAAACGCAGCACGCGGCCATCCGCACCCGCTTGGCGCACGGCATCGATGAGAGAATTGAGTTGGGCTTCCATGGGCAAGGATGGTAACGCCCACGCTCTGGCGCGTGCGTGAATTTTTTGAACGGGCAGGTTGTGGGAAATTGCTCGACTCAAAGCACCACAAGGTGTGCAGGGGTGGCACCGCGCACGGCACTGATCGGAATCCGCTGGTCCAGCGTCACCAGTCGTCCTTGGTTTTTGACGGCCAAAGCCAACAGGTACAAATCCGTCAGTTGCCTCGCGCTGTGAATGTGCCCATGTTCAAACTGCTGGGGGTCCAAGAGGCTGACCTCATCGGACCAGAAGGCATGGTGTGCTGTCCGCGTGGAGTTTTGCAACATGCCGACCAGCATCGACAGGGGTTGAGGGCTGCTGTACCCGGATTGGCCCATGATGCGAAGGAATCCGTTTTGGGTCAATGCACAGGTGGCCCAACCTTGTTGAATGTGTGCTTCAAACCATTGGGCCGCACGCACATGGTGAACATGATCACGGTCATGCAATGCGATCAGCACGTTGACGTCAAACAGCGCGCGCATCAAACACCCTCTGCATCGCGCAAGCGTTCAATCAGCTCATTGCTGATGACCGCGCCCCGAGAAGGCAAGGGCTTAATGCCGTATCGGGCCAAACGCTCTGAAACGTGGGGCACGGCTTGAGCCATTTGCGGTGGATAGGCCCCCACTGCAAATGCTTTACGCGCCAACTCGCTCATGACTTGCCCAATTGATTTTTTCTCTCTTTGGGCAATTTCTTTGGCTGCAAAAAGCACGTCGTCCGCAATGTCGAGGGTGGTTCTCATCTCATCTCCAGATATTTTGATGCTTGATGCTAACACATCAAACATCTCTCTGGTCTGATCCCCGGCATCGCTCCTGCTTCTGAGTTCTGTCTTGCAGGCTCAGACCACAAGTCCCTTATCCCGCACTTCTTAAAAAGCAGTAAGTTTGTCTCAGCAGGTAGGTATCGAAAGTGCCACCTCACCCCCACCCAAACCGATTCAACGCCACCCCCGCCACCTCCACCCGCATCGCCCACACGCAGCCCGAACCGGGGTACTGCGCCAGCTCTTGCTCACTGCGGCCTTGGCGGGCGGTGGTGATGAACAAGGTTTTCAGGTCCGCGCCGCCAAAGCAGGGCATGGTCGGGCACAGGGCTGGAGTGGGCACTTCGGCCAGCACTTGACCGTTGGGTGCGATGCGCAGCAGGCGTCCGCCTTCGTATTGGGCGGACCAGTAACAGCCCTCGGCGTCTACCGCCGCGCCGTCGGGTCTGCCGCCATAGGGCGCAGCGCTGCCCCAGGCCCAGCCTGCGGGTTTAGGGCTGGCTTGGTAGAACACGCGGGGGTTGGAGAGTTGGCCGCTGGCGGCGTCAAAGTCAAAAGCGCGCACTTGGTGCGCGGCGGTGTCGGCCCAGTAGGCGGTGCAGCCATCGAGTGACCAGGCCAGGCCGTTGGCGGTCACCACACCATTTTTCTCACCACCCACCATGGCGTGCAGTCCTTGGCCGTCCAGCATGTACAGCGCGCCCAGCGCCTGGTCTTTGGGCTCGTACAGGCTGCCCGCCCAAAAGCGGCCTTGGGCATCGCACTTGCCGTCGTTGAAGCGTTGCTTGCTCGTGTCGTAGGGCGCTGCCGCCAACAAATGCAAGAGGCCGCCCCATTCCCGCGCCCGGTAAATGCCATCGCGCAAGGCCATGACCAAGCCACCGCCATGCACGGGCGAAATGCAACCCGGCTCTTGCGTCAAAGGCCAGTACTCGACAGGGCCTTGCACCCGCAAGCCCTGCACCGCCACGCGTGCGATGCGCCTGCCGGGGATGTCTACCCAGTACAGGCGCTGCTCTTGCGGGTGCCAAAAGGGCGATTCGCCCAGGCCATCGGGCTCGGTGGTGATGGCGGTCCAGGTGGGTGTCAACAAGGCAGGTGCGTGCATGAAATCCATTGTGCCCGAGCCACCCCCCAAAGAAACAGCCCGCAAGGCCGAGGCTTTGCGGGCTGATGAGGGGGTGGCTTGCGCCACCGTTTGCAATGAAACTTGCAGTGTCCGGAATTTAGCCGTGGTAGGCCGACTCACCGTGCGAGGCAATGTCCAGACCTTCGCGCTCTTCCTCTTCGGTGACACGCAGACCGATGGTCAGGTCAACGATCTTGAAGGCGACCACCGAGACCACACCCGACCAGACGATGGTCAGCAACACGGCCTTGGCCTGGGTCCACACTTGTCCAGCGATGGAGTAAGCGTCTGGGGCGATCATGGCCACGGTGACCCAATCACCCACAGCGCTCGGACCACCCAAAGCGGGCGAGTTGAACACGCCGGTCAACAAAGCGCCGACGATACCGCCCACGCCGTGCACGCCGAACACATCCAAAGAGTCGTCAGCACCCAGCATCTTCTTGAGGCCGTTCACACCCCACAGGCAAGCAAAGCCTGCCACGATGCCGATCACCAGACCGCCGCCGATGCCCACGTTGCCTGCGGCTGGCGTGATGGCGACCAGACCGGCCACCGCACCCGAAGCTGCACCCAACATAGAGGCTTTGCCGCGCATCAACGCTTCACCCACGCACCAGGCCAGCACAGCACCAGCTGTTGCGACCAAAGTGTTGATGAAGGCGAGAGCCGCGAAACCGTTGGCTTCCAGCGCCGAGCCGGCGTTGAAACCGAACCAGCCCACCCACAGCAAGGACGCGCCCACCATGGTCAAAGTCAGGCTGTGGGGGGCCATGGCTTCACGGCCATAACCCACGCGCTTGCCGACCATGAAGGCACCGACCAGACCCGCCACAGCGGCGTTGATGTGCACCACCGTGCCGCCCGCGAAGTCCAGGGCACCCCACTGCCAGATCAGGCCAGCTTTGGAGGTCATTTCATCGGCCACTTCTTTGGCGGTGTAGGCATCAGGGCCCATCCAGAACCAAACCATGTGCGCGACAGGCAGGTAGCTGAAAGTGAACCACAGCACCATGAAGGCGAGCACAGCAGAGAACTTGATGCGCTCAGCGAAGGCACCCACGATCAGTGCGCAAGTGATGCCTGCGAACGTGGCCTGGAAGGCTGCGAAGGTGATTTCAGGAATCACAACGCCCTTGCTGAACGTGGCGGCGTTGGCAAAAGTGCCCGCGGCGTTGTCCCAGATGCCCATCATGAACAGGCGGTCAAAGCCACCGATGAAAGCATTGCCCTCGGTGAACGCCAGGCTGTAGCCATAGATGAACCACAGCACGGTGATCATGGAGAAGGTGACCACGACCTGCATCAGCACCGACAGCATGTTTTTGCTGCGCACCAAGCCGCCATAGAAAAGGGCCAGGCCCGGAATGACCATCAAGATGACCAAGATGGTTGCGACCATCATCCAAGCGATATCGCCCTTGTTGGGCACGAGTGCTGGCGCGGCTTCGGCCGCAGCCGTTGCAGCAGCAGGTGCTGCAGGTGCGGGTGCTGCATCGGCCGGTTTGGCTTCAGCGGCAGGGGCCGTGACGGCTGCGGGGGCAGTTTGTGCGGTGGCGACAGACGCCGTGCCGAACACACCGAGACCCAAACTCAGGCCCAAGGCCAGGGTGGCGAGTAGTTTTTTCATTTGTCGACTCTCTTTCTGATGCATCAAAGGGCTTCTGCGCCGGTTTCACCGGTGCGGATGCGAACCACTTGCTCGAGGTCGTACACAAAGATCTTGCCGTCGCCGATCTTGCCGGTGCGGGCACCGGCTTCGACGGCTTCGATGACGCGCTCGACGAGTTCGTCAGACACAGCGGCTTCGATCTTCACTTTGGGCAAAAAGTCGACCACGTATTCCGCGCCACGGTACAGCTCGGTGTGGCCCTTTTGACGACCAAAGCCTTTGACTTCGGTCACGGTGATGCCCTGCACGCCGATGCCCGAAAGTGCTTCACGCACTTCGTCCAGCTTGAAGGGTTTGATGATGGCGGTCACCAGTTTCATGATGGTTCCTTGATCTGAATGGGTGAAATCAGAAGGTGTACTTCAGGCCGACGACCAATGCGTCTTTACCGTTGTATTTGTTGACCAGGGTGTATTGGTCTTTGCCTGCATTGGTACCCACGGCCATCAAAGACGCAGTCAGACCATTACCCAGATCCTTCGCCAAAGTCAGTGAGTAATCGTGGTAAGAGAACGCTGGGCTGTTGTTGATGACTTGGCGCCCGATGTGGGGTGTCAGGGTGAAGCCATTGCCCATGTCGAAGGCTGCACTCAAATCAAGGTAATAGCTGTTTTTGCTGTTGGCGTTGCCGAACACGTTGGTCAACGAGTGCGAGTACTTCGCAGTGAAGACACCATAGGTGGCTGCGCCATAAACTTCTGTGGTGTTGGCGTTTACAAAAGTAGGCACAGTTTGCAAGTTGTTGCGCAGGTATTCATAACGCAGGACACCCACGTCATAGGCCACGCTGCCAACAGCCCACTTGTAACCGCCATAGACGTCCAACTCCATGGAGCCTTTGACACCCGCTGTGCTGTTTTGTGTACCTGTGTCTTGAATCCACTTGATGCTCGAACCCCAAGCGCCCACATAGAAACCACTCATGTCGGCGTAATCAAAACCGCCTTGCACCGCTGGCTCCAGACGCGACTGGGAAATACCGCGGTAGCGGTAGTCAGACACAACACCCGCATTGAAGGACAAGGTGCTCTCGGCCGCTTGGGCTTGGGCCACACCGGTCACGCCCAACAAAGACAAAGCCAACAAAGAAGGAACGAGGATGTTTTTCATGTGGAACTCCAAAAAGTGAAAAAAAGGACAAACCGTTAAAGCAGGGAGCGTGCCAACTTGGGGTGGGCACTCTATTCGGGCTTATCCCCGTGCGCGCTGCGCCTGTGCATGCTTGAATGACATTTCAATAAGTTCTGCGCGTTCGGACTGCGCGACAGGGCACATAAAGCGCACCAATACGGGGCAGGGAGGGCATATGAGTCTCAGTTTGGTGCACAGCCGCGCCTTGGTCGGCCTGCAAGCGCCCGCGGTCACCGTCGAGGTGCACATGGCCAACGGTCTGCCCAGCTTCACGTTGGTCGGCTTGGCCGACGTGGAAGTCAAAGAAGCCCGCGAGCGGGTGCGATCGGCCTTGCAAAACAGCGGTCTCGACTTTCCGCACAACCAGCGCATCACCGTCAACCTGGCCCCAGCCGACTTGCCCAAAGACTCGGGCCGTCTGGACTTGCCCATCGCGCTGGGCATCTTGGCGGCCAGTGGGCAGATCGATGCCAGCAAGCTGGTGGGCTATGAATTTGCAGGTGAGTTGTCGCTGTCGGGCGAACTGCGCCCGGTGCGCGGCGCTTTGGCCATGAGCCTGGTGCTGCGCCAACAAAAAGTGCGCACCCGGCTGGTGCTGCCACCGGGCAGCGCCGAAGAAGCCGCGCTGGTGCCTGATGCCGAAGTCTTCAGGGCGCGCCACTTACTCGATGTGGTGCAGCAGTTTTTACCGCCGTCGAACGAAGCGCCGCCCGAGCCCAGCGACGGCTGGGCACGCATGGCCGCGACCACGCCCACAGCACCACCGCGCTATGCCGACCTGGCGGATGTCAAAGGCCAAGCGGGTATCAAGCGCGTGCTGGAAATCGCCGCCGCCGGCGGCCATTCGCTGCTCATGCTGGGGCCACCGGGTTCGGGCAAGTCCATGTTGGCGCAACGTTTTGCAGGCTTGCTGCCGCCCATGTCCACCGAACAAGCGCTGGAATCGGCCGCCATTGCCAGTCTGACGGGGCGCTTTGATTTGACGCGCTGGGCCCAGCGCCCCACAGGTCAGCCGCACCACTCGGCCAGCGCCGTGGCTTTGGTGGGCGGCGGTTCGCCACCGCGCCCCGGAGAAATCTCGCTGGCCCACCACGGCGTTCTGTTTTTGGATGAGTTGCCAGAATTCCCACGCGCCGCCCTCGAAGCCCTGCGCGAGCCGCTGGAAACCGGGAGCATCACCATCGCCCGGGCCGCACGGCGGGCCGAATTCCCGGCGCGCTTTCAATTGATCGCGGCCATGAACCCCTGAGGCGGCGTTGCCTTTTTGTTATCAGTTCCGAGGGAGGTTGTAGGAGGGAGGCTCCCTCCTGGGGACAAAGCGAAGATGATTTCCACATCTGACTTTCCCACCGTGATGCGTTCGAGAATGGTTTCGACAATGGCCCGCTTTTCGTCATGGGCGAGACTACTCCAACGGTCAGAGAGTCCTTCGGCTTCGGCAATCACTGCCGCATGGGAGCGCAGTGACTGCACCAAGGCATCCCGCCGTCCTTCAAGGCGGGGGATCTCTTTGGAGAGAAGCTCTAGCTGTGCCCCTAATGGCTCATAGCGGGTTTTGAAGCCCCTTGTGTCGATGGCTTTGGCTTCATAGAGTTCAAGGAGTGCGGAGAGCTTGCCTTCCACCTTCTTGTGCAGGTCGGCATGGGTTTCGATCTGCTGGGAGAGGGCTGTGAGTTCCGCTTCCCCTGCTTTTTCATGCTGGCGGATTTCTTCGCTGCTGAACACAAAGCCTTGCAGTTCAGCGGCAAAGATGGCCTCCAGTGTGTCCGTACCAATCTTATTTTTGCAGGCCGTGCAGCAGTATTTGGCAGTGCCTGAAAGCACATACATTTTTTGCCGTCCGTCACCACAGGCGCAAAAGGTATAGCCCCCAAAGAGATGCTTGGGGGTTTTCGGCTGGCGTTTCCCGGATAGCTTTTTGGCATCCAAGCTTGCCACAACTTCATCAAACAGCGCTTCGTCCACCAAAGCCGGAACATCCTGATACACCCATTCGCTTTCCGGCTTGAGCTGCCACGCACCGCCGCTTGTGGTTTGTTTGGTGTAGTTGGTGCGCTTTTTTCCTTTGGCGGTTGGGTCGCGCAGCAAGCGCTCGACCGTGGTGTCACTCCACGGGCTGCCGTTTCGTGTCCGATAGCCGCGCTCATTGAGCACACTTGCCACCTTCTTCTTGCGGCCATGCTCACGGTAGAGCGTGTACAGGAGCGCCCGAATCGGCCCTTCTGTCTCGTCAATCACCAAGACTTTGTTTTCATAAAGGTAACCATAGGGGGCTTGTCCGCCCAAGGGCTTGCCCATCTTGGCGCGAATGGGCACCGATGCCGCCACCCGTGAGGCGATCTCTTCGCGCTCCCAGGTTGCCATGCTGGCAAGCAGTCCAAAGAAAAGCCGCCCTGCGGGGGTGGAGGTATCGATCGCTTCAGCGAGAGAGATGAGGTCAGCGCCGCACGTCTTGAAGATGTCCGCGAACTCCAGCAGTTCGCGGTTGTTGCGGGACAGGCGGGCAAGCTTGGAAAAGATGAGGCCCGTGATGTGACCCCGGCGTACATCGACCAGCATCCGCTTCGCTTCTTCGTGGCCGCTGACACTTTTGCCGGAGACCGCCTCCAGACGGTACACCTCCATCACCTCCCAGCCTTTGGCTTCTGCATAGGAGCGGGCACGGCGCTCGTGCACCTCCAAAGACTCCCCTTTCACCTGATCTTCGGTGGAGACCCGCAACCAGATTCCGACTCGTTTGTGTTCCATAGCCATGTTCTTGACCCCATTAAGGTAAACATGATATCTTTGCGGCACTATGAAATCAATACTGCAAATCACCCTTCGCCTACCGGAAGACCTCGCACAGCGTCTTGCCGCCTGCACACCTTCACGCAAGCGCAATCAGTTTGTTGTGGACTTGGTGCGCCGGGAGCTTGATCGTGAAAGCCGTGAACTCGAAGAAGCAGCGCTGCGTCTGTCCTCGCTCGAAGCTACGCATGAGAGTGAAGACACTGACTGGCTGGCTTTTGAAGATGAGGCCGTGAGTGGTGACGAGTTCGATGAAAAGCGCTTCTTGAAAGAGCTGACCGTCCGCAAAGATAAGGCCCCCAAAGCCTCGCGGGCGGTGGCCGCATGAATTCCATCTTGCGTGGCCAAGTTCACTGGGCACAGCTTGATCCAGCCCGTGGGTCTGAGATGGCAAAGCGCCGCCCGTGTGTGGTGCTCTCTGTGCGAGAAATCAACGACCATCGCCGCACCGTGGTGGTCTTGCCGCTCACCACCACCGAGACACCCGCCGTGTTTCCCCTCCTGATTGCTACACCGTCTGTGAGCGCCAGCTCCAAAGTGCGCACCGAACACATCCGCGCCATCGACAAGTCACGGCTGTCCGGTTACATCACGGACATGGGCGCTGATGACTTGGCCGAGATTGAGCGGGCGCTGTGCAAGGTGCTGGGAATCAAAACAAGGGGCACATCTTCCAAGCAGTGAATATCTGCACCAGCGGGAACAGCGTCTGAAAAATTTACGTTCCCCTCTACATTGGCAGCGATATATAGCTATATTTATCACATGTCTAGTCGGAGAGTCATGTGAGCTACAACAATCAAGATGCTCGTGTCTATGGCGACAACAATGTCGTCGGGCATGGGAACACCATCACTCGCAATGAAATTCACAACCACAACCAAAACAGTGGCAGCGGTGGAAGTGGTGACAAGAATAAAAATTCAAATGGTGAAGAGGGTCTTGGATTTCTCATTGCCCTAGGAAGTGCAGTTGCCATTTCCGTTTGGCTGTTTGCAAAACATTCTTTTGAGATTTACCTGTACATCAAGTTTGCCGCGCTTCTCTCTGCCGCGCCCTTCGTAGCCGCCCTTTTCGTTTTTTTGTTTGGCGATGCAGACCGTAAAGCCGGGGTTTTAAGCACCATCGTTGGAGCATCCCTCGGTTGTGCAATATTCGTTCTGGCTGTGCAAAGCAATAACTACCTTGACCCAAGAATTGTTCAACTGAGCCATCAGTTGGGGTGGAAAGATTTTTGGCTCGCTCTCACCGACTTTGGAAAGCAGCTCCTCATTCAAAATTTTGTGGCTGCTCTCCTGCTGGCAATCAGTTGCCTTCTTAATTTTTTGATGGGCTTTTTTGTGGCCTGGAGCGCCGCAACAAATGGAGATGTTCGCAACAGTGCTGTGCTCTACAGGCTTCGAGCGTTCAGACCTAGGGCGGCCAGCTTTTTTCTCATCATTTTGACTGTAGTTGCATGGGCCGTAATGACTGGCCGAGCATTCGACTTCATCAAGTCATTTCAAATGAGCATGCTCTGAGTCACGCGGCATGACACTCGCCACCATCCGCAGCCGTGCCCTCGCTGGCATGTCTGCGCCTGCCGTTCTGGTGGAGGTGCATCTGGCCAATGGCCTGCCCAGCTTCACCATCGTGGGCCTACCTGACACTGAAGTGCGCGAAAGCAAAGACCGAGTTCGGGCCGCACTCCAGAATAGTAATTTGGAGTTTCCGCACAACAAGCGGATCACGGTGAACCTGGCTCCAGCTGACCTCCCCAAAGAATCAGGTCGTTTTGATCTTCCCATTGCCATCGGCATCTTGGCCGCCAGTGGGCAAGTGCCTTTGGCCGAAGCCGAGAAATATGAGTATGCAGGCGAGCTGTCTTTGTCGGGCGACTTGCGTCCCATCCGGGGTGCCCTGGCCATGGCCTATGCCATCAGCAAAGAGGGCGCACACGAACAGCGCCCTTTGATTCTCCCTGCTGGCAGTGCCACCGAAGCCGCCCTAGTGGATGGTCTTGCGGTGTATGAGGCCACGCACTTGCTGAGGGTTTGTGCACACCTTTTGCCGGACAGTGCCGAAGAAAAACTCTCATGCATCCAAGCTGCGCCCACTGCGCAAGAAGTCACTTTCCCCGACATGCGCGATGTGCGCGGGCAAGGCGAGGCACGTCGGGCACTTGAAATCTGCGCGGCAGGTAAACACTCGCTGCTGATGGTCGGGCCTCCCGGTGCAGGCAAGTCCATGCTGGCGCAGCGACTGCCAGGCTTGCTCCCGCCCATGACCACCTCCGAGGCTTTGGCGAGTGCGGCCTTGCTTTCGCTCTCCAGCAATGGCTTTGCGCTGTCAGACTGGAAGTGCCGACCTTTTCGGGCACCGCATCACAGTGCCAGCGCGGTGGCACTGGTGGGGGGTGGAGGCAATCCACGCCCCGGAGAAATCAGCCTCGCCCATGAAGGTGTTTTGTTTTTAGACGAACTGCCTGAGTTTGACCGCAAGGTGCTGGAGACTTTGCGCGAACCGTTGGAGTCCGGGCACATCACCATCTCACGCGCAGCGCGTCAGGTGCGCTATGAAAGTGCCTTTCAGCTGGTGGCTGCCATGAATCCCTGCATGTGTGGACACCTGGGGCATCCGACCAAACTGTGCCGCTGCACCCCGGACCAGATCGCCCGTTACCAGGGCAAGATTTCCGGACCGCTTTTGGATCGCATTGACATGCAGATCACCGTGCCCGCTCTCACCAGCACAGAGCTGTCCAGCAGCCCCACAGGAGAAAACAGCGACACCATCCGTGCCCGTGTGGCCACCGCCCGCGCCTTGCAGATGGCCAGGCAAGGCAAACCCAATCAAGCCCTGTCGGTGGGTGACCTCGATCAGTTGGCCATGCCCAGCGATGCGGCTCACAAACTGCTGCGAAACGCCATGGACAAACTGGGTTGGTCAGGGCGCAGCTATCACCGGGTGCTCAAAGTGGCCCGCACCATTGCAGACCTTGCAGGTACTGAAGTGATTGAAACCGCGCATGTGGCGGAAGCGATTCAGTATCGGCGTGGTATTCAAATTTCACAATAAGCCAATTGCTCTAATTGGCATTTTGAGTTTTCATTTGGTAAGCTATAAATATGATGAAATTACATGATCTCGCAAATTCAAAATATCCAAACGGTTCCGAATGGAGACGTTGGGACTTGCATGTTCATACCCCAGAAAGCAAACTAGGCAGTTCATTTCCCGGAATTGCTTGGGAAGCATACATATCTGAACTGGAAAAAGTTGCAGAGCAACAAAATATTTCAGTCATCGGAGTGACTGATTATTTAACAATTGATGGATATGAAAAAGTATATTGTACATGGAAGGATCGAGTTAAGCCACGCTTGAGAAGTATTGACTTAATTTTACCCAATATTGAACTTCGATCTTTGCCACCCACAAAAGATGGCAAGGCATTAAATATACATATTATCGTAAATCCTACAGACCCGGATCATATTGAAAAAATTAAGTCTTCATTACAGCAACTTCGATTTGAATACAAAGAACAAACCTACGGCTGTGTTCGCCACGAATTAATTAAATTCGGCAAAGTCTTGGACAGCACACTAAATGATGACGCTGCGTATAAATTGGGAATCGAACAATTCAAGCCGTCATACGAAGTTATCAAGAGATGGCATTCGAGTGATCGCTGGCTGAGAGAAAATTCTTTAATAGGAATTGCCAATGGCAAAGATGGCATCAGCGGATTGCCTACAGATGGTTTTTCTGCAACCCGGGATGAATTACTAAAATTCGCACATTTTATATTCTCAGGAAACCCAAATGATAGAGAATATTATCTAGGCAAAAAAGAAGGAATTTCATCATCAAAAATAATTGAAATGTATGGCTCGTTAAAGCCATGTGTTCACGGCTCCGATGCGCATGACCTCGATAAATTATTCAATCCGGATGAAAGCAGGTATTGCTGGATTAAATCAGACCCGACCTTTGAAGGACTCCGCCAAATATTGTGGGAGCCAGATGCGAGAGTCCATATTGGGCCGACAAAGCCACAGCCCTTGGATATGAGCAAGGTAATTGAATCCATCAACATTTCAAACTCGAATGGATGGTTCAATCAAACGAAGATTTCTCTCAATAGCAATCTTGTCGCAATTATTGGCGAAAAAGGTGCCGGAAAAACTGCTATTGCTGATTTGCTAGGTTTTGCCTCAGGGGTTCAAAATGAAGTAAATTCAACTTCATCATTCATTACCAAAGGAAGATTGCATCTCAGAGGAATGAATGTATCTCTTTCGTGGGGTGGCAGCTCAATAAGCTCTGGCACATTGCTGGATAAACCACATAGTGTGCAAAGACCACTTGTTAGATATTTATCACAAGATTTTGTAGAGCGACTCTGCTCTGATGATCATGAAGGCAACGAACTACAGCAAGCAATCGAAGAGGTTGTTTTTGCACGGCTCGATGAGGTTCATAAAGAAGGATTTTCAACTTTTGATGAGTTAAGAAAAGCGCGCGAAAGCGCATCGCAGACAGAAAAGGATACTATCCGCGGGGAATTAGCCTCCATAAATCGAGAGATTGACAGACTATATGCAATGCTAAGTTTGCGCCCTCAAAAGGAAGCAACCAAAAAGCAGACCGAGGGAAACATCCAAGATTTGAAAAAACTGCTTCCTGAAGCCACGAATGCCGCCGATCAAGCTGTACTTAAAAAGCTTGAAGACGCTCAAACTCAGAAAGTCCTCATCGAAAAGGATATTGCCAAATTATCGAGAGACAAAAGAGCAATTGAGGAGATACTGACAAGTTACCAAACAGTAAAAACCCGAACGACTGACGATATCAAGAAACTCATAGATGATTCGCCATCTCAAATTAGCGAATACCTGTTGAATCTATTCCAACCCACTTGGAATGCAACCGTCGAAAATGAATTAAATAATATTATTTCAACCATTTCCAATACCATCCGGACGCGGCAAGGCATTGATGGTTCGAATACAGATGAAACATCACCCACGCTTGCACAGATTTCCGCAACAATCAAAGAGCACCAGGATGCATTGACAAAAGACGAGCTAAATAAAAAACGTTTAATTGATCTGCAAAAGCAAATCGCCTCACAAGAAGCAACCCTACAGAGAATAGCGAACGAAATAGTAGATTTGGACGAAAAGACTTCCAAACTACTCAAAACCAAACTCAAAGAGCGCAATAATCTCTATCTGAAATATTTTGAAGTTCTATCAAAGGATGAGACGGGCTTAAAAGAACTTTATGCACCAATGAAGGAACAGTTAAATATATCAGGTGCTGAAATGAATTTCGAGCTTCTTGCAGGATATCACGTTGATGTGAAAATGTGGCTAGATAAGTCCGCCAGGTTCTACGATGGAAGGAAAGGCCAAGCCTCTACAAAACGCGATGAAATTGAGAAATTTGTTGCCGAAAATTTAGCTCCAGCATGGAAAAGTGGCGATTTGAAATTAGTAAAATCCGCCTTCGAAGATTTCACCGACATTATTAATCCTGTTGACTTCATGAATCAAACAGCTTCGCCAAGCTTGAAGATGATTGATCTTTTTGATTGGATGTATTCATTAGATCATATTACAACCACATATAAAATTCAATATGGTGGAACATCCTTAGAGCACTTGTCACCCGGAACTCGTGGCATTGCCCTATTGGTCTTATATCTGTTGATGGATGAAGATGACCGCCGTCCATTAATTATAGATCAACCAGAAGGAAACTTGGATAATTCCTCCATATACCAACAACTGGTTCCATACATTCGAAGTGCCAAAGAAAAACGTCAGATCATTCTTGTAACTCATAATCCCAATTTAGTTGTTGCAACCGATGCAGAACAAATTATTATCGCCACCGCCGAGAGACTATCAAACCAACAATATCCAAGAATCACCTATTCATCTGGCTCGCTTGAGCATATTAATGATGAATCAGATAAATTGGGCACACGGGAAGCTGTTTGTGTTTTGCTAGAAGGTGGAAATGAAGCCTTCAAGGAACGAGAGGGCAGATATTCGTTGAGTTAACGGAAAACCCCCGGCTCACTTCCCCCTTGATCAGCAGCTTCACGAACATCTCATAGTTCGGGAGGTGCATGAAGTCAGTGGCAGTGAAAACAGGGGCGAACTCACGAGCCAAAAGCGGCGCGTCTTCGGCACCCACCCGAAAAGAAATGATCGTGCCGACATTCCCCAGCACCGCACTGCGCAGTGATTCGGGAAGCTGCGCCCCCGAGTTCGACACTTTGACCCCCATTTAGGCTGTTTTCGAGGGTCGGGGTCTAT
>NZ_JBBAPF010000026.1:0-41257 GCF_040400975.1 Limnohabitans sp. | reverse complement strand
GGCACGGATTTTGTCCACCTCTTGTTGATGCATGGCATCCCATTGCTGCTGGGTAATTTCCAAGTCACCGATTTGGGCGACAACGGCGCCGCGATCATCCCGGTTGTTGTAGCCTTCAACACCAAATAAAACAAATGAAGGAATGATCAGCAGGACCAGCACGCCCATCAGGATCCTGGATTTGTTTCGAATGGCGTCAAACATATTCAAAGTCTCGGTTGATCAATAAAAAAGGCGAACCACGGGTTCGCCTTTGTTCATGAGGTGGTGGGTGCTGACGGTCTCGAACCGCCGACCTACTCCGTGTAAAGGAGCCGCTCTACCAACTGAGCTAAGCACCCCCTCAAATGTCTATCAGTTCAAAGCGTCCTTCAGACCCTTGCCTGGACGGAACTTTGGCACATTGGCTTTTTTGATTTTAATCGCAGCGCCAGTGCGTGGGTTGCGGCCTGTGCGTGCGGCACGCTTGCCCACTGCGAAGGTACCAAACCCCACCAAAGAAACCGTGCCGCCTTTTTTCAGGGTGGTACGGACAGCGCCCATCGTGGCTTCGAGTGCGCGACCAGCGGCAGCCTTGGACAAATCGGCATGCTTGGCGATGTGTTCGATCAATTCAGTTTTGTTCACAAAAAACCTCTGGATGTTAAGACCGTGCAACACGGCGTGGTTGTAAATGGCAACCTCCATGGAAAAACCATAACGGCGCACTTCACTTCAGCAACTGGTGCACCGAGTTCAAATTTCCACCTTGTGAGTGGATCATTGAATGGCAGGTGGACCAAATAAGGTGGGAATTCTAGCCTTGAAAATCAAGCCACGTATACGCTGTCGCAGTTTTTTTGATGCAAGAGAGCAACAGCGCTGGATGAAGACTCACAAAGCCTCACAAATCGCGCGCCCCACGTCAGAAGTGCTGGCTTGACCGCCCAAATCTGGGGTGCGGGGGGCATGCTGACCTGCCGCCAGAACTTTTTCAATGGCGCCTAAGACCGCGTCGTGGGCGGCCTTGTAACCCAGAAACTCCAGCATCATGGCGCCACACCAAATTTGTCCGATCGGGTTGGCCACCCCTTTGCCCGCGATGTCCGGGGCTGAACCATGCACAGGCTCAAACAAAGAGGGGAACTTGCGGTCGGGGTTGAGGTTGGCACTGGGCGCAATGCCAATGGTGCCCGTGCATGCAGGACCTAAATCACTCAAGATGTCACCGAACAAATTGCTGGCGACTACGACATCAAAAAAATCTGGTCGCTGAACAAAATGGGCGGTGAGGATGTCGATGTGGAATTTGTCGACACTCACACCCGGGTAGGCCTTGGCCATTTCAGCCACGCGCTCATCCCAATAGGGCATGGTGATGGCGATGCCGTTGGACTTGGTGGCGCTGGTCAAGTGTTGCTTGGGGCGCGACTGCGCCAATTCAAATGCAAATTTGAGTACTCGGTCGACACCGATGCGGGACATGACAGTCTCTTGCATCACGATTTCTCGCTCGGTACCGGGGAACATGCGTCCACCGATACTGGAGTACTCGCCCTCGGTGTTTTCACGCACGATGTACATGTCGATCTCGCCGGGTTGACGGGCGCTGCCATCGCGTCGCACCACGGGCGCGATGATGCCGGGCATCAAGCGGGCTGGGCGCAAATTGATGTACTGGTCAAACTCTCGGCGAAAGAGCAGCAATGAACCCCATAAAGAAACGTGGTCAGCAATCTTGTCGGGCCATCCAACTGCGCCAAAATAAAGCGCATCGTGGCCACCAATCTGGTCTTTCCAGTTGTCGGGCAGCATCTGTCCATGCTTTTCAAAATAGTCCCAGCTGGAAAAATCGAAATGGTCAAACTGCAAATCGATGCCGAACTTGCGAGCTGCAGTGTCCATCACGCGCAGGCCTTCAGGCATGACTTCTTTGCCAATGCCGTCCCCGGGAATCACGGCAATACGGTGTCGGGTCATGGGGTATTTCCTTTTTAAAAATACAGAGAATACAGACAAGTGAATGGCGATGCATTCACCGAGGTGACCGGACAACCAAGCCCACACCCAAGGCCGTGAGTGCCGTTCCCGCCAAGGTCATGGCGGTGATGCTTTCACCAAACAGCATCCAGGCCATCACCGCCGTGGTGGGCGGGACCAAATACAGCAAACTGGTCACCACCGCCGCTGCGCCGCGCTGGATCAAAATGTAAAAGAGTGAACTGCCCCCCAAAGTCAAGCCCAGAACCGACCATGCCAAGGCCCCAAGCAACTGATCATTCCAACGCATGGCCTCGGGCTCTAGCAGCGCCAGCGGCAGCGTGACCACCGCAGCCGCCATGAGCTGGACTGTGTTGGCACTGCGCACATCACAGGGTTGAACAAAACGTTTTTGGTAAAGCGTGCCCACCGTGATGGCCAGCAAAGCGCCCAGAGCGAACAGCATGTTGGCAGTCGTCACATGGTCCATGGGGCTGGGCATAGTGAGTTTGCGCCAGACCACCATCAACAAACCGACGAAACCCAGCAGCAATCCCAACCATTGACGAGACGTCACGGCAAGTGAGGCCCTGTCAGCCGCTGGGGCAGCTTTGGACATCCAGGACAACCAAACAGCCGTCAGCACCGGCTGAATACCGACCACCAGCGAAGAAAGTCCAGAGCCCATGCCCGCCTTGACGGCCGCCCAAACGCCACCCAAGTAAAAAGCGTGCACCAATATTCCAGTCACCGACAGGTGGAACCACTGCTGTCGCGTCTGGGGCCATGGCACTTTGGCCCACACAATCCAAGGCAAAAAGCAGGCCATAGAAAGGACATATCGCAGCAGTAAAAAGGAAAATGGCGGGGAGTGGGGCATGCCGTAGCGGGCCACGATGAAACCGGTGCTCCAGATCAGCACAAACACCAAGGGCATCGCTTTAACCCAAGCGCCCGAAGTGCCTGCGAGGGTCATTTCACGCGGGCTCGTATCTCAGGCAAGGCTTTTTGCATGTAATAAACCATGGACCAAATGGTCAGAATGGCCGCCAGCAGAATCAGTACCGCACCCCAATCGCGGGTATCCATGACACCGAACAACACCCCGTCATACAGTAAGAACGGAATGGCCACCATCTGCACCGTGGTTTTGAGCTTGCCCACCATGTGCACCGCCACGCTCTTGCCCGCGCCGATTTGGGCCATCCACTCGCGCAAAGAAGAAATGGCGATTTCGCGGCCAATGATGACCAAGGCGATCAGCACATGCACCCGGTTCATGTGCACCAAGATCAGCAAAGCCGCACAGACCAGAAACTTGTCGGCCACTGGGTCCAAAAAAGCCCCAAAGGCCGAGGTTTGGTTGAGCTTGCGGGCCAAAAACCCGTCCAGCCAGTCTGTCCAGGCAAACAAGACAAACATGACCGTGGCCATCAGGTTTTGCGTCTCGACCTTCAGGCTGTCCAGGTAATACACGCCAATGATCAATGGAATCGCGACGATGCGCGACCAAGTCATGAGCGTGGGAATCGTGAAAAACATGGCCTTGATTGTGGCACGCCCGGACTAAGGCCCGATGACAAAATTTCAAGCTTCAGTGCAAGGCGTTGTAAATGCTTTCGGCCAGCTCATAAGAGATGCCTTCCACCCCGGCCAAGTCTTCAACACTGGCCGCTTCGACCCCGCGCACGCCACCAAATCGCTGCAACAGCCGCGCCCGTTTGCGCGGCCCAATGCCCGGAATCTCTTCGATCTTGCTGCCGCCCATGCGCACCTTGGCGCGCTGCGCGCGCATGCCAGTGATGGCAAAACGGTGTGCCTCATCGCGAATTTGGGCCACCAACATCAGCGCGGCCGAGTCTTTGCCCAGGTAAACCTTCTCGCGGCCGTCGGCAAACACCAGCTCTTCCAGCCCCACCTTGCGCCCCTCTCCCTTTTCCACGCCCACGATGCGCGACAAGTCCAGCCCCAGGTCGCTGAAAACTTCGCGGGCCATGCTCACCTGCCCTTTGCCACCGTCGATCAGCACCAAGTCCGGCAGCCGTGCAGTTCCCTCACCCGAACGCAGAGCCTCGGCCAATTTGCCATAGCGGCGCATCAACACCTGGCGCATGGCCGCGTAATCGTCACCCGGCGTGATCCCCTCGATGTTGTAGCGGCGGTATTCGCTGCTTTGCATCTTGTGCTGACGAAACACCACACAAGAAGCTTGGGTGTTCTCACCCGCCGTGTGCGAAATGTCAAAACACTCCACATGCAAAGCGTCCAGATCATCCGGGGCCAGATCCAGCGCATCGGCCAGCGCACGCGTGCGGGCCTGTTGCGAGCCCTCCTCGGCCAGCAAGCGGGCCAGTTTAATGTCAGCGTTTTTCTCGCTCATCTCCAACCACACCCGACGCTGCTCGCGCGGGTTGTGCACAGCAGCGATTTGGTAACCCGCTTGTTGCGACAAGGCCGCCAGCAAGGTTTTTTCCACCGCCACGCTGGTGATCAGCGCAGCCGGCACCGGAATGCCGATGTAATGCTGCGCCAAAAAGGCTTCGAGCACCTGCTGCTCCACGGACACTTGGGGCTGTTCGTCATCATCCATGGCCTGCAAGGCATGGGCATCTTCCACATGCGCCGGAAAATAAGCCCGATCGCCCAAATGCCGCCCGCCGCGCACCATGGCCAGGTTCACGCAAGCGCGTCCGCCCTGCACCCGCACGGCGAGTATGTCCACATCGGTGTCGGTGCCGGTGTCCACCGACTGCTGGTGCAGCACCCGAGACAAAGCCGTCATTTGGTTGCGAACCTCGGCCGCTTGCTCAAAGGCCAAGCGCTCAGCGTGCGCCATCATCCGCGCCTCCATCTCTTGCAACAGCGCTTGGGTCTCGCCCTTCAAAAAACGCTCGGCATGCTGAACGTCGTCGGCATATGCCTCGGGTGTAATGAGGTTGACGCACGGGCCTGAGCACCGCTTGATCTGGTACAGCAGGCAAGGCCGGGTGCGGTTGGCAAACACCGTGTCTTCGCAAGTGCGCAGGCGAAACACCTTTTGCAGCAGCTGTATTGACTCCTTGACCGCCCAGGCACTGGGAAAGGGCCCGAAATAACGGTGCTTTTTTTCAACCGAACCCCGGTAATAGGCCACGCGGGGAAATGTTTGCGGCTCGGGTGCGCCCTTGACTGACTTCAAAAACAGCGTGCCGTCGCCCGTGAGCTTGAGGTAAGGGTAAGTCTTGTCGTCCCGAAACAAAATGTTGAAACGTGGACTCAGTGTCTTGATCAGGTTGTTTTCGAGCAGCAGCGCCTCGGCCTCGGAGCGCACCACCGTGGTCTCCATGCGAGCGATCTTGCTGACCATGTGGCCAATGCGCGTGCCGCCGTGGTCCTTCTGGAAATAGCTCGACACCCGCTTTTTGAGCTGCTTGGCCTTGCCCACGTAAAGCACGTTGCCCTGCGCATCGAAATAGCGGTAAACCCCCGGCAAGGCGGGCAGCGCGGCAACTTGTGCGAGCAGTGCTTCATCATAGGCTTTCGACATGGCGGCTATTGTCTGTGAAAACAGCAGCGACAATCGCCGCATGCAAACTGGCCAACTCTGGGACATCTTCTGCACCGTCATCGACAACCACGGTGACCTGGGCGTTTGCTGGCGGCTGTCGCGCCAGTTGCGTGATGCAGGCCAGCGCGTGCGCCTTTGGGTGGACGATGCCTCGGCCCTCGCCTGGATGGCGCCCACCGCCCACAAGGAGCCAGGCATCGACATACGCCCGTGGGCCGATGCCAGCCAAACCGGTAGCTTGCAAACCATGCCTGCGGCAGATGTGTGGGTCGAAGCCTTTGGCTGCACACTTCCTGAAGCGTTTGTGGCCCACTTTGTTGCGCGTACCGTCGCCTCGCGCAGACAGCAACCCCACTGGATCAACCTCGAATACCTGAGCGCCGAAGACTGGGTGCCCCGCATGCACGGCCTGCCCTCGCCCGTGATGAGCGGCCCGGCCAAGGGCTGGACCAAAACATTCCTTTACCCTGGCTTCACCCACGACACCGGCGGCCTGCTGCGCGAAAACGACTTGCTGGAACGGCAACAGCAATTGAACCGCACCAGTTGGCGCCAAAAACACGCCCCGAACCTGGCCCCTGGCGGCCTGCTGATCAGCCTGTTCTGCTACGAACCCGCCGCCCTGCCCCTGCTGCTGACGGATTTGGTGGGCACCCCCCACCACCTGCTGGTCACACCCGGCCGCCCGCTGGCGGCGGTTCAACAAGCGCTGGCCCACATGCCCGTTCACCCCAGTTGGAGCGCCCTGCCCTACACCGAGCAAAACGGCTTCGACGAGATGCTCTGGGCCTGCGACCTCAACTTTGTGCGCGGCGAAGACTCGCTGGTTCGGGCGCTCTGGGCAGGGCAACCCTTCATCTGGCACATCTATCCCCAGGACGACAACGCGCACCACGCCAAGCTGGAGGCGTTTTTAGATTGGATGCAAGCGCCACAGGACCTGAGTGCCGCGCACCGGATCTGGAACGGACTTGCTCAGGGCGAATGGCCTGTGCCCAGTGCAAGCAGCCTGAGCAGCTGGAACCGAACTGTTCAAGCCGCACGCGAGAGACTGCTTGGACAAAGACCCCTGACCAGCCAGTTGATCGAGATGGCCTCAGGACCCACACCCATCCAATGACTTGTGGGCTTTGTGCGGCATTGCGCTGGGCGCTCTGGCCCATGGACTGACGGCGCGGGATTGACTGCAGAACCCGCTTCCAGACCCAAACCGGGCCCTCGCAGGTTAGAATAGCGGGCTTGGCTGCAAGCCACCCCCTTTCATTTCAGACTCAATTCCTATGAAAACCGCTCAAGAAATCCGCGTCGGCAACGTCATCATGCACGGCAAAGACCCCATGGTCGTCCTGCGTACCGAATACCAGCGTGGCGGTCGTGGCACCTCCACCGTGCGCATGAAGCTCAAAAGCCTGATCGCCAACTTCGGCACCGAAGTGGTTTTCCGCGCCGATGACAAGATGGACCAGGTCATTTTGGACAAAAAAGAGTGCACCTACTCTTACTTCGCTGACCCCATGTACGTCTGCATGGACACCGATTTCAACCAGTACGAAGTCGAAGCCACCAACATGGGCGACGCCCTGAACTACCTCGAAGACGGCATGGAACTCGAAGTGGTGTTCTACAACGAGAAAGCCATCTCGGTTGAGTTGCCCACCAGCGTGGTGCGCGAGATCACTTGGACTGAGCCCGCCGTCAAAGGCGACACCTCCGGCAAAGTGCTCAAGCCTGCCAAGATCGCCACCGGCATGGAAGTGCCCGTGCCTTTGTTCGTGAGCCAGGGCGACAAGATCGAAATCGACACCCGCACTGGCGAATACCGCAAGCGCGTCTGATCTTCCGATCAAGCCCTCCGTGAAAGCCCCGCAAGGGGCTTTTTTCATGGGCGTTTGCGTGTACTGCGGCCGATGCACAATCAGATCCATGCAAAGCACTCAAAACCTCAAAGAACCCTCTCTCCCTCATGCTTGGGCCGACTTGCAGGCTGAGGGCAAAAGCAGCGACTGGCTGGAGCCCGAGGCGCACCGCCTGGCCTTTGCCGACCCCGAGTTTTTGCTGCGCCGCGAAACCCGGGGCATCCGCTTTCAGCTTGAAATGCTCAAACCCGACCTGGCCCAAGCCGAAGCGGGCATCGAGCACACGGTGGTGGTGTTTGGCAGTGCCCGATTTGTCGATCGTGCTGCCGCCCAAGCCCAACTGCAGATCGCACAGCAAAGCGGCCAAGCGCAAGACATCGCCAAAGCCCAGGCCCAGGTGCGCAACGCGGAACACTATGAAAACGCCCGTGTATTTGCGCATTTGGTGGCGCAGTCATGCTCTTGTCTGCCCAAGGCGGAACAACTTTTCATTTGCACAGGCGGCGGCCCCGGCATCATGGAAGCGGCCAACCGGGGCGCACAAGAGGCCGGCGCACCCTCGGTGGCACTCAACATCGCCCTGCCCCATGAGCAAAACCCCAACCCTTACGTCACGCCCGAACTGAGCTTCAAGTTCCACTACTTTGCCCTGCGAAAAATGCATTTCATGATGCGGGCCAAAGCTTTGGTAGCCTTTCCCGGGGGATTTGGCACGCTGGACGAATTGTTTGAAGTCATGACCTTGGTGCAAACCCGCAAAGCCAGCCCAGTGCCCATCTTGTTGTTTGGCACGGCGTTCTGGAAAAGCCTGGTCAACATGGATGTGCTGATCGAAGAAGGCACGATCTCGCCAAGTGACCTGCATTTATTCCATTACGTAGACACCCCCGAAGCCGCATGGCAGGCCATCTGTGACTTCTATCAACTGAGCGTTCCGAAGTGACACCCGTTCTTTGCAGTATTGGTTAAAGTCTCACGATGCAACACAAACCCCTTTCATTGACTCAAGTGCTGCTCTGCGGCGCCGCCATTGTCACTTTGTCCATGGGCATTCGCCACGGCTTTGGCCTGTGGTTGCAGCCCATTACCCAGGCCCAAGGCTGGGGGCGTCAAGAATTTGGCTTTGCCATGGCCATTCAAAACCTGTCTTGGGGCTTCATGGGCATTTTTGCAGGCATGGTGGCCGACAAGTTCGGTGCCTTCAGGGTGATTGCATTGGGTGCCGTGATTTACAGCGTGGGTCTTTTGGGCATGGCTTGGGCCACAGACCCTTGGGTTTTCGCCTTGTTCACCGGCGTGATCATTGGCACAGCCCAAGCGGGCACCACCTATGCCGTGATTTATGGCGTCATTGGCCGCAACGTACCCACCGAGCGGCGTTCTTGGGCCATGGGCGTAGCGGCGGCAGCCGGCAGTTTTGGCCAATTTTTAATGGTCCCTGTCGAAGGCTTGCTCATCAGCCAAGCCGGCTGGCAAACTGCTTTGGTGATTTTGGCAGCAGCGACCTTGCTGATCGTGCCACTTGCATGGGGTCTGCGCGAGCCAGCCCTGAGCGCCCCGGGCCAAATCCAGCGTGACCAGACTATTGGCCAAGCGCTGAAAGAAGCCTTCAAATACCCCAGCTTTCAGTTGTTGATGGCGGGTTATTTTGTTTGTGGTTTCCAAGTCGTTTTTATTGGCGTGCACATGCCCAGCTATTTGAAAGACCATGGCCTTGCCCCCCAAGTGGCCAGTTACGCTCTGGCGCTGATTGGCCTGTTCAATGTCTTTGGCACCTACATTGCGGGCAGTTTGGGGCAAAAAATGGCCAAGAAAAACATCTTGGCTTTTATTTATGCCGCCCGCTCAGTGGCCATCGTTTTGTTCTTGCTGGCCCCACTCACCCCCACCAGCGTTTATCTTTTCTCGGCGGTGATGGGTTTGTTGTGGCTCTCCACCATACCGCCCACCAATGCTGCAGTAGCTCAAATTTTTGGGGTCGCCCACTTGTCCATGCTCAGCGGCTTCATCTTCTTCAGCCACCAAACTGGCTCTTTCATGGGGGTTTGGTTGGGCGGCTATCTGTATGACAAGACTGGAAGCTACAACATCGTTTGGTATTTGGCGATCGCCTTGGGTATTTTTGCAGCCTTGGTGAACCTGCCCGTGCGCGAGAGTCCCATTGCGCGAAAAGCGCCTTTGCCAGCATGAGCAAGCGGCAGACCCTTCTCGGGCTTGGGGCATTGGCTTTGGGTCTGTGTTTTTGGCTTTATAGCCAACCCGATGTGGTCATCATGCTGTCCGAACAGCTGTGGTCCTGTTTTTAACTTCAAGCACCCAACAGCATGCACGGCACCGAAAAACCCTCGGCTTGGCTACAACGCTGGGCCCATCTGATTCCTCCCCACAGCACCATTCTCGACGTGGCATGCGGCGCTGGCCGCCACATGCGCTGGCTGGCAGAGCAAGGTCACACCGTCCACGGCGTAGACCGCAATCCAGAAGCCCTGGCTTTGGCCCAAGTGCATGGCACAGTCACCTGTGCCGACATTGAACACGGACCTTGGCCCTTTATAGGACAAACTTTTGGCGCCATCGTTGTGACCCATTACCTTTGGCGCCCTTTGCTGCCTATCATTGTGCAAAGCCTCGCACCGGGTGGCGTCTTGGTGTACGAAACTTTTGCGGCAGGCAACGAAACGGTAGGCAAACCCTCTAGGCCAGATTTTTTGCTACAGCCTGGTGAGCTGTTGAGCGCCACGGCAGGTTTACGCACCGTGGCCTATGAGGATGGTTTTGAGCCATCGCCCGATCGATTTGTTCAACGCATCGTGGCCGTACTTCCAGCCTCACTGACCGACAGCACCCGCTGGCTCCTCAGCCTTCCTTGAAAAGTCGGCTTCAAAGGGCTTTGCAAGTCTAGCCCCGCGACCCCAAGCCCGGGGCATCTCATCCAGAATCCTGGTCCTGTGCACTCGTTAGAATGGGTTCTTTTCCTGATCAGAAACGCCTGACATGACCACCGACTTCCGCCCCATCCATGGCAGCATTCCTGCCTTGATCACCCCCATGCTCGATGACGGCCAAGTGGACTACGCCACTTTGCGCAAACTGATCGATTGGCACATCGCAGAAGGCACAGACGCCATCGTGGTTGTAGGAACCTCGGGCGAATCCCCCACGGTCACGGTGGAAGAACACTGTGAAATCATCCGAGTTTCGGTCGAGCAGGCCGCCAAACGCATCCCCATCATTGCCGGCTGCGGTGCGAACTCCACAGCAGAAGCCATCGAGTTGGCCAAGTTTGCCCAGAAAGTCGGTGCCGACGCGCAGCTGCAAGTGGTGCCCTATTACAACAAGCCGACCCAAGAAGGCTTGTACCAACACTTCAAGGCGATTGCCGAAGCTGTACCCGGCTTGCCTGTGATCCTTTACAACGTGCCTGGTCGCACCGTCGCCGATCTGCAGCATGACACCGTCCTTCGCCTCGCACAGGTGCCCGGCATCATTGGCATCAAAGAAGCCACCAGCAACATTGAACGCGCACAGTGGCTGATCCGTGATGTTCCCAAACACTTTGCTGTTTTTTCGGGCGACGATGCCACCGCGGTAGCGCTGATGCTCTGTGGCGGCGCTGGCAATATCAGCGTGACCGCCAACGTGGCGCCGCGTCTGATGCACGAGCTGTGCGTCGCAGCCACCCAAGGCAAGGTCCAAGAGGCCATGCGTATCCAATTTCAGCTTCTGCCCGTGCATAAAAACCTGTTTGTTGAAGCCAACCCCATACCGGTCAAATGGGCCATGCAACGCATGGGGCTGTGCGGCCCCAAGCTGCGACTGCCCATGACCGTTTTGTCTGAATCCCAACAACCTCTGGTTGAAGCGGCCCTCAAAGCCAGCAGACTGATCTGATACACCCCAAGGATGTTTGTGAACAACGCCACCATCGCCTCATTGGCCCAATTCCCCTTTCTGCGCACGGTCACCGTATTGACCATCACAGCAGCTCTCAGCGCCTGCTCGGTCTTGAAGGAAGACAAGATCGACTACAAAAGTGCCGTAAAAGCACCTACCTTGGAGATACCACCCGACCTGACACAACTGCGCAGAGAGTCCCGTTTTGCTTTTGAAAGCACCTCGGCCACAGCAGCAGGCTTTCAAGGCGCCAGCACCCGAGTAGCCGATGCCGGAACAGCTTCCAACGCCGTGGGCAAAGTCAAAATGGAGCGCCAAGGCGACCAACGCTGGCTGGTAGCGGCCATACCCGCAGACCAGGTTTGGACCGCATTGCGCGAATTTTGGACGGCCAACGGTTTTCCTTTGACCACCGACTCCCCTGAGCTGGGCATCATGGAGACCGACTGGGCCGAAAACAGGGCCAAGTTGCCGCAGGACTTCATTCGCAAAACCTTGGGCAGGGTGCTCGACTCGCTCTACTCCACAGGCGAGCGCGACAAATACAGAACACGCGTTGAGCGCAATGCCAAAGGCGAGGTCGAGATTTTCATCACCCACCGCGGCATGGTAGAAAACTATGCCACTGCGCAAAAAGACCGCACGATTTGGCAAGCCAGGCCCAGCGACCCCGAACTGGAAATTGAGTTCTTGCGTCGGTTGATGGTCAAACTGGGAACATCCCCCCAAGAAGCCAGTACTGCAGCCGCAGCAACGCCCAAGGGCGCAGCAGGAACGCCAGTGAGCATGATCGATGGTCAACCTACCATCAGCCTGAACGAGGCACTCGACCGTGCATGGCGCCGTACAGGCGTTGCCCTCGACCGAAGTGGATTCACCGTCGAAGACCGCGACATGGCTGCTGGACGCTACTTTGTGCGCTACGTTGCGCCACAAAGCGGCAAACAGGAAACCGGCTTTATCTCCAGACTCTTCACCAGCAAAAAAGAGCAAAGTGTCTTGGCCAAGTACACGATCAGCCTGAGCGCCTCGGCCACTGGTCAAACACTGATCCGTGTGCTGAATGCCAGCGGTCAGCCAGAGCAATCCGGCGAGGCCGATCGCATCCTCAAATTGCTGGCGACGGAACTGCGCTGAAATCGCTTCAACCAACAAAAAACCCCGCAATGCGGGGTTTTTTGTTGGCCACCCCGGTTTGCACCGGGGAGGTGAGCGCTTTACTTGGCGGCTGGAGCAGCTGGGGCAGCCGCAGGAGCGGCAGCAGGTGCACCGGCTGCAGGAGCGGCGGCTGGCGCTGCAGCAGGAGCAGCATCAGCAGGAGCTGGAGCTGCAACAGGTGCTGGAGCAGCAGCAGGCGCAGGGGCGGCTGGAGCAGCGGCTTCTTCTTTTTTACCGCAAGCAGACAAAGCAGCAGCAGCGATGATGGCGGTCAGAACGAGGGACTTGTTCATTTTGATTTTCCTAATGTGAGAATGAGAAAACAATTTCCGGAAATTGCTCGGATGGCGGGGATGCCATCCAAACCAGGTCAAAAGCACTCGAGCTCTTTTTACCCAGCCGCAGATTATAGCGTTTTCCCTAATTTATGCAGGGCTATGCTCGACAAGGCCAAAAGGGACGAAAGTCAACGGCAAATGCCAGGTGTCAGCGTGCACGCAACCAACCCTCGGAAGCCCAATCGAGCAATGCCTCCTGTGCATCCGCACTCAATTTTTTGACTTGAGCACCCGAAATGCAGCGATCGTCGGCCAAAATTCGCAAAACACCCGCATCTTTCCCGCCGACTTTGAAAGACTCGCCATTGATGAAGACATGCTGATCGTCGTACATCATTTTGGTGCGCCGATCGAGTTGCACACCGCCAGACATATCGGCCGCCACATCTGTGCTCTCAAACCAGATCTGAGCTTTGGGCTCAGTCAGCGACTCGCCCAGCAAACTGTCTAACAAACGCGGGTTTTGAAGCGCTTTATCGATCACTTGCCGTGCGAAGCATGCCAAAGACGGTGGAATAGCAGCGGCATTCACCACGGCCAATTGTTTGGGGTCACGGTAAAGCGTATGACCCAAACCTTCAAAGGCCTCATCGGCCAGACCGAGCAGTAACTCTCGAGCCAATTCGCCCTCTTGTGGTGCCCGAAAGCCGATCGACCAGGTCATGCACTCCCCCTCGGCCACACCCTCGTGCGCATATTTAGGCGGCAGGTACAGCATGTCGCCAGGGTTGAGCACGAACTCCTCTTCGGCTTCAAAGTTTTGCAATATCTTGAGCGGCACGCCCGGCTGCAGACTCAGGTCTTTGTTGCGGCCAATGCGCCAGCGGCGCTGGCCATGGGCTTGCAACAAAAACACGTCATAACTGTCAAAGTGGGGCCCCACGCCGCCGCCGTCGGTCGCATAACTGACCATCACATCGTCCAATCTGGCATCGGGCACAAACCGAAACTGTTGCAACAAAGCGTGCACGCCGTCGTCGTGCAAATCGACCCCTTGTACCAAAAAGGTCCACTTCTTTTGGCTAAAAGGCGGCAAGCTGCGCTTGGAAAATGGTCCGTGTTTCATCTTCCAGCCCTTGGGCGAATCCACGATCAAACGAGATTCCACACCCTCTTGCCCCGCCAGAGCCACCAAGTCGGCACGGCCCACGCAGGGCACAAAACCCGGGATAGCCTGGCGCACCACTAAAGGTTTTTTTTGCCAATGGCGCTTCATGAATTGACTGGGGCTCAGGCCGCCAAGGAGGGTCAGTGGTTTTTCTATGTTCATCGTGGATCCCGTGGCAAGTGCCAAAATGACCTCGCTCAAAGACAAGGCGAGCAAAAACAAGCTTCCAAACTGCGACAATTGTCGTATGGAAATCAAGACACCTTCTGTGGTCGCACTGACCTGGACACTCAAAGACACGCTGGGCGAAGTTCTGGACACCTTGGACGAGCCCGTTGAATTTTTCATCGGCGGCCAAGACCTGTTGCCCAAGATCGAGGAAGCCCTGCAAGGCCACGAACGCGGTGCAAAGGTCGACCTGCACCTGGAACCCGAAGATGCCTTTGGCGACTTCGATGAAAACCTGCTGTTTCTGGAGCCACTGGCCCTCTTTCCCGAGGGCTTGGAGCCCGGCCTCACGATCGAAGGCACGGCCCTGCCCAAAGGCTGCCACCCCGACGCACCACGCAACGTGCTCTACACCGTCACCGAAATCTACCCCGAGCATGTGGTGCTCGACGGCAACCACCCGCTGTCGGGCATTGCGCTGCGCTTGCACCTGAAAGTCGAATCGGTGCGCGAGCCGACTGAGGCCGAAGTCGGCAGCGGCAGCTGCGGCACGGGATTTTTCAAAATCGAGGTGAGGGATGAAGGCATGCCCAGTGGGTCTACCCTGCACTGACCTCTTTCACAGCGCCTTGACCGGCGCTTATTTTTTGCCTGTCGAGCCGTAACCACCTTCACCGCGTTCGGTGGCCGCATCGAACTCGGTCACCACTCGGAATTTGGCCTGCACCACCGGGACGATGACCATTTGCGCGATACGCTCCAAAGGCTCGATGGTGAACGCCACTTCGCTGCGGTTCCAGCAGCTGACCATGAGCTGGCCTTGGTAATCGCTGTCGATCAAACCGACCAAATTGCCCAAGACAATCCCATGCTTGTGGCCCAAGCCAGAGCGTGGCAGCAACATGGCCGCGTAGCCTGGGTCCTTGAGGTGAATGGCCATGCCTGTAGGCACCAGCTGCCAGGCGTTGGGCAGCAAGGTCAATGGCGCGTCCAGACAAGCACGCAGGTCAAGGCCCGCACTGCCGGACGTGGCATAGGCAGGCAATTGCGCGGCCATGCGCGGATCGAGTATCTTGACGTCGATGTCCATGGTCATGTTGGTGCTCCGCCCAGACGCTGGGCTATGTCTTCAATGAGTTGAATGGCCAGCACCTGCTTGCTGGCGTGCGGCAATTCGCGGGCACCGTGGGCGTCCACCAAGAGCAAGGCGTTGTCGTCTTGCCCGAAGGTCGCTGGACCGATGTTGCCCACCAGCAGGGGCACCTGTTTGCGCTCGCGCTTGGCCGTTGCATGGGTCAAAAGGTCATGGCTTTCTGCGGCAAAGCCGACGCAAAACAATTTGCCCTGTTGTGCCGCAGCCGACTGGGCCACGGCGGCCAAAATGTCTGGGTTTTCAACAAAGGTCAGCTCAGGCGACTGGCCTGACCCGTCTTTTTTGATTTTTTGGTCGGCCGAGTTGGCGGGTCGCCAGTCGGCCACCGCCGCCGTGGCCACAAATACGCCTTGGCTGGGCAGATGCGCCTGGACGGCTAGCAGCATATCGCGGGCAGACCGCACATTGACACGCTTCACGCCCAGTGGCGTGGCCAGGCTCACCGGTCCAGCAATCAAGGTCACTTGCGCCCCCGCCATGCGGGCCGCACGGGCGATGGCGAAGCCCATCTTGCCACTCGACAAGTTGGTGATGCCGCGCACCGGATCAATGGCTTCGTAAGTGGGGCCTGCTGTGACCAGCAACGATTTGCCCGCCAGCACTTTGGGTGCGAAAAACGCTTCAAGCTCTTCCAGAATGTCTTCGGCTTCCAGCATGCGCCCGTCACCCGTTTCACCACAAGCCTGATCGCCCTGCCCCACGTCGAGCACGTGCACGCCGTCTGCCTTGAGTTGCGCCACATTGCGCTGGGTGGCTGGGTTGGACCACATTTCCCGGTTCATGGCCGGGGCCACAATCAATGGCACTTGGTCGATGGGCCGTGCCAGGCACATGAGGCTGAGCAACTCATCGGCACCGCCGTGGAGCAATTTGGACATGAAATCAGCACTGGCCGGGGCCACCACAATGGCATCGGCTTCGCGGCTCAGGTTGATGTGCGCCATGTTGTTGGCCTCGCGCGGATCCCACTGCGAGGTGTAAACAGGCCGACCCGACAGGGCTTGCATGGTCACGGCCGTCATGAAGTGCTCGGCCGCCTCGGTCATCACGACCTGGACCGTGACGCCCGCCTTGACCAAGGCGCGGCAGAGTTCAGCCGACTTGAAGGCCGCGATGCCGCCGGACAAGCCCAGAACGATGTGTTTACCAGCCAATGTGCTCATGGCTGGGGAATGTAGCAGAGTGACTGTCTATAATCACGATTTCCACCTACCGGGGGCTGTTGGCCCCCGTCTTGGACATGACCAAATTCGTCTTCGTCACCGGCGGTGTGGTGTCTTCCCTGGGCAAGGGAATCGCCTCCGCATCGCTCGCCGCTCTCCTTGAATCGCGCGGTCTGTCTGTCACCCTCATCAAACTCGACCCCTACCTGAATGTGGACCCTGGCACCATGTCGCCGATCCAGCATGGCGAGGTGTTTGTGACCGACGACGGCGCAGAAACCGACCTGGACCTGGGCCACTACGAACGCTTCATCAACACACGGATGAAGAAGGCCAACAATTTCACCACCGGCCAAATCTACAAAAGCGTGCTCGAAAAAGAGCGCCGTGGCGACTACCTGGGCAAAACCGTGCAGGTCATCCCCCACGTCACCAATGAAATCCAGGACTTCGTCAAGCGCGGAGCGGGCTACGGCACGCCCGAAGCGGTCGATGTGGCCATCGTCGAGATCGGCGGCACCGTGGGCGACATTGAATCGCTGCCCTTTCTTGAGGCCGTTCGACAACTCAGTTTGCGCTTGGGGCCGAACAACGCGGCCTTTGTTCATTTGACCTACGTGCCATGGATTGCGGCTGCCGGCGAGCTGAAAACCAAGCCCACCCAACACACGGTGCAAAAACTGCGCGAAATCGGCATCCAGCCCGATGCGCTGCTGTGCCGCGCCGACCGCTTTATTCCGGACGATGAGCGCGACAAAATCTCGCTGTTCACCAACGTGCAAAGTTGGGGCGTGATCTCCATGCCCGATGTGGACACCATTTACAAAGTGCCCCGCGTGCTGCACGAACAGGGCCTCGATGGCCTCATCTGCGACAAGCTTCGCTTGAACACCCAACCTGCCAACCTCAAGCGCTGGGATGACTTGGTTCACGACACAGAACACCCCAAAGGTGAAGTCACGATCGCCATGGTGGGCAAATACGTCGAATTGTCGGACAGCTACAAATCGGTCAACGAAGCGCTGCGCCATGCGGGCATGCGCAACCATGTGCGCGTCAAGATCGAACACATCGACTCCGAAACCATCACCCCCGAGACTGTGGCCAGCTTGACCCACTTCGACGGCGTGCTGGTGCCCGGCGGCTTTGGCAAGCGCGGTGTCGAAGGCAAAATTGCAACCGCGCAATTCGCCAGGACCCACAAAGTGCCCTACCTCGGCATCTGCCTGGGCATGCAAGTGGCCACCATCGAATATGCGCGCCATATGGCGGGCATGAAGGACGCCAACAGCACCGAGTTCGAACCCGAGACGCCCTTCCCAGTGATCGCCTTGATCAACGAGTGGAAAGACGCCGACGGCTCCATCCAAGTGCGTGATGCGAACTCGGACCTGGGCGGCACCATGCGTCTGGGCGCGCAAAGCTCCGACGTGGCCAAGGGCACCTTGGCCCACCAGATTTATGGTGACGTGGTCACCGAGCGCCACCGCCACCGGTATGAGGCCAACGTGAATTATCTGGACGCCCTGCGCAAGGCCGGTCTGGTGATCTCGGCGCTGACCCAGCGCGAGCAACTGACCGAAATCGTTGAGCTGCCACAAACCGTGCACCCTTGGTATGTGGGGGTGCAGTTCCACCCCGAATTCAAATCCACGCCATGGGATGGCCACCCGCTGTTCAATGCCTTTGTCAAGGCGGCCATTGAGAAAAAGGCCAAGGCCTGATTCCACAGCACCATTCGACAGGACACCCCATGAAACTTTGCGGATTTGACGTTGGCCTGCACCAGCCCTTCTTTTTGATCGCGGGCACCTGCTCCATCGAAGGCCTGGAAATGTCCATGGAGGTGGCGGGTCGCCTCAAAGAGGCCTGCTCTTCTTTAGGCATCCCCCTCATCTACAAAGGCTCGTTTGACAAAGCCAACCGCTCATCAGGCAATACCCAACGCGGTGTTGGCCTGGATGCGGGTCTGAAGATTTTGGACGAGGTGCGCCGCCAGATCGGTGTGCCCATCCTCACCGATGTCCACGACGAGTCACAGGTCAAGACGGTGGCCAGCGTGGTCGACGTGCTGCAGACCCCTGCCTTTTTGTGCCGCCAGACCGATTTCATCCGCGCCGTGGCGCAATCGGGCAAACCCGTCAACATCAAGAAGGGACAGTTCTTGGCGCCTTGGGACATGAAAAATGTCATCGACAAGGCCCGCAGCGCGGCACGCGAAATGGGTCTGCCCGAAGACAACTTCTTGGCCTGCGAGCGTGGTGTGAGCTTTGGTTACAACAACCTCGTGGCCGACATGACGAGTCTGGCAGAGATGCGCAAGACCGGCGCCCCGGTGGTGTTTGATGTGACCCACTCGGTGCAAAAGCCGGGCGGGCAAGGCACCAGCAGTGGTGGTGCCCGTGACATGGTGCCCGTGCTGGCCCGCGCAGGCGTGGCCGCAGGTGTTGCGGGTCTGTTCATGGAAACCCACCCCAAGCCTGCTGAGGCCTGGTCCGATGGCCCCAATGCCGTGCCCCTGAGCCAAATGCGGGCCCTGCTGGAAACCTTGGTTCAGCTCGATGCCGTGACCAAGAAGAACCCATTTTTAGAGGACAACTTCGCATGAGCGGCTACATCATCGCCCACGTTCAGGTCACCAACCCTGTTCAGTATGAAGAGTACAAAAAGTGGTCCACTGTAGCCATGAAAACCGCTGGTGCCGAAGTGTGCGTGCGCGGCGGCCAAGTGCAAGTGCTCGAAGGCGACTGGGCTCCCCAGCGCATCGTCGTCCTGAAATTCCCATCGTTCGAGGCCGCCAAGGCCTTTTACGAACTGCCCGAATACATGAAAGCCCGCGAAGCGCGCGAAGGTGCCGCCATCATGCGCATGGTGGCCGTCGAAGGCATTTGACCCGCTGGCATCAAAGACCCGTTTTTTCAATTGAAAGAGTTCAAAAATGAGTGCAATCGTAGATATCGTTGGCCGTGAAATCCTCGACAGCCGTGGCAACCCCACCGTCGAATGTGATGTGCTGCTGGAGTCGGGCGTCATGGGCCGTGCTGCGGTGCCATCTGGCGCGTCCACTGGCAGCCGCGAAGCCATTGAGCTGCGTGATGGCGACAAGAGCCGATACCTTGGCAAAGGCGTGCTCAAGGCCGTGGAGTACATCAACACCGAAATCTCCGAAGCCGTGCTCGGCCTGGACGCCTCCGAGCAAGCCTTTTTGGACCGCACCCTGATCGACCTGGACGGCACCGACAACAAGAGCCGCCTGGGCGCCAACGCCATGCTGGCTGTCTCCATGGCCGTGGCCCGCGCGGCGGCCGAAGAATCCGGTCTGCCGCTTTACCGCTACTTTGGCGGCATGCACGCCAACCAAATGCCCGTGCCCATGATGAACGTCATCAACGGCGGCGCGCACGCCAACAACAACTTGGACTTGCAAGAGTTCATGATCATCCCTGTGGGCGCACCCTCTTTCCGCGAAGCCGTGCGCTGGGGCGCAGAGGTCTTCCACGCCCTCAAGAAAATCATCCACGACAAAGGCATGAGCATTGCCGTGGGCGACGAAGGCGGCTTTGCCCCCAACGTGGACAGCCACGAAGCCGCGATCCAGATGGTGCTCGACGCGATTGCCGCAGCCGGTTACACCGCAGGCGAGCAAATCGCCATCGGATTGGATTGCGCTGCCAGCGAGTTCTACAAAGACGGCCATTACGTGCTGGCCGGTGAAGGCGGCCTCCGCCTGACCTCGGAGCAGTGGACCGACATGCTGGCCACCTGGTGCGACAAATACCCCATCATCAGCATGGAAGACGGCATGGCCGAGGGCGACTGGGACGGCTGGAAAGTGCTGACCGACCGCCTGGCCAAGAACGTACAGATCGTCGGTGATGACTTGTTCGTGACCAACACCAAGATTTTCAAAGAAGGCATCGACAAAGGCATCGCCAACTCGATCCTGATCAAGATCAACCAGATCGGCACCTTGACCGAGACCTTCGAAGCCATTGAGATGGCCAAGCGCGCCGGCTACACCGCCGTGATTTCGCACCGTTCGGGCGAAACAGAAGACTCCACCATCGCCGACATCGCCGTGGGTCTGAACGCAGGCCAAATCAAAACCGGCTCCATGAGCCGATCAGACCGCATGGCGAAGTACAACCAGTTGCTGCGCATTGAAGAGGACTTGGGTGATGTGGCCGTGTACCCAGGGCGATCTGCTTTTTACAACCTGCGCTGAATCCCTTAAGCCATGGGCAATCGTCTGATTCCTGCCGTTCTGTTTGCTTTGTTCGTCATCGTTCAAGTGCAATTGTGGTGGGGGCAAGGCAGCTTGCCCCATGTCAATGCGCTGCGGCAGGAATTGGATCAGCAAAAACTGGCCAACGAAGAAGCCCGACGCAAAATGGAACAACTGAGCGCCGAGGTCACCGACCTGAAGCAAGGCCTGAACATGGTGGAAGAACGTGCCCGAAATGAGTTGGGCATGGTCAAGACCAACGAAATATTCGTTCAAGTGGCCAAATGATGTTTCCCCAAATGGGTTGGAACGGCCCACTGCCATGAGCCCTCGACGAGTGGCCATCGTGGGTGCTGCTGGGAGCGGAAAATCTTGGCTGGTCCAGGCCTTGAACAGCGCATTGTTGGCCCACGGTCATTCCGTTCTGGTCTCGGATAGGCCGGGCGCCTCCTCATCCAATAAGACCGATGGCACAACGCTGGCATCGGTGGATTGGTGGATCACCGAAGCTTCCATGCCCTCACCCGTGGCAGGACCTAGAGTAAGCACTTTCTTGATGGGCTTGGATTTGCCGGGGCTCGGCCCCAAACAGCAGCACGAAGACCGCCTATTGCGACAAGCATTGAGTATGAGCCAAACCTCTTTCAAGATGGTCTACGGTCTGGGGGTTCACCGCCTGAACAACGCCTTGATCGCCATGGGTTTGACCGAGGTCAACATCGCGGCATGGCAAGAGCGGGAGCACTCTCAGTTCAACATCAATGGTGGCCGAGACACATGGATTTGCAACGATTGCAGCGATCCGGCTTGCGAACACAAGCTGTTCACCCGTTTGTTGGGCAAGCGCTCCATTTGAGTGACGGTTTCAATGGACTGCGCCAGGCGGCAAATCGGCTGGCAAACCGGTGAACAGGCCCGCGGCGTCAACCGGGTCGAACCGGTACTGCGCACCGCAAAAGTCGCAGCCCACTTCCACTTGGCCTTGCTCGGCGATGATGCCTTCGACTTCATCGGTGCCCAAGCTGCGGATCATGTTGCCCACGCGTTCGCGGTTGCAGCGGCAGGCAAAGCGCGGGCCGGTCTCGCCCATCAAGGGCTCAAAACGCGCCAGCGGTTCCTCCCAATACAGGCGGTGCAAGATGGTTTCGGCGTCCAGCCCCAGCAGTTCTTCGCGCTTGATGCTCTTGGTCAAAATCGAGATGCGGCTGAAATCTTCGCTTTGGCCAAGCACCGACTCGCGCATGAGTGAATCGGTTTTGCCGGCTAAATTGCCCTCGCCTTCCACCGGCAAACGTTGGATCAACAAACCGGCCGCCACCCTGTCATCGGCCGCCAGCACCAACACCGTGTCCAACTGCTCCGACTGCAACATGTAGTGCTCCAAGACCTCACTGATGTTTTCCAGTTTTTCTCCCCGATCCCCAAACAGCGGCACCACACCCTGATAAGGCTGCTGGCCCGGCAGGCGGTCTTGGGGGTCCAGGGTGATGGCGCAACGTCCTTCGTTGTTCACGTTCACCATCTGGCTCAAGCTTGCGCCCTCGGCCACCTCGCCCACCTGGGTGCAGGTGGCGCGCAGGCTCAGATCGGGTTGCACCTCCACCACGCCAAGCTTAACAGGGCCATCGCCAAAAATCTGCAGCACCAATGCGCCATTGAATTTGATGTTGCCTTGCATCAGAACACCCGCAGCCGCCATCTCACCCAGCAACTGGCGCACGGGCGCAGGGTAGGCACCGGTTTCGGAGTTGGCAGCGCGGCGCGCTAGGATGCCTTGCCAGGCATCGGTCAGGCGCACCAGCATGCCGCGCACAGGCAGGCCTTCGAAAATAAATTTATGGAGTTCGGACAAAGTGCAATCAACAGCCCCAGGGGGCCGATCCTTAAAAGTTAAACAGCGTCGGGCTGGCCAAAACATCGTCCCCCATGTCAGCTGATTTTTTTCAGGCCCAACTTGAAGCGGCGGGCGTTTTCCACGTAATGGTGGGCGCTTTGACGCAGGCCTTCAATCTGCTCGGGGCTGAGTTCACGCACCACCTTGGCGGGGGTACCCAAGATCATGGAGCCATCGGGGAACTCCTTGCCCTCGGTCACCAAAGAGCCTGCACCCACCAGGCAGTTTTTGCCGATTTTGGCGCCGTTGAGTACCACAGCGCCTATGCCGATCAGCGACTCGTCGCCAATGGTGCAGCCGTGCAGCATGACCATGTGGCCCACCGTCACGTGCTTGCCCAGCTTGATCGGTTTACCGTGGTCGGCGTGCATCACACTGCCATCCTGGATATTGCTGCCCTCGCCGATCTCAATCGTCTCGGTGTCGCCACGCACCGTCACGCCGAACCAGATGCTGGCGTCAGCTGCAATTTTGACGGCGCCCATGACTTGCGCGTTGTCAGCCACCCAAGCGCTGTCGGCCACATCGGGGGTTTGATCATCCAATTGGTAAATGGCCAAGGCGGTCTCCTGTCGGTTGGGTTTTCTTGAAAACCTACAATTGTAGGGATGCCCACACCCTTGCGTGGGCGCTGCCAACGATCACCATGCACACCCTGCGCTCCGCCGCCCTGCTCCCTTGGGCGCAAACCGACCCGAACCTGAAAGCCCAGGCCACTTTGGCGCTGGACCTAAGCCTGCCCGTGGGCGCGCTGGACAGCCTGAGCGCCCCCTCTGCTGGCCCCGGCCGCGCTGCCCGTCCGCTGCTGGTGCCGCACACCCAGCTCAAAGCCAAGTCCATGGCCACACCCGAAGGCCGGGCTATGCTGGTGCACTCGATCGCCCACATCGAGCTCAACGCCATCGACTTGGCGCTGGATGTGGTCTGGCGCTTTGCGGGCATGCCCGAGGCTTTTTACACCGACTGGGTACACATCGCCCAGGAAGAGGCCAAGCACTTCAGCCTGCTACGCCAGCATTTGCTGAACTTGGGCTTTGACTACGGCGACTTTCCGGCCCACAACACCTTGTGGGACATGGCCGAGCGCACGAAGGACGACATCCTCGCGCGCATCGGCATCGTGCCGCGCACCATGGAAGCGCGGGGCCTGGACGCCTCACCCGGCGTCAAAAACAAACTGGTCAGCGTGGGCGACCACCGCGCGGGCGAGATCCTCGACATCATTTTGGAAGATGAAATCGGCCACGTGGCCGCAGGCAACCGTTGGTACCGCCACCTGTGCCAGGGGCGCGGCCTGGACCCGGTCAGCACCTATGCCGAATTGATTGCGCAATACGATGCCCCCAAACTGCGCCCGCCCTACAACATGGCGGCGCGTCGTTTGGCTGGGTTTGAAGAGGCCGAATTGGCGGCCTTGGACTAAACCCTAGCCTCAGCAAGCCTTTGCATGGGCTGAACAATGGCCGCCTTTTCACCCTCCAAACACACCCTCCCCCAACGAAGCTCACCCTTCAGATCAACCCTCCAGAAAGACCACCATGAACGTTTACGACCAACTGAAATCTCTGAACATCGAATTGCCCCCCGTGGCTGTGCCCGCTGCGGCCTATGTGCCTTATGTACAAACGGGAAACTTGGTGTTCTTGTCCGGTCATATTGCCAAAAAAGAAGGCCAAGTCTGGGCTGGCCAGCTGGGCAAAAACATCAGCACGGCCGAAGGCCAGCAGGCCGCACGCGCTGTGGCCATTGACCTGATGGGCACGCTGCACGCAGCGGTGGGCGATCTGAACAAGGTCACCCGAATTGTCAAAGTCATGAGCTTGGTCAACTCCACGGGTGATTTCACCGAACAACACCTGGTCACCAACGGCTGCAGCGAATTGCTGGGTCAAGTGTTTGGTCCACAAGTCGGCGCCCACGCCCGCAGCGCCTTCGGGGTGGCTCAAATCCCGCTCGGGGCCTGCGTCGAAATCGAACTCATTGCTGAAATCGGTTAACTCTTGGAGAACACCCGAGGGCCGTGGCTTGAGCTGGGTGGCCTGAGACTCTTGGGCGAGCTCAAGCCAGGCGACGGCTGACTTCGGCCGCAATCGCCAGAGAACTCGTCAAGCCGGGTGACTCGATGCCCAGCAAGTTCACCAGACCGGGCACACCGTGTTCAGCGGGCCCTTGGATCAGAAAATCGGCCGACGCCTCGCCTGGGCCGCTGATTTTGGGACGAATGCCTGCATAGCCAGGCAGCAAAGCGCCATCGGCCAATCCAGGCCAGTATTTGCGAACTTCGGCATAAAACGCATCCCCCCGGCTAGGGTCGACCTGGAGATCGGTCGGGTCCGTCACCCATTGCACATCCGGCCCTAATTTGGCCTGCCCACCCAAGTCGAGCGTGAGGTGCACACCCAGCCCAGCAGCCTCAGGCACGGGGTAGATCAAGCGTGAAAACGGTGCTTTGCCCGCCAAGGTGAAGTAGTTGCCTTTGGCGTAATGGGCTTGGGGCAAGAGATCGGGGTTCAGCCCTTGCATGCCCCGAGCCATCGCCACGGCCTGCAAGCCCGCCGCATTGACCAGCACTCGGCAAGCCAGTTCAGTGCCGTCCTGCGTTTGCACCCGCATCGGGTGGCTGGTCGTGCCTTGCTGCAGGCCAATGTGCTGAACTGGCGAGAGCAGCGCCAGCAAGCCACCTGCATTTTCCATATCGCCTTGCAAGGCCAACATCAAGCCGTGGCTGTCCACCACCCCGGAGCTGGGCGAAAGCAAGGCGGACTCGCAGGCCAAAGCAGGTTCCATGGCCATCGCCTCAGCGGCACTGAGCTGTCTCAGGTCATGCACGCCATTGGCTTCGGCCTTGCGCAAGATGCCATCCAGCGCCTGAACTTGCTCGGGGCTGGTGGCCACGATCAATTTGCCCAGTTGCCGATGCGAGACGCCCCGCTCGGCACAATAGGCGTACAGCATCTGCTTGCCCTGTACACACAAACGCGCTTTGAGCGAACCTGCTGGGTAATAAATGCCCGCGTGGATGACCTCGCTGTTGCGTGCACTGGTTCCGGTGCCGATCGCATTCTCCGATTCGAGCACCATGACCTCTTGGCCCGCCAAAGCCAGAGATCGCGCGACAGCCAAGCCCACCACACCGGCACCCATCACGACTGCATCGACTTGTTCCACTTGGACCTCAAAAGTATTTGAAAAAGACGATTGTGGCGCAGCCTATTCATCCTCACAGCGTCAGGGCTGACGCCCGCAAGACAGACAGCTGCAGCGCCCCCGTGCAGACTGCAGGCCATACCAACAAGGAGAAACAGACATGTCATTGTTCAATTTGCAAGGCAAAGTGGCGGTGGTGACGGGCTCCAGCCGGGGCATTGGCCGGTCCATCGCACACCAACTGGCTAAAGCGGGCGCCAAGGTCGTGGTGTCGAGCCGCAAGCTCGACGCTTGTGAGGTGGTGGTTCAAGAGATTCAGGCCGCAGGTGGTAAGGCCATGGCGGTTGCGGCCAGCATTTCGAACAAAGAACAACTGCAACACCTCATCGCCAAAACCCGTGAAACCTGGGGACCCGTGGACATTTTGGTATGCAATGCAGCCACCAACCCTTATTACGGTCCGGCCATGGGCATGAGTGACGAGGTGTTTGACAAGGTGATGCGCAACAACGTGCTGTCAAATGCTTGGCTGTGCAACCTGGTCTACCCGGACATGAAGGCCCAAAAAGACGGTGCCATAGTGATCGTGTCATCGATCGGTGGTTTACATGGTTCATCCGTGATCGGAGCCTATAACCTGTCCAAGGCGGCCGATATGCAACTGGCGCGCAACTTGGCGGTGGAATGGGGGCCAGACAATATCCGCATCAATTGCATTGCACCGGGCTTGATCAAGACCGACTTTGCCAAAGCCCTGCATGAGGACCCGGTGCTGAGTGCCAAGTACAACAACGAGACGCCTCTGCGCCGCATGGGGGAACCGGATGATATCGGTGGCATCGCGGTGTTTTTGGCGAGTGCTGCGGGGCGTTACGTGACCGGGCAGACCATTGTGGCCGATGGCGGGATGATGATTCGCTGATTCGCTGTTGATGGATGGTGCGTTGTACTGCAGGCATCGCTGAACATGGGCTGGGGCCGGGCACCTCATGAGGGGGTACCCAAAATCGGTGCCCGGCCCCAGCCCATGCTCAGCTCACTGGTCTATCGCAGGACACTCAAAGGACATTTCGAAAGCAGAGACTTATCCAAGGGCCCCATTTACCTTCGGTCAGAAAGCAAAAAGCCCGCATCAGCGGGCTTTTTGCGTTGGAAAAGACGTAGATCAGCCGAAGTTCTTCTCAGCAAACGACCAGTTCACCAGTTTGTCGAGGAAAGTCTCGACGAATTTGGGGCGCATGTTGCGGTAGTCGATGTAGTAGGCGTGCTCCCACACGTCCACCGTCAACAAGGCGGTGTCGCCAGTGGTCAAGGGGGTGCCTGCAGCGCCCATGTTGACGATATCGACCGAGCCGTCGGCTTTTTTGACCAGCCATGTCCAGCCAGAGCCGAAGTTGCCCACGGCGCTCTTGACGAAGGCTTCTTTGAAGGTGGCATAGCTGCCGAACTTGGCGTTGATGGCCGCGGCCAAAGCGCCTGTGGGCTCACCACCGCCATTGGGCTTCATGCAGTTCCAGAAGAAAGTGTGGTTCCAGATCTGGGCCGAGTTGTTGTACACGCCGCCGCTGGACTTTTTGATGATCTCTTCGAGGGACATGCTCTCGAATTCGGTGCCTTTTTGCAGGTTGTTCAGGTTCACGACATAAGCGTTGTGGTGCTTGCCATGATGAAACTCCAAAGTTTCCTGGCTGTAGTGAGGGGCCAAAGCGTCAATCGCATAAGGCAGTGCGGGCAAGGTGTGTTCCATGAGGGTTCCTTTTGTTGTAGAGGGTTGAAAAATGGTTAGTCGCATTTTAGGGGAGTGCGATGCCCCTTACCGTATTCAGGGTCACTCATGGGCAATGTCAGGATGGTGATCTGAAAGGCATCGCCTTGGCGGGGTGGGGCCAGGGCGACGATTTTGGGGACTCCCTCATGAGGAGCCCTGGCCCCGCCCTGGCCCTGCCAAGGCTTACCCAAAAAGCCGAATCAACGCGACACCGTCAATGGCACCACGCCATCGGACAAAGTGGCCTGCACGCTCTGACCGGCTTGAAACTGCCCGGCGTGGGTCAAGGCCTGCCCCTGGTCATCACTCAACCAGGCGTAACCACGCTCCAGCACCCGGTGCGGGTCGACCGAAGACAAACGCAAAGCGGCACGCTCCAGACGCTGGGCGCGTTGCGGTACCTGCTGAGCCCGGTTAAAACTCAAACGGTCGCTCAGCCGCTCCAACTGGTGCGTTTGGCCTGTCAATTGGCCTTGGACGCCTGCATGCAAACGGTGCGCCAACCGCTCCAGCCACTGGCTATGCTGGCCCAGCAAGGCTTGCGGGCGGCTCAAACGGGTGGCAATGGCACTCAGGCGCTGAGCTTGGCGGTCTTGCTGGCGCGCCAGCCCCAGGCCCAAACGAACAGCCACACTGTCCAAAGCTTGGGCCTGTCGGTCTTGCTGGCGCAGCAGCCCTCGGTTCAATCGGTGTTCCAGCACGCTCAAGGACTCCAGCCCCACACCGCGGTCGGTCGCAGCCATCTCGGCAGCCGCTGTGGGCGTTGGGGCGCGCACATCGGCCACAAAGTCTGCGATGGTGAAGTCGGTCTCGTGACCCACGCCGCAAATGAGCGGCACGGGGCTTTGGGCCATCACGCGGGCCAGATTTTCATCGTTGAAAGCCCACAGGTCTTCCATCGAACCGCCACCTCGCACCAAAAGGATCACATCCACAGGCGGGCTGAGAGGGTTGTCTTCGGCACTGAAGGCATACAGGCTTTTCAGGGCTTGCGCCAAGGTCGCCGCTGCACCGCCACCTTGCACCAAGGCCGGCGCCATCAACACGGGGATGTGAGGCACACGCCGCTGCAAGGCGGTCATCACGTCGTGCCATGCGGCGGCACCCAAAGACGTCACCACGCCAATCGCTCGGGGCTGAGCAGGCACAGCCCGTTTGTGCGCCGGGTCAAACATGCCCTCGGCTTCGAGTTTGGCTTTGAGCCGCAAAAATTGCTCAAACAAGGCACCCTGCCCGGCCCGCTCCATGGACTCGACGATCAACTGCAAGTCTCCCCGAGCCTCGTACACACCCAAGCGGCCCCTGACCTCCACCAATTCGCCATCGCGAGGTGCAAAGTCCATCAAAGTGGCGGCACGTCGAAACATGGCGCAGCGAATCTGCCCCGTGGCGTCTTTGATCGAAAAATAGCAATGTCCACTGGCTGCGCGCGAGAAGCTCGAAATCTCGCCCTGCACGTTGACAGGGTTGAATTGCCCATCCAAGGCATCAGCAACGGCGCGGCACAGCGCTGAAACTGTCCAGGCGCGCGGCTTCAAATCGTTAAGTTCAGACATGGGCTTGAGCAAGTATGGGGGTTTGAGAGACGTTTTGATCGCAAAACCACGCGCGACGCAACAGAGTACTCCACAAGCCCCGCCATTTGTGTTGTTGGGGGGCACTTTTTAAAATACAGACCCTGCGATACTCGTTAACCATTGATTTCATTAAAAATATTAAATTTTAGAGTGCAAATTTCAGTACAAATCTCCATACCAGAGTATTCAAATCAAAGTACCAGAAAAAAGTTTTTCACAAAGTTATCCACAGAAAGCCAAGCCCCATGGGGAAACAGGGACCTCATGGATTGGCTTCACCGATAATCGGTTCCCAACATGCCTCTTACACCCTCCAAAATCTCGCCAAAGGGCCCTTTTCATGTCTCTGACTTGTCAGATTTTATGAACCCCAAAGCGCTGGGGGTGACATGCCACTGAAGAATTGGTTGAATCAGTGCTTGCCCATGGCCTGGCAATCGCGCAACGGCTTGGCCAGAATACTCACCCCTTTTTCCATGCTTTTCGGCGGTCTGGTTGCGGCCCGAAAGGGTCTATACCGCAGTGGCGTGATGCCAAACGTCCGTTTGCCGGTGCCTGTGCTGGTGGTCGGCAATGTGGTGGCCGGCGGCGCAGGAAAGACCCCGTTGACCATCGCCATCGTGCAGCATCTTTTGGCCCAAGGTTGGCACCCCGGCGTCATATCCCGGGGGCACGGCAGACAAACGAGGGACATCCGCGCGGTTCAAATGGACAGCGACCCTGCCGATGTGGGCGATGAGCCCCTGCTGATTCACCTAAAGACAGGCGTGCCCGTTTGGGTCGGGTCAAAACGATCCGGTGCAGGGCTCGGCTTGCTTGCAACACAGCCCGAAACCGACATCCTGATTTGTGACGACGGTTTACAGCATTGGGCTTTGGCCCGGGACCTCGAGATTTGCGTGATGGACGAACGTGGCATCGGCAACGGATGGCTGTTGCCTGCAGGCCCCTTGAGAGAAGCATGGCCCAAAAAGGTCGACCTCTTGCTGCACACCGGTGTCAATTCAATAGGCGGTGGATTTCAAGCCCAGCGCGAGCTGGAGGACTGGGCCCAAGATGGTCTGGGTCGTCGTGTGGCGCTGGACAGCCTGATAGGTCAACCCGTTGATGCCTTGGCCGGTCTCGCCAGACCCGCAGGATTTTTCAATTTGCTCCGCGAAAAAGGTTTGACTCTGCACCAAACCACACCGCTACCCGACCACTTTGACTTCGTCACATGGTCAAACTCGCCCTTGACACGCCCTCTGCTTTGCACCGAAAAAGACGCCGCCAAACTTTGGCAACACCAACCCCTGGCCTTGGCAGTGCCTTTGAGGCTGACACCAGAGCCCGCCTTTTGGCAGGCTCTAGACCGCCTGGTTTTGGCGCTTCCTACCCGCTGACAAGCGCCCGTTATCATTGCGCCATGGACATCAAATTGCTCGAATTACTGGTTTGCCCAGTTACAAAAGGCCCGCTCAATTTTGACCGCGAGCGTCAGGAACTGCTTTCACGCAGCGCCCGCCTCGCTTATCCGATTCGTCAAGGCATTCCCATCTTGCTGGAAAACGAAGCTCGCTCGCTGAGCGACGAAGAAATCGAAAAACTCGCAGCATTGCGTCCACCGCTCTAAGGCCTCAGCATGCAAATCAGCGCTTCCGAGCGGGAATTCACGGTGGTGATCCCGGCCCGCATGGCTTCGAGCCGCCTACCCAACAAACCCTTGGCCGACATTGGTGGCTTGCCCATGGTGGTTCGCGTGGCTCAGCGTGCGTCTCAATCCAATGCTCGGCAAGTGGTGGTGGCTGCAGACGATGCGCGCATCGTACAAGCCTGCCGGTCACACGGCGTGACCGCCTTATTGACTCGCCAAGACCACCTCAGTGGAACCGATAGATTGGCCGAGGCATCTCAGCTTTTGGGACTTGAAGCGGATGACGTGGTGGTCAATGTGCAAGGCGATGAACCTTTGATCCTTCCGCAACTGATCAACAATGTGGCACTGCTGTTGGCCCAAAGGCCTGAAGCCAGCATGAGCACCGCAGCGCATGCCATCGGTTCACTCGAAGAATTCATGAACCCGAACGTGGTGAAGTTGGTCATGGACGCTCGCCAATCGGCGCTCTATTTCAGCAGAGCGCCGATTCCTTGGTGGCGAGATGGCCAGTCCAACGGATCGTTGCGCACTCTGCCTACCCCTGCCCCGCTGCGGCACATCGGGATTTACGGTTACCGAGCAGCATTCCTGTCAGACTTTCCCCATTTACCGCCTGCGCCCTTGGAAAGCATGGAGTCGCTTGAACAACTACGCGTCCTCTGGCACGGCCACCGTATCGCGGTGCATGTGACCGAGCTGGCCCCCGGCCCCGGCGTCGACACCCCCGAAGATCTCGAGCGCGTCAGACAATTACTGGACTGAACAACGCGTCAATTGATGGGCCCTGAATCCGGCCCGTAAGCCAACTTTGAGTATGGCATGCTATTCTTAAAATACAGATGCATCTGGTCTTTTGGCCGGACCGACCAAAACGATCACAAACGACAAGGACATCACCATGAGACTGATTCTGTTGGGTGCACCCGGTGCCGGCAAAGGGACACAGGCCACTTTCATCTGCCAAAAATTCAACATTCCCCAAATTTCGACCGGTGACATGCTCAGGGCCGCCGTTAAAGCGGGAACGCCTTTGGGTCTGCAAGCCAAAGCCGTGATGGAATCAGGTGGCTTGGTGAGCGATGACTTGATCATCAATTTGGTCAAAGAACGCATCGCTCAAAGCGATTGCGCCAATGGTTTTTTGTTTGACGGCTTCCCCCGTACCATCCCTCAGGCCGACGCCATGAAGGCTGCCGGCGTCAAACTCGACTATGTGCTGGAAATCGATGTCCCTTTTGACGCCATCATTGAGCGCATGAGCGGACGGCGCTCGCACCCCGCATCCGGTCGCACCTACCATGTCAAGTTCAACCCGCCCAAAGTAGCGGGCATGGACGATGTGACAGGTGAACCCTTGGTCCAACGTGCTGATGACCAAGAAGAAACCGTCAAAAAACGCCTGGACGTTTACAGCGCCCAAACCCGCCCATTGGTCGATTACTACGCCTCTTGGGCACGCACCGACGCCACCGTGGCCCCGAAATACCGAGCCATCAGTGGCACCGGCAGTGTTGAGGACATCACCGCTCGTGCTTTTCAGGCGCTGGCAGCCTGAGCCGTTCTTGACCATTCGCTGCCGCTTTGCAGCGCCTTGATCTCAAAGCCCCATTCAGGGGCTTTGCTGCTTTTGCACACCCTGTTTTATCAAACCATGCATTTTTTTCGTGAAATTGCTTGCACAAATCAAAAAGCTGGTTAAAAATACAGTCACTGGATGAAAAAACAGCCTATCAAGGAGTCAGCATGACCGATAACCCCAAACTGACCGCGCGACAACAAGAAATTCTGGAACTCATCCAGAACACCATCGCCAACACCGGTGCACCTCCTACGCGTGCTGAAATCGCCAACGTCTTGGGTTTTAAGTCAGCCAACGCCGCTGAAGAGCACCTCAAGGCATTGGCCAGAAAAGGCGCCATTGAACTGGTCAGCGGCACTTCACGCGGTATTCGCCTCAAAGGCAGCCAACGCAGCAGCCAAAGAGCCAGCAGCGATCTTTTCAGCATGAGTCTGCCCGGTTTGGGTCAACTGTGTTTGCCCTTGGTGGGACGTGTCGCAGCTGGCTCCCCCATCTTGGCCCAAGAGCACGTTGACCGCACTTACCAAGTCGAAAGCAGTTTGTTCACCATGCAGCCCGACTACTTGTTGCGCGTTCGCGGCATGTCCATGCGCGATGCCGGCATCATGGATGGCGATCTTCTGGCCGTTAAGTCCACCAAAGAGGTCAGAAACGGGCAAATTGTGGTCGCCAGGCTCGGGGATGAAGTCACAGTCAAACGCCTTCACAAAACTGCCAGCGGCATTGAACTTCTGCCTGAAAACCCCGATTACCCGACGATACAGGTTCACCCTGGAGAACCCTTTGACATCGAGGGTTTGGCAGTGGGTTTGATCCGCAACAGCACCTTGATGTGAAGCATTCGTCTTGCGTACAGGTGGCGGGCGCTGTTCATCAGCCCTGAACGCATTGACTGTCTTTTGCAATCCTGTCTATGTCCAACCTCCATGCTTTTGAAAGGTTTCACATGGGAATCGCACTGCTTGCTCTTTCTGGTTTTTTCAAGACTTTCTCTGGGTCACAAAACCCAAAAATCTCGGCCCCGCCTCGCACACCTACTCGTCTTCACCCCAGCTGGGCCACAAGGACGCGCGCTGGCACAACAAACGCTCAAAAAAACAAGCCCTCTTTGCCCAAGATTCCTTGCCTCAAAGTTTTGAGGGTCCGCGATTCGGCTGATGGCCCACATGCGTCGGGAAGAATGGTCATCTCAGGTCGCATGGCGGACGTCTGCGCTGAACTGGACAGGCTGGCTGCACTCGAAATGCAGCACCTGAGGCATTGACCCACCATACAAAAAGGGTGTACTTGGTCTGGCCACCCCGCCCAAAGCCCTTCATTCACAGGGCACAATGTCGGGCATGAACATTGTGATCCTTGACGACTACCAAGATGTCGTCCGCAAACTTGATTGCGCCTCCAAACTCGAGAACTATTCAGCCAAGGTGTACACCAACACGATCAAAGGCATCGGACAACTGTCTGTCAGACTGAAAGATGCCGATGTCATTGTCCTGATCCGCGAGCGAACGGCCTTGAACAAGGCGGTGATTGAGAAGTTGCCACGCCTCAAACTGATCGCCCAAACTGGACGCGTGGGGGGGCACATCGACTTGGCAGCCTGTACAGAGCGTGGCATCGCGGTGGCAGAGGGCATCGGCTCACCTGTGGCGCCAGCTGAATTGACTTGGGCACTGATCATGGCAGCTGCCCGCAGGCTCCCTCAGTACATCAGCAACTTGAAACACGGTGCTTGGCAACAGTCAGGCCTCAAATCCAGCGCCATGCCGACCAACTTCGGTTTGGGCACAGTTTTAAAGGGCAAGACCCTGGGCATCTGGGGTTACGGGAAAATTGGCCAAATGGTGGCAGGCTATGGCCGCGCTTTTGGCATGAATGTTCTGATTTGGGGCAGCGATGAGTCTCGTGTTCGCGCAGTCAAAGACGGTTTGACTGCTGCTCCCAGCAGAGAATCATTTTTTGAAACTGCCGACGTCCTGTCCTTGCACTTGCGTTTGAACGAGGTGACGACAGGCATCGTGACGGGTGATGACTTAGGCCTCATGAAGCCAACGGCTCTTTTGGTCAACACCTCACGTGCCGAACTGATCGAACCCAATGCACTGATCGGTGCCTTGAACCGCGGGCGTCCAGGCTTAGCCGCCATCGATGTTTTTGAGTCAGAGCCCATCTTGCAGGGTTCGGCCCTACTTCGACTGGAAAACTGCATCTGCACGCCTCACATCGGTTATGTGGAAAAAGACAGTTACGAGCTGTACTTCGGCACAGCTTTTGACAATGTTGTGAACTACATCAAAGGCACGCCCACCAACATTGTGAACCCGGGTGCCTTGCAAGTTCGTCGCTGAAAGCCGCTCCATAATTGATGCTTTGTGAGTTTCGACTGACAGCGCAGACTGACCAACTTTTCTTTTTTTCAACGATCCTGCCAAGGGCTTTGAGCCCAGCCATCCAAATGACCGTTTCATTTCAAAAAGTCGCCGTGATCGGCGCCGGTGCCATGGGCCGGGGCATTGCCCAAATTGCAGCCCAAGCCGGCAGCCAGGTTTGGCTTTACGACACCCAATCCGAAGCCATTGCCAAAGCCCGTGAAGCGGTGTTTCAACAGTGGGACAAGCTGCAAGATAAGGGCCGCCTATCGGCCGAAGCCGTGGCCGGCCACAAAAGCCGCCTGCTGGGTGCCACTGCACTCAAAGACTTGGCCGACTGCGAACTGGTGGTCGAGGCCATCGTCGAAAAAATCGACGTCAAGAAAAGCCTGTTCACTGAATTGGAAAAAGTACTGGCCAAAACGGCCGTGCTGGTCACCAACACCTCATCGCTCTCGGTCACGGCCATTGCAGCGGCCTTGCAGCGCCCAGCTTTGTTTGCGGGCTACCACTTCTTCAACCCCGTGCCACTCATGAAGGTGGTCGAGGTGATCGCTGGCCTCAAAACCGATCCCTCCGTTTGTGAGCGCTTGACCGAGTTTGCACGTCAAATGGGCCACACGCCGGTGCAAGCGCAAGACACACCTGGCTTCATCGTCAACCATGCCGGACGCGGTTACGGCACAGAAGCTTTGCGCATCGTGAGCGAGGGTGTGGCTGATTTCGCGACGATTGACCGCATCTTGCGCGACCAGGTCGGCTTCAAATTGGGACCTTTCGAGTTGTTTGATTTGACAGCACTTGATGTTTCCCACCATGTGATCGAAGCGATCTACCACCAGTATTACGAAGAGCCGCGCTACCGCCCCAATGTGATCACCGCCCAGCGCTTGGCTGGTGGCGTGGTCGGCAAAAAAGTGGGCGAAGGCTTTTACAAATATGTCGATGGCACAGCGCAAGTGCCCGCCGAACCACCGGTGCCCGTGGTGGACAACCTGCCACCGGTTTGGGTCTCACCCCGTGCTGCACGCCGCATGGATCTGCTGCAAGTCCTGAAAAACTTGGGCGCCAAAATCGAAACGGGTGCCTCACCTTCCCCCGAAGCATTGACCATCGTGGCGCCCTTGGGCTTTGACATCACCACGGTGGCCGTGGTCGAGCGCCTGGACCCGGCCCGCACCGTGGGCATCGACATGCTCTTTGAGGATGGCGCCACCAAGCGCCGCGTGCTTGCCACCAACCCAGCCACCCGTGCCGACATGCGCGATGCCGCACATGCCTTGTTTGCACGCGACGGCAAAGCGGTCTCGGTCATACGCGACAGCGGCGGCTTTGTGACGCAGCGGGTGGTGGCCACCATCGTCAACATCGCTTCCGACATTTGCCAGCAGCGCATCTGCAGCCCGCAAGACCTGGAAACAGCGGTCACGCTGGGCCTGGCCTATCCCATGGGCCCCTTGGCCATGGGCAACCGATTGGGGCCCGACAGCATCCTCGAGGTGTTGTTCAACCTGCAAACGGTTTATGGCGACCCCCGTTATCGCCCCAGCCCCTGGTTGCGCCGCCGGGGTGCGATTGGCCTGTCGCTGATGCACACCGAGGAAAAATGACTTCACGTGACAGATCTTTAGATCTGTCCCCAACTGCTTAAAAATATGACCGCCCAACTCCTCAGCACCAGCGAAGGCCTGACCCTGGTCTTGACCCTCAGCAATCCGGAGTTTCGAAACGCCCTTGGGCCCGAGATCTACGCCGCCGGGGTCGAGGCCCTGAGCGTGGCCGAGTCCAGCGCCGATGTGCGCAGCGTGATCATCACCGGGGCCAATGGCATCTTTTGCGCGGGTGGCAATTTGCAGCGCCTGCAAAGCAACCGGCAGCTGCCCCCCGAGCACCAAGCCCAAAGCATCGAAGGCCTGCACAACTGGATCGAAGCGATCCGCACCTTCCCCAAGCCCGTGATCGCGGCCGTGGAAGGCCCTGCAGCCGGTGCCGGTTTCTCTTTGGCCCTGGCATGCGACATGATCGTGGCTGCACGCAACAGCGTGTTCGTGATGGCCTACAGCTCGATTGCTTTGTCGCCCGATGGCGGCGGCAGCTGGAGCCTGTCACGCGCTTTGCCCCGCCAATTGGCCACTGAACTGCTGATGTGCGGCGAACGCATCGGTGCCGAGCGACTTCAACAACTGGGCGTCGTCAACCGCTTGGCCGATGCCGGCCAAGCACTGCGACAAGCTTTGGAACTGTGTGAGCAAATCAACGCACGCGCACCCAACGCTCTGACCAGCATCAAGGAATTGCTCAGCGACGCAGATACCAGCAACTTGAATGCACAACTGGCACGAGAGCGCGATCACTTTGTCAAAAATTTGCACCATGCCAACGCAGGCATCGGCATTTCAGCTTTTTTGAACAAGCAAAAGCCAAGTTACAACTGAGTCGACTGGTCCCCCAGGCGACAAAAAACCAATCACCAGTCACTCAAAGGACAGAGCATGGACGAACCGATTCTGACAATGGAGGAAAGAGAAGCTATCAATGGTGGTCGCTGGTTCTCAACCCTTTCTCCTTCACTTCGTCACGACATACTTCGATGCGCTTACGTCAAACGCCACAAAGACGGCGACATGCTCGCGGCACGGGGGGACCCGCCGGAGCAGTGGATCGCCTGCGCGAAGGGTGCGGTGCGCGTGAGCTCGACCTCGGTCTCGGGAAAACAAATCACCTTGACCTATGTGGAGCCGGGGATCTGGTTTGGCGATGTGTCGATCTTCGACGGAGATCGGCGCACGCACGACTGCTACGCACACGGCGACACCACCACGCTGAACGTGGCCAAGGCCGACTTCAAAAAAATCCTCTCGCAGCACGTCGAGTTTTACGACGCCATGCTGAGACTGCATGCACGCCGCATTCGCCAACTCTACGGCTTGGTGGAGGACCTCAACACATTGCCGCTGCGTGCGCGGCTGGCCAAACAGCTCAACCATCTGTTGCGCAGCTACGGCGTGCCCAGTTTGTCGGACGCGAAAGCCATCCGCATCAGCTTGCAGCTGGCGCAAGAGGAACTGGCCCAACTGTTGGGTGCATCGCGCCAACGCGTGAACCAAGAACTCAAGCAAATGGAACGCGAGCAGATCATCCGCATCGAGCCCGGTGGCTTGGTGGTGCTGGACCGCGACGCACTCCTGCTGATCGTGAACGCAGACCATTGAGGACGTCAGACTTTTCAACATTTTCGCGCCGAACTGCGGCACCAGACTTAGAACGGGTCAACCCATGAGTGCTTTTGACCATTTTGTGGGGACCCGGCCTGTGACCGGCACCCATGCCTTCGACATCCCCGCCTTGGAAAACTGGCTCAGCACCAGACTGCCCGGCTTTGCGGGTCCCTTGGGCGTGGAAATGTTCAAGGGCGGTCAGTCCAACCCGACCTACAAGCTCATCACCCCATCGCGCCAATACGTGATGCGGGCCAAGCCCGGCCCAGTGGCCAAGTTGCTGCCCTCGGCCCACGCCATCGAGCGCGAATTTGCTGTCATGCAAGGTCTGCACGGCACAGAAGTGCCTGTGGCCCAAATGCATGTGCTGTGCGACGACGAGTCTGTCATTGGCCGTGCCTTCTATGTGATGGAGTTCGTGCAAGGCCGCGTGCTCTGGGATCAGTCCCTGCCGGGCATGACACCTGCCGAGCGCGGCGCCATTTACGACGAAATGAACCGCGTGCTGGCAGCGCTGCACAAGGTCGATGTGGCCAAACAAGGCCTAGCGAGCTATGGCAAACCCGGCAATTACATCGAACGCCAAATTGGCCGCTGGAGCAAACAGTACGCCGCCTCCATCACACAGCCCATTCCCGAAATGGACCAGCTGATCGAATGGCTGCCGAAAAACATCCCAGCCAGCGCCAAAGACGAGTCACTTGTCGGCATCGTGCACGGCGACTACCGTTTGGACAACCTGATGTTTCACCCCACCGAGGCCCGCGTGCTGGCCGTGCTCGACTGGGAGCTGTCCACGCTCGGCCACCCGCTGGCCGACTTCAGTTACCACTGCATGGCATGGCACATCACGCCGGGTACTTTCCGAGGCATTGGCGGACTCGATTTGGCCGCTTTGGGCATTCCATCTGAAGCCGAATACATCCGCCGCTACTGCGAGCGCACCGGCTTCACGACCCCTGAAGCCTTGGCCAAAGACTGGAACTTTTACCTCGCCTACAACATGTTCCGCATCGCGGCCATCCTGCAAGGCATCGCCAAGCGCGTCGAAGACGGCACTGCATCCAGCGAGCAAGCCAAAACTTCCGGAGCGGGTGCCCGCCCCATGGCCGAGTTGGCCTGGCGTTTTGCCTGCCAAGCCTGATCCCTTTTACAAAACCACAACCCAACCCTCAGGAGAGAGACCATGGATTTCGAATACACCCCCAAGGTCAAAGACATGCAAGCGCGCTTGCTGGCCTTCATGGATGAGCACATTTACCCCAATGAAGCCCGCTTTTTCGCTGAAATCGCTGATAACCGCGCCAAAGGCAATGCTTGGGTCCCGACCCAAATCGTCGAAGAACTCAAGCCCAAGGCACGGGCTGCCGGTTTATGGAATCTTTTTCTACCCAAGTCGACCCGCGCTCCGCAAGGTTTGTCCAACCTCGAATACGCCCCGCTGTGCGAAATCATGGGCCGCGTGCCCTTTGCAGCAGAAGTGTTCAACTGTTCAGCCCCAGACACCGGCAACATGGAAACTCTCGAGCGTTACGCCAGCGAGAGCCTCAAGGACACCTGGCTTGAGCCCCTGCTGCGCGGCGAAATCCGCTCGGCCTTTTTGATGACCGAACCCGATGTGGCGTCGTCAGACGCCACCAACATCGAATGCGATATCCGCCGTGAAGGCAATGAGTACGTCATCAATGGCCGCAAATGGTGGTCGTCTGGCGCAGGTGACCCACGTTGCGCGGTGTACATCGTCATGGGTAAAACCAATCCCGACGCCGGCCGCCACGAGCAACAGTCCATGATCGTGGTGCCAGCCAACAGCAAAGGCATCACAGTGGTCCGCGCTTTGTCGGTGTTCGGTTACGACGATGCGCCACACGGTCACATGGAAGTTGTGCTCAAGAACGTGCGTGTGCCGGCCGAGAACATCTTGCTGGGCGAAGGCCGCGGCTTTGAAATCGCGCAAGGCCGCTTGGGGCCAGGCCGCATCCACCACTGCATGCGTACCATCGGTATTGCCGAGCGTGCCCTCGAGTTGATGTGCAAACGCCTGAACGAACGCGTCGCCTTTGGCCGCGAAGTGGCGCGCCAGACCGTGTGGCAAGAGCGCATCGCCGAGTCGCGCTGCATGATCGAGCAAGCCCGCCTGCTGACCCTCAAGGCCGCTTACATGATGGACACCGTGGGGAACAAGGTGGCGAAGGCCGAAATCGCGATGATCAAAATTGTGGCGCCCAACATGGCCTGCCAGATCATCGACTGGGCCATTCAGGCCCATGGCGGTGGTGGTGTGTCGCAAGACTTCCCTCTGGCCTATGCCTACGCCCACCAGCGCACTTTGCGCTTGGCGGACGGTCCGGATGAAGTCCACCGCAACTCCTTGGCCAAACTTGAACTGGCCAAGCAACTGGCCCTTCCCGGTGACATGGGCATGCCCATCACCCGCGGCAGCTGACCACCTTGGCAAGCGCCGGAAGGACAACAAGTCGTTTCGAGCGCTCCGGCCAGACATTTTTTGCCACATGGGGCCTGAAAATTCCACATTTGACGGTTAGAATAAGGACAGTCGGAGCGTAGCGCAGCCTGGTAGCGCATCTGCTTTGGGAGCAGAGGGTCGCGAGTTCGAATCCCGCCGCTCCGACCATTTTTTCAGCGCATCTCCAGAGCGTTGGTTTATTCCAAACAACAAAGGCCCATTTCAGGGCCTTTTGTGTTTTCACTGCCCGTAGCTCAGTTGGATAGAGCAACAGCCTTCTAAGCTGTGGGTCACAGGTTCGATCCCTGTCGGGCAGACCATTTTGAAATCAACATGTCAAAAAAGCCTCACAAAGAGGCTTTTCAGATTGTCATCAGTCGGATATCAGTTGGCGTAGCGCTGAACGGGTTGGGTTTGATTGAGCAAACTGGGCAATGTTTTCCAGGCTTGGGCGATGTCCTGAATCAAGCTTTGCACTTCTACTAAGACCACCAAGTCGTTGTAGGCATTGACATGGAACAAGCGACGGGTCACGTAGGCATAGAGCTCGTTGAGGTTTTGAGCCAACTCCCCACCACGTTCAAAATCGAGAGCACCTTGCAAACCCACCACGATGCGGCCTGCCCGAGACAGAGCTTTGGACTTTTCTTCAATGGCATGATTTTGAATATGCCCTTTGGCTGAAGACAGGCTCTCGGTCAAGCCATCAAAAAGCATTTGGATCAGCTGGATGTTGTCAGCAGTGGCAACGCCCGTGACCACTTGAACAGACCCGTAACTCTCGGCAAACTTGGAATAGGCACGCATGAAGAAAACCCCTTTACAACTTCAGTGATAAAGGAATCGGAACTTGCTGAGGAAACTTGAGGCTAAAAGGGTCAAAAGAACAAAAGCATCATACCGTGCACGACGATCAGGGCAGAAGACACCGAAACCTTACACAGAATCGAGCCCTTTGACATCCAAGTCGGTTCCCAACCCCGATGGCCACTTCAAATTCCCCCACCCGTGGCCACCCCAAATTCCCCCAGGC
>NZ_JBBAPF010000025.1:0-41486 GCF_040400975.1 Limnohabitans sp. | reverse complement strand
AATCCCAATCCAGATACCCAATTGAGCCTGCTGTAGTGGCAACTTGCGATCGTGGCCTATACGAATCAAGGACTTACAGCGCTTCGTGTCGAACTCGGGTGCGCCAGGTACTGATGCGCCAGCATCACCGAGAGCTTCATCTTGCGCACCTCGGAAAGCATGCCCGCACTGCTGCCCGTGAGGAAGTGCTCGAATTCATCCAGATAGAGAAAACAAGGCACTCGACTTGTCTCGGGGAGACTGGTGCGTGACAGTGCCGCAAGGGTAATCGTGGTGACCAAGAGGCTTCCAAGCAAGTGGGCGCTGTCACTGCCGCTGCGGCCCCTGCACAAATTCACGATAAGCATCTCTTCCCTATCCATGATGCGGCGCAGTGAGATTTCCTCCTCATAGTCCACCAGTGTTTTGTAGAGGTGGGGGTCTGCAAGATAGGCCCCCACTTTGCTTTGTATGGGGGCGATGGCCTCCTGGCGTGTACGCGGCAGGAGCTTGTCATATTCCTCACGGAAAAAATACAGAACTTGCGGGTTGTGTACATGACCTAAAACTTCATGCCGATAGTCCTTGTCATCCAAAAGGCGCAGGATGTCCGGCAATGTGGCCGTGCCGTATTCAAGGAGCGCATAGAGGCAACACCTCAAGATGTGCTCCATGCGATGCCCCCATGCCTTTTCACCAAAGTGATGGCGGAACGTGTCCAAGATGCCTGATGCGGCGAGTGGGATGAGGTGCGGAGCCACCGCTTTCAATGGGTTGTATCCATAGCGCCCCGGCTTGCCGAGGGATAGGTATGTGAGCCGCTGTGTGTCCTGTTCACTCATGTTTTTGGTGATGCGATGCGCGAGGTCACCATCAGGATCAAGCAGGATGATTCCCCTCCCTGCCGCGATGTCTTGCCGGATGAAATTTTCAATCAGAGTGGTTTTTCCGGTTCCTGTTTTTCCAATGACATAGAGGTGCTGAAAACGGTCTTCGGTATAGATTCCCACGGGGCGATGTGGGAGCCGTGCATTGGTCAATCCAAAAAATGTGATGTCCTTTCTCATGAGGACAGCCTACGGGTTTGGCATCTTTTTTGGGAGAGGGTGCGAGGTCACCACGCGTGACGTTTTGGCTTCGTTTCTTTTGTGCGTGATTTTTCTACTCTGTGTAAGGACACAGCTCTTTACTGAAAGGAAATCTCATGAACCTGCGCACTGCAATCACAGAACGACTGGCGGGACATCCGCTCTACAGCCAGGAGGCTTCACGCAACCCCATCGTGTACTGCATTCTGTTTTCACCTTTCCTGAGTGCTCGGTGGTATCTCACCGAGCATGACGGCGAAGACATTTGCTTTGGCTTCGTCACGGGTCTTGCCTGTGATGAATGGGGCTATGTTTCCATCACCGAACTGGAAAGCGTGTGCTTCTCCGAGAACTTCGCACTCATCGAGTGTGATCTGTCATTTAAGCCCACCGCATGGAATGACCTGTTCCCCGGGAGAACGTCATGAGTGAAAGCGATGCACAACTCCTGGCCATCCTCACCGGAGAAAAAGAATGGCTTACCTATGAAGGGACGCTCACACCGCTTTTCTACCCTGCGGATGAAATGCGGATTCACTACAAACTGCGGGCGGCACGGGAACTGGTGACGCGGCTCCTGTGTGAAGGCATCTACCGTGACGAATCATTTTCATCACCGGACAGTGTGACCCGCTATCTCAAGCTGCACTACAAAGAGCGGCATCATGAGGTGTTCACCGTGTTGTTTGTCGATTCACAAAACAGGCTCATCGAAATCGAAGACATGTTCAGGGGCACGCTCTCACAAACCAGCGTGTATCCCCGTGAGGTGGTACGCAAAGCCTTGGCTGTTCATGCGGCTGCGGTGGTGCTGGCACACAATCACCCCAGTGGTGTAGCCGAGCCTTCACGCGCCGATGAAGTGCTCACCCAATCACTCAAGAGCGCTTTGGCACTCGTCGATGTGCGGGTGCTCGATCATGTGGTCATTGCCGGAACGACACACATCAGCATGGCCGAGCGCGGCCTCATCTGACCTTTTTGGCCACGCACCTGGTGCGTGGTTTTCTATTGGAAAGAGATCAGCAGCATCCCAGTCCATCAGGCTATCAAAGAGCTTTTCCATGAAGGAGTTAGTTTCGTCACTCGCGGTGATTTTTTGTATTGCATTTCGGTGGAGTTTTCGAAACGGTGCACCACCATGGATGCCCTCATGCTCAAAGAGCACTTGAAAAGGTTTTTCCCAAGTGAATTCAATGTTTTTTTGCTGCACAGAGGCGTTCGAAATTGTCAGTCTGAGGATGTCGCGATGATTCGCGGCATTTTCTGTTTCAGGCAATACATACAAGGCATTTACCAGTTCGAGAAATTTCTTGGCTCTTGCATGCCGAATCGCATCCCCTTCTGTGGCTTTGGTCTTTTCCGCGTCAATGACCAGCAGGGTGTTGTTCACTTCAGCCATGCGGGACTCATAGCTTTCTTTTGACAGCGTACCGTCGATCAAGAGGTCAGTCAGTCTTTCTTTCAGGGCAAGAGCGTTCGAGGTGCGAAGCTTCCAAGGCTTTTCACGATCATCTTCACCGTGAGCCTTCTTGTTTTCATCCATCTCAAAGTGAAGCTGCAACATCTCTGTGAGCAGGTCACGCTGCGGCAGCTGTGACAAGTGCGCTTTCATTGTTTCGCGAAAATGGTCTTCACGCACACAGGTGCCTTTGCAACTGCCAGAGTGACAGCGGTAATAGACACGACCCTTTTGTCTTTCACCGTACAAGGCCCGTCCACATGTGGCGCAGTGAGCCAGTCTTCGGAATAGAAATTCGCTGCGAGCGTGGTCAGGCTTTCGCGTGAAGGTTCTTCCTTCTGCAACTGCACGGCATTCGTCAAAGAGCCTTTTGCTGATGAGCGGCTCATGCTTGCCGACATAGGTCTCACCACGAACGGTGATGAGGCCATAGTAAAAACGATTGTCGAGCATCTTTGAGAAGTTGGACACAAACAGCTTTTGACCGCGTGCACCACGCAAGCCCTTGGCCGTCATATGCGTCAGCAATTCCTTGAGACTGTACCGACCGCTGGCATAGAGCGCGAATGCCTCTTTGACAAGTGGCCCTTGCACTGGATGAATGGTCTTGAGCATTCCTTTGCCGTTGTCACAATAGCCTGGTGGTGCACCGAAGGGAAAGAAACCTTGCCTTAGTCTTCCATACATCCCTTTCTTCACCTCTTGGCGCAGGTTGCGGATGTAATCAGCGGCCACCACAGCCTGAATGTCGGCAGAAAGACGTCCACCCCGTGATGAAAGATCAAGCGCTTCATGGGCGAAGTGAATGGGTATCCCTTGATCCATGAGGGTGCCGAGTTCTGCCCAGTCAGCCAGATTACGCGCCCCCCGGTCTACCTTGTGAATAACGATGCCCTCAGCGTCTCCTTTTTGCAGCCGTGTGAGCATGCGCCGAAAAAGTCTGCGGCCTGTTTTGGCGGCAGTTTCTGTTTCTTCAAACCATTCGCTGATGAAAAGCCCTTGCTTGCTGGCATAGGTTTCGATGGCGATTTTTTGTTCTGTCAGTGAGGCTCCCTTCTCACCTTGTTTGACCGTGGAGACACGGATGTATCCGAAATACTTTTTCATGTTTTTGTTGTTATGAGTACAGACTACCATTTCAGACGGTTTCGTCAAGGAGCGCCTGCAAGCGGCGGTACAGCTCTTCTACTTGAGCATGAAAATGCTCCCGCTCTTCTGTGGCTGCATTCGGCAAACACTGTGCCGCGAGTTCTTGTAAGCGTCTCATGATGTCTTCCTCCGTCATCATCACAGTGTGCGCAATAGGGGGCGTTTTTTCATGAAGGCAGGTGGTCACCCAGAGCGTCCTTTGTGCCCCTGCCTAAACAGCACTGCTTTTTCTATGCTGTGCTGATGGAACAAAAAAAACCAAAGACAGATAAATCTCAGCTCTATGGGAGCGGCTACGCAGACGAAGGTCATGCACTCATTGCCGAGCAAGTGCTGACAGAAAAAGGCAGCCGTTTTGTGGTGTGGCAGGGCGGTGAAGTTTCAGAGGAAGAAACGCTCTCACTGCCACACGCGCGTTCACTGCTCCCCATCCCCGCCACAAACAATCTGCTGGCACATAAGGTGGTGCTCTTGCCGACTGCGGTCGGTGACTGGCGCGATGTGCAAACCCTGGCCTCAGAAATTTCGGAACACCTAGAGCGCTATGTCGCACTCTCGGATGACTTCCGAGTCATTGCCAGTTGGTACATCATTCTGTCGTGGGTGTATGACCGCTTTCCACAGATGCCCTATCTCCGGCTGCGGGGTGACTATGGCAGCGGCAAGACACGCGGGCTGTCAGTGATTGGGGGTCTGCTGTACAAGCCGATGTTTGCCAGTGGTGCCACCACCATCTCCCCGATCTTTCACACGCTTGATCTCTTTCGTGGGTCACTGGTTTTTGATGAGGCGGATTTCCGATTTTCTGATGAACGAGCCGAGATCACAAAGATACTCAACAGCGGCACGGTGGCGGGGTTTCCCGTACTGCGCAGTGTGCAGCAGGAAGGAAAAGTGTTTGACCCAAAAGCCTTTGCTGTCTTTGGCCCCAAGCTCGTCGCCATGCGCCATGAGTTTTCCGATCTGGCGCTTGAATCACGCTTTCTGACAGAAGAAATGGGGGTGCGGCCAGTGCCTGCACATATTCCCAAGCAGTTACCCAAAAGTGCAGAGATGGAGGCTGAAGTCTTGCGCGGCAGGCTCTTGCGGTTTCGGCTGGATATGCTGTGGAAGATCACTCCTCTTGAAAGTGTGGATGTCGCAGATGTAAGCCCGAGAGGGCTTCAAATGCTGCTGCCACTTTTGTCCCTCACGCCACCGCCCGAAGTGCGCACCACCTTGTTGCGGCATGTCATGCGTGAAGAGAAAGAGCGAGGCACTACACGCGCCATGTCCCCGGTCTCACTCCTTTTGCAAGTCACGCTTGCTGTTGCCCGCAAACAAAACACGGACACCGTGAAGTTGCGGGATGTCGTCAGTGATGCGATGCTGCTACACGGCGAAGAGTTTGAGCGCCCGCTCACCTCTCGCTATGTGGGAAGTCTCATGCGCACGGCGCTGCGATTTACCCTGTGGAAGAGTAGCGTCTATTGGGTGAAGCTACCAGGAGAAGCAGAACTTCGGGAACTGTGCAGCCGCTATGGCGTGCAGCTCGGACAATGGGACGTTGGGAGTAAGTAAAAGAGGAAGGGGGAACCCTTCCTCTTGCTGTATATGGCTTTGTTTCTGGGGATGATGGAAGGCTTCCTTGTCTGGGTGAAGTCCCAATGTCCCAATGTCCCAAAAAAACGACCAAGGCTTACGCCCCGGTCGTTTTTCTTACTTGCCTCGGCGTAAGCGGTCTTTACGACCCTGTTGGTAACCCGAATTTCTCTGACGCTGCTTTTGCGGCGTATCGAAGACTCCTTCGAGTAAACCAGCAGAACTGCCTTTGCCATCTCGACCTCGGCGGTATCCCTCCTCGAAGGCTGTGTTGGGAAATTCTGAAGGCTTGGTCATTTCTTCGACTCCTTCACTGCTGCATCTACCAAGCTCTTCGGAACTCCGATTGTTGCGGCGCTAAACACGTCAACGCACAAATCGGTAAAACCGTACCCCGAACCTTGGGGCGTTTGAGTTGCTGACTCGGTTTGGGAGGTCGGTTTCTCGTCTGGAACTTCTCTACAGTGGCAAATTTTAGTCATGGTGGTCTCTCCAAAAAATATTGAAAACCACGCCAAAATCAACCCATCGACACAACGCTTGCAAAATTTACTGCATCGTGTATTATGTAATTATTCACATGCTCTGACAAGCAGGTGAATTCGCGACTAGGTTTCTACCTTGGCGTGTGGTCCAACGGCTTCTAGCCACCCTCAGCCCCAAGATGCGTAGACTGCATCTTGGGGCTTTCTTATTCCGCGATCCTATCGCGGAGGAGGCATCGTATGCACGTGGCAAGAAGTTACCACAAAGCCAGCCCCAAAGCAATACGCAAAATGCAAAAAACCTGCCTACCCCCTCAAGAGGTAGCAAGTGATGCAAGAAGCAAAAAAGAAATTTTCCGAGAGTTAGTCTTCTCGGGAGACTTCCAGCTTTAGGCGCTGGAATGGATGAAAGTATGCATAGGGAGTCCTCTAGGTCTAGATCAACAGTTGCCATCGTGTGCAGGAAACTCCTGCACTCTTTTGCCTCTTACAAGGCTTCGCCACCTTCTTTGTGTGGCGTGCTCCTGACCCTCGCCAGTAAGCGATTCAAATTTTGAGCGGATTATAAGGGGTTGTCAAGCGGAGTGCTTTCCCTACTGTAGGACTGGCGTCACCCCCAGTGACCTTCCCCCTCCTTCATCTTTCCCCTTCCTTTTGCGACACTGTAGAAGCACGCTGATGCTAATGTCAGCGGCACACATATCTATGGTGGAACAGAAAACATCATTTCCCATTTATCTGCGCACGTTGCGGCGCACCCATGCGCTCACACAAAAAGACCTGGCATTTCTTTTAGGACTGGAGTCGCGCAGCTCCGTATCCATGCTGGAAAACGGCACCCGGCTTCCCCAGCGGCAGCAGGTGGTCATCTGCGAACTCTTGTTTGGCAAGACCCATGAGGCGCTTTTCCCTGGCGAACACGCCGCCTTTGCCGCCAGTCTCAAAGAGCGGTGCTATGACCTTTTGGGCGCTGACGGCGAATCACCAGCCGCCCGCACCAAAGTGCTAGAGGCTGCCATTACCAATTTAGAACTGGCGGAGGTGGTCGCGGCATAGAGGCATGAAAAGATCACCTCACATGCCGCGCGTTCTCGCGCTTTATCCGACAACACGCGGATTTTCTTTTGTCCTTTTTGAATCCCCGCTGTCTCCCTTTGACTGGGGTGTTCGCACCATCACGGATGCGAACAAAAATGAGGGCGTACTGTCCGCAGTGGAAAACTTGCTGGACAAGTATGTCCCCGATGCCCTTGTCATTGAAGATGTCAGCAGCTGGGAGTCAAGGCGCACCTCACGGGTACGCAGGCTTTATGCCCGCATCGCAGAACTCGGCAGTGCCAAAGGCTTTTCAGTCTATGCCTATGACAAGAGCGCCATCCGTCATGCATTTAGCCCGTTTAAAGTAACGCGCAAACATGACATTGCACGGGTAATTGCGCTCCACATCGACTGCCTCGCGCCCAAGCTTCCACCCAAGCGGAAAATCTGGCTCCCCCAAGACCCGCGTCAATCTTTGTTTGACGCAGCGGCTCTCGGACTTACCTTTTATGCGCTGCACGGGGATACCTGGGCGCAAGACTCACACACACCTTAGGGTGTGTGTTTTTGTATTGCAGACGCCCCCGCCATTTGCTACCCTTTTGCCTACAAAGACAATCGGAGACTTTCATGGAAATGCTACTGTCTAAATCCCAGAAGTCAGGAATGATGGGCCTTGGCTCCATCATCTTTGTGCTCGACATCAAGGCGCGGCTGACTGATGAAGAAGCAGCCTTGGTGAAACGCTACAAAATGGGCGGCACCGTGCTCTATGAAAAAGTGCCCGGTGTCACGGGACTTGCAAACAAAATGGGCACCATGGCCAGCATCGGCATGCACCTCGCCGCCAAAGCCTTGCAGCTTTCGTTTACCGTCGATGAACTTTTAAAGGGCCGCACCATCGAGTGCAAAGACATCACGGAAATGATGGCCGCCAAAGCACAGATTGAAGAGGCGGCAGAAAATTTCCACCAGATTCTGGTGGCCGCCAAAAACTTTGAAGGCGAAGAGGTCAAGACCTACAACTTGGGATGATGCCCATGTGGCCGTTTTCTCCCCGCCTGTCCAAAGAAGAAAAAGAAACTCAGCGACTGTTTGCTGAGGTGCGCCGCCTGCGGGCGGCTTCTTTTTTTGACACTGACGAAAAGGCTTTTGAATTCATCCGCGAACTATTGGGTGAAGCGTTGGAAGAGGCGGGGGTCTCGGTTGATGAAGCCATGGGCACGCCGCTTCTCCACCTGGTGCTTTCCCTCCTGTCTTCGGAAGACTTTTTGATTGACTTGCCCGAGACATTGAGCGCACAGGATGGCAGTCTCAAGGAAGGCGTGATGATTCGCCAGAGACTTACGGGCATCCGAGACATGCTCGTCCGCGAAGAAGAGCTTCTGCCACTCTGGCGCAGCACCATGAAAAGCGTCTTGGTGCTCCTTCTCCAGTCGCTCCCCACTGAAGCCCTTGCCGATCCGCGCACCGATGGCAGCGTCGAGGCACCACCCCGGCTTTCAGGCAGTCTCCCCCTATGCGACATGATCGAAGACTTTCCGGTCTTTCTTGAAAAGCTGATGCTGCTTATCGGCACACCGGATGTGCAAGCGACTGATCTTTTTGATGGACTACTCAAGAAGTTTGAGCGCGGTATCTATGCCGCATCGGGCATTGCCTATGAAGACAGACTACGCTCCAAAAAGAAAATCATTGCTCCGCCACAGTATGCGCGGGACGACCCACGAGAGCTACTGGATGTGTATGCGGGCAGCACCCCCTTTGTGCCACTTCTTTCAAGCGCGGTCACACTACCCATCCCCCGCAGCATCCGCTTTGAGCACACCCACATCGTGGCGGGCACCGGGCATGGCAAAACCCAGCTGCTCCAATACCTGATTGATGATGATCTGGAGCAAGGCACCAAAGAACGCCAGTCGCTCGTCATCTTTGACCCCCATGGTGACCTTATGCGCACCATGTCGCGCAGCATTCACTTGAGCGCCGCCGCGTATCACGGCAAGGTGATCTTTATTGACCCGACTGACCGGGACTTTCCGGTACACCTCAATCTCTTTGACAGCAGCGGCATGGAGAAGCTGCCCCCGGAAGTGCGCGAAGGAGTGCAAAACAACAGCCTCGACTTCTTTGAATATTTCTTTCAAAGCTTTTTAGGAAGTGAACTCACCGGAAGACAGTCAGCACTTTTTCGCTATGTCGGCATCTTGCTTTTGAGCATACCCGGCGCGTCCATTCACACCCTGCGCAAACTGATGGAAGACGGGCGCGAGTTTCAGCCATACATGGAGAGGCTGGATGGCACGGCCAAACTCTTTTTTGAAACACGCTTCTTTGATGCGTCACTGCGAGAAACCAAAAAGCAGGTGCTGTCCCGCATCTATGGGGTGCTATCGAATCAAACCCTCGACCGCATGATGAGCGGCACGGGCCGTAGTCTCGATCTGTATCAAGCGCTCCAGGACGGTTCCGTCATTTTTGTGAACACCTCACTGACATACATGGGAGCCGAAGCCTCGGGGATTTTTACGCGGGCACTGGTGGCACTCTTGGGGCAGGCACTCTTGAGGCGGTCAGCCCTTCACCCCGCAGACCGCACCCCGACTTTTGTCTATCTTGATGAAGCGGGTGAAGTCATTGACCCTGTGCTCATCAGGCTGCTCACCGCCGTGCGCAAATACAAGGGAGCGTTTACCTTCGCCCATCAGCACATGGGCCAACTGGGTGCGGCTGAACGGGATGGCGTGCTCACGAACACCTCCATCAAACTCTATGGCGGACTGAGCCACAAAGACGCGCTGCTTTTAGCACCCGAGATGCGCACCAGCGCTGACTTTTTGGAGTCGCGCACCCGCAAAGAATCCACGACGCAGTTTGCCTTGTTCGCCAAGAATGTGACAGAAACAGCGCTCACCTTTTCTGTGCCACTGGGTTTTGCGGAGAAGAAGGCCACGCTTCCCGCTTCTTTCTACGAAACGATGCGCGAAGCATCACGGGCACGGTTCCCGCAGGTCGAACCCACTTCGCCCCTGCCAGAAGTTGTACCCGAAGATGTGCCGCTCAGTGAGAAGACGGTTGAAGAAGCGCCTGCATCTGATCACGTCACGGACGTTTTTGAAGTGCCTGATGTCATTGAAGACACACCGCCAAATGTTGTCCCTCTACGGAAAACATCCTCTGCTTCCCTTCCCGTTGTTCGCGTAAAGCCCACGGGGGGCGGTGGTGTGCGTCACCAATATTTGGCGAGCCTGCTTCAGTCCACAGGGGAAAGCTGCGGCTTCAAGGCAAGTCTTGAATATGAGGTGCAGGATAGTGGGCGCGTCGATGTGCTTCTGTCTCGCAACGATGAAACACTCTTCTGTGAAATCTCTGTCACCACCAGCCGCGAACATGAGCTCGGGAATGTGCGCAAGTGTTTTGAGGCAGGCGGGACAAGTGTCGTGGTGCTGGCATCTACCGAGCGACAGCGCACTTCGCTGCGCAACTACATGGGGTTGAAGCTCTCTGCGGATGAACTGCCTCGGGTCACGTTCTTGGTGCCCGAAGAAGTGGAAAACTTCTTTGAGGCATTCCGGCAAGTATCCCCTACCCCTGAAGCAGTCCCGACCGTCACACGGGGCTACACGGTCAAGAGCAAGGTGAAATTTTCCTCACCTGATGAGGCGCTGGCCCGCCGGAATGCACTCGCTCGGGTGATGAGTTCGGCGCATCTAGATCGCAAAGAAGCGGCTTGAAACTTAAGGTGCGCTATTAAAGAGCACGCCTTTGTTTTTCTTGTAATCGTAGATGTCGATCAGCATCATCCGACCAATCGTGTTTTGTACCGTGTCCCAAGTAATGGAAAAAGAAACTTGATAGCTGTGAACCTTCGCCGCATCAAAGGCATCATATGTCCACTGAGTAGTTTCTCCTGTGTCCGTCTGAATGAAAAATTTGCGGCCATACCATGTGTCTGTACTTGATGATCCATCTGGGCAGGTTCTCGTCACAGTCACGCCTGATGTGCTGTACGTATTTCCAACAGTCAGAGGAATATCTGCTGGCAACTGTAGGGGTCGTGAATAGGTGCAGCCCCGGGGGTCTTGCAGCATTCCCCACTGACTATCAAGCTTCATCGTCGTGGTATTTACTCCCCCAGGACTTTTCAAAGAAAGAGTGATGCCCCCATCGGCAGAAACTGCCTGGCTTGCCGTTCCGTTTTCATACGAAATTTCTGTTGCCCCCATGTCACAGTCTTTTCCCGCCGAAACGCAGGCAAGTTCAAAAAGGCCGTTCTGGCCGTAAAGACGCATTCCACTGGACATGAGCGCGGTGTAGTTTGTTCCGCGAATATTCACCTGAGAAGGAAATGTTCTTTCTCCCGTTGCCGGAGCGGGCGAACTTTCACCACCTCCTCCACCACCACCGCAGGCAGCAAGAGCCAGGGTCATGACCATGCAGGTAGATATCTGTACTGACTGCCTCATGGTGCATACCCCATGATGGTCTTACCGTAGGCGAGCACCTTGTCTGCATCATCAACAGCAAAGACGGCCACTGTATAGCGCCACGACCCTCCCGAGGGACACGGTGCGGAGTACACCCGCCCCCATGAGTTTCCCCCTGCATAGGGCTTGACTCGTTTGGGCAGTTTGTCCAATTCTCGGTTGCTTCCAATCGAGGGAATAACCCATGGTGTCCCTGCATCTCGATTTGAGGCTGGCATCACACGAAACAGTCCATGATTGTCCCAAGAAGGCGGCTCATTGAGAACATACACAATCAGGCTGCTTGTTCCTTCCGGCGCGCCGTCAATGGACATCTTTGGTGATGCGGGCTTGTCCCCACCATTGCGAGCACATTGCATTTTGGGGGCAATACGTTTATCTCCCCAGCCCTCTTCTTCAAACTGAATCTGGAGACTAGGAATATTTTTTGGCACTTCCAGTTTTGGGCCACCAAAAGAATTTTTCTCTTCTGTCGGGGTCTGCGCGTATGCAGTGCTCACAGCAAAACTCATACACAAGGCAGCAATACAAAGGTTTTTCATTGTGCGCCCCCAAAGAGTGAGATCACCTGCTTGCTCATCGCCAGCCCCACAACCTTATCGATTTCGCTCGGGTCAGGTGTCTTGGCACCAATGTCCACCTCCACGGTTCCCGTCATCTCACGCAGCGCTTTGCCATCACAGGTGAAGACGCCCAGCGTCATCTTGTCTTTGCGCTTGGTGTTCATTCCAAAGGAAAGCATGGCCTGCATGCCGTCGATGCTCCCCGGCCCCATCGAAGGCTGATAGTTCGGGATCACAAATGCATCCGCCCGTTTACTGCCGCACAGGGCCAGCAAGTCATCCGACACATCGGCTTTGGTTTTGCCGCTGACGTTTGCGCCGCGTCCTCCTTCACTGAGATAGCGCGTCACTTGCGCGGGGGTTACCACCGCAAAAGACTTTTGCGCACTCAATTCTTCGGCCACGGCCACGGCAACACCACCGCCCCCACCAATCACATGCGGGCTGGTGCTCACCACACCTACCGTGCGAACGAGGACATTCCCTTTCTGCGCAGTGACTGCTTCAACTGATTTTTCGTCGAAGGTGACAGCTACGCCGCGCTCTTTGGTTACGAGTGCAGCGGTATGTGCACCCATGAGAAGTGTCGGGGCCATCAGGAGTGGTGCGGCACACCCGCTGAGCAGGAGCGATGTCAGCGCGAACATGATCTGGACTTTTTGTTTCATGATTCTTCCTTGGTATTCATTACTTCTTCACACACTGGAACGCAGTGCCGTTTGCCGTGGTGCCCGTGGCCACGTTTCCATCCGCGCTTTTTGTCACCGCATAGTTGCCGCCGGAGCTGAAGCCTTGCAGGTGAATGAGTGCACTGTCGCCGCCCGTGTAATGCGAGTTCACGAGGCCGCTGGCTGTGCATCCCCACGACGAACCAGAGCCTGGTGACGCGCAGGCGCTTAGCAGCCCTACCGCCAGCACCGACACCAGCCACATACTTTTCGTTTCCATCGCGTCATCTCCTATGAAGTTTTGTGTTCTTGTATTTGTACCACAAAACATATATGTGAGACGTAATGTATAGTCTATGATTGGCGGGTGTGTTTTGTAAGACTTAGCCATGACTACAATTCTTGAATGGTCAGAAAGCGCCTTCACGCCCCTCAGAACACCCCGATCAGCGGGGGTGCTTTGGGTAGTAGCGCCCTTTCCCTTAAACGGCTTGCGGGGATCGCTGCGCCTGTGTCAAACAGAAGTGAGAACGTGACGCTCAGACTTGCAGGGGTGTGGCTTGAGCTGTGGGAATCGCTCAAGCAAGCCAACCCCACACTCACCGACAGCGAACTGCTTCGGCAGGCGCTGGCGCTCCGGGCTGCGCTTTCTGCTGTGGACGAGACTGGCAACCGCCCGCGTGCCCTTATAGAGTACGTAAATGAGAAGGGTGAAAAAGTGGTGGCCGACCTCGAAGAGCATGTCGGCATCAAGCAGCCTTCAGCTACCCCGTAGCTTTTCACTCACTTCAAAATTCCTTAGAATACGTTCCTGATTTTGTGGTCAGTAGCTTTCCCGCTGGGGACTTGCCGCTCACCGTCTTCGCAAGAGATACACGCCTGCAGGCACTTGCGAAAACGGAGGTGGCCTTATGGCACAACGACGAAAACCGCTGACACAAAAAACTCTGCTGACCATGCTTGCGCGGGCTCGGAAGGAGGATTTGCTGGTGGTCAAGCGGACAACAAAACAAGCGCAAAAAGTCTTGAAGGGTGGACAGCAAAAGTCTGTGCGCCGTGTGAAAAAACCTTTGTGAAAACCGCCTGCATGGTCAGGCATCTCAGTTCGTAGTGACATTCTTTCTGGCGACACTGTGTTTTTTCAAAGTCCAGAGAGTCAGTCACTTCGTGATAGTTGATTTTTACTCGATGCATCAAGAGGCGCTGGGGGAAACGCGAGAACCCGCGCACAAGACAAAAGCCGAAGGTCGCTCCTTCGGCTTTTTGTTTTATGCAAGCACCCTTTCAAGTAGCCTCTGATGCCTTGCCTGCGTGACCTTCTTCCCGGCTTCCCAGCCCGCAAGCGTTTCTTCATCTATGCCCCAGACTTTGGCCGCCGCCTTGCGTGACAGTCCCGCCAAGAGGCGGTGACGAAGAAGACGCACCGCTAGATCACTACCTTCCGGCAAGATATCTTCCCCGGCAAAGGCAACGAGCTGCGGGTAGTCACTGGGGGCAGGTTCAGTACTCCCCCTTTCCCAGTGCAGCACCGTTTCAGGGCAGACACCCAAAAGCTTGGCGGCTTCCTTCTGTGTGAGTCCCTGCGCCATTCTTGCCGTCCGAATCCGCTCCCCCAGAGTACGCGGGACGGGTTCTTTGGGGTGAACGCGCCTGATGGAAAGACCCGGAAGGATGATTTGGAGGCTTCGCAAAAAGGCAACGCTGCCATGCCCCTGCGGTTACCTGGGCAGCGTGACCAGGTCGTGCCGTTGCACGCCCGACCAAGTCAGCCGCTACCAGGGCAAGCTGAGTGGCCCGCTGCTGGACCGGATTGACCTGCACATCGAAGTGCCCAGCCTCAGCGCACAAGATCTCTTGAACGCACCGCCGGGCGAAAGCACCGAGCAGATTGCGGCCCGCAGCTTGGCCGCACGCGAACGCGCCATGGCACGGCAGCACTGCGCCAATGCCGAGCTGCAAGGCCAAGCCATCGACGCACAGGCGCGGCTCGAGGACAGCGCCACCGTTTTGCTGCAAAGGGCCGCCGACAAACTCGGCTGGAGTGGGCGCAGCACGCACCGCAGCCTCAAAGTGGCACGCACCATTGCCGATTTGGCAGGCAGCGACACCATCGCCGCCGCCCATGTGGCCGAAGCGGTGCAGTACCGGCGGGTACTCAAGGGGCAGTGAAGCCCCCAAGATGGGCGCGCAGACACGACAGGTGAAGCACTGGGGCATCGGGATAATCAACGCATGCCCCATGCTCGCCCGCACGCCCCGAGCGCTTTAGCCCTAGGCCCCTTCAGCTTTTGGCTGTCGCTGCCCCAGCTCATCACCTGGGGCAGTGTGTTCTACACCTTTTCACTGCTGATGGCGCCCCTTGAAGCCGAGCTGGGCATGAACCGGGCCGAGTCATCGCTGGCCTTCAGCATGGCGCTGCTGGCAGAGGGTTTGATGGCTTACGGGGTGGGGCGCTGGATCGATGCTGGGCGTGAGCGCTGGGTCATGACGCTGGGCTCCTTGTGGATGGCCGTGGGCTTGGTGGGGCACAGTTTTGTCACCACGGTGGCGGGTTTTTATGCCGCCTGGATTTGGCTGGGCTTGGGGATGGCGGCCACCTTGTACAACCCGGTCTTTGCGGTGGTGACGCGGCGTTTTCCTCAGGACTTTCGGCGTGCCATCATCACGCTGACTTTTTTGGGCGGCTTGGCCAGCACGGTGTTCATTCCGCTGTTTGCCTGGTGGATGGAGCTGTGGGGCTGGCGGCAAGCGCTGTGGGCACTGGCTGCGCTGCAGCTTTTGGTGTGCGCGCCCCTGCATGGCTGGCTGCTGAAAGGGGCGCCGCGCACCCTGATCGAGCCCTCGGCTGCACAGGACGCAGCGCCACTGACCTCGGTGCGCGAACACCTGCGCCATCCGCCCTTTTGGTTGTTGGCTTTGTTCATGGTGCTCACCATGTCGGTCACCTCGGCCTTGCCTGCACACATGATCGCCTTGCTGCAAGAGTCGGGCTTGTCCCCGGTCTGGGTCATCGCCATCCCGGCGGCCATTGGGGTGATCCAGGTGCTGGGTCGGCTGGTGCTGTTTGTGTTTGAGCGCTACTGGGACGTGCACGCCGCCAACCGCTGGATTCCGACCTTGATCCCGGCCGGCGTACTGGCTTTGCTGATGGGCGGCCTCAGTCCAGTCGCCTCGCTGGTGTTTGTGCTGCTGTATGGCCTGGGCAATGGGATGAACACCATCGTCAAAGGCACGGCCATGGCACAGTATGTGAGCCGTCAGCATGTCGGGCAGCTCAATGGTCTGCTGGGTTTGCCGATTGCGCTGGCCCGCGCCGCTGCGCCTTTGACGCTGGGTCTGCTGTGGTCGCCCGAGCTGGGCTACACCCTGGCGCTGTGGTGGCTGCTGCTGGCCAGCTTGCTGGGCACTGCCGCGCTGTGGGCGGCGCAAATCTACGCCCGCGCCGCACGGCACTGAACACGGCATCCGAATGAACGGGGTCAGCTTTCAACCTTCATGGCTTGCTTGTCGTCGTCAGGTATCGGCGCTGTACCCACTTGATGCCTTCAAACCACAACAAGCTCAGCAAACCCAGCGCACAGGCCGACACGAACTCGTGGGCGGGTAAGGGCGCAAAGCGCAATACATCCACCGCCCAGGGCAGATAGAGCGAGACCCACAACAACCCATAAGCCAGCCCCAAGACAACCCACAAGGTCCGATTCGGTGCCCGTAACGCAGCCCACAGCGAGCGCTGGCTTGAACGGTTGGAGAGGATCAGGGCCAAATTGCCCACAACCAAAGTGGCAAAAGCAAAGGCCCGTGCCTCGGGTTCGGCCAAACGCGCTTGGGCCCATGCAAAGGCCAACATCACGACAGCCAGCGCACCCAGTCCTTGAACGAAGGCCAAGAGCAAGGTGGCACCACCAAACAGCGGCTCTGTCGCATCACGTGGCGGGCGATGCATCACGTCGTCTTCTGCAGGCTCGTTCTCGAAAGCGACCGCGCACGCGGGGTCGATGATGAGCTCGAGCAAGGCGATATGCATCGGGTAGAGCAGGCTGGGCCAAGCCAAAAGCACCGGCAGCATCGCCATGCCGGCAATGGGAACGTGCACGGCCAAGATGTACGACATGGCTTTGCGCAGGTTGTCGAAAATCCTGCGCCCTAAGCGAATCGAGGCCACGATGGCCGCGAAATTGTCATCGATCAGCACCAGCGCGGCCGACTCGCGGGCCACGTCGGTGCCACGCCGGCCCATGGCCACGCCCACATGCGCCGCACGAAGTGCCGGAGCGTCGTTCACGCCATCGCCGGTCATGGCGACGATGTCACCCCGTTTTTTGAGCGCTTGAACAATGCGCAGTTTCTGTTCGGGTGAGATGCGGGCACAAACGCTCACGCTGGCGATGCGGCGGCAAAGCGCCTCATCGCCAAGCCCCGCCATCTCCTCACCCGTCAGCACATCACCCTCTCGCAGGTCCAGTCCTGCTTGATGAGCGATCGTTCGCGCAGTGGTGGGGTAGTCGCCGGTGATCATGATCACGCGGATGCCCGCGCCACGGCATTCGGCCACAGCTGCGGGCACTTCATCGCGAACCGGGTCTGCCAGCCCAAGAAGCCCGATGAATTCAAAATCAAAATCATGCGCCTGGGCTGGCCAGTCTTGCCCTGCAAAGGATCCACGCGCTACGGCCAACACACGCAAACCCTCGGCGGCCAGACTGTCGACCACCCCACTGATGTGGGAACGCTGTGCGCTGTTGAGGTGGCACAGGTCCATCACCGCTTCGGGTGCGCCTTTGGCGGCAACGGTCTGAACGCCGTCACCCGGCGCGGCCCACACGTGTGACATGGCGCGCAATTGCGGGCTGAGCGCATAGGTGTGCACCAGTAGCCAGTCGCGGTGCAGGTGTTCTGTGCCGGCCAGAAAACGCTGCCCGAGTTGATGGAAGGCTTTCTCCATCGGATCAAAGGGGTCGATCACGCTGGCCAAAATGGCCAGCTCCAACAGAGGGTGAAAGGTTTCGGGCAGGGGGCCTTCGGCCAGTGCATCCAGGGCGAGGCGCTCTGTCAGATCGACGCCGCCCGCAACCAGGTGGGTCACGGTCATGCGGTTCTCGGTCAAGGTGCCGGTTTTGTCGGTGCACAGCACGGTGGTGGCGCCCAAGGTCTCAATGGCGTTGATGCGTCGGGTGAGCACCCCTGCTTGCGTGAGACGCTTGGCGCCCAGTGCTGGAAACACGGTGAGCACCACCGGGTATTCCTCGGGCAGCAAGGCCATGGCCAGCGCAATGCCGGCCAGCAAGGCTTGCAACCAATCACCTTGGAGCCATCCATGAACCAAGACCAGCACAAGACTCAGACCCAGCGCCAGCAAGGCCAAGTTGCGCACCAGCCGGTTTGTTTGTTGCTGAAGGGGCGATCGCTCGTGCGCCAAGCTGAGCATCGAATCCCCGATGCGACCGATTTGGCTGCGCGCACCCGTGGCCATCACACGCGCCAGCGCACTGCCTTGCACGATCAAGGTGCCTGCACAGACCATTGGGCGATCGTCACCACCCGCCATCCACTGCGCCGAGTCCACCTGGCTTGCTGAGCTGATTTCATCGGGCAACGCCACCCGCTTGCTCACCGGAACCGCTTCGCCCGTCAGCAAGGACTCGTCAGCCTGCAGCCCGTCGACAAGCACCAGCAAGGCGTCGGCGGGCACGCGATCGCCTTCGCTCAGCTTGATCAGGTCGCCGCGTACCACCTCACTCCCAGCAATACGCAGAGCTTGGCCGTCACGAATGACCAAGGCACGCGGGCTGGTGAGGTCGCGCAGCGCTTCGATGGCCCGCTCGGTCCGGCCCTCTTGGTAGAGCGTGAGCCCCAAGGTGAGCAGCACGAAGCCAAAAAGGGTCAAGCCCTCCTGAAGATCCCCAAACGTGATGTACAGAATCCCGGCGGCCAACAGCAACAAGAACATCGGCTCTCGCAGGGTGTTCACAGCGATCGACCACAGCGTACGGCGTGCACTACCGGGCAGGGCATTGGCGCCCTCATCCGCCAGGCGCCGAGCGGCTTGGGCCGAGGTCAGCCCCCATTCGGTGCCCATATTTCATCCTTTGAATTGCATGGATCGATGTGCTCGCAGACAGTGCCCACAAGATGACCCTTGGATACACCCATGCCATGCTCGAAAAGACACGCCACGTCCAGCTTGGGGACCACGGTACACAAGGGCACCGATGCACGTTGTGGGGCAACACACACTGCGCAATGCAAACCAGAAAATCAGGGCATCAGCCCGATGACCCAGAGGTCTTGACCCTCAGGCCTGGCGCAAATGCAGCGCCGCTGCGGCCTTGACCGCTTGGGTCAGGCGCTGGGCTGACGGGGCCTCGCGCGCCCAGTGCTGCCAATACAGGGCCACATCCACCGTTGCCCCCGGCAACAGTTCTTGCAGCGTCGGGCGTTGGGCCAAATGCTGCTCGGGCACCATGCCCCAGCCCAGGCCGAGTTCGATGGCGGTCTCAAACGCGCCCACGGCAGGGGCAAAGTGGCGCGGGTAATGGGGCTGCTGCAGGCCAAAGTGCTGGGCCAAAAAGGCGTCTTGCAAGGCGTCCTTGCGGTTAAAAATCACGGCCGGTTGCGCCAGCAGTTTGTGCACGGACACCGCCCCGGCGCTGGTGCGGCAGCGCTTGAGCACGGCCGGAGTGGCTACGCAGCGATAGCGCATGCGCCCCAAGGGCTCGGCCACGCAACCGCGCATGGGCTCGGCCAAGGTGGTCACGCAGCCCATCACATCGCCGCTTTTGAGGGCATCGTGCGTGTGGTCCTGGTCGTCGATCATGATGTCGAGCAACACATGGTGGCGCAACAGCATCGCGGCCACCCCCGGCAAAAACCAGCTGTCCACTGAATCGGCGTTGATGGCCACGCTCAGCGATTGCCAGCGCACGGCCTTGCGCGCACCGCTTGGGTCAGACGTACCCTGCAGCCCGCCCAGCACATCGGCTTCCATCATGCGCACTTGCTTGACGTGGGCCAACAAGGCTTGTCCGGCGGGGGTGGCCCGCACCTGCTTGCCACGCACCAGCAAGCGCTGGCCCAAGCCTTCTTCGAGCGCCTTGATGCGCAAGGACACCGCCGCCAGCGTGATGGACAAGGCTTGCGCCGCCGCGCCAAAGCCGCCATGTTCGACCACGGCGGCCAGGGCTTCGAGTTGACGGGCGTCGAGCATGTTTGATTTAAAAAATATTGAGTATTATGAGTTTAATTGAACATCATTTAATTCAATGCCTGTCTGGCGCACACTCCAGCCCATTCGCAGCCGCCCCTCAGGAGATTTGCCATGGTTTTGAGCCTTCCTACTTTCACCGCCGGCATGGTGCTGAGCATCTCCTTGATCATGGCCATCGGCCCTCAAAACGCCCACGTGTTGCGCATGGGCCTGCAGCGCCAGCACCTGTGGCTGACGGTGGCGGTTTGCGCCATGGCCGACATCGCCTTGATTGGCCTGGGCGTGCTCAGCCTGGCGCAGTTGGGCGGCCTGAGTGACAAACTGCACGGCGCCTTGGTCGGTGCAGGCATGCTGTTTTTGGCGGTCTATGGATGGCAAGCGTTTCAGCGGTTTTTGCACCCCACGGCTTTGGTGCTGAACCAGCCCGAAGAGGCCAAGGCTGAGGCCGGAAAATCCACAGGGCATGTACAAGCAGCCTCCGTCACACGCCGCCAAGCGCTTGTGTCGGCGCTGGCGTTTTCATGGCTCAACCCGCATGCCTGGCTGGACACGGCGGTGCTGATCGGCACCGCATCACTGGCCTATGGGCAAGGCAGCACCAGCTTTGGCCTGGGCGCGGCCGCGGGTTCGATGCTGTGGTTCCTGAGCTTGGGCGTGGCCGCCTTCTGGCTGGGTCGGCGTCTGAACTCACTGCACGTTTGGCGCGCACTGGACGGCGCGGTAGCCCTGATGATGTGGGGCACAGCCGCGTGGTTGGGGTTCAGCCTGATTTGAATGCGGGCGCCTCAACGGGTTAGCCAGCGACGCGCCGCAAAGCTCAGCGCATCCACACAGGCCACCATGAGCAGCATCGCGCCCAAAATGGTTGCGGTCTTGTTCATGTGGAACAGACCCATGTGAAAGGACAACATTTGGCCCAAGCCACCCGCGCCCACCACGCCCAGCACGGCGGCGGCGCGGATGTTGTTTTCCCATCGATACAGCGTGTAGCTCATGAGCTGCGGCAAGACCTGGGGCAAGGTGGCATAAAAGAACACGCGCAGCGGACCAACGCCTTGCGTGCGCAGGGCGTCGCCAGGCCCGGTGGGGATGTTCTCCATCGCCTCGGCAAACAAGCGACCCAGCACGCCGCTGGTGTGCAGTGCCAAGGCCAAAGTGCCCGCCATGGGCCCCAAGCCCGCAGAGATCAAAAGCAAGGCAGCCCACACCAATTCAGGGATGGCGCGCAGGGCATTGAGCAACCAGCGCGTAGGGCTGCGCAGCCAAGCCGGGTCTTGGGCGGACATGCGGCTGGCGGGAACAGCCAGCGCCAAGCCCAGCGCCGCCGCCATCACGGTGCCCAGCGCCGACATGGCCAGGGTTTCCCAAGCAGCCCAAGCCACTTTCTTCACAAACACGGACGACAAATCAGGCGGGAAAAATTCCGCCACAAAGCGGCCCATGCTGCGCGCGGCCTCCATGGACGCAAAAGACGCCCAGTCCAAATCCAGCGAGACAAAACTGGCCACCACCAACACCAGCAGAGCGGCGGTGAACCAACAGGCACGGCAGCGGGCGTCAAACAAGGGCGGCGGCAATTTGTAGGGCGGGTTGGCCGCCTCGCGTGGGAAAGGCTTCATGCCAAGGCCTTTCTCAACCAAGCGCTCAAGCGGTCGGCCAGCGCCACCAGCGCGATGAACACCAGCAGCAAGGTGGCCACTTCACCACCATTGAACATCTTCATTGAGTTGTCCAGTTGCTGGCCCAAACCACCCGCACCCACAAAGCCCAACACCACCGACGAGCGGATAGCGCATTCCCAGCGGTACACCGTATAAGACGCCAGCTCGGCCGCATGGCTGGGCAGCAGCGCATACACAAAAGCCTGCAGGCGGCCACTGCCGTTGCGCATCAGGGTTTGGGTGGCGTGGCTTTCGCCGCTTTCCAAAATTTCGGCGTACACCTTGCCCAGCATGCCGCCATAGGTCAGCGCAATGGCCAGCACCCCCGCCGTGGGCCCCAAACCCACCACACGCACAAACACCAGCGCCCACACCAGCTCGGGCACACTGCGCAGCACAATCAAAGTGGCGCGCACGCACCAACGCAGCACAGCGGGCCAGCGGTCCATGCGGCCGGACAAGGCCGAGAGCGACAACACCCGGGTGGCCAGCAGGCTCAAAGGCACGGCCAGCACCAGCGCCAGCGTGACGCCCGCGGTGGCCATGGCCACGGTGCGCCATGTTTCGCGCACCACCATGTCCATGAACTCGGCGTTGTGGATCAGCGGCCAAAAGGTGGACAAGAACTGCGCCGTCACTTTTCGGTTTTCAGGCTCCCACAGCACCCACAAACGGAACTCGGTGGCCACGCCCAATGGCCACAACAGCACCAAAGCCAGGCTCAGCCAAAACACCCGAGATAAAAACGCCGGGTCTCGCGCAGGCGCACCCGGGCGCGCGCTGACCGGTGGCAACCCAGGCGGGCGCGCATCGGGCATTCGGGAAACGGTGGCAGACATCTCGCGGACTTGAGGTTCAGAGCGCAGTGCGCGTCAGCGGCAATGCATCACAGCCGGCGCAGCCGGGGCCGGCTCGTCCACGCTGATCGGCGCTTCGCCGCGCAACTCGTGTTCGTGCTGGTCATACAGGTGGGCCAAGTGCTCGCGGCTGACTTGTGCAGACGGCAAGTCAAAAACCAGCTGTCCGTCGCGCAAACCCACAATGCGCGGGAAATGCGCCAAGGCCATGTCCACCTGGTGCAAGGTGGCCACCAGCGTGACTTGACGTTCGGCGGCCAAGCCCACCAAGGCCGTCATGGCCATGCGGGCGCGCATCGGGTCAAGGGCCGACAGCGGCTCGTCGATCAGCCACAGGCTGGCCGGTGCCAACAGGGCGCGGGCCAAACCCACGCGCTGGCGTTCGCCGCCCGACAAGCGGTCCACCCGCTCGAACAATTTGTCACCCAAATCAAAGTGCGCCAGCGCTTCATAAGCCGCCGGGATGTCGGTGGGATAGAAAAGCGAGCGCAAACTGGCCCATAAACCCATGGCAGGCAAGCGCCCGGCCAGCACCGATGTCACCACGCGTTGGCGCGGCGGCAGCGGCGGCACCTGCGGGGCCAAAAACAACTGACCGCGCAAACCGCGCAGTGCCCCGGGCGATTGCGTCCAAGGGTTCACGCCCGACAGCTGCAGCGTGCCCTGGGTGGGCCGCTGCGCGCAAGCCAACACCTGCAGCAAGGTCGTCTTGCCCGCGCCCGAGGGGCCGATGATGGCCACCTGCTCGCCAGCGCCCAAACGCAGGTTGAGCGCACGCAAGGCCGCTGGGGCACCCGGCAGAGCGGCCGGGTGGCGCGCCTCCAAAGACTGCAGATCGATGTTCACGGCGCAAGGGCTCAGGCTTTAGAGCAAACCTGCACTGCGGGCCGCCGACTCCAAGCCCTTGTAGTTCTCGGGCGTGGTGGAGATGTAGCGGGTCGAGCGGTTGAGCTTCAAGATCTCGGCGTGCTCGGGGTTGGACGGGTTCAGCGCCAGCAAGGCGGCCTTGATCTTTTCGCGCAAATCGGCGGGCATGTCGGCATGAACAGACCAGTTGTAGTTGAAGTAAGGCGCGGTGGTGAAGAACACGTTCACGTCTTGCGTGTTGACCTTGTTTTCGGACACAAACTTGCGCCAAACCGTGATGTCCAGCGCAGCGGCATCGACCTTGCCACTGACCACCGAGGCGATGGTGGCGTCGTGCGCGCCGCTGTAGGCGATGCGCTTGAAGTCTTTTTCAGGGTCGATGTTGGCTTGCAGCAAAAAGCTGCGCGGCATCAGGTGGCCCGAGGTGCTGCTTTGCGAGCCAAACGAGACCTGCTTGCCTTTCATGTCGGCCAAGCTTTTGATGCCCGAGTTGGTCTTGGCGATGAAGACCGATTGGAATCGTGTGTCCTCTTCGCGCTGGGCGATGGGCACGATTTTGCCGCCCGAGCGGATACTGGCCTGCACAAAGGTGAAGCCACCAAACCAGACCACATCGACCTTCTTGTTCACCAAAGACTCCACCGCAGCCGGGTAATCGGTCACGGGCGTGAACACCACCTTCATGCCCAATTGCTTTTCCAAGTAGTTGGCCAAGGGCGTGAACTTGCGCACCTGCTCGGTGGCGGCTTCCTCGGGGATGGTGGTCACGCGCAGCGTGGTTTGGGCTTGTGCCGTCGTTGCCACAGTGGCCGACAGTGCCAGCAGGCCGATAAAAGCGCCGGACAAAATGGGGGAGAGAAAAGCTTTGAACATGGTGCCCTTGCGTTAAATCAAACAAACTCGATTACAACCTGAATTCAAGACGCTTGGCGCCGATGGCGCGAAACAACCCCGTTGGGCAAGACGCTGATCGACCCCAAAGCAAGGACCCAGGCCTTGTTCCACCCCCAGTGACACCGGCAAGATCTCTGACCTAACATACCGCATGACCATCCCCCAATTCATCCAGCTGCACCAGCACGACGCCGCCGCTGTAGCGCAAGAACTCTTGCAGGGCTTGAGCGCCCCACAGGCCTACACCTCGCCCAAATACCTCTACGACGCGCTGGGCTCGCGCCTGTTCGAGGCCATCACCGAACTGCCCGAATACGACCTGACGCGCACCGAGGCGCAGCTCATGTGCCTGCACAGCGCTGACATGGCCCAACATTTGCCCAAAGGGGCTTGCTGGGTGGACTTGGGTGCAGGCAACTGCGAAAAAGCCGGGCGACTGCTCGGCCCCATGCAGGCCGCGCGCTATGTGGCGGTGGACATTTCGGTGGACTTTGTGCGCCAAGCCTTGGGCCACCTGCAACACCAACACCCGGGTCTGCCAATGGTGGGCTTGGGCACCGACTTTTCGGGTGGCCTTGATTTGCCGGAGGCGCTGGCGCTGGATCCTGCTCAGCCGCGCGTGCTGTTTTACCCGGGCTCAAGCATCGGCAATTTCACGCCCGTGCAAGCGCTGGGCTTTTTGCAAAGTCTGCACCGCGCTTGCGGTACGGCCATGGGCAGTGGCCTGCTGATCGGGGTGGACTTGCTCAAAGATCCGGTTGAATTGGCAGCCGCCTACGACGACGCCCTGGGCGTCACCGCCGCTTTTGATTTGAACTTGTTGCTGCACATCAACCGCTTGGCGGGCAGCGACTTTGCGGTGCGCGACTGGCGGCACTTGTCGCGCTTCAACGCAGCGCAATCGCGGGTCGAAATGCACCTGCAAGCGCGCCACGTGGTCACCGTCCGGTGGCCAGGCGGGCTACGCCAGTTTGCAGCAGACGAAACCATCCACACCGAAAACGCTTGCAAGTGGACCGTGCCCGACTTTGCCGCTCTGCTTCACGCAGCAGGCTTTGCCAAGACACACGCATGGACCGATCCTGCCCAGCGTTTTGCGGTATTTTGGGCACAGTCTTGAGCTTGTCGCCGATATGATTGGTGCCCCTGGCGGGCCTGCTCATAATCCATTGAACCCAGCGCTTGTGCTGTGCCAAAAAGAAATGAACAGGAGACGTGCATGTTGAACGATCTGAAAAACAAAGTGGTGTTGATCACCGGCTCCAGCACCGGCATTGGGGCAGCTGCTGCCCTGGCCTTTGGCCAACTGGGCGCACGCGTGGCGGTGCACTACAACAGCAGCAAAGGCCCTGCTGAAGAGGTGCTCCAAGCCGTGAAGGCCACGGGCGCACAAGCCATCTTGCTCCAAGGCAACGTGCTTGAAACGGCTCAATGCCATCGCCTGGTCGAAGAAACTGTCAAAGCCTTTGGCCGCATCGACATCCTGATCAACAACGCAGGGGCCTTGGTCCAGCGCGTGCCCATTGAAGAGATCACCGACGAGCTCTTTGACAATGTGGTTCACCTGAATGTGCGCTCAGCCATGATGTGCACCGCTGCGGCCGTAGCAGCCATGCGCAAGCAGGGCCAGGGAGGCGCCATCATCAACGTGACCTCGGTGGCGGCTCGCCACGGTGGCGGGGCCGGCGCCTCGTTGTACGCCGGCTCCAAAGGCTTCGTGGCCACCATGACCAAAGGTCTGGCCAAAGAATTGGTCAAGGACAACATTCGCGTCAACGCGGTGTCACCCGGCGTGATCACCACCCCGTTTCATGAGCGATTTTCAACACCCCAAATGCTCGAAGGCTTCAGAGCCACGATCCCCATGAACCGCCTGGGCACTGCCGATGAGTGTGCAGGTGCATTCGTGTACCTGGGATCTGAGCAAATGTCGGGTTATGTGACCGGTCAAATCATCGACATCAACGGTGGGCAATACATGCCCTGATGCTCAATGCCCTGACGGGTACAGCACGGTCACGCGCCACAAGGTGCGTGGCCGAGTCAAATCGATCAAAGGCGCGCTGTGCAGCAGCAAGGCGTTGTCCCAAACAATGACGTCGCCGTTTTCATAGTTGTGCGTGTAGCAATATTTGTCCTGCGTGGCATGTGCTGCCAACTCGCGCAGCAGTGCCAAAGCAGGCTCATCCATCATGCCCTCAATGCCAAAGGAACTGCCGCTCACCGCATACAAAGCAGGCTGCCCGGTGAAGGGGTGTTTTTTGACCAAGGGGTGACGCACCCAGTTGACTTTCTTCACCTGGTCGGGGTTGAGCACCGAGGCCACGCTGCGCGATTGCGGGTTCAGGTCGTCGCGGTTGCCATAGTGGTGCTTGACCACCAGCCCCTCAATTCTCTCTTTCATGCGGGGTGACAGATCGGCGTAGGCCTTGGCCTGGTTGGCAAAGCGGGTGCCATTGGGCGCTGGCGGCACGTCTTGGGCGTGCAAGATGGTGCAACGCGCCACGTCGTCCAGGTACGAGTAGTCGGTGTGAAAGTAGGTGCCCGCGTCAACCAGCCCCGTGGGTTGTCCGTCCTTAAAGACATTCGACAGCAGCAAAATATTGGGGTCTTGTGGGTGGTGAAAGGTGTCGATGACATGCGGCGACGGCTGGCCCCACTGCCGGGCAAAGCCCACCATTTGTGCAGCGCTGAGCGTCTGGTTTTTCAGCACGATGAAGCCATGCCGGTGCAAGGCATTGGCAAGCCACTGCTGTTGGCTTGCGTCCAAGGGCTCGGACACGTCTAGCCCGTCGATGCGGGCGCCCAGCACATCACTCAAAGGTGTCAACACAGGCATGGGGCTGGCTTTTGTCAATTGATCATTTCGGGAGAAAAAATCCGCGGCAAAAACAACGCAATTTCAGGAAAGACGATGACCGCAAACAACACCAACAGCATCGGCACGACCATGATCATGGTGTCCTTCAATGCATATCGGAGCGGCACTTTGGCCACCGCACAACAAATCATGAGGCACATGCCATAAGGTGGTGTGACCAACCCAAAGGCCAAAGACAAAATGCCGATGATGGCAAAGTGCACAGGGTGCATGTCCACCGATTGGGCCAGAGGTTGCAAGGTGGTGCCCACGATGATGATGGCGGGAATCGCATCCAGAAAACAGCCCACAATGAGGAAGGCCACTGCGATGAAAATGCCGACGCCAATCACATCCATGCCCCATGTTTGGACATTGGTCAGCAAGGCTTTGGGAATTTGGTAGTAGGCCAACAGCCAGCCAAAAACCGAGGCCGTGCCCACACAAAACAAGGCCACGGCCGACAGTTTTCCGGTGTCCAACACTGCAGCCATGAACTGCTTGAAGCCCATCTCTCGGTAAAACAACAAAGACAGCACGGCGGCATACAGCACCGCAGCAGCCGCCGACTCGGTTGCCGTGAACCAGCCCAGCAAAATACCGCCCACGATGATCACAGGGGTGAACAGGGCTGGAATAGCGATAAGGGCTGATTTGAAAATTTCAGCGAAGTTGGCGCGCGGGTAGACCGGGTAATTGCGCTTGACCGAATAGGCGTGCACAGTCGCCATTTGGGCCAAACACAGCAACACGCCTGGCACGATGCCCGCCAAGTACATCGCACCGATCGAGGTGGAGATCACGCCCCCCCACACCACCATCAGAATGGACGGAGGAATGATGACAGCCAACACAGACGAAACCGCTGTGACAGCGATCGAAAACGACAAGTCATAGCCTTCCTTGACCTGGGCCTCGATGAACAGTTTGCCTTGTCCAGCAGCATCAGCGCTGGCCGAACCCGAGATGCCGGCAAAAAACACCGACAGCAGCACATTGATCTGTGCCAACCCACCCGGGAAGTGGCCCACCAGCGCCCTGGACAATCGCATCATGCGCACGGTGATGCCACCGCCGTTCATCAAATTGGCCGTCAACAGGAAAAATGGTACCGCCAACAAGATGAACGAGTTGTAGGTCTTGAAGGTCTCATTGAACAAGACCATGGGCGAAAGCCGGGGTTCGAGCAACAAAACAGGCAAAGAAGCCAGCCCTAACGCGAAGGCTACGGGAACCCGTATGGCCAACAAAAAGAAAAAGGCACCAAAGAGTACCAAAGCCGCCACTCCTGGCGAAAACATGACAGAGCTCAAACTGCTGACTCCTGTTGAAGGCTTTCATCGACGCCTGTGGGGTTGAACATGTGGTGCAACAAAAAAACCATCCACAGAAAACCCGAAATGGGCCAGGCAATGAAAATCCACCACATGGGCATATCGGCCAATTCAGAGGTTTGATTCCAGCCAAATTGGGTGAACTCAATGCCCCAGTAAAAAATCACAGCCGAAAAAATCAGCATGAAAAATTGGCAAACAAACAACAGCCGTCGGTTGACCTTGTCAGACAGTTGCGGCAAAAAGTCCACGTCAAAGTGCATCTTTTCACGCACACCCAGCGTGGCCCCCAGCATGATCAGCCAGACGAAAAAAAACCGACTCATCTCTTCGGTCCACATGTAGCGCGGTATCAAATCGGTGTACCGCGAAAAAATCTGCAGACTCACCGGCACCAACAAAAGCAGCACCGTGAAAATCAAAAGAAATGACAGCAATCCGTCGATGATGAACAACAGTTTTTTCATACGCCATGTCGGTGAGGCAAAAAACAAGGCGGCAGCTTGTAGGCCACCGCCTTGAAGGGGATCACTTCAAGCTGTTGATCCTGGCATAAATGGCATCAGCTCCGACCTCTTTGGCGTAGGCGGCCATGACCGGATCGACCAGTCTTTGCATCTCTGCACGTTGGCTGAAAGGCACCTGCTTGAGCTTGCCTTCTTTGGCGTACTTGTCCAACTTGGCCTGGTCTTCGGACGATTCAACTTGTCGGCCATAGGCGCCCGCCTCTTTGCCAGCCTTCAAAATCGCGTCTTGTAAATCGGCTGGCAATCTCTTCAAGGTCTTGACCGAGAAGCACAGGGGGCGGATCGTGATGGCGTGGCGGGTCATCAAGATGTTGGGGGCGACTTCAAAAAACTTCATGGCTTCAACGCCGGCCGCTTCGTTTTCACCGGCATTGATCACACCGTTTTGAATGGCGTTGTAGACCTCGTTATAAGCAATCACGGTGGGTGTCATGCCCACGGCGTTGAAGGTGCGGCTCCAAATGGGTGCGCCTTGCACGCGCACTTTGAGGTTTTTCAAGTCGGCCAAGTTGCCCGCCGTCTTGTTGGAGAAGATGTTGCGCACACCACCCCCGGCATAACCGATCAGCTTGACTTCGGCTTTTTGCTCCACCTCATCGGCAATGGGCTTGAGCACGTCTTGGTCCAGCACCTTGTTCCAATGGGTCAGGTCGCTGAACAAAAAGGGCGCATCGATGAAGGGCGCGGCTTTGGAAAAGGTGGACATGTGGGCGGGCGAGACAATGGCGTAGTCCACCGCCTTGCCTTGGTTCATGTAGGCGAAGTAATCCTTTTCCAAGCCCAAAGAACTGTTCTTGTGCAACACGAAGTTGATGGGCTTGCCATAGTATTTTTTGACCAGTTCTTCAAAACGAACCAATGATTTTGTAAATGCATGGTCATCGCCAAATTGCGATGCCCCATGGAGCGTGATGGGCGCTTGTTGGGCGTGCGCGCTCAAGGCCAGCACTGAAGAAAGAAAAGCGCCAATCAATGGCTTGAAAATTTTCATGTCGATGTCTCCTGTCGTGAATTGTTGAGCACACCCTCTGTGTGGCACTTTCACTCTAGGCCTTTGCCATTGGAGCTGTGCTAGGGTTAACCATAAGACCTGTCGCTGTGTGTCACCAAAGTGTCCCGGGTGACTGGTCAAGTTCGGTGCAAAAAGATAACTTGAAGTCCGGTTTGAGTCGGGGTTTACACAGACCCCATCACACCTCAGTGTCTGCTGATCGGGTACAGGTAGGCCAAGACTTTTTTCACCCCCAACGAAAGACACTGTTATGCAACACATCGGTTTTATTGGTGCTTCAGGCCTGATGGGCCACGGTATGGCCAAAAATTTGTTGTCCAAAGGTTTTCAGGTTTCTTTGACAGCGCATTCACGACGCGAGCCTTTGCAGGACCTGTTGGCTGCTGGCGCCAAGCTGGTAGAGCACCATGCGGATCTGTCGGCCTGCGACGCGGTCATCATTTGTGTCACGGGATCTCCACAAGTTGAAGCCGCCTTGGAGGGCCCAAGCGGCTTGTTCAGTCAAGCCCGCTCGGGACTGGTGGTGGTCGATGCATCGACCAGCGAGCCCGACTCCACTCGCCGCTTGGCTGCACGTTGCCAGGCCTTGGGCATGACCCTGGTCGATGCCCCTTTGGCGCGCACCCCAGTAGAGGCCGAAGCCGGAAAACTCAACACCATGGTGGGCGCATCGCCCGAGGTTTTTGCCCGCCTGGAGCCGGTGTTCAAGGCCTATTGCGAAAATATTTTCCACGTTGGAGAGATGGGCGCAGCCCATGTCATTAAGCTGCTGAACAACTTTTTGGGCCAGGCCATCACCACCGCTGCAGCCGAAGCCTTTGCCGTGGGTGCCAAGGCTGGGATCGATGTAGGGCAGTTGGTGCGCGTGGTGTCGGCCGGCGCCGTCAATTCGGGTTTGTTTCAGGCCATGGCCAAAACACTGGAGGGCGATTACACCGGACTGAAGTTCGAATTGAACAACGCATCGAAAGACTTGCGCTACTACGTGCATTTGACCGAAAGCGTGAAAGCACCTTCGTTGGTTGGCACCAGCGTACACCAGAGTTTGGTGACGGCCTGTGCGTTGGGATATGGTCAAGAACTGGTGCCCTCTTTGGTCAAGGCCCAAGCGCAAATCAATCAAGTCAGAATTGGTCAAGCTCGCTGATGTCTGAGCGTTTTGGTATGGCTCTGGTGGGTCTGGGTGCGGCAAGCCAACCGCATCTGCTCAGCCTGCAAGACTTGAGCGAGCGCATCGACCTGCGCTATGCCGTCACGCGCCACCCCCACCCTGATCGCATCAGGCCTTTCACCGGCCCTGTTCGTTTGGTCAGTGCACTGGATGAGGCCCTGAACGACCCACTGGTTCAAGCGGTCATTGTGGCCACACCGCCGTCCACCCATTTGGACATTTGTCAACGTTGCTTCGCTGCTGGCAAACATGTCTTGCTCGAAAAGCCGCTGGAGCTCAACTTGGAAAGGTCCAAACAACTGGTGTCGCTGGCCCAGCAATATGGTCTTCATTTGGGTGTTGTCTTTCAACACCGGTTCCGTCAAGCATCGCTTGTTTTGCAGGATGTGCTGGAGACAGGGCGCCTGGGTGAGGTCCAAGCCGCATCGGTGCGGGTGCCGTGGTGGCGATCGCAAGCCTATTACAACGAACTGGGCAGGGGCACGTTGGCACGTGATGGCGGTGGTGTTTTGCTGACGCAGGCCATCCACACCCTCAACCTGTTTCAGGTGCTGGTCGGGGTGAAATCCGTTACGGCTTCGCTGGTGCAGAAAACCCGTTTACACCAGATGGAAACAGAAGACCACGTGAGTGCACTCTTGGTTTTGGGCAATGGTGCAGCAGGCGACCTGATGGCCACAACCGCCATGTACCCCGGGTTCCCGGAAACGATCGAGGTGATTGGCACTTTGGGCAGCGCACGGCTGACCGGAGCCGATCTGCAGGTGCACTTTTTGACGGGCGAACTTTTGACTGTTCGCAGTGAAGGCGGCACCGGCAGCGGTGCCAACATGATGGATTTTTCACATGCGCCACACCGCGATCTTTTGACCGATTTCATGGACGCGATTGCCCAAAAACGTGCGCCGCGGGTCACCGGCGAAGATGCTTTGAAAACCCATCTGCTGATCGATGCTTTGCTGCGCAAGGCGCAAGTGTCCAAAGTCTGACGCCTCAAATTTTGACTGAGCGAAAACCCGCCAAGATATCTTGCCGCTCGGGCACGAAAAAGTTGCGGTAACGCGCATCGACCAGATGCTGCGACGTGGCCCAGCATGCGCCCTTGAGCACGCGGTGACCCTGCCACCAAGGCTCTGAATACTCTCGATAAGGGTGGGGTAAAAAGCCCGGGTAAGGCGCAAAATCGTCGGCCGTCCATTCCCAAACCCTGCCCCACTCAAACCCGTGTGTGTTCGCAGCGCAAGTCCATTGCGCCTCGGTGGGCAAACGCCTGCCAGCCCAGTGGCACCAGGCCTGGGCATCCCATGCATTCACATGCACCACGGGTGCGCTCATTGGCATCGCTCGCCAGTGGCCAAACACTTGGACCTGCCACCCCCCCTGAACGCAGCGCACATGGGGCGGCAGGGCATGCCCTGTTTCTTGCAAGAAAGGCAGGTACTGCGCCCACGACACCGCCTGGGCATCGATCTCGTAAGCCGCCAAGGCCACCGTGTGCGCTGGGCATTCGTTGTCAAAAGCAAATCCAGTCCCTGAATGGCCCAACTGACAGACTTGGGATGGGATGCGCAATCCTGCCCTTGGGACCATTTCTTGGTGCCATGACAGCGCATGACCCACACACCAGGCTTCGGGCAAAGCCACACCCAGGTTTTGTGCCATGTAGACCGAAGCCTCGTTGTGCATGGCCTCGTGTTGCAAAACCAGCCGCCAAAAGTAAAGGGCCTCGTCGCTGGCGTCGGGCGCAGCCCGCAAATGGGCCAGGCTGTGCGCCAGCACATCGGACAGGTAACGCTGGGTGTGTTCAAAGTCCGGCAGGGCCAGCGACCAGCGGCTGTCGTGCGCCACTTCACTGGAGTTGTACAGCGCATCGGCATGGGGCATGAGTGAGGGGGCAAAGCCATCGCCCGAAGAAGCGCTGCGTATGCCTTCGTGGCGCTGTCGGTTGCGCACCGTCCACCACTCCTGAAACCAAGCGATGTGGCCCCACTCCCAAAGCGGCGGATTCACTCGAGGTGACAGTGGCACCGATAAATCGGAGACCGCGGCCTGCCAGGCTTGCATCAAGCCCAGCGTGCGCTGCCGGGTTTGTGACAAAGCCGCTGCCAAGGCTCTGGTGCCATCTGTGCGCAGCGTATTGAAGAAAGGCCCTGTCAAGATAATCGTAAATAGGGTGAATGAACAGTCAAGGTGAAAGCAAACAAAGACACAAAATGCTCGCCATGGCGAAACTCAGGGCGGTCTCAAGCCATGGGCTCACCGTTGCGAACCCGGTGTACAGACGCCACGTCCAGCACCCAGACAAGGCCATCTCCGAAATTGCCAGTACCGCAAGAGGCGACGATAACATTGCGAATGGTTTCCACCATGTCATCGGGGCACAGCACACAGACCATGTATTTCTCTGTGAAATCGGTCAGCTCGTCGCGCACAGAGCGCTTGTCGATGGAGGCCGGGGCCGTGAAGCCCTGGGCACTGAACATGGACATGCCCGGAAAATTGGGGATCGCACGCAAGGCTTCTCGCAAGCGATCACGGCGATTGGGGCGAATGATGGCGCGTACTTCTTTCATCAACTGTCTCCAAATTTAAGCTTCTTGTGGCACGTCGTCGAACCACCTGTAAAGCGCAGGCAAAACGACCAGTGTCAGTAATGTAGAGGAAATCAAACCCCCAATGACCACCACGGCCAAGGGGCGTTGAACTTCTGATCCAGGGCCCGTGGCAAACAGGAAGGGCACCAGGGCCAACAGCGCCACCGTGGCGGTCATGAGCACAGGCCGAAAGCGTTGCACGCAACCCTCGCGCACCGCAGCGGCGACCGACATGCCGTCTTCGCGCAGCTTGCGAATGCTGCTGACCAGCACCACACCATTGAGCACCGCAATGCCCCACAAGGCGATGAAGCCCACCGAGGCCGGCACGCTGATGTACTCACCCGACACAAACAGGGCCAAGATGCCGCCAATCGATGCAAACGGCAGAACCAGAATGATCAAGGTCGCCAATTTGACCGAATTGAACAGCATGAACAACAAGAAGAAGATGGCGACGATGGTCAGCGGCACGATGATGGTGAGCGTTTCCATGGCGCGCTCCATGTTTTCAAACTGACCACCCCAAGACAGGTAATACCCATCTGGCAGGGTCAGTTCGGCATCGACGCGTTGCTGCACCTCTTGCACAAAGCCACCCAAGTCTCGGCCACTCACGTTGGCACCCACCACCACACGGCGTTTGCCAAACTCGCGGCTGATGGTGGGCGGGCTGTCCACGAGTTCAATGCTGGCCACGGCTGACAGGGGAACCAAAGTCCCGTCCCTGGTTTTCAAGGTCGTGTTGCGGATGGACTGAATCGAATTGCGGTTTTCTTGTGGGTAGCGCACCACGATTTCAAAGCGCCTTTGGCCTTCGTACAACTGGCCAACTGCCTTACCGCCAAAAGCGGTTTCGATCAGGTCGTTGACATCCGAGACATTGATGCCATAGCGGGCAATCGATTGCCGGTCGATTTCAATGGTCAAGGTCTGCTGCCCCGACAAGCGCTCCACACGCAAGTCAATGGCACCGGGCACGGTGCTGGTGATGCGGGCCACCTCTTCAGAGATGCGCTTGAGTTCGGCCAAATCGTCACCAAACACCTTGATGGCCAACTGCGAACGCACGCCGGTCACCATCTCGTCCACCCGCTGTGCGATGGGCTGGTTCATGATGACCTGCACACCCGGCAAGACGGCCAGCGCTTTGCGAATGTCTTCTTCGATCTCGGTCTGGGTGCGCCCGGCTTCGCGGTCAATCACCACAATCGGATCGGACTCATTGGGACCGGCTGGATCGGCCAAGGACTCACCCCGGCCCAGCTTGGCCACCACCGATTTGACCCCCGGCACTTGCGAGACGATTTTCATCGCCTCGTACTCCACCTTGAGCGATTCCTCGAGTGAAATGCTGGGCACCCGAATGATCTGAGGAACGATGTTGCCCTCTTTCATGGTGGGGATGAAGCTTTTACCGAGCAGCGGAAACAAGGACAAGGAGCCGACCAACAAAGCCACGGCGATCGTGATCGTCTTCTTTTCAGCGCCCAAGGCCACATGCAAAACCGTCAGGTAGTGGCGCTTCAAAAAGGCGATCGGCTTGGTGTCGTGGTCGCTGCCGCCGCGCAGCACATAGCTGCACAGCACGGGCGACAAAAACAGCGACACCACCAAAGACACGGCCAATGCGATCGCAATGGTCAAAGCCAAAGGCGCGAACATCTTGCCTTCCATGCCCGTCAAGGTCATCAGGGGCAAGAACACCAAGATGATGATGGACATGCCATAGACCGTGGGCTTGGCGATTTCACTGGTGGCCTCCAGGATGGTTCGCAGCCTGGACGCTCGGCTGGGGCCGGCTTGCCCCAATTTGTGGAAGACGTTTTCGACCACCACCACCGTGCCATCGACCATCAGACCGATCGCGATCGCCAACCCCCCCAGCGACATCAGGTTGGCCGACAAGCCCAACTGGTTCATCATCATGAAAGTGACCAAGGGCGTGATGACGATGGTGGCCACCACCACCAAGCTGGAACGCACATCACCCAAGAACAGCAACAAGATGATGATGATGAAGACAATGCCTTCCAGCAGCACCTTGGTCACCATCCACAAGGCCGAATCCACCAACTCGGTGCGGTCGTAAAAGGCTTCGATTTGCAAGCCACCAGGCAACATGCCCTTTTGGTTGATCTCTTCGACCTTGGTCTTGACCCGGCCCACCACCTCTTTGGCGTTGGCACCGCGCAGCATCATCACGATGCCGGCCACCGCTTCGGTCTCGCCATTTCGCACGATGGCGCCCTGCCGCACGGCAGCGCCCACCTGGACCTGCGCCACATCGCGTACGAACACGGGCACGTCACCCGACTCTTTCAAGATGATGTTGCCAATGTCGTCGGCGGTTTGGATCAAGCCCACGCCGCGGATCAAATACTGCTCGGCCGACGATCGCAGCAAACCGCCACCCGAGTTGGCGTTGTTGCGCTCAATCGATTCGAGCACCTCACGCAGCGACAAGCGGTAGTGGCGCAGGCGGTCTGGGTTGACCAGCACCTGGAATTGGCGCTCCAGGCCGCCCATCGAGTTGATCTCGGCCACGCCAGGGATGGAACGCAACATGGGGCGCAGCACCCAGTCCTGGATGACGCGGCGCTCCATCAGTTCGTTGTCGGAGAGTTTGCGCTGGCCATCGTCCGGATGGACCAAGGTGTATTGGTAGACCTCGCCCAAGCCGGTGGAGACAGGCCCCAAAACCGGCACCACCCCCTCGGGCATGCGGGGCGTGACTTCGAGCAACCGCTCCATCACCAGTTGGCGCGCAAAGTACACATCGGTTTTGTCGGTGAACACCAGGGTGACCAATGACAAACCCGCGCGGTTGAGCGCACGCATTTCGGTCAGGCCTGGCAAACCGGTCATGGCCACTTCGAGTGGCATGGTGACAAAGCGCTCTACCTCTTCGGGTGAACGGCCCGGCACCTCGGTGGCCACCTGAACCTGCACGTTCGTCACATCGGGGAACGCGTCCACCGACAGGCGCATGGCGGCGCGCCCGCCAAAGCCGAGCAACACAAGCGCCACCACCAACACCAGCAAACGCTGGGTCAGGGCGGCACGGATCAAAGACTTCAGCATGGGGTTGTTCCTTGTTACTGAAGTTCAGCGCGCTTGCGCTCGTTGTGCAAATGGAATGCCCCCTCGACCACCACCAGATCACCCAACTTGACACCCTTGAGTACAGGCCTCAGGTCATCGTGCGCAGGGGCCAATTCAACCGGTGTGAAACGGAAAGTGCCTTCACCGACTTTCAGGTAGACGTGATCGCGATCACCCTCGCGGATGACGGCGTCTTGAGGCACCACCAACTCACTGGTGGCCTCGCCCCGGATGCGCATGGTGGCCAGCATTTGGGGTTTCAGGTCACGGCTGAGGTTGTCCACCTGGGTGCGAAACGGCACCGTGCGTGTCTCGGGTGACACCGCGTCGCCCACGTAGATGATTTTTCCGGACAACTGGCGGTTGCCCAGAGCCGGTACTTCGATGTCCACCCGTTGACCGATGCGCACCGAGCGCGCGGTTTGCTCGGGCAAAGCGCCGCTCACCCAAACGTTGCCTAAATCGGCCACCGTAAAGAGGTGGTCACCCGGCTGAACCACCTGGCCATTGCTGATTTTTCGCTCCAGCAGAACGCCAGACTGGGTGGCCAAGATGGGCGCATGGGATTGCAAAGCACCTTGGTCGCGCAGGGCTTCCAATGGGGCACCTGAGATGCCGAGCAACTTGAGCTGGTCACTCAATGCGCGCATTTCGGCGCGGGCCACCGACAACTCTGACTCACGGCGCTGCAGCTCGGCAGCACCGATCACATCGGCTTGAAAGAGTTGGCGCGCGCGGTCTACGGCGCGCTCGGCCAAGCCTGCATTGGAATGTGCGCGCAAAAAGGCCATCTGGGCTTGCGTCAACTCAGGGCTGGCAATCCGCGCCAGGGGTTGGCCCGCTTTGATGCGGTCACCCACCTCCACCAGCAGCTCGGTCACGCGGCCGGTGACCGAAGCGCCAATGCGGGTCACTTGTCGCTCATTCGCCTCGATTCGGCCAGGCACTTCTTGGATCGGAACCAGGTTACTCATGCGTACTTCTCCGGCCACAAAGCGGCTGGCCATGGAAGGCTCGACCTTGATTTGCAAAGGATCACCTGCGGGTTTGGCCGCTTCGGCAGCCACTGGGGCAGAGGGCTTGCCGCAGCCGCTCAAAACAAGGGCACTCAATGCAGCGGACAACAGCAGGACACGCGTGTTCACGAAAGGTCTGACATGGTTGGACATAAGTTTCATTTCACGGATGGGTTGGAATCGGCGGCGTAGCGGCCACTGAGTTGAACAAGGGTGATGCGGGCGACCTGCATCTGGTAGCGGGCCTGCAACAGGTCGGCACGCACACCGCGCAAAACACGTTGGGCGTCCAGCACATCCAAAATGCCACGCTCGCCAAAACGGTAAGCTGCTTCGGCCACACGCAAGGCCGACTCGGCCTCACGAACAACGCCTTGGCTCAAGGCATCCACCCGCAGACGGGACATTTCAAGAGACCGCCAAGCCAACAAAATTTGCTGGGTCATCTCGGCTTGTCGGCCCTCATAACGGGTGCGCGCCCTTTCAAGCTCGGCCACCGCTTCGGCGATCGGGCCGCTGCGCTGGTCTAAAAGGGGGATCTGCACGCCAATACCCCACTGTGATTGACGAACCTGCGGGTCTGACATTTGCGAATAACGCAGGTCCAACGAAGGCATCACGCTGGCGCGCACAGCCGCCAGTCGGGACTTGGCACGGTCTAACTCGTGCTGCAGGATCCTCAACTCGGGGTTGAACTGGCTGGCACTGGCTTGCAATTGCTCCAGGCTCTGGTTGAGCGCTCTTTCACTGGGCGTAGGCGGCTTGAGCTTCCAGCGTGCTGGCAACTGGCCTGCAGCCAATCGGTTGATTTCAAGCAGCGTGCTGTCGGCGCGCAAGGCGGCGGTTTGCTGGCGCTCGCGGGCATTGATGACTTCGGAGTCGGCTTTGATCAGCTCATAGCGCGGCGCCTCACCACTGTTGACCCGAACGCGCACCCGCTGCTGAACTTGCTCCAGCAGCGCCAAAGACTCTGCTGCTGCTTCGGATTCGCCTTGGTGCAGCAAGGCCTCATGAATACGCATGCGCAACTGCGCCAACAGGTCGTTGCGAACATTGGCCTTTTGTTGCTCTGCGCTGGAAACACCGGCTTGGGCAGTGTCCATGCGCGCCCGGCGCAGCTGGGGGTTTTCGATGGGTTGAGTGAAGGTCCAGCTTTGGCTGGAAGCAGAGCCAGAGCCCAACTGTTGCCAAGGTCCGCGTGACAAGTCCATGCGCGGGTTGAGCAAAGCACCTGCCGAGGTGACCGATGCCCGAGCGGCATCGACGGACTGGCTGGTGGCCCGAAGCAAGGGGTTGAACTGCAGAACCAGGGCCTCCAAACTGGCCGTGTCAAATTCTTGCAACTCAGCCGCGCGGTTGGGGCCTGTAGCCTGCACTGCGCTGGCAGTGCTGGTGGGGGTGGAGGCCAAAGCCGGGATGGCCCCTGTGCCAACGAACACCGAGATGGCCCAACACGCCATGGTGTTCAAAGAATGTGTCTGCAGTGGCAGCGGTGCGCGCCTAGAGCGAATCATGAAATGGTCCTGGGTGTGAGGGAGTCGCAATCGAGGTTGATATTCTACAAAAAACGGAACGATCAAATAAAACATTCAGATTTATCCGAAATCTAAAGGGGGAATTGAACACAAAAAGCGGAGTTTTATCCAAAGCCACTGCTCTTGACTGCGTTTCAGCGTGCTCGGCTATAAACAGGCCATGAATTCTCTGCGCATCGTCATCGTCAGCCCCGCCTTGGCCGACGCGAACAACGGCAACTGGCAAACCGCACGCCGCTGGCAGCGCTTGCTGCAGCCGCACCGAGCGCGCATCGTGCGTCAGTGGCCTGACGCGCAGGGCAATGGCGATGGTGTGATGCTGGCCTTGCACGCCCGCCGCTCGGCCGACTCGATTCAGGCTTGGCATGCCCGACATGGCCAACGCGGCTTGGGCGTGGTGCTGACCGGCACCGACCTGTACCGTGACATCGCGCACGACCCGCAGGCGCAGCGCTCCTTGGCCATGGCGCATTCGCTGGTGGTGCTGCAAAGCCTGGGCGTGCAAAGCCTGCCCGGCGAACACCAAGCCAAAGCGCGCGTGATCTTTCAGTCAACCGGCACGCGCCAGACCCTGCCCAAAACCTCGCGCCATTTGCGGGTGGTCATGGTGGGCCATTTGCGTGAAGAAAAAGACCCGCTGACCCTGATGGCCGCAGCGCGTCTGTTGCCCCCAGACGCAGGCGTGTTCATCGACCACATTGGCGCACCACTCGACCCAGCACTGGGCCAAGCGGCTGAGTCCACGCAGGCGCAGTGCCCGTATTACCGCTGGTTGGGAGCGCTGCCGCATGCCCAAACCTTGCAGCGCATCCAGCGCGCGCACCTGCTGGTGCACTGCAGCCGCATGGAAGGCGGCGCGCATGTGCTGATGGAGGCGATGTGCAGCGGCACGCCCGTGCTGGCCTCGCGCATCGACGGCAATGTGGGCCTGCTGGGCAAGGGTTACGCGGGCTACTTCGAGCCCGGTGATGCGCACGCATTGGCCCACGCCTTGTTGGCGCTGCGCACAAATGCACCCGCGCTGGATCAACTCAAGGCCCAGTGCACTGTGCGCGCCCCTTTGTTTGCGCCGCCCGCCGAGCGCGCCGCTTTGCACCGCTGGGTACAAGACCTGAGCAGCTGAGCCGCTCAGCGCCGCAATACCGCCATCCACTGAGCCTGCTCGGGCGTGAGTGCCGCATCGGGTGTGAGCATGGCGCTGGCCAAGGCCTGACGGCTGGCCGGGTCCGGCTCGGGCAGGGGCTGCGACAACAAAGCGTCGAGCACCTGCGCGGCTTTGCCCAAAGTCTTGCCATACAAATCAAAAATGCCAGACACGCTGACGTGCTGCGTTGGGTCGTCCAGCCAGCAGTCGTAGTCGGTGACCAGCCCCACGGTGGCGTAGGCCATCTGGGCTTCGCGGGCCAAAAAGACCTCGGGCACATTGGTCATGCCCACCAGGTGGCAACCGGCTTGGCGCAGGAAATGGCTTTCGGCCTGCGTGCCCAGGCGCGGGCCTTCCACACAGCCGTAGGTCAGGCCCCGGCGCACCGACAGGGCGCAGCGCTGCGCGGCCTGAGAGACGGCATCTACCAAACCAGCACTGACGGGCTTGGCAGTGGACACATGGGCGGCCACGCCTTGGCCAAAAAAGGTGCGTTCGCGCTGGCCACGGGTCCAGTCAAAGTACTGCTCGGGCATGGCCATGTCGCCGGGCTTGACCTCCAGACTCAAGCTGCCCACAGCCGAAAAACCGAGCAACTGCGTGGCCCCGGCTTGCTTGAGGGCAAAGATGTTGGCGCGGTAATTGACCTCGTGCGGCAAGAGGCGGTGGCCGCTGCCGTGGCGCGCCAAAAACAGCACCTCCTGGTCGTGGTACTGCCCGCGCAGGACATCGCCCGAAGCCTGCCCAAAGGGCGTGGTGTCCGCGATGCGCTGCGTGATGCGCAAGCCAGGCAGTTCGTAGAGGCCGGTGCCTCCGATGATGGCCAACATGTTCAAGTCTCCCAACGAATGACATCGGCTTCACGGTAGGCCGGGCCTGCCGCGATGCGCGAAAAATAAGACGCGTGTGCGTCGGAACCCTCGGGCCACTGCTGCAAAAAGCGCGCTTGTGCAGACGCAGCAGGGGTATCGATGGCGATGGCTTCGAAGTGCAGGCTCTGGGTTTGCACCGTGCAGCGGCGCTGCGGCCCCTCAAAAGGCGCGGTGGCGATGCGCGTGAGCAAGCCCGCAGTGTCACCTTGGAAATTGGGCATGCCCGCCGCGCCGTTGTTGAGCACCCAGGCGCTGCGGGCACGACCGGGCACGCTGAACTGCTTAAACACTGGCAAGCAGGTGTGTGTGCTGGCAAAGACGTCCACTTGC
>NZ_JBBAPF010000024.1:0-42208 GCF_040400975.1 Limnohabitans sp. | reverse complement strand
AAATCGGCAAGGTCTATGAAGGCCCGGTCACCAAGATTCTGGATTTCGGTGCGCTGATCAACCTGTTGCCCGGCAAAGATGGTCTGCTGCACATCAGCCAGATTGCCCACGAGCGCGTTGAGAAGGTCACCGACTACCTCAGCGAAGGCCAGATCGTCAAGGTCAAGGTCATGGAAACCGATGAAAAAGGCCGCATCAAGTTGTCGATGAAGGCTTTGTTGGACCGTCCTGCACAGGCCTAAATGGCGCTTTGGTTTCGGGTGCTCAATGGCTTCCCGAAACCGCGTTGATTCACCATGAACGTCATTGAAATCCAAAGCTTCGGCGCCCCCGGGGTGCTGGTGCCCGGCTCCCGTCCCGACCCGGTGGCCGGGGCGGGGGAGTTGCTCATTCGCGTCTCTGCCAGCGGCATCAACCGCCCCGATGTGCTGCAACGCACCGGCAACTATCCTGTGCCACCGGGTGCTTCGGACATTCCCGGCCTGGAGGTCGCGGGTGTGGTGGTGTCTGGCGATGCGGCGGCCATGGCCGAAGCGGGTTTGGCTGTGGGCGACCGCGTTTGCGCTTTAGTGGCCGGTGGTGGTTATGCGCAGCTGTGCGTGGCCCCAGTGGTCCAGTGTTTGCCCGTGCCCAAAGGCCTGACGGACACCGAAGCCGCTTCGCTGCCCGAGACCTTCTTCACCGTGTGGAGCAATGTGTTTGACCGTGGTCGTTTGCAAGCGGGTGAGACCCTTTTGATTCAGGGTGGGACCAGTGGTATTGGCGTCACAGCCATCCAGATGGCCAAAGCGGCCGGTGCCAAGGTGATCGTCACGGCCGGTTCTGACGAAAAATGCCAAGCTTGCTTGGTCTTGGGGGCTGACCACGCCATCAACTACAAAACCACCGATTTCCTGGCCGAGGTCAAGCGCATCACTGGAGGCCTGGGTGTGGATGTGATTTTGGACATGGTCGCAGGCGACTATGTGGCGCGTGAAGTCGAGGCCTTGGCCGAAGATGGCCGATTGGTCATCATCGCGGTGCAAGGTGGCATCCATAGCGAGTTCAATGCCGGCATGGTGCTGCGTCGCCGTTTGACCGTCACAGGCTCCACGCTGCGGCCTCGTCCTGTGGCATTCAAGGCCGCGATTGCCCAGTCTTTGCGTCAAACCGTCTGGCCCTGGATCGAGTCAGGTCGCATCAAGCCGGTGATTCACAGCGTGTTTGGTGCCATGGATGTGGCGCATGGTTTGCCCTCTGGCGCGGCCCAAGCCCATGCCCTGATGGAGAGCAATCAGCACATCGGTAAATTGGTGGTGACCTGGTGATGAGCAAGTCTCCCAAATTGATGGTCGGCAACTGGAAGATGCATGGCGATTTGTCAGCCAATGCAGCTTTTGTCGCTGGGCTGAAGGCTGAGATCTCAGGACTTGTATGCCGCGCGGCCTTGTGTGTGCCGGCGGTTTACCTGGCTCAAATGCAGGCCTTGTTGTCCGCCTCACCGGTTGAACTGGGTGCGCAAGATCTTTCCGCTCACGATGCAGGTGCCTACACTGGGGAGGTGTCTGCCCAGATGCTGCGTGACTTTTCAGTGCGTTATGCCATCGTGGGCCATTCTGAGCGTCGCCTCTTTCATGCCGAGACGGACGCCTTGGTGGCGTTCAAAGTGCAACGCGCACTGGCAGCTGGCATCACGCCCATTGTGTGTGTCGGCGAAAGTTTGGCCGAACGTGATGCCGGTCAGACCGAGGCGGTGGTCAAGCGTCAACTGGCGGCAGTGATCCAAGCCAATGGCCACTGCATCAGTGAAATTGTGGTGGCTTATGAGCCCGTTTGGGCGATTGGCACAGGCCTGACGGCTTCCCCCGAGCAGGCCCAGCAAGTGCACGCTGTTATGCGAACCCAATTGTCGGCAGCGACATCGCATGCCGATCGCGTTGCGCTTTTGTATGGCGGGAGCATGACGGCCCACAATGCGACCGACTTGTTGGCCCAGCCCGATATCGACGGTGGTTTGATCGGTGGTGCATCTCTCAAGGCACCAGATTTTTTATCCTTGCTGAAAGCCGCTTCGAGATGAGCTTTCAATGACTTTTTCTAGATTTTTCGGAGAACTCTGATGAGCGTGATGTTGACTTTGATTTTGGTGGTTCAAATGTTGTCGGCCTTGGCCATGATTGGGTTGATCCTGATCCAGCATGGCAAAGGCGCTGACATGGGTGCAGCTTTTGGAAGCAGTGGTTCAGGCAGTTTGTTTGGTGCCACGGGTGGTGCCAACTTCATGTCCAGGACAACGGCAGTGTTGGCTTTTGTTTTCTTTGCATGCACCTTGTCCTTGGCCTACTTCGGCAATCTGACGCCCACATCGTCCGGCAGCGTCCTCGAAGGTGCCACGGTCAACACGCCTGCTGCGCCGGTTGACGCCAGCCCTGCTGCACAGATCCCTGGCAACACGCCTGCACCTGCTGCTGACAAGAGTGTGCCCCCTGCAATTCCTGCGAAATGAGCCCACACAGTCGTACTGAGATGGGCTTTGCTGCTCTGCACAAAATTGCAGCTTTATTGAAGGAAACGGGACTTTTTTCAGAGTAAAATCAGAGTCTGTTCGGTGAGCAACAAGCACTCAAGGTGCACCTCATGCAAACCGATCTTGTGTATCCAGCCGTCGTGGTGAAATTGGTAGACACGCTATCTTGAGGGGGTAGTGGCGAAAGCTGTGCGAGTTCGAGTCTCGCCGACGGCACCAGACAAACAGAAGCGCTCGGGCTCAAGGCTTGGGTACCTCATTCGGTCATTAACCGGCAGTCTCGAAATGAACCTCGAACAGTACCTTCCGATTCTCTTGTTCATTTTGGTCGGCATTGCTGTCGGCATCATTCCCCAGGTTTTGGGCTACGTTCTTGGCCCCAACCGACCTGATGCGGAAAAAAATTCCCCTTATGAGTGCGGATTTGAGGCTTTTGAAGATGCTCGAATGAAATTCGACGTCCGCTATTACCTGGTCGCCATTCTTTTCATCTTGTTCGATCTCGAAATCGCATTCCTGTTTCCTTGGGCGCTGGCGCTCAAAGAGGTGGGCATGGCTGGTTTCATTGGGGCGGTTGTCTTTTTAAATATTCTGGTTGTAGGTTTCATCTACGAGTGGAAAAAAGGCGCCCTGGATTGGGAATGACCGTTGATAGTGCACACCAAACAGCCTGTTTGAGGATTCAAAATGATTGAAGGCGTGATGAAGGAGGGCTTTGTCACCACGAGTTATGACTCGGTGGTGAACTGGGCCAAAACCGGTTCGCTTTGGCCCATGACCTTTGGTTTGGCCTGCTGCGCGGTGGAGATGATGCATGCGGCCGCTGCCCGTTACGACTTGGGTCGTTTTGGTGCCGAGGTGTTCCGCGCCAGTCCTCGCCAAGCCGACTTGATGATCGTGGCCGGCACGCTGTGCAACAAAATGGCACCTGCGCTGCGCAAGGTGTACGACCAGATGTCCGAGCCGCGTTGGGTCATCTCTATGGGCTCATGCGCCAATGGTGGTGGCTATTACCACTACAGCTACTCGGTGGTGCGTGGATGTGACCGGATTGTGCCGGTCGATGTTTATGTGCCGGGGTGCCCCCCCACCGCCGAAGCCTTGATCTACGGCATCATGCAGTTGCAGCAAAAAATTCGCCGCACACACACCATTGCGCGTGCCTGAAGGGAATGACGATGACTTCTTTCGCCATTCGCCCCGAAGACTTGCGTGACACCCTGACCACCGCTCTGGGTGACAAGGCCCACAGCATCAGCTTGGCTTTGGGTGAGGTGACGGTGCATGTGGGTGCGGCCCAGTACTTGGATGTGATGACCAGCCTGCGTGATGCGCCGGGTTGCCAGTTTGAGCAACTGATCGATTTGGCGGGTGTGGATTACTCGGCCTACCGCGAAGTAGGCACCGATGGCCCGCGTTTTGGTGTCACGGTGCATTTGCTGTCCGTGAGCCTCAACCAGCGCGTGCGGGTCAAGGTGCTGTGCCCCGACGACGATTTGCCCTTGGTGGACTCGGTCAATGCCTTGTGGAATTCGGCCAACTGGTACGAGCGCGAAGCCTTCGACCTCTACGGTATCGTGTTTGAGGGTCACAACGACCTGCGACGCATCCTGACCGACTATGGCTTCATTGGCCATCCGTTCCGCAAAGACTTCCCGCTGTCGGGCCACGTCGAGATGCGGTATGACGCTGAGCGCCAGCGCGTGATTTATGAACCCGTGAGCATTGAGCCGCGTGAAATCACACCGCGCATCATCCGCGAAGACAACTACGGAGGCCTGAACTGACATGGCCGAAATCAAGAATTACACCCTGAACTTCGGTCCCCAGCACCCGGCCGCGCACGGTGTGCTGCGACTGGTGCTGGAGTTGGATGGCGAGGTCGTGCAACGGGCCGACCCGCACATCGGCTTGTTGCATCGCGCCACTGAAAAGTTGGCCGAAAGCAAAACCTACATTCAGTCCTTGCCTTACATGGACCGACTGGACTACGTGTCCATGATGTGCAATGAGCACGCTTACTGCTTGGCGATCGAAAAGATGCTGGGCCTTGAAGTGCCCAAGCGCGCCCAATACATCCGCGTGATGTTTGCCGAAATCACCCGCATCCTGAACCACCTCATGTGGCTCGGCTCCCACGGCAATGATTGCGGCAGTTCCACGGTCTTGATCTACACCTTCCGCGAACGCGAAGACTTGTTCGATTTGTATGAGGCCGTCTCGGGTGCCCGCATGCATGCGGGCTATTTCCGTCCCGGTGGCGTCTACCGCGACTTGCCTGACAGCATGCCGCAGTACAAGCTCAGCAAGATCAAAAACGCCAAGGCGATTGAGCAACTCAACAAGAATCGTCAAGGTTCGATGTTGGATTTCATCGATGATTTCACGCAACGCTTCCCCAAGTGCATTGACGAGTACGAAACCTTGCTCACCGACAACCGCATCTGGAAACAGCGCACGGTGGGTGTGGGTGTGGTGTCGCCAGAGCGTGCCCTCAATTTGGGCATGACCGGCCCCATGTTGCGTGGCTCCGGTGTGGCCTGGGACTTGCGCAAAAAGCAGCCTTACGACGCCTACGACCAAGTCGAATTCGACGTGCCCGTGGGCAAGACCGGTGACAGTTACGACCGTTATCTGGTGCGTGTGCAGGAGATGCGTGAGTCCAACCGCATCATCGCGCAATGCGTCAAATGGTTGCGTGCCAACCCTGGCCCCGTCATCACCGACAACCACAAAATTGCGCCGCCTTCGCGCGAAGGCATGAAGTCCAACATGGAAGACTTGATCCACCATTTCAAGCTCTTCACAGAGGGTTTTCATGTCCCCGAAGGCGAGGCCTACGCCGCTGTTGAGCACCCCAAGGGTGAGTTCGGCATTTACATGGTGAGTGATGGCGCCAACAAGCCATACCGCCTCAAAATTCGTGCCCCGGGCTTTGCCCATTTGGCCACCCTCGATGAAATGGCCCGTGGCCACATGCTGGCCGACGCGGTCGCGATCATCGGGACCATGGACATTGTTTTTGGAGAGATTGACCGATGATCTCTGATTCCACCAGAGCACGCTTCGCGCGTGAAGTCGCCAAGTTCCCTGCAGACCAAAAGCAGTCGGCCGTCATGGCTTGTCTGTCGATCGTTCAGCAAGAACAAGGCTGGGTGAGCCCCGACAGTGAGCAAGTCGTGGCCGAGGTGTTGGGCATGCCAGTGATGGCTGTGCACGAAGTCACCACCTTCTACAACATGTACAACCAAAAGCCGGTGGGTAAGTTCAAGTTGAACGTTTGCACCAATCTGCCTTGCCAGTTGCGTGGCGGTGCAGAAGCACTGGCCCATCTGGAGCACAAGTTGGGCGTTCAGGTGGGCGGGACTTCAGCCGATGGCCTGTTCACTTTGCAGCCCAGCGAGTGCCAAGGCGCTTGCGCCGATGCCCCCGTGCTGTTGGTCAATGACCGCCACATGTGCAGTTTCATGAGCCACGAAAAACTCGACCAACTTGTTGACAGCCTGAAGAAAGCCGAGGCCGCCTGATGAACGTCGAACAAATCCTGAGCCAGTTCCAAGCCACGGGTGTGGAAAGCTGTTTCCATGACCGCCACATCAACCCGCAAATTTATGCAGGTCTGAATGGTCAGAACTGGGGCATCCAAGATTACGAAGCGCGTGGCGGCTATGCGGCCTTGCGCAAGATTCTGGGCAAAGACGGCGGCGAAGGCCTCACGCAAGACCAGGTGATCGCTACCGTCAAAGAGTCCGGCCTGCGCGGTCGCGGCGGTGCGGGTTTCCCCACTGGCCTGAAGTGGAGCTTCATGCCCCGCCAGTTCCCGGGTCAAAAGTATTTGGTGTGCAACTCGGACGAAGGCGAGCCGGGCACGTGCAAAGACCGTGACATCATGGAGTACAACCCGCATACGGTGATCGAAGGCATGATCATCGCCGCTTATGCCATGGGCATCAGCGTGGGTTACAACTACATCCATGGCGAAATTTTCCACACCTACGAGCGTTTTGAAGCTGCCCTCGAAGAAGCCCGTGCAGCAGGCTACTTGGGTGACAACATCTTGGGCAGTACGTTCAGCTTCCAGTTGCATGCCTCGCACGGTTTTGGCGCTTACATTTGCGGTGAAGAAACCGCCTTGCTCGAGTCCCTCGAAGGCAAAAAAGGCCAGCCCCGTTTCAAGCCGCCGTTCCCGGCCAGCTTTGGCCTGTACGGCAAGCCCACCACCATCAACAACACCGAGACCTTCGCTGCCGTGCCCTGGATCATCCGCAACGGTGGTCAGGCCTATCTGGAGTGCGGCAAGCCCAACAACGGCGGCACCAAGATCTTCTCGGTCAGCGGTGACGTGGAGCGCCCCGGCAACTACGAAGTGCCCATGGGCACACCCTTTGCCAAGCTGCTCGAATTGGCTGGTGGTGTGCGCGGTGGTCGCCAACTCAAGGCGGTGATCCCTGGCGGATCTTCTTCGCCCGTCGTGCCTGCCGAGTTGATGATGAAACTGACCATGGACTACGACAGCATCGCCAAAGAAGGCGGCTCGATGTTGGGTTCGGGTGCGGTGATCGTCATGGACGACACGCGTTGCATGGTCAAGGCCTTGGCGCGTTTGTCCTACTTTTACTCGCACGAGTCTTGTGGCCAGTGCACGCCTTGCCGCGAAGGCACAGGCTGGCTCTGGCGCATGGTGGACCGCATTGAACACGGCCAAGGTCGCGCCAGCGATATCGACATGCTCGACAGCGTGGCCGGCAACATCATGGGCCGCACGATTTGCGCCTTGGGCGACGCCGCGGCCATGCCAGTGCGCGGCATGCTCAAACATTTCCGTCACGAATTTGTACACCTCATCGAGCACAAGACCTCCATGGTTGAAGCCGATGCAACAGCGGTGAAGACCCATGGTTGAAATAGAACTCGACGGTCAGAAAGTGGAAGTTGCCGAAGGCAGCATGGTCATGCATGCCGCTGAAAAAGCCGGCACCTACATTCCCCATTTCTGCTACCACAAGAAACTCTCGATTGCGGCCAACTGCCGCATGTGCTTGGTCGAGGTCGAAAAGGCCCCCAAGCCCATGCCTGCTTGCGCCACTCCCGTGACGCAAGGCATGATCGTGCGTACCAAGAGCGACAAGGCGATTGCAGCCCAAAAGTCGGTCATGGAGTTCTTGCTCATCAACCACCCGCTCGATTGCCCCATTTGCGACCAAGGCGGTGAGTGCCAGTTGCAAGACTTGGCCGTGGGTTACGGCGGCAGCACCTCGCGTTATGAAGAGGAAAAACGCGTGGTCTTCCACAAGGAAGTTGGTCCGCTGATTTCGATGGAAGAGATGAGCCGCTGCATCCACTGCACACGTTGCGTGCGCTTTGGCCAAGAAGTTGCAGGCGCCATGGAGCTGGGCATGTCTCACCGCGGTGAGCACGCTGAGATCGAAACCTTCTTGGGCCAGACCATCGATTCTGAACTCTCGGGCAACATGATCGACATCTGCCCCGTGGGCGCCCTGACCAGCAAGCCTTTCCGCTACCACGCCCGCACTTGGGAACTGTCACGCCGCAAGTCGGTGGCTGCGCACGATTCGTCGGGTGCCAACTTGATCGTGCAGGTCAAAAACAACCAGGTCATGCGCGTCGTGCCCTTGGAAAACGAAGACGTCAATGAGTGCTGGATTGCAGACCGTGAACGCTTCTCGTACGAAGCCCTCAATGGTCCCGACCGCTTGACACGCCCTATGCTCAAGCAGGGCGGTGAATGGAAAGAAGTCGACTGGCAAACCGCCCTCGAATACGTGGCCAATGGTCTGCGCAACATCCAGCGCGACCACGGTGCCAACAGCATTGGCGCCTTGGTCAGCCCGCACAGTACCGTGGAAGAGTTGTACCTGGCTGGCGCCTTGGTGCGCGGCCTGGGTTCGGACAACATCGACCACCGCCTGCGCCATGGCGAATTTGCCGCAGCCGAAGGCGTGCGCACTTTGGGCACATCGATTGCATCCCTGAGCACATTGCAGCGCGTGCTGGTCGTGGGTTCCAACCTGCGCAAAGACCACCCGCTGTTTGCATTGCGCTTGCGTCACGCTGTGCGCCACGGCGCACAGATGAATGTCATCACAACAGCAGCTTCATTCAGCCACGCCGATGCTTGGGCCATGCCCGTGGCGCAGGCCGTGTTGTCCGACGCTTCGGGCTGGGCGCAGGCCTTGGCCGATGTAGCCGCTGCCATCGCGGCCGAAAAGGGCGTGAGTGCTCCAGCTGCTGGCAACCCAACTGCTCAAGCACAAGCCATCGCCAAGTCCCTGCTCGGCGGCGAGCGCAAAGCCGTGTTGCTGGGCAACGCTGCAGCGCACGCTTCGAATGCGTCAAGCCTCTTGGCCCTGGCCAACTGGATCGCCGAGCAAACCGGTGCGACCGTCGGTTACCTGACCGAAGCGGCCAACACCGTGGGTGCGCAATGGGTGGGTGCTCAGCCGCAAACCGGTGGCAAGCACGCGGGCCAGATGTTGGCCGGTGGCCTCAAAGCCGCTTTGCTCTTGAACACCGAACCCGAGTTCGACAGCGCCGCTGGTGCCGCCGCTGCTCATGCCCTGGGTCAGGCCGAGATGGTGGTCACGCTCAGCCCGTTCAAGGCCAATATGGCTTTCAGCGATGTGTTGTTGCCCATCGCACCGTTCACCGAAACATCGGGCAGCTTTGTCAACGCCGAAGGTCGCTTGCAAAGCTTCCATGCGGTGGTCAAGCCCTTGGCTGAAACCCGTCCCGCATGGAAAGTGCTGCGTGTGCTGGCCAATTTACTGGATATTCCGGGCGTTTCTTTTGAAACCTCGCAAGACGTGTTGGCCCGGGCCACGGTACAACCGATGGCCGCCTCGAACGCCACGCGCGCAGCGATCACCTTGACCGCAACGGTCACGGCACCTGTGAGCGCCTCCATTTACCAACTCGACGGCATTGTTCGCCGCGCACCGTCTTTGCAATTGACCGCAGACGCCCGTCAGGAGGTGACCGCATGATTGACGCGCTGTACAACGGCGGCCTGAACCTGATCGCCGCCAGCTGGTGGGCCACCTTGGTCTGGCCAGTGCTGTGGATCTTGATCAAGATCGTCGCCATCTTGGCACCGCTGATGGGTGCGGTCGCTTACCTGACTTTGCGGGAACGCAAGCTCTTGGGCTTCATGCAAGTGCGCCATGGTCCGAACCGCGTGGGGCCGATGGGTTTGCTGCAACCGATCGCCGATGCGATCAAGCTGTTGACCAAAGAATTGATCAACCCCACAGCAGCCAGCATGGGCTTGTTTCGCTTGGGCCCGATCATGGCCATCATGCCGGCCTTGGCCGCTTGGGTGGTGATTCCTTTTGGTCCTGACCAAGCCTTGGCCAACGTCAACGCTGGTTTGTTGCTGGTCATGGCGATCACCTCCATTGAGGTGTACGGTGTGATCATCGCGGGCTGGGCGTCCAATTCCAAGTACGCCTTTTTGGGTGCGCTGCGTGCTTCAGCCCAAATGGTCAGCTACGAAATCGCCATGGGCTTTTGCTTCTTGGTGGTCTTGATGGTGTCCGGCAGCATGAACCTGACCGAGATTGTCATGGCGCAAGGCAAGGGCGCTGCGGCCGACATGGGTCTGGGCATCTTCTCCTGGAACTGGTTGCCGCTGTTGCCCATTTTCATTGTCTACCTGATCTCGGGCGTCGCTGAAACCAACCGCCACCCGTTTGACGTGGTCGAGGGCGAGGCCGAAATCGTGGCCGGTCACATGGTCGAATACTCCGGCATGGGCTTTGCCATTTTCTTCTTGGCCGAATACGCCAGCATGTGGTTGGTGTCCATCTTGGCTGTGATCATGTTCTTGGGTGGCTGGTTGTCGCCCATTGACCACGCCCTGTTCAACATGGTTCCGGGCTGGATTTGGCTGGGCCTCAAGACATTCTTGGTGGTCTCCATGTTCATCTGGATTCGCGCCACTTTCCCACGCTTTCGCTATGACCAGATCATGCGCTTGGGTTGGAAGATCTTCATCCCCGTCACATTGGTGTGGCTGCTGATCGTGGGTGCATGGTTGCACTCGCCTTGGAACATCTGGCTTTGAGCGGTTCACGAACATGACAACAATGACTGCTTCCTCTTTTTCGATCAAAGACTTCTTCAAGAGCTTCATGCTTGTGGAGTTGCTCAAGGGCATGGCCCTGACGGGGCGTTACGCGTTTGCGCGCAAGGTCACGGTGCAGTTTCCGGAAGAGAAAACGCCGCTGTCGCCGCGTTTCCGTGGTTTGCACGCTCTGCGCCGGTATGACAACGGTGAAGAGCGGTGCATCGCCTGCAAGTTGTGTGAAGCTGTTTGCCCTGCGATGGCCATCACCATCGAAGCCGGTCAGCGCGAAGACGGCTCGCGCCGCACCACACGCTACGACATCGATTTGACGAAGTGCATCTTCTGTGGCTTTTGCGAAGAAAGCTGCCCGGTGGATTCAATCGTTGAGACCCACATTCTGGAATACCACGGTGAAAAACGCGGTGACCTGTACTTCACCAAAGACATGTTGTTGGCCGTGGGCGACCGTTACGAAAAAGAGATCGCCGCCGCCAAGGCCGCTGATGCACCTTACCGTTGAACGCTGAACAGTCCTGAACATTTAAAAAGACCACGCTATGGACGTCAAGACCGGTTTCTTCTACCTCTTCTCGGTGGTGCTGTTGTTTGCAGCCTTCCGGGTGGTGACTGCGCGCAACCCTGTGCACGCTGTGCTGTACCTCATGTTGGCTTTTTCGCAAGCCTCGGCGGTTTGGCTGCTGCTCAATGCCGAATTTTTGGCCTTTGTTTTGGTCTTGGTTTATCTGGGCGCCGTGATGGTGTTGTTCCTTTTTGTGGTGATGATGCTGGACATCAGCATCGACGCCGTGCGCCAAGGTTTTTGGAGAAACTTCCCCTTAGCCGCCACCTTGGGCGCCATCGTGGCTTTGGAGATGGCCGCTGTGTTGCTTGCAGGTTTTCGTTTGTCTGAAGCACCGGCCATGGCTCCTGGCGCGGTGCCGGTGGACAACGGCAAAGCCTTGGGCATCTTGCTTTACACCGAATACCTGATGCCGATCCAAATCGCAGCGGCCATCTTGTTGGTGGCCATGATTGCGGCCATTGCCTTGACCCTGCGCACCCGCAAAGACAGCAAAGCGATCGATGCGTCCATTCAGGTCAAAGTGCGTGCGGCCGACCGCATGCAGTTGGTCAAGATGGCGCCGACCCAAGCGGCCCCGGCACCCCTGGCACCCACTGAAACGGCAGATGCCGAGGTAAAAAAATGATGACACTGACCTTGGGACACTTTTTGTCGCTCGGCGCAATGCTGTTTGCGTTGTCCGTGATCGGCATCTTCTTGAACCGCAAGAACCTGATCGTCTTGCTCATGGCCATCGAGTTGATGCTGCTGGCCGTGAACATGAACTTTGTGGCCTTTTCCCATTACCTGGGTGACATGAACGGCCAGGTCTTTGTGTTTTTCATCTTGACCGTGGCGGCTGCTGAGTCGGCCATCGGCCTGGCCATTTTGGTGCTGCTGTTCCGCAACAAGAACAACATCAATGTGGACGAACTCAATTCGCTCAAGGGTTAAAGCAACATGAGTCAAACCCTCAACGCCAGCACCCTGTTGGCCGTCCCCCTCGCGCCTTTGGCGGGTTCGCTTTTGGCGGGCATTTTGGGAACCCAATTCGGTGGCAACTGGATTGGTCGCCGTTTGTCACACACGTTCACCATTTTGGGTGTACTGGTGTCCTTCATCTTGTCGGCCATGACACTGAGCAGCGTCATCGACGGCGCCCGCTTCAACGAAACGCTCTACACATGGATGGTGGTCGGCGGCTTGAAGATGGAGATCGGCTTCATGGTCGACAGCCTCACAGCCATGATGATGTGCGTCGTGACCTTTGTGTCACTCATGGTGCACATCTACACCATTGGCTACATGGACGAAGACGAAGGCTATAACCGCTTCTTTGCCTACATCTCGCTGTTCACCTTCTCCATGCTGATGCTCGTCATGAGCAACAACCTGCTGCAGTTGTTCTTTGGCTGGGAGGCCGTGGGCTTGGTGTCTTATTTGCTGATCGGTTTTTGGTACAACAAGCCGACTGCCATCTTTGCCAACATGAAGGCCTTCCTGGTCAACCGTGTGGGTGACTTTGGCTTCATCATCGGCATTGGCCTGATCGCGGCCTACACCGGCACACTCAACTACACCGAACTGTTTGCCAAGGCTCAAGAGTTGGCCGCCATCGATTTCCCTTGGTACATCTTTGGCATGGACGCCATGCTGATCACGGTGATCTGCATTTGCCTCTTTATTGGCGCCATGGGCAAGTCGGCCCAGTTCCCGCTGCATGTTTGGCTGCCCGACTCTATGGAAGGCCCCACGCCGATTTCAGCTTTGATCCACGCCGCCACCATGGTGACGGCCGGCATCTTCATGGTGGCACGCATGTCCCCCTTGTTCGAGCTGTCCGATTCGGCGCTCAACTTCATGATGGTGATTGGCTCGATCACCGCGCTGTTCATGGGTTTTTTGGGCATCATCCAAAACGACATCAAGCGCGTGGTGGCTTATTCCACCTTGTCACAGCTCGGCTACATGACGGTGGCCCTGGGTGCATCGGCTTATTCGGTGGCCGTGTTCCACCTGATGACGCACGCGTTCTTCAAAGCGCTGCTGTTCTTAGGCGCTGGCTCGGTCATCATGGGCATGCACCACAACCAGGACATCCGCTATATGGGTGGCTTGCGCAAGTACATGCCCATCACCTGGATCACTTCCTTGCTTGGCTCGCTCGCCTTGATCGGTACGCCTTTGTTCGCGGGTTTTTACTCCAAGGACAGCATCATCGAAGCGGTGCACCTGAGCACCTTGCCCGCAGCTGGCTTTGCCAATTTTGCGGTGTTGGCGGGCGTGTTTGTCACGGCTTTCTATTCGTTCCGCATGTACTTCTTGGTCTTCCACGGCCCAGAGCGCTACGACCAGAACCCTGACGCGCACCATGGCCACGATGACCACCACGGTCATGACGACCACGGCCATGACAAGCCGCACGAGTCGCCTTGGGTGGTCACAGTGCCGCTGGTCTTGCTGGCCATTCCCTCGGTGTTGATTGGCTACATGACGATTGGTCCCATGCTGTATGGCGACTTCTTCAAGGACGTCATCTTCATCGACGCCGTCAAGCATCCTGCCATGCAGCAGTTGGGTGAGTTGTTCCACGGCCCGGTGGCCATGGCTATTCATGGCCTGAGCATGGCGCCGTTCTGGCTCGCTTTGGCCGGTGTGGTGACCGCTTGGTACATGTACTTGGTCAACCCCAAGGTGCCAGCTTTCTTCGCCCGCGCACTGCGTCCGTTGATCGTGATCCTTGAGAACAAGTACTTCATGGATTGGATCAACGAAAACATCTTGGCCAAAGGCGCACGCGGCTTGGGTCAGGGTTTGTGGAAGGTGGGCGACCGCGCCATCATCGACGGCTTCTTTGTGAATGGTTCTTGGAAACTCGTTGGCTTGGTTTCTGGCGTGGTGCGCTGGTTCCAGTCGGGTTTCCTGTACCACTACGCCCTGGTCATGATTTTGGGTGTGTTCGTGCTGATGACGTATTTCGTCTGGCTCGCTTAACGGTTTTGAGGACGAGATAAAAATGGGATTGTTAAGCCTTGCCATCTGGATGCCGATTGCCTTCGGCGTCATCTTGCTGGCCTTCGGTCGCGACAGCCAAGCGGGCGCAGTGCGCTGGCTGGCGCTGGTCGGTGCGATCGCCAGTTTGCTGGTCACGCTGCCACTTATTTCGGGCTTTCAGCCCGGCACTTCAGAGATGCAGTTTGTTGAGAAATTCTCTTGGATTGAGCGCTTCAATGTGCACTACCACCTGGGTGTGGACGGCATCTCGCTGTGGCTGGTGCCGCTGACGGCCTTCATCAATGTGGTGGTGGTCATTGCGGGCTGGGAAGTCATCACCCGCAAGGTCAACCAGTACATGGCCGCCTTCTTGATCCTGTCGGGTTTGATGATCGGCGTGTTCAGTGCGCTGGACGGCATCTTGTTCTATGTCTTCTTTGAAGCCACTTTGATCCCGATGTACCTGATCATCGGCATCTGGGGTGGCCCGAACAAGATTTATGCAGCTTTCAAGTTCTTTTTGTACACCTTGCTTGGCTCACTGTTGATGCTGATTGCCCTGATCTATCTGTACATCACATCCGGGGGTAGCTTCGACATCCTGACCTGGCACAAGTTGCCCCTTTCGAGCTCGGTTCAGACCTTGTTGTTCTTTGCCTTCTTTGCGGCTTTTGCTGTCAAGGTGCCGATGTGGCCGGTGCACACCTGGTTGCCCGATGTGCACGTTGAAGCCCCCACAGGTGGCTCGGCTGTGCTGGCGGCCATCATGCTGAAGCTGGGCGCTTATGGCTTTTTGCGCTTCTCGATGCCGATCGCCCCCGATGCCGCCCGTGAGTGGGGCATGCTGATCATTGTGCTGTCCTTGGTGGCCGTGGTCTATGTGGGCTTGGTCGCCATGGTCCAGCAGGACATGAAAAAGCTGGTGGCTTATTCGTCGGTGGCGCACATGGGTTTTGTGACTTTGGGCTTTTTCATCTTTAACCCGTTGGGCGTGTCCGGTGCCATTGTGCAGATGATCGCGCACGGCTTTGTGTCGGCCGCCATGTTCCTGTGCATCGGAGTTTTGTACGACCGGGTGCACTCGCGTGAGATCGCCAGCTATGGCGGCGTGGTCAATACCATGCCCAAGTTTGCCGCTTTTGCCTTGTTGTTTGCCATGGCCAATGCTGGTTTGCCTGGCACCGCGGGTTTTGTGGGCGAGTGGATGGTCATTTTGGGCGCTGTCAAGTTCAACTTCTGGATCGGTTTGCTGGCCGCCTCGGCCCTGATCTTTGGCGCGGCTTACACCTTGTGGATGTTCAAGCGCGTTTACCTCGGCCCGGTGACCAATGAGAACGTCAAAGCCCTGGTCGACATCAATGCCCGTGAATTCCTGATGCTCAGCCTGCTGGCTGTGGCCGTGCTCTACATGGGCATTTACCCCAAACCGTTCACCGATGTGATGGATGCCTCGGTGGTGGACTTGCTCAAGCACGTGGCTGCGTCAAAGCTGCCTTGAGCCGCAGGGACCAGACCGTTTCGCCTGAATTGAAGAATTGAAAGAACACAGATGATGGACAACTCCAGCTGGATGACGATGTATCCGGAGATCGTGTTGCTGGTCATGGCCTGCGTGGTGACACTGGCCGACCTCTTCGTGAAAAGCCCTAAGCGCACCGGTACTTATGTGCTGACGCTGGCTTCTTTGGCGGGCGTGGCCTTGCTGCACGCTTTTTATGCCGATGCCGGTCAGACTTTGTATGGCTTTGGCCGCATGGTGGTCAGCGACCCGATGGGCCATTGGCTCAAATGTTTCGCCACGATTGCGGTGATGGTCACCTTGGTGTATTCGCGCCCTTATGCCCATGACCGCGACATGCTGCGCGGCGGTGAAATTTTCAGCCTGAGCCTCTTTGCCCTGCTGGGCATGAGCATGATGATCTCGGGTCAGAACTTCATCGTGATTTATCTGGGTCTGGAGTTGTTGACCCTGTCGAGCTACGCCTTGGTGGCGCTGCGCCGCGACCACACCCTGGCCACCGAAGCGGCCATGAAGTATTTCGTGTTGGGTGCCATGGCCTCTGGCTTCTTGCTGTATGGCATGTCCATGATGTATGGCGCGACCGGCAGCTTGGAGTTGTCGGCGGTGCTCAAAGCCATTGCCTCCGGTCAGGTCAACCACCAAGTGTTGGTGTTCGGTTTGGTCTTCATCGTGGCCGGCTTGGCGTTCAAGATTGGTGCCGTGCCTTTCCACATGTGGATTCCCGATGTCTACCAAGGTGCCCCCACCGCTGCCACTTTGATGATCGGCGGCGCGCCCAAGCTGGCGGCTTTCGCCATCCTGGTGCGTTTGTTGGTCGAGGGCATGCTGCCCCTGGCGTTTGACTGGCAACAAATGTTGGCCCTGTTGGCGATGGCTTCTTTGCTCATTGGTAACTTGGCGGCGATTGCCCAGACCAACCTCAAACGCATGTTGGCTTATTCGACCATTTCGCAAATGGGTTTTGTGCTGCTGGGCTTTGTGGCCGGCGTGATCAATGGTGAGACCACCCTGGCGGCCAATGCCTACAGCTCGGCCATGTTCTACATGGTGTCCTATGTGCTGACCACCTTGGCTGCGTTTGGCATCATCATGCTGCTGGCCCGTCAAGGCTTTGAGAGCGAAGAGATCACCGACCTGGCAGGTCTGAACCAACGCAGCCCCTTGTATGCGGGCGTGATGGCGATCTGCCTGTTCTCGATGGCTGGCATCCCGCCCATGGTCGGTTTTTACGCCAAGTTGTCGGTTTTGCAGTCCTTGGTGGCCTCCGGTCAGGCTTTCTACATGGGCTTGGCCATCTTTGCGGTCATCATGTCGCTGATTGGCGCTTTCTACTACTTGCGCGTGGTCAAAGTCATGTACTTTGACGAGCCGGTCACGGCCACCACCGTCTCGGCTTCGCTCGATGTGCGCTTGGTCTTGTCCACCAACGGTTTGTTGGTGCTGTTGCTGGGCATTTTCCCTGGTGCGCTCATGGCCTTGTGTGCCGACTCGATCGTGCGCATGCTCGCGGTTTGATCTTTCAAACGCCAGACCATGAACACCTCCACCCAAATCACGGCCTTGATCCTGTTGGCTTTGGTGGCGGCCAATCTGCCTTTCATCAACCAACGGGTCTTGCTGCTGGGTCCAGCGCGCTTGTCCAAGCCCTTGGTTTGGCGCTTGGCTGAATTGGTGTTGCTGTACTTCGTGGTGGGCGGTGTGGGTTTGGCTTTGGAAAACCATGCCGGGCAAATCGCACCCCAAGGCTGGGAGTTTTATGCGGTCACGGGCACCATGTTCGTCACCTTGGCCTTTCCGGGTTTTGTTTACCGTTACCTGATGCACCGCAAACACTGAGCGCAGCGCAGCCCTCAACCTTGCTGGCATGTCTGACGACCACCTGATCGAAAACCGGGTTCACCAAGAGGAGCTCTTGCGCGGGCACTTTTTGCATGTGCGGCGCGATACCGTGCAACTGCCCAATCAAAACCTCGCCACCCGTGAATACGTGGTGCACCCCGGGGCGGTGATGGTCATCCCCATGCTCGACACCCCAGACGGTCTGCGCTTGGTGATGGAGCGGCAGTTCCGTTACCCCGTGGGTCAGGTCATGACCGAGTTTCCGGCGGGCAAGCTCGACCCCGGTGAAGACCCTTGGCTGTGTGCCCAACGCGAACTGCTCGAAGAAACTGGCTATACCGCCAGGCAGTGGGCCCGTGCCGGGGTGTTGCACCCGGTCATCGCTTACTCCACCGAGGTGATCGAGATCTGGTTTGCCAAAGACTTGACCTTGGGCGAGCGTCAACTCGACAAGGACGAGTTTTTGGATGTGTTCACCGCCACCCCGGCCGAATTGATGGCCGCTTGCCAGCAAGGCCTGTTGACCGACGCCAAGACATTGACGGGCCTGCTTTGGTTGCAAAATGTGCAATCGGGCCAATGGCCCCTCGAGTGGCAAACCATCGCGTGATGGTTTGATGCCCGAGCCCGCACCACCTGACCACACACCCATGAAAGTCCTCGACTTGCAATGTGCCTTGGGCCACAGCTTTGAAGGCTGGTTTGGCTCTCAAGCCGATTACGACAGCCAGCGCGAGCGGGGCTTGGTCACGTGTCCGGTGTGCAACGACAGCGAGATCACCAAAATGCTCTCGGCCCCTCGTTTGAATCTGGGCCACGGCACCGCCCCGGTCGTGCCGCAGGGGCAGGGCGGTGGGCAAGAGGCCGGTGCTGCAACTGCAGTAAAAGTCCCCGAGACGCGTTCTGAATATGAGGCGTCTGCTCCCCCTGCGGCGCAGTCCGAAATGGCCCAGCCCAGCTTGCAACAAATTCAGGCGGCCATGATGAACATGGTTCGCCACGTCATGGCCAACACCGAAGACGTGGGCAGCCAGTTTGCCGAAGAGGCCCGCAAAATCCATTACGGAGAAAGCGAAGAGCGCAGCATCCGGGGCCAAGCCACCCGCGCAGAAACCGAGGCCTTGATCGACGAAGGCATCGATGTCATGGCCTTGCCCGTACCGGAAAACCTCAAGGGGCCCCTGCAGTGACTGCAGGTGCAGAGCCAAATGAAACACGCCCTGCACATCGATGACGCCGAGATTGAACTGACCGCCATTCGGGCGCAAGGCCCCGGCGGGCAAAACGTCAACAAGGTCTCCAGCGCCATCCAGCTGCGTTTTGATTTGCAGGGTTCATCTTTGCCCGACGACGTCAAGCAGCGTTGGCTGCAGTCCGGCGACAGCCGCCTGACGCTGGAGGGTGTGTTCATCCTCAAAGCCCAAAAACACCGCACACAAGAAGCCAACCGCGCCGATGCCTTGGCCCGCCTGTACGAAACCCTGGAGCGCTACGCCAAGGCCCCCAAACCCCGCAAAGCCACCAAGCCCACTTATGGCTCAGTGCAAAGGCGCTTGGAGGGCAAGGCCATGCAGTCCAAGATCAAAAGCGGTCGACGAAAAGATGCCGGTGATTAGCGGCTCAATGGGTTGGCTGAACGCAATACCTCGTTCAACGCATCCGGCCCATCGGCCGCTACCACCAACCGATCGGGCATGCTGCGCAGCCAAGTGATCTGCCGCTTGGCCAGTTGCCGCGTGGCGAAGATGCCGCGCTCCAGGATCTCGGCCTCGCGCCAGCCTGCATCCAAGCCTTCCCAAGCTTGCCTGTAACCCACGCAGCGCATCGAGGGCAGGTCGGGGTGCAAGTCGCCGCGTGCGCGCAGGGCTTGGACTTCGTTCATGAAGCCCGCTGCCATCATCTGCGCCAAGCGCAGCGCGATGCGCCGGTGTAGCCAGGCGCGGTCTTGTGGCTCCAAACTGATGACGGGGATGTGCCAGTCGGGCGCATGCGTTTTGGCGCTTTGGTGAAAAGAGGTGAGGGTCTGGCCGCTGGCGGTCCAGACTTCGAGGGCGCGGCCAATGCGTTGGCTGTCATGCGGAGCCAGACGGGCTGCGGTGGTGGGGTCAACCTGGGCCAGCCGTGCGTGCAGTACGGGCCAGCCCAGTTGCTCGGCTTCTAGCTGAATTTGGGCGCGGATCTCGGGGTTGGCGGCGGGGATGTCGTTCAGGCCTTCGAGCAAAGCCTTGAGGTAGAGCATGGTGCCGCCCACCAAGAGCGGTGTTTTGCCACGGGCTCGGATGTCGTGGATCAAGGCGGTGGTGTCTTTGGCAAATTCGGCTGCGCTGTAGCTTTGCAGCGGGTCCAGCGTGTCGATCAGGTGGTGGGGCACGGTGGCCAGTTCTTCGCGGCTGGGTTTGGCCGTGCCAATGTCCATGCCCCGGTAGACGAGTGCCGAGTCAACGCTGATGATTTCGGCTCCGCCTTGGGGCTGAAGGCTTTCGGCCAGGGCCAAGGCTGCCGCAGTTTTGCCGCTGGCGGTGGGGCCAACGATGGCGATGGCGTCTACCGGACGCTGCTGGGCGGCGCTCACGTCAGTTGCATTCATGCCGCGGCCTTGTCGGGTGGGGTCTGCATTTCTGGGCGGCCGTGGCGTTGCACCAAGGTCCAGGCGACGATGCTGATGACCACACTCCACAACAGCAGGCCATGGGCCAGCGCAAAGACAGGCTCGTGCATTTGTGTGCCGAGCCAGCCCCCCATGAAGAAGGCGCCCAGCATCATCAAAAAGCCATTGAGTGCCGAGGCCGTGCCCGCGCGTTGCGGAAACGGTCCGACCGCGCCGCTTTGACCGCAAGACTGGTGCACGCCGTGGCCCAACATGAACAGGTAAATCGGTCCCAGCACACTGGACGCGCCATACCAGGCTTGGCCTTGGCCCGCATAGGCCAGACCCGCCATGCTGACCCCGCCCGCCAAGGTGAGGAAGGCGGCAACGCCCACAGTGCGTTGCACGCTGGTGCGCCGCAGCATCCAGCGGCACCAGAAGGTGCCCACGATGTAAGACAGTGACATGCTGAGCATGAAAAACCCATAGGCCGTGGTGCTGTAGTCCATGCTGCGGGTGAACACAAAGGCCGAGCAGGCTAAAAAGGTGAACAGGCCCAGGTAAGAGCCCGAAGACAAGGCGCACCAGGCCCGGAAGGTGGGGTGGCGCAAGATGTCGCGGTTAGCCAGCCACAGTTGGCGCAGCTGCAGGGCGTCGGGGTTGGGCCGCGCCAGGGTTTCTTCAAAGCGCCACAGCAGCAAGCAGAAGGTGAGGGCGCCAAAGGTGGCCAAGCTGAGCAGGGCCACTCGCCAGCCCAGCCAGTCGGTCAGCAGGCCGCCCATCGGGGCGCAAGTGCAGGCAATGATGCCCAACCCGGTGAGGGCTTGCGACATGACGTGGGCACCTTGTGCCGGGGCATACAGGTCACGCACCACGGCGCGTGCGGCCATGACACCAGCGCCCATGGCCACCCCTTGCAGGGCGCGGCCTGCAATCAGCCAGGCCATGCTGGGGGCCAACGCGCAGGCCACCGAGGCCAGCACGTAAGCGCCCATGCCCCAGAGCAAGATGGGCCTGCGACCCAAGCGGTCAGACAGCGGGCCCCACACCAGTTGCGACAGGCCAAATGCCAGCAGCAAGGCCGTGAGCGTGAGCTGGGCTTGACCCATGCCCGCGGCAAAGCCTTCGGTGATGGCGGGCAGTGCGGGCAGATACAGGTCGGTGGTGACAGGTTGCAGACCGAGCAGCAGCGCCAGGATCAGGACGACGAGTTTTTGCGACATGCTGCTTATGCGGTGGTTTCTTCGTGAAACGCAATGGGCGAGGCCGGTGCGTGGCTGCCCTGATACTCGCTTCGCTCGCCAAATCGGGCAGTCCACACACCGGCCTCGCCCATCGCTTTGTGGTCGTTCAAACGGAGGTGTTCCATCAGCGGCCCCGCAAGAACAAAGCATCCAGATCGCGCATACCCATTTGTCGCCAGGTGGGGCGGCCATGGTTGCATTGGTCAGAACGCTCGGTCTCTTCCATTTGGCGCAGCAAGCCGTTCATCTCGTCCAGTGTCAGGCGGCGGTTGGCACGCACTGCCCCGTGGCAGGCCATGGTCGCCAGGATCTGGTTTTGGGCGCGTTGGACCACGGTGCTGGCGTCGTGTTGCGCCAGTTCGGCCAGCACGCTGCGAGCGAGCTCCACCGCATCGCCTTGCGCGAGGCTGGTGGGCACGGCGCGCACGGCCAAGGTCTTGGCCGACAGCGGCGAAATTTCCAGACCCAGTTGTTCCAGCACCTCGGCGCAGGCCTCTGCGGTGGCCACTTCGCTCGGGTTGGCGGCAAAAGTGGCGGGGATCAAGAGCGGTTGACTGGCGATGCGTGGCCCATCGCTGCCTTGCGTGTTGAGTTGGTTTTTCAGGCGCTCGTACACGATGCGCTCGTGCGCGGCATGCATGTCCACCACCACCAGGCCTTGTTTGTTTTCGGCCAAGATGTAGACACCGTGCAGCTGTGCGATGGCGCGGCCCAGCGGCCATTCGCCTTCGGGCAGAGGTGGTGACGTATCCGCACCCTTGTAGGCGCTTGCCCCTGCAAGCGAATGGTCTCCGACCGCGAGGGGTTTTGGCCAATCGGCAGGGCGGGCTTCTTGAGCGCTCAGGTCTTCGCTGCGCCCAGGCGGGTTCCACAGCGCTTTCAGGTCGGCCATGGCTTGCTCGCCGTCCACGCGGGGGCGCACAAAGTCGGCTGGTTTGTAGCTGGGGGCTGAAAAAGTGGAAGGGCCAGGGCGTTCGAAAGCCATACCGCCTTGCTGCCAGGCCGCTGACTCGGGCAAGGCTTTGGGGGCGGAGGCTTTCAGGTCAAAAGCGCTGTCGGCGGCGCTTGGCGCATCGGTCAGCAGGTGGGCACGCGGCGCAGCCAGCGCGTTTTCGATGGCGTGTCGCACGGCTTGGTGCACCGCGCGGCTGTCCCGAAAGCGCACCTCAATCTTGGTGGGGTGCACATTCACGTCCACCAGCGTCGGATCGATTTGCATGAACAGCGCATAGGCCGGTTGTTTGTGGCCGTGCAGCACGTCCTCGTAAGCGCTGCGCGCGCCGTGCATGACCACTTTGTCACGCACAAAACGGCCATTCACATAAGCAAATTGGTGGTCTGGCCGCGAGCGGGCGGCGTCAGGCAAACCGGCGCGGCCGATCACCTTGAGCGGCCCGGCCTTGTACTCCACGGCAATGGATTGCGCCAAAAATTCTTCGCCCAACACATCGGCCAGCCGCTGCTCCAGGCCTGCTGCTCCGGGGTGTACGCGCCACTGCTCGACCAGCTTGCCCTCGTGCCAAATGGCAAAGCCCACATCGGGGCGGGCCAGGGCGTGGCGGCGCACGGCTTCGATGCAATGGGCCAACTCGGTGCTGTCGCTTTTCAAAAACTTGCGGCGTGCCGGGGTTGAGAAGAACAGCTCTTTGACCTCCACCGTGGTGCCCACGGCACGGGCGGCAGGTCGAATTTCGCCGGTGCGGCCATCCAAGGCAAAGGCAGTGGCCTGGCCATCCATGCGCGAGAGCAAAGTGAGCTCGGACACTGAATTGATGGCCGCCAGCGCTTCGCCTCTGAAACCCATGGTCATCACCGATTCGAGTTCATCCAGGTTGCCGATCTTGCTGGTCGCGTGGCGTTTGAGAGCGGTGGCCAGTTCGTCCGGGGCAATGCCGCCACCGTCGTCTTCCACCGAGATCAGGCGCGTGCCGCCACCCATCAGGCGCAGCGTGATGCTTTGCGCTCCTGCGTCCATGGCGTTGTCCACCAACTCGCGCACCACTGAAGCAGGGCGTTCGACCACCTCACCTGCGGCGATCTGGCTGATCAGTTCATCGGGGAGTTCGCGGATGGGGCGGCGCGCGGGAGCCGGGGTCTGTTGGGAATTCACGTGGAGATTTTAGGGGGTCTGGTGAAGTGCGGAGTCCGGGGATAATCTGCGCATGGACATCTTGCTGCAACTCGTTGATTTCATCCTCCATGTCGACCGCTACCTAGAGGCTTTTGTCGCCCAACACGGGGCCTGGGTGTATGCCTTGCTGTTCATGATCATTTTTGTGGAGACGGGTGTGGTGGTCATGCCCTTTTTGCCGGGCGACTCGCTCCTCTTCATCGTGGGTGCCATGTGCGGCGCAGGCTTGATGAGTTTGCCTTTGGTCATGGGTTTGTTGTTGGCCGCGGCCATTTTGGGCGACCAGATGAACTACACGATTGGGCGCTACTTTGGGCCCCGGGTTTTTCAGTGGGAAGAGTCGCGGTTTTTCAGCCGCAGGGGCTTTGATCAGGCCCACGCTTTTTATGAAAAATACGGCGGCATCACCATCATCTTGGCTCGTTTCATGCCTTTTGTGCGCACCTTTGTGCCCTTTGTGGCGGGCGTAGCCGAGATGACCCGCAGCAAATTCACCTTTTTCAATGTGGTGGGTGCGGTGATCTGGGTGGTGGGCCTGTTGTCGGTGGGTTACCTGTTTGGCAATCTGCCGATCGTTCAAGCGCACCTCTCCAAGATCATTTGGGCCTTGATCATCGTGCCGGGCTTGATTGCCGTGATCGGGGCTTGGAAGGCGCGTCAGGCCTCTTGAGCGGCCGTTGGGGGCTAGATGCCCCGGTGTCTGGCCAGCGGCGGGTTGCGCGCAAAGTACTGCTGGATGCCTCGCATCAAGGCTTCGGTCAGTTGTTTTTGATAGACCTCGCTGCGAAGCTTTTCTTCTTCTTCGGGGTTGCTGATGAAGGCCGTCTCCACCAGCACACTGGGAATGTCGGGGGCTTTGAGCACGGCAAAACCCGCTTGTTCCACGCGCGGTTTATGCAGCCGCCCCACGCTGCCGATTTCTCGCAGCAGACTGCTACCCAATTGCAAGCTGTCCTTGATTTGCGCAGCCGTGCTCATGTCGAGCAAGGCACGCTGCACTTGGTTGTCTTGACCCCCCAGGTTCATGCCGCCAATCAAATCGGCCTTGTTTTCTTTTTGGGCCATCCACCGCGCTGCGGCGCTGGTGGCGGCGCCTTGGCTGAGTGCAAACACGCTGGCGCCGCGCGCTTGGGGTGTGAAAAAGGCGTCGGCATGGATGCTGACAAACAGGTCGGCTTGGACACGCCGGGCTTTTTGCACGCGCACGTGCAGGGGAATGAAAAAGTCGGCGTCCCGCGTCAGGTAAGCGCGCATGGGGTTGCCGTTGACGCTGCTGGCGTTGATGCGGTCGCGCAGCATTTTGGCGATGTTGAGCACCACGTCCTTTTCACGGGTGCCCCCAGGTCCAATGGCTCCGGGGTCTTCACCGCCATGGCCAGGGTCCAATGCAACGACGATCAGGCGATCGGTCCGATCGGAGGGGGTCGTCCTGTTGGCCCGACCCGGGGCATCCATGAACGTGTCGGGCGCAGCTTGCATGTCTTGGCGCCGTGTCGAGGTTGCGAGCGGCGGGGTCACGGGCACGGCCGCGCCAGCAGCCGACTGGCTTTGCCGGGCGATCAGTTCACCCAAAGGGTCGTTGACCGAGGCGGGCGAAGAGGGCAGTGCCAGGGCGGCACCGGGGGCGGATGGCAATGAGGGCAAAGTGGGCGCGATGCGCTGCTGGATCAATTGCTCCAGCGGGTCCACGGCTTGCACGGGGTAGAGGTCCAGCACCAGCCTGTGCGCGTAAGGTGCAACCGGCGTCAGGCTGAAAACCTGCGGCGTGATCGGGTGCTTGAGGTCGATCACCAGGCGCACCACGTTGGCGCTGTATTGGGCCACCCGAATACCGGCGATGTTGGGGTCAGACGCTTGCACTTTGCCCACCAGTTCACGCAAAGCGGCGTTCAGCTGCATGCCTTCAATGTCCACCGCCAGACGAGGCGGGGAGGCCACAAAGGTTTGTGTGGTTTTGAGCGGGGTGTCCGATTCGAGCGTGACCCGGCTGTAATCGGGGGCAGGCCAAATGCGCACGGCCACCATGTTGGCCCCACGGGCCAATTGCGCCGCGCCCAGGCTCAAGGCCAAAAAGCCCGCCTTCAGCAGACGGCGGCGGTCACGGCGCATCGACCGCTCCTGTGGCGCTTGGCTTGAGGGCTGAGACCGTCTGCAGCCAAGCCTTCAGCCAAACCTGACCTGCTGGCGTGTGGGCACTGATGCGCACGCGTCGTTGGTCTTCGTCGATGGCCTCCAGTGCAATCACCCAGTCTGAGGGCGGCAGTTGCCCGGCCACTTTGTCTGGCCACTCCATCAGCTTCAAACCGGGTCCAGCAAAGATGTCGCGAAAGCCCGCGTCCTCCCATTCCTGTGGGTCATTGAAGCGGTAAAAGTCAAAATGCCAGATCGGCCAAGCGCTGTCGCCAGCGCCCGCCTGATGCGGCTCCAGCACCGCGTAGGTCGGGCTTTTGATGCGGCCCGTCACCCCGGCCGCTCGCAGCAGGTGGCGCACCAAAGTGGTTTTGCCCGCGCCCAGGTTGCCGCGCAGCTCGATGCGCGCATCGCGCCCGCCGGGCCATTGGCCGAGGCCTTGCGCCAGTTGCGTGGCAAAGGCCTGCGTGGCAGCCTCGTTCGGCCACAAGCCCTGCCAATGCGCTGGGGGGGTGGGGCTTTCTACAATCGGTGGGTGACTGCTCAACGTACTCAAATCGACCTTCTTGAACTGTGGGCCCAGATCCAGATCTGGGCCCGAGAGCTGGGATTGTCCCAAATTGGCGTGAGCGGTATCGATTTGTCCTCGGCAGAGCCCGGATTACAAGCTTGGTTGGATGCGGGCTTTCACGGCAGCATGGCTTACATGGAAAGCCATGGCATGAAGCGCGCCCGTCCGGCCGAGCTGGTGCCGGGCACGGTGAGCGTGATCACCGCCCGCATGGACTATTTGCCGCAAGACACGCCGCCCGATTGGCTTGTCCGCGAAACCGCTCGCAGTCTGCAGCCGGGGGAGGCGGTGGTCTCGCTCTATGCCCGGGGGCGCGATTACCACAAAGTCTTGCGCAGCCGCCTGCAAAAACTGCAGGACTGCATCGCCGAGGCCATTGGCCCCTTTGGCCACCGCGTGTTCACCGATTCGGCCCCGGTCATGGAAGCCGAGCTGGCCACCCGCAGCGGCCTCGGTTGGCGCGGTAAACACACCTTGGTGCTGAGCCGCGAGGCCGGGTCGATGTTTTTTTTGGGCGAATTGTTTGTGGATTTGGCCCTGGCCGAAACGCCTGCGACATCGGCGCATTGCGGCCAGTGCACCGCCTGCATGGACCTGTGCCCCACCCAGGCCATCGTCGGGCCTTACCAGTTGGATGCGCGCCGCTGCATCTCCTATTTGACGATCGAGCATGCCGGACCGATCGACGAAGCCTTGCGCCCGCTGATCGGCAACCGCATTTACGGCTGCGACGACTGCCAGCTGGCCTGCCCTTGGAACAAGTTTGCGATGCTCAGCCCCTTGCCCGACTGGCAGGCCCGTGAGGGCTTGGGTGCGTCCAGCATCGCCGAACTGATGGCCTGGAGCGAATCCGAGTTTTTGCGCCGCACCGAGGGCAGCGCAATCCGCCGCATCGGACACGACCGCTGGCTGCGCAATCTGGCCTTGGCCGCTGGCAACGCATTCAAGTCGCCGTCTTTGAAGTCACAGGAACGAGAGGTTTTGCTGAAAACCTTGACGGCTTGGGCCCAACACCCTGACCCGGTGGTCCAAGAGCAAGTGGCCTGGTCGTTGGCGAGAGCTTGAAATTCACAAGGGCTAAAGGACATAAGCGCGCAGGGCGCCCAGCGCAATGGGCAGGCTCAACATGCCACCCAGGGTGGACAGAGTCACCAAGCCCGCGACATAGGGTCCGTTGTAGCCCATGCGCGCTGCCAACACATAGCAAGTGGACGCCGTGGGCAGGGCCGAAAAAGCCAACAAGATGGTGGACTGCACCGTGTCAAGTCGGAACAGCAGACACATGCCCAATGCGATCAAAGGCATGACCAGGTGTTTGATCGTCAGCACACAAGCACCCAACAACTTGCCTTGGCGCAAAGAGTCCAGCTGCATGCCTGCACCGGCAGCCATCAAGCCCAGTGCCAAAGACGCCGATCCAATGCGGCTGACGCTGGGTTCAATCCAAGCGGGCAACCGAAAGCCGAGCAAATTGGCCACCAAGCCCGACGCTGTGGCGATGATCAGCGGGTTGCGCAACAGTTCGCGCACAAAGCCGGTATTGGCCTGACGCGCCATGGGCCAGACCGCCCCGATGTTGAACAGGGGCACGCAAAAACCGATCAGCACGGCGATCAGCAGCAAGCCCTGAGGGCCCGCCAAGCGCTCGGCCAGCGCTATACCAATGAAGGAGTTGAATCGGAAGGCCACTTGGGCACTGGCGGCGTGGTCGCGCCGGTCCAAACGGGGGCCAATGAGGGGCCAATAGGGCAGGGTGTAAGACAGCAAAATGGCGCATGCCGCCAGGCTCAAGCCCGCGCCGATCAGGCTGGAGGCGGCCACCACGTCGAGTGGGCTTTTCACAATCGAGTGAAACAGCAGGACCGGAAACAAGAAAAAATAAACCAGGCTTTCGACTTGTTGCCACACCGAACGGTTCAGGGCCGTGAAGCGGCAAATCAAATAGCCGCACAAGATCAAGGAAAAATCAGGGAAAAGAAGTTCTGCAAAGTTCACTCAGCTAGGATAACAAACCCAGCACAGTTCCAGCCCATGGCCCTGTCACTTGGGTTCAGGTGTTGATATATTTGCTGGTTTTGTGGGTCTATCCCTCTTTGGCCTGCACTGTTTGTCCCTATGATGGGGCCCTTTTTCAGGAGTTTTTTGCATGAAGCGTCGTTCTTTTGTTTCTGTGGCCGGTTTGGCTGCAACGCTGTTCGCCAGCGGTTCCGTGTTGGCTCAGGCTTATCCCAACAAAACCATCCGCTTGCAAGTGCCCTTTGCACCCGGCGGCACGACCGACATCGTGGCCCGCGTGATTGCCGAGCCCTTGGGCAAAGTTTTGGGTCAAAGCGTCATCGTTGAAAACAAAGCCGGTGGCGGCGGTGTGGTGGGTGCGACAGAAACTGCGCGCGCTGCACCCGATGGCTACAACCTGGGCATGGCCACGGTGTCGACCACGGCGTCCAACCCGGCCATCAACCCCAAGATTCCGTACAACTCCCTGACCGATTTCACGCCCATCATCAACATTGCGGCCACGCCCAATGTGATCGCGGTGCACCCCAGCTTCCCGGCCAAGGACTACGCTGGGTTTTTGGCTGAGATCAAGAAGAACCCCGGTAAATACTCTTATTCATCTTCCGGCACGGGCGGCATTGGCCACTTGCAGACCGAGTTGTGGAAGAGCTTGACCGGCACCTTCATCACGCACATCCCCTACCGCGGTGCAGGCCCAGCCCTGAATGACACCGTAGCTGGCCAAGTGCCGATCATTTTTGACAACTTGCCCTCGGCCTTGCCCTTCATCCAAACTGGCCGATTGGTGCCGATCGTGATTGCAGCGCCTCAACGCTTGCCTCAGTTGCCCAACGTGCCCACTTTCAAAGAAGTGGGTCTGGAGCCCGTCAACCGCATGGCCTTCTATGGCATCTGGGGCCCCAAGAACTTGCCCAAAGAAGTGGTCGAAAAAATCAGCGCGGGTGTGAAAAAAGCCCTGCAAGATCCGGGTGTCACCAAGCGCATCAACGACACAGGCTCTTTGGTGGTGGCCAACTCGCCTGAAGAGTTCACGGCCCAAATCAAATCCGAGTTTGACGCCTACAAAAAAGTGGTTGACCAGCAAAAACTCAAGCTGGACTGATACCAGTCCATGCACGAGACCAGCCAGAATGCCATCGACAGCTTTGCCGAGGCCCTCTGGCTGGAAGACGGATTGGCCACCAACACTTTGGCCGCTTACCGTCAAGACCTGTCCCTCTTCGCCACCTGGCTTTTTTTAACGCACAGGCTGGCGCTGGAGGCGACCCAAGAACACCACCTGCAGGCTTACTTTGCCGAGCGCCATGGGCAAACCAAGGCCACATCGGCCAACCGCAGGCTCACCGTGTTCAAGCGTTTTTTCCGTTGGGCGCTGCGCGAACGCCTGATGAAGCTTGATCCCACATTGCGCATGTTGGCCGCCAAGCAGGCGCTGCGTGTGCCCAAGACTTTGGGCGAGGCCCAAGTGGACGCACTGTTGCGTGCGCCAGATGTGGACACCCATCTGGGTTTGCGCGACCGCGCCATGCTGGAGCTGATGTATGCCAGCGGCCTGCGCGTGAGCGAGTTGGTCAGCCTCAAAACGCTGCACGTGTCCTTGAACGAGGGTGTGCTGCGCATCATGGGCAAAGGCAGCAAAGAGCGCTTGGTTCCTTTTGGCGAAGAGGCGCGTGAATGGCTGCAGCGTTATTTGGCCGTGGCCCGCCCCGCGATGCTGGGCCAGCGGCAGACCGAGGACCTCTTCATCACCACCAGCGGCCCCAAGCCCGGCACAGGCATGTCGCGCGTCATGTTTTGGAATTTGGTCAAGCGCTACGCGATCGAGGCGGGCATCACCGCGCCGCTGTCGCCGCACACCTTGCGCCACGCCTTTGCCACGCATTTGCTGAACCACGGGGCCGATTTGCGGGCGGTGCAAATGCTGCTCGGCCATGCCGACATTTCGACCACCACCATTTACACCCATGTGGCGCGTGAACGCCTCAAGACCCTGCACGCCCAGCACCACCCCAGGGGCTGATCAGTCCAGCGGCGCCACCGTGACCGCCACCTCCAGCGTGTGCGCACCACCGCCTTGCAGCACACCGCGCAGCGGCGAGACATCGGCAAAATCGCGGCCCACGGCCAAACGCACATAGTCAAGGCCTGGGCTGGCCCATCCTGTGCGGTTGTTGGTCGGGTCCAGGTCCAGCCAGCCTTGGCAGGCGTGGCTGGCCAGCTCGGGCAGATAAACCGAAGCCCAAGCATGGGATGCATCGCTGCCCACCAAACGGGCTTGACCGGGCGGGGGCTGGGTCAGCAGGTAGCCACTCACGTATCGGGCGGGCAGGCCCAGTGAGCGCAAGCAAGCCACCAAAATATGGGCAAAGTCTTGGCATACACCGCGTTGTTGAGCCAGAGCCTCGAGGGCCGGGGTGTTGATGTCGGTGCTGGCGATTTCGTAGCGCAAGTCGCGGTGCATGCGCGCCGTGAGTTCTTGGGCGGCCTGCACCAAGGGGCGACCGGGTGTGAAGCTGCTTTGGGCATAGGCCCAAAACGCTTCGTGCACAGGCGCATGGTTCGAGCCGAATACAAAGCGGCTGTGCACATCGCCTGCTTGGCCGGCCCGGTAGCGAAAATGCTCGCGCACCGATTCCCAGCTTTGGGCACTGGTGGCTTCGGGTGTTTCGCGGGTTTCCAGCTCGCTGTAGGCCCGCACCCACAAGCCATCGTGCGGATGGGTCAAAGCCCAATACGCGCGGTGGTTCAAAAAAGCGTCGATGTTGTGCTGCACCGTGGCGACAGGCTCTACCTGCATCGCGTGATGGACGATTGTTTGGCAAGGGGTGTTGGCCGCCTGCAGGTGGGCCACATGCTGCGCGGTCTGCACGGCGGGGCTGTAGCGGTAGCGGGTGTCGTGGGTGATGGCCAGGCGCATGGGGTCTCGGCTTTTCAGGCGCTGACGCTGTAGCGGGCTTCGCCGCTGTGCGTGAAAAACAAGGCGCACAACTGGTCCGAGACTTGTCGGGCAGCGCTTTGGCAATCTGCCAAAGTGTTTTGCAAAGGCAAGGGCTGGTCGTTGCCGGTGGGGGCTGCGCCGACAGGCCAGAGTGAGGTGGCGCTCTCGCCCTGCCAATCGGGCAAAGCTTGGGCCAATGCCAAAGTGGCCCCATCGGCCAGCGTGCCCATGCGCCGAAGTCGGCCGCGCAAGGTGTGCGCCACCCAGCCGAGCGAACGCGGGTTGTCCGGGTCGTTCACCAGCAGATCGATCAGGGCTTGGGGTGTTCGGCTTTGTTGGTGTTGGGCGTGGAAACTGATGGTACTGTCAAACAATTCCAGCACCGCATCGAACCCGGCTTGCTCGGCGATCAGGCCGCATTGCACCGCTTCACTCAAGGCGTGGGACAAAAACGCCAGGCGCTCAATGTGCCGACCTATCGAGAGGAAACGCCAACCGTCGTCGCGGCTCATGCGGTCGGTTTGCGCACCTGTGAGGGCAGCCAGCATTTGGCTGGTGTCTGCCAAGAGACCTTGCACCGTTGCGGTGTCAAGAACCGTACCTGCTTGTACGCTCGGCGTTTCAGGTGCACTCAGGTCTTCGTGCGGTTTGAAAAATCGCGCTTCGGCCTGTTCGAGCAAACGCCAGTGCTCGGGCGACAGGCGCTCACGCACCGAGGCTGCTGCCAGCCGCACCGAGCGCAAATTGAAGCCAACGCTGGTGGCCAGCTCTTGGTCCCAGAGGCCCGCGATCAGCGAGCGCTCAAACACCCGGTGCGCTTGGCCTGCGGGGGGCACACCGGCCCGCACCAAGCCATGGTGGTTGGCCATGCGGGTGATGAAGTGCAGCAGGCACGGCAGGTTCTGGTTTTCTCCGTTCAGAACTTCCAGGCCCAAACGCACCACGCGCAAGCTGTTTTCGGTGCGTTCGGTGTAGCGACCCATCCAGAACAGGTTTTCTGCAGCACGGCTCGTGACCAGGCGTTGGCGCTTTGCGCTGGCTTCGCTGGCGTCGCTGGAGGTTGGGATGACCGAGACCGCGCTGGCGCCTCCGGTTGCCACAGTTGGGGCTGCAGGACTTTGCACCCACACATCGGCACTGCTGCCGCCACGTTGCATCGAGGCGATGCCCTCGCGCGTGCCCAAGCGAGCCAAGCCGCCGGGCAAGACCTGCCAGCCGCCTTGCGCGTCGGTGACGGCAAAGACCCGCAACACCACCGGTCGCGACTGGATGCTGGAGACACCATCGGCTCGGGTTTGCCAAGTGGGTTGGTGCGACAGCGGCAACCACGACTGCAAAGTGTGGGCGTCGGGGTCTCGCAAGATGCGACCTGCCCATTCGTTTTGTCCTTGGCGTGACAGGCGGTGGCCCAGCACCGGCTCAAAGCTTTGGCGGTCGGTGTGGTGCGGGTAAGTGGGTTTGATGACGCAGCTGGGGATGCGGGGCAACACGTCTTGCAGCGCTGCGGCTTCGCCGCACCACCAACTGGGGATGGCGGGCAGCATCAGCGCTTGGCCCAGCAGGGTTTTGGCTAGGGCCGGCATGAAGCCCAGCAGCGCGTTGGATTCCAAAAAACCCGAGCCTGGTGTGTTGGCCACCAAGACGTTGCCGCTGCGTACTGCCTGCAGCAGGCCCGGCACACCCAAAGTGGACTCGGCGCGCAACTCCAGCGGGTCCAGCCAGTCGTCGTCCACGCGTTTGAGCAAGCCGTGCACGGGCTGCAGGCCCTGCAAGGTTTTGAGGTACAGCTTTTGATCGCGCACCGTCAGGTCGTTGCCCTGCACCAGGCTCAGACCCAAATAACGGGCCAAGTAAGCGTGTTCGAAATAGGTTTCGTTGTAGGGGCCGGGGGTCAGCAGCGCGATGTGTGCCGAGGCGCCCGCTGGGCTTCTGGCCTTGATGCCGTCGATCAGCGTGCGGTAGGTCTGTGCCAAGCGTTGCACGGGCAGGGCCTCAAAGGCTTGCGGAAACTGCCGAGACACGATCTGCCGGTTTTCGATCAAGTAGCCCAAACCCGAGGGTGCTTGTGTGCGCTGCGACAGCAGCCACCACAAACCATCAGGGCCGCGTGCGAGGTCGAATGCGGCCAGCGACAAAAACCGCCCACCCACCGGGACCACACCGTGCATGGCGGGCAAATACGCCGGGTGGCCTTGCACCAGAGCAGCGGGCAGCTGGCCACTGCTCACGAGTTGCTGCGGCCCATAGGCGTCGGCCATGATGTTTTCCAGCAGCTGCATGCGCTGCAATACGCCCGATTCGATTTGCTGCCAGTCCTTGTGGCCCAGCATGAGGGGAAACAAATCGAGCGACCAGGGGCGTTGCGGTTGGTCGGCGGCGGCATACACGTTGTAGGTGATGCCGTTGTCGCGCACTTGCCGCTGCAAGTGTTGCATTCGGGTGTTCAACTCGGCATCGCGGGCCTGGGTCGACTTGTCCAACGGGTCGATGAAGCCCTGCCACAGGCCGCTGACGGTCGGCGCTGCCAGGGTGTGGCCTGGTGTTTTGACGGGCGGTGTGACCGCGCCCCGCAGTTCGTCCCAATGCCCCACGGGTGCCCGCTCTTGCTGAAGCGCCAACCAAGTCATGGTGTGCGGTTTTTGGGTTTCGTCGGGTGAGTAAGAGGGCCCATTCATCGCTTCATTGTCGTTGATCCACAGCGCCGCAAGTCCAGGGTGTATGGGAACTCCGGGCTGGCGTTCAGCAAGCCATTGGGTTGCAGGGCCGGCAGTTGTTTCATTGCCCCGGGGGTGTGGCCCATGCGGAAGAAGCGGGCCAGGCGGCGGCTTTCGGCTTCATAGGCGTTGACCGGGAAGCTGTCGTAGCTGCGGCCACCGGGGTGCACCACATGGTATTGACAGCCGCCCAGCGAGCGCTTCATCCAGGTGTCCACCAAATCCACCGTCAGCGGCGCGTGCACGCCAATGCTGGGGTGCAGTGACGAGGGCGGGTTCCAAGCTTTGTAGCGCACGCTGGCCACGTATTCGCCCGCCACGCCTGTGGGTTGCAGGGGTAGGGGGTGGCCGTTCACGGTCACCGTGTGGCGTGCCGGGTTCATGCCGCTCACATGCACTTCGATGCGCTCCAGAGACGAGTCCACATAGCGGGCGGTGCCGCCCGCGCCGCTTTCTTCGCCCATGACGTGCCAAGGCTCCAAGGCATTGCGCAACGTCACCACCGCGCCATCGACCTTGACTTGGCCGACCAGCGGGAAGCGGAACTCGAAATGCGGCGCGAACCAGCTCGGGTCAAAGTGAAAACCTGCATCGCCCAGCTCGGTCAGCACGTCTTCAAAGTCTTTGTGGATCCAGTGCGGCAGCATGAACCGGTCGTGCAGCTCGGTGCCCCAACGCGTCACAGGCGCTGAATAGGGTTCGTCCCAAAAGCGCGCCACCAAGACGCGCAGCAAAAGCTGCTGCACGATGCTCATGCGGGCGTGCGGCGGCATCTCAAACGCGCGCAACTCCAAGAGCCCCAAGCGCCCGGTGCTGCTGTCGGGTGAATACATTTTGTCGATGCAAAACTCGCTGCGGTGGGTGTTGCCCGTCACGTCAATCAGGATGTTGCGCAGGCTGCGGTCCACCACCCAAGGCGGCATGTCTTTGCCATGATTTTGCCGATGGCGCACGATCTCGCGCAGCGCAATTTCCAGTTCATAGACCTGGTCGTTGCGCGCTTCGTCCACGCGTGGGGCCTGGCTGGTTGGGCCAATGAACATGCCGCTGAACAAATAGCTCAGGCTCGGGTGGTTGTGCCAATAAAGGATGAGGCTGGCCAGTAACTCGGGGCGACGCAAAAAGGGGCTGTCGGCAGGGGTGGCGCCGCCCATCACCATGTGGTTGCCGCCGCCGGTGCCCGAGTGGCGGCCGTCGGTCATGAATTTCTCGGCCGACAAGCGCGTCTCGAAAGCGGCTTGGTACAAAAACTCCGTGTGGTCCACCAGCTCTTTCCAGTTGTGGGCCGGGTGGATATTGACCTCGATCACGCCGGGGTCGGGCGTGACTTGCAACAGTTTGAGACGCGGGTCGCGGGGTGGCGGGTAGCCTTCCAAGACGATCTTCATGCCCAGATGGCGTGCTGTGGATTCCACCGCGCTGACCAGTGCCAGGTAGTCTTCGAGGCGCGTCAGCGGCGGCATGAAGACGTAAAGCACGCCAGACTTTTCGCCCTTGACCATGGCCTCTGATTCGGATTTTGGCCCGTTGGCCCGGTTCGGATCGCGCACTTCCACACACAAGGCTGTGCGCACGACGGATGGATCGGACTGAAACTTGGCGGGAGCGACAGCCTTCACCCTTGCGTTGGCGTGGCGAGCTTGCAGCGTGATGGGGGGTACAGGCAAGTCAACACGGTGGGCGAAAGGGTCTTGCTCAATCATGTGCCAGCGGTCTGTGGGTGCGGCCCAAGGCAGAGAGTCCAGCGGCAGACGCCAGCCCATGGGCGAATCGCCGGGCATCAGGTACATGCGCTCGTCGCGCACAAACCAGCGGCCGGTTTGCCACTGCGTTCCTGTCAGCACTGGGCCCTTGCCCTCGGGCGGATCGATGGGTTGCAGCGGCAGCACATAGCCCACCGCCGCGTCCAGCCCCTGGCTGAAGATGCGGCGCAAACGGTTGCGCTCCATCTCGTCGTCCAGCCGGGCATCAAACGGGTCCACGTTCACCGGCAAGCGGCGCTCGCGCCACAGGTAGTACCAAGTGTCTTCGTAGCCCGGCAGCACCGTGTCGCCTGGCAGGCCCAGTTGCTGTGTCAGAGCCTGCATGAAGCGCAGTGCGTCGGCGCTGGTGTAGCGGCTGGGTTCGCGTTCGTCGGCAAACACCGAAGGGTCTTGCCAGCAGGGCGTGCCGTCGGAGCGCCAGTAAATGCTCAGTGCCCAGCGCGGCAATTGCTCGCCCGGGTACCACTTGCCTTGGCCAAAGTGCAAAAAGCCGCCCCGACCGTATCGATCACGCAGCTTGTGCACCAACTCGGTCGCCAGGCCCCGCTTGGTGGGCCCCAAGGCGTCGGTGTTCCATTCGGCTGCGTCGCGGTCTTGGGTGGCCACGAAAGTGGGCTCACCACCCATGGTCAGACGCACGTCTTGTGCCACCAGTTGCGCATCGACTTGTTCACCCAGTTGCAGCACATCGGCCCATTGATCGTCAGAGTAGGGCTTGGTCACGCGGGGTGACTCGTGGATGCGGGTGACCTTCATCTCGTGGTGAAAATCGACCTCGGCCTCGTCCATCAGGCCTTCAATGGGCGCGGCGGCGGACGGCTGCGGCGTGCAGGCCAGCGGGATGTGGCCTTCGCCTGCCAAGAGGCCCGAAGTCGGGTCCAAGCCCACCCAGCCCGCGCCGGGTAAATACACCTCGCACCAAGCGTGCAGGTCGGTGAAGTCGACTTCGGTGCCGCTCGGGCCATCAAGCGATTTCACGTCGGGCGCCAGCTGGATCAAGTAGCCCGAGACAAAACGTGCGGCGATGTTCATGTGCCTGAACAGTTGCACCAAAAGCCAAGCCGTGTCGCGGCAAGAGCCACTTTTCAGGGTCAGGGTTTCTTCGGCCGTTTGCACACCCGGCGCCATGCGGATGGTGTAGCGGATGTCTTGGTGCAGACGTTGGTTGATCTGCACCAAAAAGTCGATGGTGCTTTGGCGCTGGCGGTCGATGCTGGCCAGGTACTTCTTGAACAGCGGTGTGTTGGATTCCTTGAACAGGTAGGACAGGAGTTCTTCACGCACCGTGTCGGTGTAATTGAAAGGCACTTCTTCCGCAGAAGGCTCCAGAAAAAAGTCAAAGGGGTTGAACACCGCCATTTCGATGACCACGTCCACGGTCACTTTGAAAGACGTGGTTTTTTTCGGGAAAACCAACCTCGCCTGGTAATTGGCAAAAGCGTCTTGCTGCCAGTTGATGAAGTGCTCTGCGGGTTCGACCTGCAGGCTGTAGCTCAGGATGCGGCTGCGGCTGTGCGGGGCAGGGCGCAGTCGGATGACTTGGGGGCCAAGTTGAACGGGACGGTCGTAGGTGTAGTGGGTGACGTGGTGCAGGGCAACGTGTATCGACATATCTCGTTCAGCGCAACAGGGGCTGCACGCATGACAAATGCAGCTTGGGCGTTTACAACTAGCAAGACACGCGCCAGCACTGCTGCACTTTTTGATCCAAGCCAGAGTCCTTCAAAGTGTTTGCGAACAGCCGCTGCGTGTAACGACAAGTGGGCCAAGACCCGTCGAATCCAATAACAGCCAATTCAGGGAGGCTGACGTGAAGCGATGCTGCAGCACAGCGCTCGGGCTGTTGACCGTGTGTGTCCAGGAGGTATGCCCATGATGGCCATGGGCTGGGCACGTGTTTTGGGGGTGAGCCTATTGGCTTGGTGCTTGGGGGTGGCCCTTCAATTACAGCAAACGGCTTTGTGGCCCACAGCGCTTTATGGCGCAGCACTGGCGGTGGCGTGCCCTGTGGCTTGGGTGCTGCGGCGACGTGTTTGGGGTCGCCGACCTGCCACGCTGGCTTGGGGTTTTTGGTGGGCTTGGATGGCTTTTGCCGTGACCGGTTTGCACGCCCAGTCGCGCTCCTTGGCCATGTCGGCGTCTTTGGAAGGGCAAGACCTGGATGTGGTGGGCGTGGTGCAAGCCATGCCCCAAAGGCAAGACCTGGGTTGGCGGTTTCGTTTTCGGATCGAAGAGGCTTGGCGGGTGGATGCGGTGGGCGCGTTGCAGCCGGTGGACCTGTCACGAGATTTGCCTGCGCAGGTGTATTTGGGTTGGTACGGACAAGACGGCGCACATGACAGCGGCTGGAAACTGACGGCCTTGCCTGAACCTCTAAAGGCTGGCGAGCGTTGGCGCATGCGGGTGCGCCTGAAAGCGCCGCACGGCCACATGAACCCGCGTGGTTTTGACTACGAATTGTGGCTGTGGGAGCAGGGCATACGGGCTACAGGGCATGTGCGTACCCGGGTCAAAGATCCGCCGCCGGTGCGGCTGGGCAGCTCCTGGAGGCACCCCATCGAGGGCTGGCGTCAAACGGTGCGCGACAGTTTGTTGATGCACTTGGCGGGTCCAGGCACCGATGCCGATGCCGCCAAGCGTGCTGGGGTGTTGGCGGCCTTGGTGGTGGGCGATCAGGCCGCGATTGACCGCAGCGATTGGGATGTTTTCAGGGCCACAGGCGTGGCGCACTTGATGAGCATTTCCGGCTTGCATGTGACCATGTTTGCCTGGTTGGCCTCAGCCTTGGTGGGCTGGGCTTGGCGGCGATCGGCCCTATGGGGTTTTGTGGGGCCTTTGCATTGGCCTGCGGTGCATGTGGGCGCTGTGGCGGGTTTGCTCTTGGCGGGGTTTTATGCCTTGTTCAGTGGTTGGGGATTGCCTGCGCAGCGCACCTTGTTGATGTTGGGGGTGGTGGTGGTGCTCAGGGTCTCGGCACGCCACTGGCATGGTGCTTTGGTGTGGTTGACGGCGTGTGCTGTGGTGCTGGCCTGGGACCCTTGGGCCTTGCTGCAACCCGGTTTTTGGTTGAGTTTTGTGGCCGTGGGGGTGCTGATGGCGTCTGACCCACAAGGCCAGCGACAAGCCGCAGGCGCACCAGAAGGGGATACGAGCAACGCACCGAATTGGCGTGACGGTGTCAAGGACAGCGCCTTTTGGCACCGCTTCGGTGCATGGGTGAATTCGGGGTGGCTCGCATGGGTGTGGCCCAAGCTCGGGTCTTTGCTGCGGGAGCAAGCCAAAATCACTTTGGCGCTGGCACCGTTGACCTTGCTGTTTTTTGGGCAGGTGTCTTTGGTGGGCTTGCTGGCCAATGTGTTGGCTATTCCCTGGGTGACCTTGGTCATCACGCCACTGGCTTTGCTGGGTGTGCTGAACTCTGGGTTTTGGGATTTGGCCTCTTGGGCCTTGCAGCCTTTGTCGGCCCTGTTGGCTTGGCTTTCGTCTTGGCCGCTGGCCAGCGTCTCCAGCGCCATGCCGCCTTGGGGCTTGGCCCTGTTGGCGCTGACGGGGGCGCTGGGCTTGGTGTTGCGCATGCCCATGTCTTGGAAGCTGCTGTGCTTGCCCATGCTTTGCCCCGTCTTTTTTTGGTCGCCTCCACGCCCGGTGCACGGTCAGTTTGAGTTGTTGGCGGCCGACGTGGGGCAGGGCAATGCGGTCTTGGTGCGCACCGCCAAGCACAGCCTTTTGTACGACGCGGGACCCCGTTATTCCGCGGAGAGCGATGCCGGACACCGCGTGCTGGTGCCCTTGCTGACCCAAATGGGTGAGCGGCTCGATGTGCTGATGCTCAGCCACCGGGACAGCGACCACACGGGCGGCGCGGCTGCGGTGCTGGCCATGCAGCGACAAGCGGCGCTGTGGTCTTCGCTTGAAGACGAGCACCCTTTGCACGCCCTCAGGCTGGGCTGGACGCGTTGCCATGCGGGTCAGTCCTGGGTGTGGGATGGGGTGGTCTTTGAGGTGTTGCACCCGCCGCCCTTGGTTGTGTTAACTAAAAAGCCCAAGCCCAATGAAGTCAGCTGCGTCTTGCGCATCAGCACTCCGCAGGGCAGTGCTCTGCTGGCGGGCGACATCGAGGCCCGCCAAGAGCTGGCGCTGGTGGACTGGGGTCTGAGCCCCGTGGACGTCTTGCTGGCGCCGCACCATGGGAGCAAAACCTCTTCGAGTCCGCCGTTTTTACAGGCGCTACAGCCCCGCATCGTGCTCGTGCAGGCGGGTTACCGCAACCGGTTTGGCCACCCGGCGGCTGAGGTGGTGGCGCGTTATGCCCAACAAGGCAGTCAACTGGTCGAGAGCACCCGCTGCGGTGCGGCCACTTGGCGCAGCCAAGCCCCTGCGCAGGTGCAGTGCGAGCGGGCCGAGCGGCAACGGTATTGGCACCGCAGTGGGGTGCAGTCGGTTCTGCCTTGAACCGCCCTGGGGTGATTTTCAAGGCGGGTATATATCTTGCATTGCTTGATTCAGGAGTGAAGACCCATGCGCCAATTCGATGAGATGTACAGCCGCCTGCCCGCATCGGGCGAGGAGGGTGAAGTCCGAGAGCATTACCAGGCCTATGCCCGTTGGTTGCAAGCGCAAGACAGCCAAACCATGGCAGCGCGTCGCGAAGAGGCTGAGGTGATTTTCAGGCGGGTGGGCATCACCTTTGCCGTGTATGGCGACCAAGACGAAGAAGCGGACACCGACGAGGGGGGCACCGAGCGCCTGATCCCGTTTGACCTGATTCCCCGCGTCATCGCTGCCCCCGAGTGGAAAAGCATGGAAGCTGGGCTGGTGCAACGCGTGACGGCTTTGAACCGTTTCATTCACGACGTCTACCACGATCAAGAAATCTTGAAGGCGGGCATCATCCCGCGTGAGCAGATCGAACGCAATGCCCAGTTCCGTCCCGAAATGGTGGGGGTGAATGTGCCCAACCAGATTTATTCGCACATCAGCGGCATCGACATCGTGCGAGCCCCGGACAGCGCGGGCAAGGGCGAGTACTACGTGCTGGAGGACAACCTCCGTGTGCCCAGTGGGGTGAGCTACATGCTGGAAGACCGCAAGATGATGATGCGGCTGTTCCCAGAACTCTTCAGCCAGCACCGCGTGGCCCCGGTGGCGCATTACCCCGACTTGCTGCTGGAGACCTTGCGCGCCAGCAGCCCCGCCACCACGGCCGAGCCCACGGTGGTGGTGCTCACGCCCGGCATGTACAACAGCGCCTACTTTGAACACGCGTTTTTGGCCCAGCAAATGGGGGTGGAGCTCGTGGAAGGCCAAGACCTGTTTGTGAAAGACAAGTTCGTTTACATGCGCACCACACGCGGCCCCAAGCGGGTGGATGTGATCTACCGCCGGGTCGACGACGACTTTTTGGACCCCAATGTCTTCCGCCCCAGCTCGACCCTGGGCTGCGCGGGACTGATGGAGGCCTACAAAGCCGGACATTTGGCGATCTGCAACGCGGTGGGCACGGGGGTGGCCGACGACAAATCGATCTACCCCTATGTGCCCGACATGATCAAGTTCTACCTCGGTGAGGAGCCCATCCTCAAAAACGTGCCGACTTTTCAGTGCCGCAAGCCCGACGATTTGCAGTACACCCTGGCGCATTTGAAAGATCTGGTCGTCAAAGAGGTGCATGGCGCAGGGGGCTACGGCATGTTGGTGGGACCCGCCTCGACCCAAGCAGAAATTGAACGATTCCGTGGCGCACTGCTGGCCAACCCCGAGGGCTACATCGCCCAGCCCACCCTCAGCCTGTCGACTTGCCCCACCTATGTGGACAGCGGAATTGCCCCGCGCCACATCGACCTGCGCCCCTTTGTGCTGAGCGGGCGCACGGTGCAAATGGTGCCTGGCGGGCTGACCCGTGTGGCGCTCAAAGAGGGCTCTTTGGTGGTCAACAGCAGCCAGGGCGGTGGCACCAAGGACACCTGGATCTTGCAAGACTGAACAGGGGACCACACACATGCTTTCAAGAACCGCCGACCACCTCTTTTGGATGTCCCGCTACATGGAGCGGGCCGAGAACACCGCCCGCATGCTCAATGTGAGCTATGAAACTTCCTTGCTGCCCCAATCTGCCGCCGCTGTCGAAGCCGGTTGGGAAGGCCTTTTGTCCATCAGCGAATTGCTGCCCTCGTACCTGGCGCGCTACGCAACCATCACGCCGCGCCATGTGATGGCCTTCATGGTCAAAGACGCTGACAACCCCTCGTCCATCCTGTCGTGCTTGCGGGCGGCACGAGAAAACGCCCGCGCCGTGCGCGGCACCCTCACCACCGAAGTGTGGGAAACCCAAAACCAGACCTGGCTCGAGGTCAACCGCATGCTCAAAAGCGGTGAGTTCGAGCGCGATCCAGGCCAATTTTTTGAATGGGTCAAGTTCCGCTCGCACCTGTCACGCGGCGTGACGGTGGGCACCATGCTGATGGACGAGTCGCTGTATTTCATGCGCATGGGCACGTTTTTGGAGCGGGCCGACAACACGGCGCGGCTGGTGGACGTGAAGTTTCACGCCATGCAAAACGATTTTTTGGTGCGCCGCAATACGGTGCCCCCGAGACAGAAAG
>NZ_JBBAPF010000023.1:0-47180 GCF_040400975.1 Limnohabitans sp. | reverse complement strand
GTTTCACCCGAACTCAATCGGCTCGTCTCTGTTGCTCTTATCCTCACCTCACGGTGGAGAGGCGTTGCCTCCTACGCTGTCCTGTGCAGTCCGGACGTTCCTCCAGTGCTTCCTTTCGGAAATTGCACCAGCGGCGGTCTGGCGAGCTTCACCCGGTCATTATGACCTGAGCGCTCCCTCGGATATGGTGCCTCACAACGTCATGGGCCAAGTTCTGTTGGTGCTGTGCAAGACATCGGCATTCGGCCCCCTCGCTCACAATGGTTCAAAACCGCATCAACCCCCTTGGAGCCGCCATGAAAGCCTACAGCATCCTCGACACCATCGGCCACACGCCGCATGTGCGCATCCAGCGCCTGTTTGGCACGGGTGCCCATGTGTGGGTCAAGTCCGAACGCAGCAACCCGGGCGGCTCCATCAAGGACCGCATCGCGCTGGCCATGGTCGAGGACGCTGAAAAATCTGGCGCCTTAAAGCCCGGCGGCACCATCGTCGAGCCCACCTCGGGCAACACCGGCATCGGTTTGGCCATGGTGGCCGCCGTCAAGGGCTATCCGCTGGTGTTGGTCATGCCCGACAGCATGAGCATCGAGCGCCGCCGCCTGATGCTGGCCTACGGCGCCCGTTTTGACCTGACGTCCCGCGCCGAAGGCATGAAAGGGGCGATTGCCCGTGCCCAGGCCTTGGTCGCCAGCACGCCCGGCGCTTGGATGCCCCAGCAGTTTGAAAATCCGGCCAACATCGATGAGCATGTGCGCACCACCGCAGAGGAAATCCTGGTTGACTTTCCACAGGGCATTGACGCTCTCATCACGGGTGTGGGCACAGGCGGACACCTGACGGGTGTGGCTCGTGTGCTCAAGGCCAAGTTTCCGAATCTGCAGGTGTTTGCGGTCGAGCCTGCTGCTTCGCCTGTGATTTCCGGTGGGATACCCGCACCCCACCCCATCCAGGGCATTGGCGCGGGCTTCATTCCCAAGAACCTCGACACGTCCTTGCTCGATGGCGTGATCCAGATCGACGCCGAAGCAGCCCGCGAATACGCCCGCCGCTCGGCCCGCGAAGAAGGCATGTTGGTCGGCATTTCATCGGGCGCCACGCTGGCGGCCATCGCGCAAAAGCTGCCGGAGCTGCCTGCAGGGGCCACCGTGCTGGGTTTTAACTACGACACGGGCGAGCGTTATTTGTCGGTCGATGGCTTTTTGCCTCAAGGATAATCAGCGCTTCTTGCTTGATAACCACAAGCCACAGAGGTTGCCATGATCCGGATTTCAGAACTCAAACTCCCCTTGTCGGCCCTGCCGATTGAATCGCGCCGCGCCGCCGATGCACCCTCCGAAACCGACGAGGACCGGCTGCCCACGCCGCATCCCATCGATGCGCTGCGCCAACTGGCGGCCCAAGCCTTGGGCATCAACGCCGCCAGCATCGCCACTTTGCAGGTCTTCAAACGCAGCTTTGACGCCCGCAAGGCCGACTTGCTGGCGGTCTACATCGTCGACCTTTCGCTGGCTGATGCAGAGACCGAAAACCGCTTGCTGCAGCAGTTTGAAAAGAACCCCCACATCCAAGCCACGCCCGACATGGCTTGGCATCCGCCTTGCCAGGTTCCGGCCAGTTTTGGCTCGGAAGAAGGCGAGCGCCCGGTGGTGGTGGGCTTTGGGCCGTGCGGCATGTTCGCCGCATTGGCGCTGGCGCAAATGGGCCTCAAGCCCATCGTGCTGGAGCGCGGCAAGCCCGTGCGTGAACGCACCAAAGACACCTGGGGCCTGTGGCGCAAAAAGGTGCTCAACCCCGAGAGCAATGTGCAGTTTGGCGAAGGCGGCGCAGGCACCTTCAGTGATGGCAAGCTCTACAGCCAGATCAAGGACCCACGTCACCTGGGCCGCAAGGTGATGGACGAGTTCGTCAAAGCCGGCGCGCCTGCCGACATCCTGTACGCTGCGCACCCGCACATCGGCACCTTCAAACTGGTCAAGGTGGTCGAGCACATCCGCGAACAAATCATCGCGCTGGGTGGCGAAATTCGCTTTGAGCAGCGCGTGAGCGATGTGCTGCTCGCGCCCTATGCAGATGGCCAGCAGCTCACCGGGCTGCAGGTGCAAGACCTGCGCACAGGTCAAAGCCAGACACTGCACACGCGCCATGCCGTGCTGGCCCTGGGCCACAGTTCGCGCGACACTTTTGTCATGCTGCACCGCCGTGGCGTGGCCATGCAGGCCAAGGCTTTTTCGATTGGCGTGCGCATCGAGCACCCGCAAAGCGTGATCGACCAGGCCCGTTGGGGTCGCCACGCGGGCCACCCCCTTTTGGGCGCGGCCGATTACAAACTGGTGCACCACGCGCAAAACGGCCGCGCGGTTTACAGCTTTTGCATGTGCCCCGGCGGCACCGTGGTGGCGGCCACCAGCGAGCCGGGTCGCGTGGTCACCAACGGCATGAGCCAGTACTCGCGCAACGAGCGCAACGCCAACGCAGGCATTGTGGTGGCCATCGACCCGCCCGACTACCCTCTGGGCACCGCCGCCTGGCAAGCCGCCTTTGGCGAACAAGAAGGCGCTCAACTGGCGCAAGAAGCCCAGGCCTGGGCCGCACAGCAGCCCCCTCAGGCCCATCCGCTGGCCGGCATCGTGCTGCAGCGGCAACTCGAATCCCGCGCCTTTGAAGTGGGCGGCAGCAACTACGAAGCGCCCGGCCAACTGGTGGGCGACTTTTTGGCGCTGCGCCCCTCCACCACCTGGGGCAGCGTACTGCCGTCTTACAAACCCGGCGTGAAGCTCGTCGATTTGGCCGATGTGTTGCCAGACTACGCGATAGAAGCCATGCGCGAAGCGCTGCCGGTGTTTGGCCGCAAGATCAAGGGCTATGACATGGCCGATGCGGTCATGACCGGGGTGGAGACACGCACCTCTTCGCCCCTGCGCATCCCGCGTGGCGACGACCACCAAAGCACCAACACCCGGGGCCTTTACCCGGCAGGCGAAGGTGCCAGCTACGCGGGGGGCATTTTGTCGGCCGGGGTCGATGGCATCAAGGTGGCCGAGTCTTTGGCTCAGGCCATGCTGGCCAATGCCTCAGCCCCATGAGCCTTGGCCTGGGTCATGCAGTTTGGCCACTTGGTGACAGGCACAGGCCAAACCAGACGCCTCCAAAGCCTTGATCTGAATTTTTGCCGATGGGCCCTGACCCATCAGGTCCACCACCCCTTGGCTTTCCAGTGCACCCCAGGCGCTTTGCCATGTATCGGGGGCCCATCCCAGCCAGTCACGCAAGGTCACCATGGGTATCTGCAGCGGGCTGGCGCCGCTGTTGTGCTGGGCCATCAGCAACCAGCTGGCCAGGCTTTGTGGTGCGCTGTGCTTGTGCGCGCACAAGGTCATGCGAGCCATTTGGGAAATCAAATGTTGGTTGCTGGTCGCCACCTGCAACCACCACGTTGCCAAGGGCGTTTTGACGGCACGAACCACCGAATCGGACACCCGCATGGCATGACCGGGGACGAGCACCTCGGCCAGAAAATCGCTGGAGAGCGCCTGACGGGGTGACCAGACGCTGTGGCGACCCAGCAAAGCCAGACGTGCGCTTTGGGCTGTGCTGAATCCGCCCGCCGAAGAAGGCAAAGACAAAGCCAGTAAAGCCGTTTCAGGAAAGTACAGGCAGTCATCGGTCATGCCATCCGGACCCGGCCAAGGCCCTGGCTTGAGATCGACCCGCTCACAGGCTGACACAAGTTCAGGGGCCGCCTGTTGCAAATGCTGCATCAATGAATTGGTCGAATGGGAGAGGGTCACTGTTTTAAATCTTAAGGATGATAAATCTTGTTTATATGGATTTTATGTTCTTTATCGAACACAAATATGGATTAAAAACGTGATTTACTCAGGATTTACCGAACCTATACTCACACTCCTCCATCCATGCCCTTAAATCCCACATTCAATTTGTGACCATGTCAGCTCACGCTTTCCATCTGCACGGGTTTCTATTGTGAACCTTAAAGACAACGGGCTCATTTCTCAACTGCCTGTGCAGGAGCAATCGCTGCTGTTGAACACTTGCCTGCCCGTTTCCTTGAAGGCAGGGCAATGGCTCAATTCGCAGGACAGTGAGCCGCTGGTTTATTTTTTGGCGGGTGCCACTGTGGCCATGATGGTTCAGGACGAGCACCACAGTGGCTTGGCTGTTGGCTTGCTGGGGGCTGCGCATGCGGTAGGACTGGACCATGTGCTCAACAGCGGCCCACACAGCATTCAGCACCTTGTGCAAAGCGCAGGCCAGGCTTGGTACGTCCAGGCCGCAACCCTCCAAACACTGGCACTGGAGCACCCTGCCATATTGAATGCCATTTCACACCAGTTGTGGTTGCTGGTCACGCATGTGGCCTATTTGGCGGCCAGTATCCAGACACTGGACATCCAAGCCAGACTGGCGGCCTGGCTTGTGCTTTCGGCCCAGACCGCCCAAACAAACACCTTGCAAATGACCCATGAACATCTGGCCCGCATGCTGGGGGTTCGGCGCGTGAGCATCACGCTGGCCGCAGGCCAACTGCGCGACCAAGGGCTCTTGACCTATTCACGCGGCCAAGTGCATGTGCTGGACCTGCCCGGCTTGGCACGAGCAGCCCAGCCGAGCTGAAACTCACCGTGCACAGTGTGCGCTAAAGAAAGCTTTGGGCACTGGTCACGATCAGACCGAAACCATCTGATTGCGGATGGCATAACGGGTCAAATCGGCCACCTTGTGCAGGCCCACTTTGCGCATGATGTTGCGTCGGTGCACTTCCACTGTGCTCGGTGCAATTTGCAAATTTCGCGCAATTTCTTTGGAAGAAAATCCGTCTGCAATCAAACGCAAGACTTGCTCTTCTCGGCTGCCCAAATGGCTTTTCCCTGAACTGTCACCCGCACGCATTTTGCGCACGGAGGCCATCATTTCAGAGGCAGCGGTCTGACACAAATAATGCCGCCCCGAAGCCACTGATCGTATGGCCGACATCAACTCGTCAATGCTGCTGGTCGTCGAGACGTAACCTTTGGCGCCCGCATCCAGAATTTCGATGATCGAGTGCCGATGGGTGTCTCCCGAAAAAGCCACCATGTGCGGGCTGATCGGTTGTTGCGCAATTTTTTGCAACAAAGACAAGTCTTGTTGGCCATTGGCGTGCAGTCCCAGCAAGAGCACATCGGGACCCGATTCGGCACAAAGGGCTTGCGTGCTTTCGTCGTTATCGGCGATCCCCAGCAAGTGGATGTCAGGGTGAGTTCGCAAGACAGCAGCAATGCCCTCTGACACCACTTTGTGCTTCGATGACAACAGAACACGGATGGACATGGCAACACTCCTTTGATTGATCCAGTACAGCAACTGCGGGTCCTGCACATGGGTGCAGGTGTGCCAATTCAGGTACTGGGTTCAATGTAGGCAGGATTCCGGTTTCTGTCTGTTCGCAACAGCACACAAAGCACGCATCTGTGGCTCAGTGAACGCCCGAGCCGGATGGCGGGCGCACAGCCAAGCCAGGCCACGCTTGTGCAGCATCGATTTTTTCGGCCATGCCCAGTGCATCGGACAAATGCGCGTGCGCATTGAAACTGTGGTGCTTGGACAGCTTGGCGTGATGCAAAGCGGCCTTGAAAGCCCCCGCCTCGTGGTGGCGAGCGGCCTCCTTGTTGCGTTGATAAGCGTGCAGCAACTCTTCTGCTGCCTGCTTGTAATGCTGGCTCATGTTTTGCACGTACTCGGTTTCATGTTTTTTTGGGTCCTCTGCCATGGGGGCTCCTCTTCTTGGTTGAAATGCAATCGACACGCTTCACATCAAGCCGTTGTCTTGCATGTAGCGCTGCAAAGACATGCGTCCGGGACATTGCAATTTTTGGTAAATATGGTGCAGGTGCAGCTTGGCAGTGCCCTCACTGATGAACAGCTGGCTGGCGATTTTTTTGTTCGGCAAACCCTGGGTCACCATGCGGGCCACGGTCAACTCGCGGGGCGTCAGGGGCGTGATGGGCACAGGCTTTTTTTTCTGCTGCGCCATCAGCACAGACAGGCTCTTCAGGGTCAGGTCTCGGTCCAGCCATTGGTGGCCTGCATGCACGGCCTGAATGCAATGCGCCAAGGCTTGCCGTGACTTGTCTTTGCCCACCAAACCCTGTACGCCCTGATCGATGACGCGCATCACATCTTCAATCGGTGCATCCGTGAACACCACTGGTCGGGTCAGCGGGTGGTGTTGCTGCACGTCCTCCAAGACCGACCAGCCGCTTCGATTGGCCAAGGAAATATCCATCACCAAAATGTCCGGTTGGTGTTTTTTGACGGCAGCCAGCGCATCGTCACCGGTGCTGGCACAGGCCTTGACCGAAAACTCGGGGCATGCCTGAAACACCTGCGACAAACCCGCCAACAGCACCGGCTGGGGATCGGCCAAAACCAGTTCAATGCTCATCTTCTTTTCTTTCTGAAACACTGCACACACTGCCCAGCACAACTGGGAACAAGAGCTGTTCACCACGATAGCCCTGAACAGGCCAAACGAAAATCCTTGAAAAAATCAAAATCATTACTTTCAAACCAGTACTGAACCCCAGCCACCTGCAAACGATGCCAGCCCCATCGATCACCGGGGCGAGCGCGATCGGCGCGGAGATCGGTTCGAGGCCAACAACTCACAGGCTTGGCGAAAACGCTGCAGCGTGGTTTGGACACGGCCCAGCACCGAGCCCAGCGCATACCCCCCCGGCCCCCAATGGCCGTAAGGAAAACCGGTGAGCAAGCTCATGCCCTCGCTCACCTGGTTGGCCACATAGATGTGAAAGTCTCCCCGTGCCACGGCGTGCACCACCTGGGGCGCCAGCATCAAATGCCGCCGATTGCGCGCTGGCATCAACACCCCTTGTTGGCCATCCAAACCCAGTGATTCACAGCTGCGAAAGTAACCCTCGATCTTCTCGTTGATGTTGCCCACCGGCAGCAAATCCCCTTGCTGGTTGACCGCCCCCGTCACCGCGATGCCTTGTCGCAAAGGCAAGCCCGACAAACTGGACAACAAGGCGTACAACTCGGCGCAAGAGGCCGAATCGCCCTCCACACCGCCGTACTCTTGCTCAAACACCACTGCGGCATTCATGGACAAGGGCGCAATGTGGGCAAACAGGCCTGACAAATAGCTGTGCAAGATCAGCACCCCTTTGTCGTGAATAGGCCCAGACATGTCGACCTCGCGCTCGATGTTGAGCAGGCCCTCGTCGCCTGCGAACGAACGGGCTGTGACCCGCACAGGCACCCCAAAACTGTGGTCGCCCTGGTCCATGACGGTCAAACCATTGACTTGCGCCACCCGTTCGCCACTGACCACCAACAAGCGTTCACCGCTGGCGATGCTGTCTTGGACCCTTGTCTCTAAACCATCCCGCCGCGCCCTCTGGGCCTGGCTGGCGGCCAGCACATCCTGCGCTTCCACCCGTGCCGCACCTCGCGCTTGGGCCAGTGCATGGCTTTCCACCACCAAAGCCCGCGTCAATCCCACACGGCCGCATTGGCGCGTTTGGTCACCCGCTGCTCGGTGACTTTCCTCCATGATCTGCGCTACAGCCGCAGCAGAGCAATGCAATAAACCCAAGCGCTCGCAGGTGTGTGCCACCCCCACCGCCATGGCGTGCGCCGTTTGGGGTGTGGCCTTGAAAGTCTCGGCAAAGTCCACCTTGCAAGCAAAACGGCGAACCCATTCAGGGTCAGCCTCTTGCACGGTATCAAAAGCTGCGACCGAAGCGATCAGCACCAGCTTGACATCCACACCCATCGCCTCGCAGGTCTGACCTGGAGAAAAACGGGGTGAAGCCCCTGATGACTCCAGCCGTCCACTGCGCATCAGGCGCCGCAGGCTTTCCCAGACAGCCGCATCGGCCAACAGGTCTTGCAGGTGCAACAACAAAAAGCCGCCATGGGCCCGCAGCAAACTGCCCGCACGCCAATCCGCAAAGTTGCTCATCAGCGCCTCGTCATCGACCATGCCGCCCAACAGATTTCTGAACACGGGGTTCTCCTCCACAACCACCGGCGCCCCTTGAGAGGCATGGTGGTCCACCACCAAGTTCACGCTGAGGCTTGAGAGCAGCACCGCCAAGTCGGTACGCCGCGTAGCTTCATCCTCACCGGGCATCAGCAGGCGGTGTTTTTCAAGCAAGGCTTGCAAGACCTGCTCCATGTAGGCCGCCAAACGGATATCGCTGTCAGGTGGCAAATTCAGCTGTTGGCGCAACTGAGTCAATCCATCCGCCAAAACCGGCCGCAAAAAGCGCTGACGCAAAACATCCAGCGCTTGAGCCATGGCCTGCTCTGTGACACGAACGGTCTCAAGGTAATGGTCCAGCTCCGCCCGCAGCGCCTCTTCGGCTGCGTTCAGGGCCGTGCGCTCGGCAAGGCTGAGCAACAAGGCTTTGGTCGCGGTCACCGGCGCCCCTTGGGCGTCTTTCAGTGTGAACACCATGTGCCCTTGATCGCGCACCACCGCAAAATGGTGCGCCTGCGCGTAGGCGGTCAGCGCTGTATAAGCGACCTCTGTTTGGGCCTTGAAAGTCTGCACAAGCTCTTGGCGTGCGGCCCAAAAATCAGCCTCTAGCAAACGCTGCGGCACATCCTCCTGAATGGCTTGCACCCATAAAGCCATGCCTTGGCGCAACAGTCGACCTTGGCCCGCAGGTACCCGCAGTACCAATGGCCGATCGGTTTGTGCAAAGTTGTTCAAAACGCACAGGTCCGGGGGCACGGGGCGCAAGGCCGCTTGTTCGTGCAGCATGCGGGTCAGCATGCGGGTTCTACCCATGCCTGCCGAGCCCAACACCAACAGGTTGTAGCCTGGCTGGCGCATCTGCAAACCAAACCGGGCCGCCGTCTCGGCACGCTCTTGACCGACCCATGACAGGGCAAGCCCACGCAACTCGGACGTGTCCTCAAAGCCCAACGAGGCGGGGTCCACGGTCAGGCGCAAGTCGGAGGGGATCAGTTCGGCAACAGTCATCGGACATCGCGCTCTTGACAAAGCCTGAGCCTAGGGCTCCGAGCGGCTCAAGCACTGTGCGCCAAGCCACCGACAGGCCCAAATATCGATTGGCGTGGCTTTTTGCGCTGACAATCGGGCCATGCAAGCCGACGACACCACCCCAACGCCTGACCCTTTGCCAACCACCCCGGATTCAAGCACCCGAGCACAGCGGCCCCATCAGCCATCACAACCACGCAACCCGCTGCACGGCCTGACCTTGGAAGCCATCGTGACCCGACTGGCCGACTTTTATGGTTGGGACGATCTGGGCCAACGCATCCCTGTACGCTGCTTTACCCACGAGCCCAGCGTGGGCTCCAGCCTGAAATTTTTACGCAAAACCCCATGGGCACGCGAGAAGGTGGAAAGCCTTTACCTGTTCATGCTGCGCGACCAAAAACGCCAGGGCTTTTGATCGGCAGGGGCAGGCTTCAGGGTCTGAGCGCTCCGTCTGACAACATCGAGCCCCGGCACTTGGGGGCACCACAGCGGCAGGCATACCGGGCTTTCAGCGCATCGGTCATGGGCTCGTCGCTGAACAGGCCATAGTCAAAGCTCAGCTCCTCCCCTTTGTAAACAACCCTGCGCGTCACAATGTAAATGCGGCCCTTGACTTCATCGGGCACGCAATTGGGGCGGCACGAATGGTTGATCCATTTAGAGTCATTGCCACCGTACAGCGCATCGATCACCTGGCCATCGTCCAAGTGAAAGTAAAAAGTGTGGTCTGGGTTGGCCGCATCGTGCGGGTGGCGGCGAATGGCTTCGGCCATGCTGATGCGCTCACCCACGTACTCAATAACCCGTTCACCTGCGGCCATGTGCCGTGTGGCAAAAACACCCTTGCCATGAACGCCCGAAGACAGGACCTCGATGGATCTGGACGATGGTGAAGGCTTCACGAAGGCTTCAGGTTCAGGCCGACGCCGGGCGGTTCAGGCCCAATTCGGCCACCATGGCCTCGCGCATCAAAAACTTTTGCGGCTTGCCCGTCACCGTGACCGGGAGCTCTTCAACCATGCGGATGTAACGTGGCACTTTGAAGTGCGCGATGTTCTGCTCGCAAAAGGTCCGCAGCTCTTGCTCGGTGCAGTCGGCCCCCGGGCGCTGCACCACCCAAGCACACAGTTGCTCGCCATAACGCTCGTCCGGCACACCGAAAACCTGGACCGCGGCTATTTTGGGATGGCGAAACAAAAACTCCTCGATCTCACGCGGGTAAATGTTCTCGCCACCGCGGATCACCATGTCCTTGAGACGCCCGACGATGTTGCAGTAGCCCTCCGCGTCCATGGTGGCCAAGTCGCCCGTGTGCATCCAGCCGTCTTGGATGGTGTCGGCCGTGCGTTCTGGCTCGTCCCAATAGCCCTGCATGACCGAATAACCCCGGGTACAGAGTTCACCCGTTTCACCAATCGGCACGGTTTGGCCCTGCGCATCGACGATGCGCACTTCCAAGTGAGGCAAGACGCGGCCCACCGTGGTGACCCGCTTGTCGAGTGGGTCGTCGGTGGCGCTTTGAAAGCTCACCGGGCTGGTCTCCGTCATGCCATAAGCAATGGTCACCTCGCGCATGTGCATGAGCGACTGAACCCGCCGCATCACCTCAATGGGGCAAGGCGCACCCGCCATGATGCCGGTGCGCAAGGTGCTCAAATCGAACTTAGAAAACTCGGGATGGTCGAGCTCGGCAATGAACATGGTCGGCACGCCATGCAAAGCCGTGCAGCGTTCGGCTTGCACAGCCGACAAAGTCTCCACCGGATCAAACCCCTCACCCGGAAATACCATGGCCGCCCCGACCGATGTACAAGCCAAGACCGACAACACCATGCCAAAGCAGTGGTACAGCGGAACCGGAATGCAAAGGCGATCTTGCTCAGACAGCCGCATGCAAGCAGCCACCGCGATGGCGTTGTTCACGATGTTGTGGTGGGTGAGGGTCGCCCCTTTGGGCGCGCCCGTGGTGCCACTGGTGAACTGGATGTTGATAGGTTGGTGGGCATTCAGGCTTTGCGCATCGGGCAAGCGGGTGTGGCCTTGTGCCATCAAGGCCGACCAATCCAGCATGTCGGCATGGCCCCCTGCACCCAAGCGAATCACATGCCGCAAAGTCGGCAGTTGGGTGTCCGCAGTGCCAAAGCCCAGTTGAACCAGCATGCCCAGGTAATCGCTGGTTTTGAACCGGCTGGCACTGACCAAAACCGATACGCTGGACTTGTTGAGCGCATAAGCCAACTCGGCTACCCGGTAAGCGGGGTTGATGTTGACCAAAATCGCTCCCAGACGGGCCGTGGCAAATTGCGTGACCAACCACTCGGATCGGTTGGGTGACCAAATGCCCACCCTGTCGCCCCGCTGGACTCCCAGTGCATGCAAGGCGGCTGCGGCGGCATTCACTTGGTTTTGAAATTCAGCCCAACTCCATCGTATGCCTTCGGCACAAAAAATCGCGGCATCGCGCTCAGGCCAGCGCAGCACAGCTTGGGCCAGCAATTCGTGCAAACAAGCGTGACTCAAGGGCTGATCGTCAAACCCTCGAACATGGGACAAGCCCGAAGACGGGGTGCGCGGGTGCGGCAAGTCGGTATGAATCGTCATGGATCGGTGCGGGTTGAATGCGCAGGGCGCGCGAAAGTGCAGAAATTAACACCAAGCTGAACCAGACCGAGAATTAACCGTTTGGGGTTCAAGGCGATGGGCACTAGACCAGCGTGTCGGCTTGTCCATACGGCAGCACCTCCACTCCGGTTCGATCTTGTCGCTCAGCCCCAGCGTCGATCAGATGCTGGCTTCTCACACGATCGCCCAGCAAAGTGCTCACTGTGCGCAGATTTTTAATTTTTAATAACTACCGGCAACCAATGTCTTAACTCGAGCAGACTTCAATCCAAACTTAGCTCAATTTGCAGCGATTGCGTTGAAAGAAAGTTTCTGATCTTCTCGAAGCGCTCTGACACGCTCAAACAACCACTCCTGAATAGTTGTGTATGGACCTTTGTAAATTAAGCCAGTGCCAACTTTAATGAGGACTTTGATGAATTTAGCATTATCGAAATTGCTCACTAGCTGATCTACTCTACCGTCACACTCTTCGCCAGGTTCCGTGGCTTGTCCACATCCGTGCCCCGAGCACAAGCCGTGTGATAGCTCAGCAGCTGCAAGGGCACCACGTGAAGGATGGGTGAGAGCACACCATAGTGCTCAGGCATGCGGATCACGTTCACGCCTTCGCTGCTTTCGATCTTCGTGTCGCCGTCGGCCAGCACATACAGCACGCCGCCGCGGGCGCGGACTTCTTGCATGTTGCTCTTGAGTTTTTCGAGCAGCTGGTCGTTGGGGGCCACGGTCACCACGGGCATGGCGCTGGTCACCAAGGCCAAGGGGCCGTGTTTCAACTCACCCGCCGCATAAGCCTCGGCGTGGATGTAGGTGATTTCTTTGAGCTTGAGCGCACCTTCCAGCGCGATGGGGTAGTGGGTGCCACGGCCCAGGAACAACGCGTTTTCTTTGCTGGCAAATTCTTGCGCCCAAGCGATGATTTGCGGCTCCAGCGCCAGCACGGCTTGCAGCGCGGCGGGCAGGTGGCGCATGTCTTTGATGTGCCCGGCTTCTTCTTCGTCGGACAGGCGCCCTTTGGTCTGCGCCAGAGCCAACGTGAGCAAGAACAAACCGGCCAACTGGGTCGTGAAAGCCTTGGTGGAGGCCACGCCGATCTCAGCACCTGCGCGGGTCACATAGGCGTGCTTGCATTCGCGCACCATGGCGCTGGTGGACACGTTGCAAATGGTGAGCGTGTGCGTCATGCCCAGGCTTTGCGCATGGCGCAGCGCGGCCAAGGTGTCGGCGGTCTCGCCGCTTTGGGTGATGGTGACGATCAGCGTGTTGGGGTTGGGCACCGATTCGCGGTAGCGGTATTCGCTGGCGATCTCGACTTGACAAGGCACTTTGGCAATCGCCTCGATCCAGTACTTGGCCACGCAGCCGCTGTAATAGCTGGTGCCGCAGGCCAAGATCAACACCTTGTCAATCGCCTTGAAGGTGCTGTAGGCGCCGTCGCCAAACAGCTCAGGCGTGATGCCCTCCACGCCTTCAAGCGTGTCGGCAATGGCGCGGGGCTGCTCGAAAATTTCTTTTTGCATGTAGTGGCGGTAGGGCCCAAGTTCTGCCGCGCCGCTGTGCGCGTGCACAGTCTTCACGGCGCGGGTCACAGCCTTGTGCTCGCGGTCCACCACCCAGTATTTGCCCAGCTGAATGTCGACCACGTCGCCTTCTTCCAAATAGACGATCTGGTCGGTCACACCGGCCAAGGCCATCGCGTCGCTGGCGAGGAAGGTTTCGCCTTGGCCCACGCCCAAGATCAGCGGCGAGCCTGCACGCGCGCCGATCACGCGCTGCGGCTCGTCTTTGTGGAAGACGGCAATCGCGTAGGCGCCGTGCAGTTGGCGGATGGCGGTCTTCACCGCCTCAAACAAGTCGCCGTCGTACACGCTGTCCACCAGGTGGGCAATGACTTCGGTATCGGTCTGGCTCAAAAACACATAGCCCTTGGACTGCAGGGCGGCGCGCAGTTCTTCGTGGTTTTCGATGATGCCGTTGTGCACCAGAGCGACCTTGCCCGGTTTGGCGTCTGCTGCGCCTGTGCCGTGGCTGAAGTGCGGGTGCGCGTTGTGCACCGCAGGCGCGCCGTGCGTGGCCCAGCGGGTGTGGGCGATGCCGGTGCCGCCTTCGATGTGGTCGGCCGTGACCTGGTCCATCAGCTCGGCCACGCGTGAGGTGCTGCGGGCGCGTTGCAAGCCACCTTGACCCCCCAGACTGGCCGCATGCACGGCCACGCCGCAGGAGTCATAGCCACGGTATTCCAGCCGCTGCAGGCCTTGTACCAGGATGGGAACGATGTTGCGGGAAGAAACGGCGCCGACGATGCCACACATGTTGAAGCTCCTGAATGGGGTGTTTTATCAAAACTGGTGCGATCTTAGGCTTGCCATTTTGAAATTTCAGATCAATTTTTAAGATTGAATAGTTTGATAATTTCTCTCATACCAACAATTGAAATTAAATTTCAATAAAATACTATTCATGGAATCAATTGAGCTCGACCTCATCGACCTGCAACTGCTCGACACCCTGCAACGCAACGCCAGCATCAGCAATGTGGCGCTGGCCGAACGGGTGAATGTGTCGCCGCCCACCTGCCTGCGCCGCGTCAAACGACTGACCGAGGGCGGCTGGATTGAACGCCAGGTGGCGGTGTTGAGCTGCGACAAACTGGCAGCCAGCATGGGCCACGGATTGAGCGCGCTGATCGAGGTGTCGCTGGATCGGCAAGGCAGCGAACACCTGGACACGTTTGAGGCCCGCGCCGTGGCGCACGATGCGGTGCAACAGTGCTGGCGCGTTTCCCCAGGCCCCGACTTTGTGCTGGTGGTGCAGGCCCGCGACATGCCGCACTATTTGGCGATCAGCCAAACCCTGTTCACCCAAGACGCCAATGTGCGGAATGTGAAAGCTTTTTTTGCAACCAAACGGGCCAAGTTCACGACGGCTTGGCCGGTGCTTCAACAGACTGGTGGCTAAGTCAGCACCTCAAAACAAGGGGTTCAGGCTTTCGGCTTTTTCTCAGGCCGCGCCCAGTTGGCAATGCTGATTTGCTTGCCGCGCGCCACGCTGAGTGCCCCAGGCTCTGTGCTCTTGGTGATGGTGGAGCCGCCGCCCACGGTGCCGCCCGCGCCAATGGTCACTGGGGCCACCAGCACGCAGTTGCTGCCGATGTGCACATCGGCCTCGATGACGGTGCGGTGTTTGTTGGCGCCGTCGTAGTTGGCGGTGATGCTGCCCGCACCATAGTTCACCCGTTCGCCCACAGTGGCGTCGCCCAAATAGGCCAAGTGGTTGGCTTTGGCGCCTTTGGCCATTGTGGAATTTTTGACCTCCACGAAGTTGCCGATATGTACCTCGGCAGCCAGCTGTGCGCCGGGGCGCAGGCGGGCAAAGGGGCCAATCAGTGCGCCCTCGCCCACCGACACGCCGAGTTTTTCGCCGTCGATGTGGGTGAAGGGGTGGATCACCGCACCCGCTGCGATGCTGCAATTGGCGATCACGCAGTTCGCGCCGACCTTCACGCCTTCGCCCAAGGACACTTGGCCTTCGAAGATGCAGTTCACGTCGATCTCGACATCTTGCGCGCAGTCGAGCTGGCCACGCAGGTCAAAGCGGGCCGGGTCTTTCAGGCGCACGCCTTGCGCCATGAGGCGATGCGCCTGACGCAATTGGTGGGCGCGCTCCAGCTCGGCCAGTTGCACCGGGCTGTTGATGCCTGCCACCTGCACCGGGTCGTTGATCTTGTGCGCCACCACCGGCACACCATCGGCCACAGCCAGCTTGACCACATCGGTCAGGTAGTACTCACCTTGGGCGTTTTGGTTGTCGATGCGGTCCAGCCAGGCTTTGAGCTGCCGGGCGGGCACGGCCATGATGCCGCTGTACACCTCTTGAATCTGGCGCTGCGCCTCGGTGGCATCTTTGTGCTCGACGATGGCTTGCACCGCGTCAACCTTTCGAACGATGCGGCCATAACCCGTGGGGTCGGCCATGTCGAGGGTCAGCAGCGCCAGCTTATCTCCGCCGCATTGGTCGATCAGCGCCTGCAGCGTATCGGCTTCGGTCAGCGGCACATCGCCCGACAAAATCACCACCACCCCATCGTCGGGCAGCACGGGCACGGCCTGCTGCACAGCGTGGCCGGTGCCCAGCTGCGGCTCTTGGCGCACGCATTGCACCGCCAGCGACTGGCCCGGGGCCAGCACCAATGGCTCCACTTGGTCAGCGCCGTGGCCGGTGATGACCACGGCCGAGCGGGCGTTCAATTGCGCCGCAGTATTGAGCACATGCTGCACCAGCGGCACACCCGCCAAGCGCTGCAGCACTTTGGGCAGGCGGCTTTTCATGCGGGTGCCTTTGCCGGCGGCCATGATGACGACGTCGATGGGGGGAAAAGAGGCTTTCATGAACAACAAACTTTCTGATGTACCCGGCGATTTTTAAAGATGATCGCGCATGGTTAAATTATCGCTGCCCCGCATCGGGCCTATGATCCGACCAAAAGGCACTCTCAATATGCGTCAATTTTCTTTAAAACTGGCTGTCGCTGGCTTGGCTGGATCCTTGGTCTTGGCAGGCTGCGGTGGGGGCTCCACACCAAGCGGTTCATTGGCCGAAACTTCATGCGTACAGCCATGGTCTTGGGCAAACGGGTCTGGATTAGGTAATCAAAGTTTCAGCGCCAAAAGCATCACACCAAGCGCCGAAGTCAATTGGACTTTACAAAATTGCAACCTTAAGCAATTGAACTCAGTCCAATTGACAGTCTGTATTCAGCACGCTGATACCAATGAATTGAACCTCAAACTTTACCGAGGCACTGAATTAACGCCCCTGACTCTCCCCAAACTAAATCAAGCATCCCCATCTGGCTCATGTGGAACCGGATCATCAGGCACCCCATGGACTTACACCATTGCCAACACCGGTTTCAATTCAACAAACACTTCACAGCAATGGCGCTTAGTCATTTTGGATGAGACCAATAACAATACGACGGGATTTTTTGATGGTTGGTCGTTTTCCCTGAAGGGTCTCAATTGATCAACCGAAGCCTGCTTCTGCTTTGTCTAGTCTTATTGCAAGGCTGCAGCGCCATCAAACTGGGTTACCAACAGCTGCCCACCCTGTCGTATTGGTGGCTCGACAGCACGGTGTCGTTCAGTGGCGCCCAGACGCCTGCGGCCAAAGAGGCCATCGACAAGCTTTACCAGTGGCACCGCCGCGAAGAGTTGGGCGGTTATGGCGAGGTGCTCCAACGCATCGGGCAGCTGTCCACCGGTCCTGTGCAAGCCGATCAAGTCTGCAGCGTGGCCACCGAGGTCCAAACCCGTCTGGATGTCCTGATGCGTCAAGCGGTGGTGCAAGCGGCGCCGGTGGTGTTGGCGCTGGGCCCAAGGCAACTGAGCCACATCGCTCGCCAATGGGAAAGCAAAAACGAAGATTGGGAAAAAGAATGGTTGCAGGGTGACGCACAAGCCCGGCTGGACCGCCGCTTGGACAAGGCGGTGAACCGCTTCAACTCGTTTTACGGTGATCTGAACTCGGCCCAAATCAGCATGGTCAGGGCACAACTGGCACAGTCGCCTTGGACCGCCGAATGGGGGCGACGCGACCGTCAACGCCGCCAACAAGACTTGCTGTCCACTCTGCAACGCGTGGCCCAAAGTGGCATGACACCGGCCCAAGCCGAAGCCCAGTTGTGGGGCGTTTGGCAACGCTGGCTGAACCCCACGGATGCGGCACAGTGTGCCGTTTTGCAAAGTCTGTCGCAAAGGGCTTGTGAGAACCTGGCTCAACTGCACAACACCACCACACCCGAGCAGCGTGTACGGGTGGCTCGGCGCTTGCGGGCTTACGAGCGGGACATCCAAGACCTGACCCGGCCCTGAACACCGGACTGGACCAGCACACGCTGTGGCCTCCCAACAAAAAACCCCGCCAGTCTGACTGTGCGGGGTTATTTATGGGTTAGTGCCTGGCTTCAGCTTTGCAGCGCTTTCCACATCGCCATGTCGCGCTCGGCGGTCCAGATCCGCGGATTCTTGATGCCACTGGCTTCGTCATAGGCCCGGGTCACGTCAAACGGCAGGCAGTGCTCATAAATGAACACATGGCCAAAGACCGGGTCCATGCTCTTGCGGGTGTGGGCCATGGCGGCTTTGAGGTCCATCTTGCCTGCAACCGCCTCTTTGCCCGCTTGGAACAAAGTGGTCACCCAGCGCTGCGTGTAATCGAGCGCCTTGTTGACGTTGGCGTTACCCTTCATGGCTTCGCCGCGACCGGGCACGATGAATTCAGCTTTCAGTTCGCGCAGGGCTTCCAGCGTGGCAGGCCACTCTTCTAATTGGGCGTCGCCCGTGTAGACACCGGCTTCGTACTCGACCAAGTCGCCAGAGAACAGCACTTTTTCTTCTTCCACCCAGGCGATGGTGTCGCCACGGGTGTGACCCGGGCCTGGGTGCCAGATTTGCACCACCACGCCGCCCAAGTTGATGCTGAGCTTGCCGGGCACTTCGCCTTTTGTGGGGTTGTCACCGCCCACCACCATGGTGGGCCAGGTCAGGCCGGGAATGCTGTCAGCGCCCCGGAACAAGCGCGGGAAGCGCTCCATTTCGCTCTTCATGTCTTGCGCGCCGCGCTCTTTGATCAGGTCCAAAGTGCCTTCACTGGCGATGATCTCGGTGGCACCTTCTGCGGCATAGGCGTAGGCACCCAGCACGCGCACTGCGTGGTAGTGGGTCAGCAGCACGTATTTGATGGGCAGGTCGCTGACGGTGCGGATCTTCTTGATCAGGTCTTTCGCCATGTCAGGCGTCGCCGTGGCGTCGCTGACCATGATGAAACGGTCCCCGATGATCACGCCTGAATTGGGGTCGCCTTCGGCGGTATAAGCCCAGCAGTGGGGGCTGAGTTGCTCAAACGTGATCTTTTTTTCGGTCAAGTCCGCCTGGCTGGCGAAGGCTTTGGTGGGGGCTTTGGCGGGTGTTTGGGACATGGAAAAGGCTCCGATCAGTGAGGAGGTGATTTTACCTAAACGAAATCCATTACGGATTGTTAAATTCCAACCCTCAAGTCAAGCCTGCCCCTCATCCTCAGCCCAAACCTTTCTCCAACATGCCGATCACCTCATCGGCAAACGCCGCATAGCTGATCGGCCCCCCTGGGCGCAGCCAGGTGAAGGTCCAGTTGATCATGCCCAGCAGCATCATGGTCAGGGCCGTTTGGTTGGTCGGGGTCAGGCGCTCGGGGTAGGCGCGCTTCATGAAACGGGTCATGGCCGCGACGATGTCGCGCTGGCGGTTCAGGATCAATTCACGCGGCGATACGGGCGCCGCGCCCAAAGCGGGGTCGGGCACATCGCTCAAAAATTGCGTGTCGTTGAGCAGCGCCGCATGCCGGGTGGCCGAAGTCTCGTATTCCTGCAAAAACGAGCGCACCAGCTCGTGCAAAGCAGCGCGTTCGTTCAGGTCTTTGCGCTGGGCCGTGGCTTCGGTTTGCGCAATCACGGCCAAAAGCTGCTGGGTGTGGCGATCCAGCAAATCAAACAGAATGGCCTCTTTGCTCTCGTAATAGTGGTACAGCCTGGCTTTGGAAGTGCCGCACGCGGAGGCGATCTCGTTCATGCTGGCGGCCGGGTAACTGCGCTGGGCAAAGCATTGCGCGGCAATGTCCAGGATCGCGTCGCGCTTGATGTCGTGGGTTGCGGATTTGGGTCGGGCCATGGTTTTCTAGGGTCTGGCTCAAACCGGCCACACCACCCCGTTGTCGTTCAGGATCGCATCCAGCGGCTCGTCGTGGTCTTCGGGCTCCAGATCGTCCAAAAAGCCGTGGGTATAACCCAAGCCCACTGTGAAGGGTTTGGGCTGCAGCGTGGCCAAGGTGCGGTCGTAAAAGCCGCCGCCGTAACCCAAGCGGTAGCCGCCAATGCCGTAACCCACACAGGGCACAAACAGCAAGGTGGGCACGATGACCTCGGTGTCTTTGGGTTTGGGAATGCCGTAGGCGTCTTCTTCCATCGGGCAACCGGGGTACCAGGTGTGAAAAGTCAGGGTTTTGTGCTGTTTGTTGATGACGGGCAAACCAATTTGGCGGCGCTGCGGCTCACCATGCAGCTCGCCATCTTCTTTCCAGCGGTGCAGCGCGGGCAGCGGGTCAAACTCGCCCTTGATGGGCCAATAGGCTCCAATCACGGTGTCAGGGCGGTCAAACAACCAAATACGCATGACGCGCTGCAAGGCTTCGGCCCGAGACAGGCGATCTGGCAGATGCAGTCTTTCTTCAATCAAGGCCTTGCGCAAGGCCTTTTTGGCTTCAGCTTTGTCCATAATCCACCCATGAAATTGACACTGATTTTGACACTGCTGGCTGGCCTGGTCACCACAGGCTTGTTCAGTCCGCCTGCGCTGGCCCAAAACAAGGGCGATGAGGTCTTGCTGGAGATGCACAGGGCCTACGGCAAGAACGACGCCAAACGCTTGTCCGCCCTGCTGCCGCAAATGCGTGGCCACGTGCTGGAGCCTTTGGCCGCCTATTGGGACATGCGGGTTCGGCTGGACACCGCATCAGACACGGAAATACGCCACTTTTTGAACACCTATGCAGGCAGTTACTACGAAGACCGCCTGCGCAACGATTGGTTGCAACAACTGGGCAAGCGCCGCAACTGGGCCACGTTCACCGCCGAGTACCCTCGCTATCGCATGCGCGATGACCGCGAAGTGCGCTGCTATGCGTTGGCCACCGAAGCCATGAACACCAAAGCCGATGTGGCCGAAGAGGCCAAACGCATTTGGTATTCGCTGCGAGAGGCGGACGACGGCTGCACTTATGTGGCCGAACACCTGCACTCTGGACGCCAAATCAACGCACTGGACATTTGGCGCAAAGCCCGCATCGCCATGGACGCCAACCGACCTCGCACCGCCCAAGCGGCGGTGGACATTGAGGCCCCGCGCGCCAGCGAGCAAGTGAACAAAATCCACGCCGACCCCTCGGGTTATCTGGCCAAGCGCATTTTGGCCATCACACGCAACCAGAAAGAATTGGCCGTGTTGGCGCTGATTCGCCTGGCGGCCAGTCAGCCCGAACAAGCAGCTCTATTGCTGGAACAACAATGGGGGCGCCAACTGAGTGCCGAAGAGCGCAACTGGACTTGGGCCGTGATCGGCAAGCAAGCCGCACAAAAGCTGCAAGACAATGCCAGCAGTTACTTTGCCAAGGTTCAAAAAGACAGCGACCTGAACGACGATTTGCTGATATGGAAGGTGCGTGCGGCCCTGCGTCAAGGCCAATGGCAGCAAGTGCTTTCAGCGACCCAAGCGATGAGCGCGGCCACGCGCAGCGACCCGGCCTGGATCTATTGGCGCGCCCGCGCCCTGCTGGCCCTAGAGCCCACCGAATCCCAGCGCCACGAAGCGCAAACCCTGTTGACCCAGATCGCCAGCGTTCGCGGTTTTTACGAGCAGTTGGCATTGGAAGAGTTGGGCCAAACCATTGGCACACCCGAGCGCCCCTCGCCCCTGACACCCTCAGAAAAAACCGCTGCACTCACCCACCCCGGTCTGCAGCGTGCCTTGTATGCCATCGCCTTGGGCTTGAGGGCCGAGGGCAACCGCGAATGGAACTACAGCACCAACCTGCACACGCCTGGCGGCATGAACGACCGCGAACTGCTGGCAGCTGCTGACTTGGCCTGTCAGCGCCAAGTGTGGGACCGCTGCATCAACACCAGCGAGCGCACCAAGGAGGTGTTTGACCACGAACAACGCTTTCCGATGCCCTTGCGCGAGCTGGTGGTGCGCCGCGCTGGCGACATCCGGCTGGACCCGGCCTATGTGTATGGGCTGATCCGGCAAGAGAGCCGCTTCATCATGGATGCGCGCTCACATGTGGGCGCCTCGGGCCTGATGCAGGTGATGCCCGCCACGGCCAAATGGACCGCCCAAAAAATCGGCCTCGCAGGATTCACGCCCCAACAAATCAACGAACGCGAAACCAATGTGACGATTGGCACGGCTTATTTGAAACTGGTGCTCGACGACTTTGAAGGCTCGATGCCCATGGCCACCGCCGCCTACAACGCAGGCCCCAGCAGGCCCCGAAACTGGCGCAAGGGACCGGTGCTCGAAGCGGCCATCTGGGCTGAAAACATCCCGTTTTCCGAAACGCGTGATTACGTTAAAAAAGTGCTGGCCAACACCACCAACTACGCCGCCATCCTGACGCGCCAGCCGCAATCGCTCAAAGCACGTTTGGGGCAGATCGGGCCACGCAACAACATGGCGTCGGTGAACAATGACCTGCCTTGAGGCGCATCAGGCGGCTGGTCCCAACAAGGCGTCCAAGTTGGCCTTGATTTTTTCTTCGATCTTGCCGCTGTAGGCGCCCAGCAAAAATCCCAGCTTGATCTGCAGGTCAAAGCGGGTGGCGCTGACGCAGAGTTCGCCACTCACACCACTGCGCTCAAAGTGCATGCGGTCCAAGGCCTCGCCAGGCTCTGATGCGCAGGTCATGCCCCAATCTCGTTCTGCCTGCTCGCGCCAGCGTTCGGCCACCAAACGCGCGCCGTCCAGGCCCAGGGCGTGTTCACGTTCAATTTTCAATTCAGGCATGGGGTTCTTTCGATGTGGCGCCGACATGGATGGTGGGCACGAACTCTGCATCGGCAGCCACCTCCACCAAGCAGTCGTAAAACACGGGCGCACGGCCCAAATCGGTCAGGTGCTGGCTGGTCAGTTCGTTCACATTGGTGCCGTTCAAGCCCAGCTTGCGCCACCAAATACCCAAACCATGGACCACGCCGGGGCGCGCCCGCTGGTTCAGCTTGGCCTTGCAGTGGTATGTGCCCCGGTCGTTGAACACGCGTACCACCGCGCCGTCGGCAATGCCCCGGGCCTGCGCGTCTTGTGGGTGCATTTCCAGCACCGGTTCGGCTTCGATGTCGCGCAGACTTTGCACGTTGACAAAGGTCGAATTGAGAAAGTTGCGCGCAGGTGGCGAAATCATCGCCAGCGGGTAGCGCGCATCGCTGCCAACCGCTTCGTAATTGGGCAGATGGTCGGGCAAACCGTCTAGGCCTTGGTCGGCCAAGCGCTGGCTGAAAAACTCGCAGCGGCCCGAGGGCGTGGGAAATCCGCCTTGGGCAAAGGGCGCATCGGGCACGGGCAAAGAGGCAAAGCCGTGCGCCAGCAACTGCTCAAAGTCTTTTTCGTCGTCCATGGCGCTGCGGCACAGACTTTCGTCGGTCTCGGCGAAACACGGGTCGTCAAACCCCATGCGCACGGCCAGTGCCCTGAAGATGTCGGTGTTGGTGCGCGCACCGCCCACCGGCGCAACGGCAGGTCGGTTGAGCAAGACATCGGTGTGGCCGTAGCTGGTGTGGATGTCCCAGTGTTCCAGCTGCGTGGTGGCGGGCAGGATGAAATCGGCGTAATCGGCCGTGTCGGTCTGGAAATGCTCCAGCACCACGGTGAACAGGTCTTCGCGGCCAAAGCCCTGCACCACCTTGCCCGACTCGGGGGCCACGGCCACTGGGTTGCTGTTGTAAACGATCAAGGCTTGAATTTGCGGGCCGAACGCTGGCGATGCCGGGCGCAGCAAATCGTCGCCAATGGTGCTCATGTTGATGGTGCGGGGACGCCGCTCACCCAGCAAATCAGGTCGCTGCAAAGCCGCCCGGCGCACCGGGAAATGCCCCGAACTGCTGAGCAGCACGCCGCCAGCTCGGTGTCGCCATGCTCCGGTCAGCGCAGGCAGGCAAGCGATCGCCCGTACCGCGTTGCCGCCCCCGCGCACGCGCTGCATGCCGTAGTTCAGGCGAATCGCGGCGGGTTGGGTCGTGCCCCAGTCGCGGGCCAACTGGCGAATTTGTTCGACCGGCACACCGCAGACCTCGGCGGCGCGCTCGGGCGACCATTGCAGGGCTCGGGCCTTCAGGGCATCCCAGCCCAAGGTGTGACGGTCGATGTAATCTTGGTCGAGCCAGCCATTCATGATCAGCTCGTGCATGAGGGCCAGCGCCAGCGCCGCATCGGTGCCAGGTCGCAGGGCGATGTGTTCGTGGCATTTTTCGGCCGTCTCGCTCCGCCGGGGGTCGATGCACACCAGCTTGGCCCCGTTGCGCTTGGCTTCTTGGGCGATGCGCCAAAAGTGCAGGTTGCTGCCAATCGAGTTGCTGCCCCAAATGACGATGAGCTTGGATTCGGCATAAAACTCGACCTTCATGCCCACTTTGTTGCCCAAGGTCTGGGTCAGGGCTTCGGCCCCGGCCGAGGCGCAAATCGTGCGGTCCAAGAGCGATGCGCCCAGTTGGTGGAAAAACCGCGCCGCGATCGACTCGCTTTGCACCAAGCCCATCGTGCCTGCATAGCTGTAAGGCAGCACCCCCTGCGGATCGCGTGCGGCAATGGCTTTCAGGCGTGTCGCGATTTCGTCCAGGGCATCGTCCCAACTCACGGGCTCAAACTGGCCCGCGCCTTTGGGTCCGATGCGCTTCATCGGCGTCAATAGGCGATCCGGGTGGTAAGTGCGCTCGGTGTAGCGAGAGACTTTGGTGCACAGCACACCATCGGTGGGGGCGTGCGCCGGGTTACCCTGCACTTTGGTGGCGCGGCCGTTTTCCACCGTGGTCAGCAAAGCGCAGGTATCGGGACAATCGTGCGGGCAAGCGCCGCGCACGGTCTGTGGGGTGTCAAGGGCCACATGGGCAGCTGGCTGGGGCAACATGAAAGGTCTTCCAAAAAGCGCGAACCCGATTGTGGCCGATGCGCTGTGCGGGGTAAAAGACGCGCATGTCCCCGATGCGCTGCGGGTGGCGAAGCGGGAGTTGGCAAAATAGCCTCACTATCGCTAGACTGAACACCATGAAACTCATCGACACCATCCTCACCGATGCGGCCAGCATCGCAGCCATCCGCAAAGACATCCACGCCCACCCCGAGCTGTGCTTCCAAGAAGTGCGCACGGCCGACGTGGTCGCCCAGCAGCTGACCGACTGGGGCATCCCCATCCACCGCGGCATGGGCACCACCGGCGTGGTGGGCATCGTGCACGGTCGTGATGGCGGCGCTAGCGGGCGGGGCATTGGCTTGCGCGCCGACATCGACGCCCTGCCCATGCAGGAGTTCAACACCTTCGCCCACGCCAGCAAACACCAAGGCAAGATGCACGCCTGCGGCCACGATGGCCACACGGCCATGCTGTTGGCCGCTGCCAAGCATTTCTCCAAGCACCGCGACTTTGACGGCACGGTGTATTTGATCTTCCAACCCGCCGAAGAAGGCGGCGGCGGTGCCCGCGAGATGATCAAAGACGGTTTGTTCGACAAATTCCCCATGCAGGCCGTGTTTGGCATGCACAACTGGCCCGGCGCACCCGTGGGCACTTTTGCGGTCAGCCCCGGCCCGGTCATGGCGTCGAGCAACGAGTTCAAGATCACCATCCGCGGCAAGGGCAGCCATGCCGCACTGCCACACAACGGCATTGACCCGGTGCCGATCGCCTGCCAGATGGTGCAGGGCTTTCAAACCATCATCACCCGCAACAAAAAGCCGGTGGATGCGGGCGTGATCTCGGTCACCATGATCCATGCAGGGGAAGCCACCAACGTGGTGCCCGACTCGTGCGAACTGCAGGGCACGGTGCGCACCTTCAGCATTGAAGTGCTGGACCTGATCGAAGCCCGCATGAAGCAAGTGGCCGAGTCGATTTGCGCCGCTTTTGGTGCGCAATGCGAATTCGAATTCGAGCGCAACTACCCACCCACCATCAACAGCGCCTTGGAGGCCGACTTCGCACGCCAGGTCATGAATGGCATCGTGGGCGCTGAGCACGTGATGTCTCAAGAGCCGACCATGGGCGCGGAAGACTTCTCTTACATGCTGCAGGCCAAGCCGGGCGCCTATGTGTTCATCAGCAACGGCGACGGCGCGCACCGCGAGATGGGCCACGGCGGCGGTCCTTGCACTCTGCACAACCCGAGCTACGACTTCAACGACGACCTGATCCCCTTGGGCGGCACCTATTGGGTCGAACTGGCCACGCAATGGCTGGCTAGCCCGACCCAATCTGCTTGACCGGGCCCCGAATGAACGACATCCAACATGGCTTTTCCAAAAGCTACGCGCAGGCCCGTGAAAAATTCCTGAACGCTGCCCAAGTCGCTGGCCTGCAGGTGGACTCGAACCTCCACCCCCTGTCCGGTCGGGACGGTGAAACTCTGGCCATGGACGTGGTGCTGGACGGCGCGGCCGATGCCCAGCAGCTTTTGGTCATCAGCAGCGCTTGCCACGGTGTAGAGGGTTATTGCGGCTCCGGCGTGCAAATCCATGCCCTGCACAACAGCGCCTGGCGCGCAGCGGCCAAAGCCCAGGGTGTGGCCGTGCTTTACATCCATGCGCTCAACCCGCACGGTTTTTCGCATGTGCGCCGGGTGACCCACGAAAACGTGGACATCAACCGCAATTTCCAGGACTTCTCCAAGCCCTTGCCCGACAACGCGGCTTACCGCGAAATCCACCCCTTGTTGTTGCCCAAGATCTGGCCACCCGATGCCGCCAATGCGGTGGCCACCGCCCAGTACATCGCCGAGCGCGGCATGAAAGCCTTTCAGGCCGCCGTCTCCCAAGGGCAGCATGAATTTCCGGACGGCCTGTTCTTTGGTGGCCAGGCCCCCACCTGGAGCAACCTGACTTTGCGCAAGGTGCTGCAGAAGTACGCCCAGTCCTGCCAAAAAATGGGCTGGATCGACCTGCACACGGGCTTGGGCCCCAGCGGGGTGGGTGAGCGCATTTTTGCTTGCGCCGACGATGCTGCGGCCTATGCCCGGGCCAAAGCCTGGTGGGGTCATGGCATCACCTCCATTTACGACGGCTCATCCACCTCGGCATTCCTCACAGGCCTGATGTGGATGGCGGCTTACCAAGAATGCCCGCAAGCCGAGTACACCGGCATTGCCATGGAATACGGCACGCAAACCCAAGACAAGGTCATCGGCGCCCTGCGCGGCGACCATTGGCTGCACCTGCACCCCGAAGCGCCTGAAGCCCTGAAAAAGCAGATCAAACAAGACCTGATGGACGCGTTTTACGTCGACACCGACGATTGGCGTTCCCAGATCGTGGCTCAGGCCATGGACGCCATGCACCAAGCCGTCAGCGGTTTGAGCGCGACATGAGCGCGCCACGCATTCTGGTGCTGGGCGGTACCGGCTTTGTCGGCCGCCAAGTGTGCGAACAACTCGCCCGCTTGGGCTGGCAGATCACCGTACCCACCCGCCGCGCCGTGAACGCTGGCAAGGTGCAAAGTTTGCCCGGGCTCACGGTGATCGAAGCTTCTGTGCACAGCGAAGCCGATCTGGCCCGGCTGATGCCCGGACATGATGCGGTGGTCAATTTGGTGGCGGTGCTGCACGGCAAAGAAGACCGCTTTGAGAACGTGCATGTGAACTTGCCCGGCAAAATCGCCAACGCCATGACAAGAGCGGGCGTGCAGCGGCTGGTTCACGTCAGCGCCCTAGGCGCCGATCTGCAGGGACCGTCGATGTACCAACGCAGCAAAGCGCGCGGGGAAGCGGTTTTGCAAGGTGCAGGCTTGCAACTGACTCTGCTGCGCCCGAGCGTGATTTTTGGGGCTGAAGACAAATTCCTCAACCTGTTTGCCGACCTGCAGGCGGTGGCCCCTTTCATGCCTCTGGCAGGCCGCGGCACACGCTTTGCCCCGGTGTGGGTGGGGGATGTGGCGCGCGCGGTCGTGACCTGCTTGCAACAGCCCGCCACCATCGGTCAGACCTACGAGCTGTGCGGCCCGGACGTGCTGAACTTGGGCGACTTGGTGCAACGCGCTGGCCAGTGGGCAGGCGTGAACCACGGCCGGGGTCGCCCGGTCATCGGTCTACCGATGTGGGTGGGCTGGCTGCAAGCGGCGGCCATGGAGTTGGCTCCGGGTGAGCCTTTGATGAGCCGGGATAACCTGGCGTCCATGAAAGTGGACAACGTGGCCACGGGCCTGCTGCCAGGTCTTGAGGCCTTGGGCATCACAGCCGCATCGGCTGCAGGCGTGGCACCGACCTATTTGGGGCACCGCGGTCCACGCAGCAAGTTGAACCGCTGGCGATCGGGCGCGGGGCGCTGATTCCTCTTGCAAGCCGCTTGGGTGGATGTGCGATGGCACGCAGCGGGTTCCTCATGACGGGGTACCGAAAATCGTCACCCGCCGCTTGCCCTCACACATTTGAGTGGCTGATTCGGCCGGTTGACGACCGGCATGACCGCTAACATGTGGGCTCTGATTCACGGGAGAAAACAATGATCCAGCTTTACATCGCCAACAAAAACTACTCGTCTTGGTCCATGCGCCCCTGGGTGCTGCTGCGCCAGGCGGGCATTGACTTTGAAGAGGTCTTTGTGAGGTTTGACAGCTTTGCGCCTGACTCTCAGTTCAAGACCGCGCTCAAAGACATCAACCCGGTGGGCAAGGTGCCTGTGCTGGTGCACGATGGCCTGGCCATTTGGGACACCTTGGCGATTGCGGAGTATGTGGCCGAGCAGTTCCCAGAAAAACAACTTTGGCCGAGAGAGCGCGCTGCCCGAGCCCGTGCACGCAGCGTTTGCGCCGAAATGCACAGCGGCTTCATGGCCTTGCGCAGCGCCTGCCCGATGAACATCGAAGCGCACCTGCCCGAGATCGGCGCTTTGGCGCTGCGCGACAAACCCGCGCTTCGTGCCGACTTGGACCGTATTTGCAGCCTTTGGGGCGGCTTGCTGGCACAGCACAGCGGTCCCATGCTGTTTGGCAGCTTCAGTGTGGCAGACGCTTACTTTGCCCCTGTGGTCATGCGCATCAAGACCTACGCCTTGCCAGTGCCCAGCGATGTGGCCGCCTACATGCAGCGCGTGTGCGCCCTGCCCGGTGTGAAAGCCTGGATCGATGGCGCGTTGGCAGAGCAGGACTTCATCGATTTTGAAGAGCCTTTCCGGCTCCATCGCTGAAAGCCACCATGGGCGTTTTTGTCGTTGGCGGTGCGGTGCGCGATGCCTTGATGGGCCAAAGCGTCAACGACCGCGACTGGGTGGTGGTGGGCAGCACGCCCGAAGCCATGACTGCCCTGGGCTTCACCCCGGTCGGCAAGGACTTCCCGGTGTTTTTACACCCGCAGACCCGCGAGGAATACGCCCTGGCCCGTACCGAGCGGAAGACGGCGCGCGGCTACAAAGGCTTTGCGGTTCAAGCCGACCCCAGCGTCACGCTGGAAGAAGATCTGGCCCGACGCGACCTCACCGTCAACGCCATGGCCGTGCCCGAGGCGCTGGCCCATGCCGCGCACGACGCTTGGGCAGGCCAGATCGTCGACCCTTATAACGGACAGCGCGATTTGCAGGCCAAGGTGCTGCGTCATGTCACGCACGCATTTGCCGAAGACCCGGTGCGCATCCTGCGCGTCGCCCGCTTTGCAGCGCGCTTTGCCGACTTCAGCGTGGCAGACGACACCATGGCGCTGATGCGCCATATGGTGGATAACGGCGAGGCCGACCATTTGGTGCCTGAGCGCGTCTGGCAAGAGCTGGCTCGCGGACTGATGAGCGAAAAGCCTTCTCGCATGTTCGAGGTGCTGCGCGAATGCGGTGCGCTCAAGGCCTTACTGCCCGAGCTGGAACGTCTTTGGGGCGTGCCCCAACGCCCCGAATACCACCCCGAGATCGACACGGGCTTGCACATGATGCTGGTGATGGACATGGCCGCCCGGCTGAACATGCCGCTTGCTGTGCGCGTGGCTTGCCTGATGCACGACCTGGGCAAAGGCACCACGCCTGCCGACGTGCTGCCACGCCACATCGGCCACGAAGGGCGCAGCGTCAAGCTCTTGCAAAAAGTGTGCGAGCGCCTGCGCGTGCCGACCGACTGCAAAGAGCTGGCCGAAGTGGTGGCGCGCGAACACGGCAACATCCACCGCAGCGGCGAGCTGAACGCCGAAGCGGTGGTGCGATTGCTGGAACGCTGCGATGCAATACGCCAACCCGAACGTTTTGCGCAGGTGCTGCAAGCCTGCGAATGCGATGCGCGCGGACGGCAAGGGTTTGAAGAAGCGGCATACCCGCAAGCGGCCCGGCTGTTGCAGGCGCAGAAGGCGGCGTTGTCTGTGGAGACCGCCCCCATTGCCCAAGCGGCGGCGGCTCAGGGCCTCAAAGGTCCTCAAATTGGCGAACAAATCTCCAAAGCACGCGTCAAAGCGGTCGCAGCTTCTCTGTAGGAGCCCTGAACCTCTCACACGTGCGAACGCGTCCAATCGGCAATGTCTTGAGCCGTGCGAAATGCGCCGGCTTGGCGGGCGACTTCTTTGCCACCCACAAACAATGCGAGCGTGGGGATGCTGCGGATATTGAAGCGAGCAGCGATGGCTTGCGCTTCTTCGGTGTTGAGTTTGGCCACCCGCACTTGGGGCTCCAAAAGGCCAGCGGCTTGTTCATAAGCCGGAGCCATCATGCGGCAGGGGCCGCACCAAGGGGCCCAAAAGTCGACCAACACCGGGATTTGGCTGCGACCGATGTGCTTGTCAAAGTTGGCCGCGTCCAGCGAAAGCGGATGTCCGTCAAAAAGAGCTTGATGGCACTGTCCGCAATCGGGGGCGTTGTGCAGGTCAGCCTCACGCACCCTGTTGGTGGTGTGGCAATGCGGACAAACAATGTGCAAAGTGCTGACTGAATTGGTCATGGAATCCCCTGTGTTTCAAAACCACTTGGGGGCCATGCTGCACGATTCAATGCCGGGAGACCCTGACTCAGGTCAAGACCCGGCGCCAAACAATATCAGCGTGCAGGTGGGCGGCGCGGTGCCATGGGAGCGCGGCCAGCCAAGTGACGGAAGCTGATGCGGCCTTTGCTCAGGTCATAAGGCGACAGCTCGAGCGTCACACGGTCACCCGCCAAAATACGAATGTGGTTCTTGCGCATCTTGCCAGCGGAATAAGCAATCAATTGGTGGCCGTTGTCCAGCGTCACGCGAAAACGGGTGTCGGGCAACACCTCGTTGACCACGCCCATCAGTTCAATCAGTTCTTCTTTAGCCATTTAAAACGTCTTTCTCAAAGCAGGATCGGTTTGTTCGTCTGGCGCTCCACCCACAACACGCCTTCATCGAGGGCGTATTGGCTGGCGGCGGCAGGCGTTGCAAATTCAGGCACAAAACGCATCACCCGGTCTGTGCTGGCGCTGCCGCGGCCACTGGCCACAGACACTTGCGCGCCAAATGCGCCATTGGGCAAAGCCCTGGAGCACGGTTGAATTCGGAATTTTCCCATGGAGATGGGTTGGTGTGAACAGTAGAAGTTAGTCATGTATTTTAACGAAGGGGGTCGAACCGCACACAAGGCCCTCTGAGGAGCTGTCTGGCGGTACGGTTCTTGGCGTGTCCTGCTGCCAAAAAGCTCCCTCGAATGCCAGCTGCAAAGCTAGGCGAACAACCGCACCGTGCAGAGGTGCATGAAAAGGGAAGCAAAAAATCGTCTGGGCCCAGCTTTGAAAGCATGGCGGGCGATGTGCACAGTGGAGGACAGGACTGGCATCCCTCTGCCGGGATGCGCTATCGGCTCGCAAGGAGCTAGATGGGCATCAGTCGCCAAAGGCGTGACGCACTGTAACACGTTCGTGTGGCAGGCCCAGACCGACTCCACCTCAGACCCACCGCGCAATGGCCGCGGCCACCATGCTCAACAGCAGTGTGCTGGTCAGGGGAATGAACCATTCGCGCCCAAACAGACGAAACCGGAAGTCGCCCGGCAAGCGGCCAAAACCCAGCTTTTCCAGCCACTTTTGCAAGCCACTGAAAATGATCAGGGCCAAAAACACGACGATGAGCCAGCGCAACACAGCTTGCCTGAATGCCGTTTACAGGCGGTGCGAACGGTCGCCTCGGGCAAAGCCCTGAGCCGCCCAATCGGACGCTGTGGCGAACCCCAGCACTTTGAACAACTCGCCCATTTCATGCTCGTTGATGAGGCGCTGGGCTTGGCTGCGCTCAGCCAAGCTGGCGGCGGCCATGCGCTCGGCCAGCCCCAGGTTCAACAAAAACCAAGCTTGGCTGGCATATCCCAAGACATTCAGCCCCGCGTTTTGCCCTGCCAAGGCGACCCCCGTAAAGTTGACATGGGCTGTGATGTCTTTATGGCCCACCGCCACCAAGGGGTTGTCGTCGGCTTGGTGCAGTTGGTGGCACATCACGGTGCCCATGTGGCGCTGGGGGTGAAAGTACTCGGCCTCAGGGAAACCGTAATCCAGAAAAAACGCCGCTCCACCCCGCCCAGCCTGCAAACGCTCGGCCAAGCTGGTGATGAAAGCTTCGGCTTGGGGGTGGATTTCGGTCAAATAGTCGTGCTCGCCGTCGATGTCCAAAGGCGGGCGCAGATCGGTCAAGCGATCTTGCCAAGCGAATTGCTCACCCGCGCTGATGATGCCACGCTCATGCCAGACGCCTTGCGTGCGCTGCAGGAGCTGCACCGGCATGGCGTCGAGCACTTCGTTGCCCACCACCACGCCCTCAATGGCATCGGGCCAAGCGTCGAGCCAGCGCACTTTGTCGGCGTGTTTCAACAAGGTGTCGGCTTGGCGCGCTCGCAAGCTACCCGACAAATCGATGATGGTGTAACGGCGCACCGCATCGCCCAAGCTGTCCAGCAGTTGCAGGGCTAAGGCACCGGTGCCCGCACCAAACTCCCAAACTTCATCGGTAGCTGTGGCCTGCAGCGCCTGGCGCACCTGCATGGCCAGGGTTTGGCCAAACAAGGGGGACATGCCCGGCGCGGTCACAAAATCGCTGCCCGAAGCGGGCATGGCGCCGAACTTTTGCAGGGCGTTGGCGTAGTACCCCAAGCCCGGCTCATACAAAGCCATGGCCATGAAACGGTCAAAACCGATCCAGCCACCGGCTTGGGCAATGGCCTGGTGGATCAGCGGGGTCAATTCGGAAGGGGGATGGGGATTCGGCGAGCTCACGCGGTGATTGTCGCCGAAGGTGTACGGGGGTTTGCCAGGTTGCCGGGGGCCTCATCCATGGCTTGCCCGATAATTCAGCCCTTTGTCACCTCGGATGTTCCTGCGCAGAGCCATCTGCCCAGCCCCCTTCATGAAACAAGTTCTGGTCACCGGAGGCGCTCACCGCCTGGGCGCAGAGATCGTTCGCCAATTTGCTGCGGCGGGTTGGCGCGTGTGGTGCCACTACCAACGCTCGGCCGATGCGGCCAAGGCGCTGCAGGCTGAACTGCAAGCTGCAGGAGGCCACGTGGAATGCGTGCAAGCTGATCTGGCCCAGAGCGAACAAGTCGAACAGTTGATGGCGCAGATCGCACAGAGCCACGGACCGCTGGATTGCCTGGTCAACAACGCCTCGCTCTTCGAGCCAGACGAGGGCACCCACATGGACTTGCCCGGTGCCCGTCTGCAGCTGGAAGTGAATTTGATCGCGCCCATGATTCTGGCTTCACTCATGGCCCAGCAAGCCGCGCCCAAGGCCACACCCGGCCAGCGCAGCGTGGTCCACATCCTGGACCAGAAGGTGTTCAACCTGAATCCGGACTATTTTTCGTACACCGTGTCCAAACTGGCGCTGGAACGCGCTGTGGCCCTGCAGGCGCAAGCCTTGGCGCCCTTGCGGGTGTGCGGCGTGGCCCCGGGCCTGATGTTTTTGAGCGGCCCGCAAACCCAAGAGAACTTTGATCGCGCCAGCCGCGTGAACCTGCTGCGCGAGCCAATCGACCCGGCACAGGTGGCGGCGACTTGCGTTTTTCTGGCGCAAAACCCCTGCATCACCGGCACCACGGTGTGCGTGGACAACGGCCAGCACTTGGTGCCTTTGGCGCGAGACGTGATGTTTTTGGCCGACCCGAAAGGCGTTGCATGAGCGACCTGATGACCGATTTGGCGCTGAACTGCCGCCGCCTGTTTTTGCGCAACCACACGGTGGACGTGCGCATCGGCGCGCACGACTTTGAAAAGCTCGGCCCCCAGCGCATCGTCTTCAATGTCGAGCTGTTTGTGCCCTACAGCGCATCGACCCCTGCCCAGGACGACCTGGCCGAGGTGGTGGACTACGACTTCATCCGCGAGGTGATTGCCCGCCGCGTGGCCCAGGGCCACATCGTGTTGCAAGAGACTTTGTGCGACGACCTGATGCGCGAGCTGATCGCCCACCCGCAAGTGCAGGCGGTGCGCCTGTCGAGCTGCAAACCCGATGTGTACCCGGACTGCGAAGCGGTTGGGGTTGAAATTTTTCAGACCAAAAGCCCGACATGAAAACCCCTGCCGGACATCAAACCCTGGAGCTGACCGGTTTGCGCTTTGACGCCAACCTGGGCATCCTGGAACACGAAAAAACCGACCCACAACCGATTCAGGTGGACGCCGAGCTGAACCTGGGCACGCAACCCCTGCTGCCCAGCGACGACGACATCCACTCGGTGCTGGATTACCGCAAAGTGCGCAAGATCATCATCGATGAATGCACGGCTGAGCACATCAACCTGCTGGAAACGCTGATCGGCAAAGTCTCGAACCGCCTGATGCAATTGCCCGGCGTGCTGGGCGTGCGCGTCAAGATTGCCAAACTTGAAATTTTTGAAGACTGCGAAGTGGCCATTCGCATGGAAACCGGACAGTGGTGAACCTTATGAACACAGACACAGAAGCCGACAACGCCTGGGTACAAGCACAAGCTGAATCAGAGGCCGCCAAAACCATCAAGATCGAGCGCGAAACCCACAAGCTCGAAAAACGCCTTTGCCGCCAAATGGGTCAGGCCATCAGTGACTTCAATCTGATCGAAGCAGGCGACCGCATCATGGTCTGCATGTCGGGCGGCAAAGACAGCTACGGCATGCTGGACATCCTGCTCAAGATGAAGGCCCGCGCCCCGGTCGACTTCGAGCTGGTCGCGGTCAACCTGGACCAAAAGCAGCCGGGCTTCCCTGAGCACATCCTGCCTGCATACCTCAAAGAGCTGGGCGTGGAGTTCCACATCGAGACGCAAGACACGTATTCGATCGTGAAGGACAAGATCCCCGAAGGCAAGACCATGTGCAGCCTGTGCTCGCGTCTGCGCCGGGGCATTTTGTACCGCGTGGCGCGTGAGTTGAAGTGCAACAAGCTGGCGCTCGGCCACCACCGCGACGACATGCTACAGACCTTCTTTTTGAACATGTTTTTTGGCGGCAAGCTCAAGGGCATGCCCCCGAAGCTGGTCAGTGATAACGGCGAGTTCATGGTGATCCGCCCACTGGCCTATGTGGCCGAATCCGACCTGATCCGTTGGGCAGCGCACCGACAGTTCCCCATCATTCCGTGCACTCTGTGTGGCAGCCAAGAAAACCTGCAACGTCTGCAAGTGGGCAACATGCTGCGCGAGTGGCAAAAGAAGCACCCTGGTCGGATTGAAAACATGTTCTCAGCTTTGCAAAATGTGGTGCCCTCGCATTTGATGGACGCCAAACTGCACGGCTTCAAGGACCTGAAAATCACGGGCATCGAATCGGATGACGGCGACAAGGCTTTTGACGAAGAAGAGTTCAAGGAATCCTCCTTGCCGGGCATCCAGGTCATCTCAATGTGAACCCTCAGGAGAGCATCTTCATGAACACGATCGTTCGGCGTTTTTTGTTGGCCTTGGCCACAGCGGCCTTGGGTCTGCTGTCGGGATGTGCGTCCATGCGCCTGATCGACAGCGATGTGGTTTCATTGGCAGCGGTGCCGCCCGGCATGAGCTTGCAAGGCGCCACCTACCGGTTTGAACGTTTGCCTTCCCAGGCCAACAACCCCGAAGCGGGCCTGGCCGAACAACAAGCCCAAGCCGCTATGACCGCCGTGGGCTTGGTGCGTGACGATGCGGGGGCCCAACTGAGTGTGATGGTGGGCTTCAGCGGCAACAGTTACTTGGCCGACCCTTGGGGCCGACCTCTCGGACCAGGCTGGTCGCCGCATGGCAACATCTCCATTGGTACGGGTTTTGGCGGCGGCTTCGGCTCCCACATCGGCATAGGCATGGGCATGCGCTTTCCTCCGCCCACCCATTACCGCCGCGAAGTCAGCTTGATCCTGCGTGACCTCAAATCAGGCCAAGTGGTCTACGAAACACGTGCCAGCCACGCGGGCCCGTGGAGCGACAGCGTGCCGATTTTTGCCACGCTGTTTCAAGCCGCGCTGGCCAATTTCCCCAATCCACCTGCAGGCTTACGGCGGGTCAACATCGAATTGCCGCGCTGAGCGCTTCAGCCCCATGAACGTCACCCGGATTTTGGCGATTCGCCACGGAGAAACCGCTTGGAACGTGGAAACACGCCTCCAAGGCCACTTGGACATCCCTCTCAACGACACCGGGCTGCTGCAAGCCGATCGCTTGGCCCGCGCATTGACTGGACGTGAAATGGTGGACGCCATCTATGCCAGTGACCTGTCTCGGACCCACACCACGGCACAAGCGCTGGCCCATGCCATGGGACACACCGTGCGCACCCATGTGGGTTTGCGCGAGCGACATTTTGGTGTGTTCCAAGGGCACACCTTTGCGGAAGTCGAAGCCGAGTGGCCCGAGCACGCTGTGCAATGGCGCAAACGGATACCCGACTGGACACCTCCGGGCGGGGGCGAGTCGCTGCTGCGCTTGCACGAACGCATTGTGGACACCGTGAACGAGTTGGCCGCCCAACACACCGGACAGCAAATGGTGCTGGTGGCGCATGGCGGTGTACTGGACGTCTTGTACCGCGCAGCCACACGCCTCGATCTTCAAGCCCCGCGCACCTGGTCGCTCACCAACACAGCGGTCAACCGCTTGCTCTGGACACCTGAGGGCTTGTCCTTGGTGGGATGGGGTGACACATCCCACCTGGACGCACTGGCCAAAGACGAATCGTCTTTATGAACCGCTGTTCTGCAGCGCGGCGATGCGCTTTTCAATCGGCGGGTGGGTGCTGAACAACTGACCAATGCCCCCCGCAATGCCCATGGCGGCCATGGTTTTGGGCAGTTCGGCGGTGTGCACGCCGCCCAAACGGGCCAAGGCGTTGATCATGGGCTGCTTGCGGCCCATGAGCTGCGCGGCCCCCGAATCGGCGCGGAACTCACGCTGGCGGCTGAACCAGGCCACGATGATGGCGGCCACGAAGCCCAACAAAATGTCCATCACGATGGTGGTGATGTAGTAACCCATGCCGGGTCCGGTGTTCTCGCTGTCTCCTTTGCGCAGGAAACTGTCCACCGCATAACCCACCACGCGCGAAATGAAGACCACAAAGGTGTTCATGACACCCTGGATCAGCGTCATGGTCACCATGTCACCGTTGGCAATGTGCGCCACTTCGTGGGCAATAACAGCCTCGATTTCTTCGTGCGTCATGTTCTGCAGCAAACCTGTGGACACAGCGACCAAGGCCGAATCGCGGAAGGCACCGGTGGCAAATGCGTTGGGGTCACCCTCAAAGATACCGACTTCGGGCATGCCGATGCCAGACTTGTCAGCGAATTTGCGCACCGTGTCCAGGATCCAGGCTTCGTCGGCATTGGCAGGCTGGGTGATGACCTTGACACCGGATGTCCACTTGGCCATGGGCTTGCTGATGAGCAAAGAAATGATGGCGCCGCCAAAACCCATGATCAGCGCAAAACCGAGCAGTGCGCCCAAGTTCAAACCGTTGGCCGTGAGGAATCGGTTCACGCCCAGCAAGTTGGCCACAATGCCCAGCACGACCACCACGGCCAGGTTGGTCATCACAAAGAGAAAAATGCGTTTCATGTTGAGTTTCACTTTCAGCCCGAAAGACGAGGGCACGTGGGATTGAATATTAGGGTCTCAAAAACCAAATTCAAGGCAGGGCGTCGAAATCCTGATCGGCGTGTGGTTTTTCAATGGCGAATGCGCGCCGTTTGGGCCTGAAAACGCTGGGGTCAGCGTAAAAAGAAGGGTCTTCGTTGCCAGGACACCAACCGGGCAAGCCCAGCATGGGCAAAGGACTGAAGGGCTTTTGTGACAGCTTGACCTCGGTCAGATCTTGCGCCAACCAAGCATCGATGTCTTGTGGTGGCACATCCTGTGGCACACGCCACATGTGCACGGTGATCGATTTGTAGGGCTGTACCGCTTTTTCTAAGGCTGCATGGCCAAAGGCCCACACACGTGTGTGCGCCCACTCACTTCTCAAACCCACCAATGCATCAGACCATCGGTGTTCGGTCAGCGCAGCCCACAGCGCATCCGAGGGCTGGATCAACAAGGCGTTCTCATCGAACACGGTTGCGGCATCACGCACTTTACCGCGCACCTGCCCCACGCCGGCACGTGCGATTTCTTGGGCTTGCAACTGGTTCAAGCGCTGCTTGGCCAAAGGGAAATGCATCCAGCACAAGGCGTTGAAAAAGTCGTGCAAGCCTTCGCGGGTGGGCACTTGGCCGGTGGCAAAGATGAAGTCCTCGTAGGCTTGGCCTTCTGGCAAATCGTCTTGAGTAACAAAACGCACGGGCGCCAGATGCGGCATGTTCAGGGCTTGGTGCTGGGGGCAACCCTCAACAACCTGCTGGGCGATGGGTTCTCCCACAGCGCGCCAGTCGGCCAACCAAGGGGCACACCAATCGATGTCGCTCACGCCCAGCACCGAGGCGACTGTGCAGCGACTGCCTGCGCGGTTGGGATTCAGGCGCTCAACAAACGCCACGGCAGGCTCTCACCGGAGCGCAGGGGCTTGAGTTCGGCCTCGCCAAAAGCATAGCTCTCGGGCGGGGTCCAGTTTTCACGGCGCAAAGTGATGCGGTCGGTGTTACGCGGCAAGCCGTAAAAATCAGCGCCAAACAAACTGGCAAAACCCTCGAGCTTGTCCAATGCGCCGGCCTGGTCAAAGGCCTCGGCGTACATCTCAATGGCCGCGTGCGCTGTGTAGCAACCGGCGCAGCCCGTGGCGTGCTCTTTCAGATGGGCTGGGTGCGGAGCGCTGTCGGTGCCCAAGAAGAAGCGTGGGTCGCCCGAGATGGCGGCCTGCACCAGCGCCTGACGGTGCGTCTCGCGCTTGAGCACAGGCAGGCAGTAGTAATGCGGGCGAATGCCCCCCGTGAAGATGGCGTTGCGGTTGTACAGCAAATGGTGCACCGTGATGGTCGCTGCCAAGTGGCTGTCGGCTGCAGACACGTACTGCACGGCCTCGGCGGTGGTGATGTGCTCCATCACGATTTTGAGGGCCGGAAAATCCCGGCGCAAAGGCATCAAGTGCCGCTCGATGAACACCGCTTCACGGTCAAACAGGTCGATGTCGGACGTGGTGACTTCGCCATGCACCAAGAGCAATACGCCTTCACGTTGCATGGCTTCGAGCACAGGGTAAATCTTCCGCAGATCGGTCACGCCCGCGTCGCTGTTGGTCGTGGCACCGGCGGGGTACAACTTGCAAGCCACCACGCCTGCGGCTTTGGCACGGGCGATCTCTGCCGGGTCCAGGTTGTCGGTCAGGTACAGCGTCATCAGCGGCTCAAAGACCATGCCTTGGGGCACAGCGGCCAAGATGCGGTTTTTGTAGGCCAAGGCCTGCTCGGCCGTGGTCACGGGCGGCTTGAGGTTGGGCATGATGATCGCGCGGGCAAATTGCGCAGCGGTATGGGGCACCACCACGTTCAGGGCGGCGCCATCGCGCACATGCAGGTGCCAGTCGTCGGGCCGGATGAGGGAGAGTTCTTGGGTCATGGGGCGTATTGTCTCAAACCTGTCACTGGGGCTGTGGCTTTGTCCCGACTGGGTTCAGGTGAACTGGCCCGGGCGGTGCCCGAGGCGGGGTCACGGGCCGGGGCTCATACTCGGTCCGCTCGCAAAAATCGCCCCAACCCGTGACCCCACCTCTGGCGCGAAAGTTTGGGGTCAACTGGCCTCAGTGCCCCAGGATCTTGGACAGGAAATCCTGCGCCCGGTCGGTTTGCGGCGAATCAAAGAACTGCTGGGGCGGGGCTTGTTCAACCACCTGGCCTTGGTCCATGAAGATCACACGGTCGGCCACCGCCTTGGCAAAGCCCATCTCATGCGTCACGCACAGCATGGTCATGCCCTGGCTGGTCAACTCGATCATCACGTCGAGCACTTCCTTGATCATCTCGGGGTCGAGCGCCGAAGTCGGCTCATCGAACAGCATGATCTTGGGCGTCAGGCACAGCGCACGGGCAATCGCCACGCGCTGCTGCTGGCCACCGGACAACTGCAGGGGGTATTTGTGGGCGTGCTCGGCAATGCGCACACGCTCCAGTTGCACCATGGCTTTGTCGATGGCTTCCTTGCGTGGCATCTTGGCCACCCAGGTGGGTGACAAGATCAGGTTTTCCATCACCGTCAGGTGCGGGAACAGGTTGAATTGCTGGAACACCATGCCGACTTCGCGGCGCACCTGGTCGATGCCTTTGACGTCATCGCCCAACACAGTGCCGTCCACAGTGAGGGTGCCTTCCTGGTATTCCTCCAGGGCGTTGATGCATCGGATGAGGGTAGATTTGCCCGAGCCCGAGGGGCCACAAATGACCACTTTTTCGCCTTTGGCGAACTGCAGGTTGACATCGCGCAGCACGTGGTAGCCATTGCTGGCATACCACTTGTTCACGCCTTTGAATTCAATGATAGGGGTCGCGTTGGAGGTCATAGGTGTCTTTCGATCAGCGGACTTTGCTCACGGCCGTGCGTTCTTCAATCCACAGGCTGTAGCGAGACATGGCAAAGCAGAACGCGAAATAAATGAAGGTGATGAAGAGGTAGGCTTCGATCTTGAAGGGGCGCCAGTCGGCATCCGAGTTGAGCGCCAAGCCCAAAGCACCCGTGAGCTCATAGAGCGACACGATGGTCACCAGCGAGGTGTCTTTGAACAAGCCAATGAAGGTGTTCATGATGGACGGCACCACGGTGGCCAAAGCTTGGGGCAAAACGATCATGCGTTGGGTCTGCCAATACGTCAGGCCCAAAGTGGCTGCAGCCTCGGTCTGGCCTTTGGGCAAAGCCTGCAGGCCACCTCGAATCACCTCGGCCATATAAGCCGCCGAGAACAGGGTGATGCCCACCACCACGCGCACCAGCACGTCAATCTTCACGCCCTCGGGCATGAACAAAGGCAGCATGAACGAGGCCATGAACAACACGGTGATCAGCGGCACGCCGCGAATCAACTCGACATACAGGGTGCACAAAGCCTTGATGGCGGGCATGTTGGAGCGACGGCCCAGCGCCACAAAGATGGCCAGCGGGAAGGCCAGCGTCATCGAGATCACCGTGAGCATGACCGTGAGCGGAAAGCCGCCCCACTGGTCGGTGTCGACCTCGGTCAGACCCATCCAGCCACCCTTCATGAGGATGAAATAAACCACCAGCATCAGGGCCCAAATCAGGGGCAGAGCCTTGTTCCAAAAACGCGGCATGCAGCTGATGACGACCACGCCGAGCATCAAGGCTGTGGCGATCACAGGACGCCAGTGCTCGGCTTCTGGGTACCGACCCATCACGATCAAACGGCCTTTTTCGGTGATCACGCCCCAGCAGGCGCCCACGCCGCGCACGTCGTTACAAGCCTGCAAATTGGCACCGAAAACCGCTTGCACCACGGACCAGTCCATCGAAGCAGACAGGACCCACACGCCCAAAGCCAGCAACAAAACAGACAGCACAGTGTTGCCCATGCTGGAGAACAAGTTGGCCCGGAACCAGGCCAACAGACCTTCGCTGCGACCTGGCATGGGCCGCGCTTCAGAGGATTTAAAAACAGTGGTCATGTCAGCGCTCCTGGATGGCGGCACTGGCGTTGAACCAGTTCATGAGCGCCGAGGTGATGAGAGACAAGGTCAGGTACACCAACATCACGATCGACAAAGCCTCGATGGCACGGCCCGTCTGATTGAGTGTGGTGTTGGCAATCGACACCAGTTCGGGGTAGCCAATCGCCACGGCCAAAGACGAATTTTTGGTCAAGTTCAGGTACTGGCTGGTGAGCGGCGGAATGATCACGCGCAATGCCTGCGGCAAGACCACCAGACGCATGGACTGGTTTTTGGTCAAGCCCAAAGAGGCGGCGGCCTCGTGCTGTCCCAGCGACACCGAGGCGATGCCCGAACGGACCACCTCGGCAATGAAAGCTGCCGTGTAAAACACCAGGCCAAAGAGCAAGGCCATGAACTCGGGGCTGAAGGCGCCACCGTCTTCGATTTGGAAATCACCCACCTTGGGCAAATCCCACTCCGAAGGGGCCCCCCCTGCCAGCCAGCCCAACACAGACAAGCCCAGGGTCGCGGCCAAGGCCACCCACAACACGGGACGCGGCTGACCTGTTCGGTCAAAGTGGGCGCGTGCCAAGCGCCGGTAATACAGCCCGAACACCAGGCCCAAACCCGCCCCCACCAAGGCCAGTGTTTGCCCCAGTTGCCAGACGGGCCAAGGGAAAGAAATACCGTTTTTGCTCAGGTAGAAATGGCCGGCATTCCAGGCTTTGTCCAAATCAGGCAAAGCTTCTGCGAACACCAAATACCAAATCAGCAACTGCAAATAGACCGGCACGTTGCGGAAAAACTCCACAAAGGCATAACAAATTTTCTTCACCAAAAAGTTGGTCGAGAAACGGCCCACACCAATCAAGACCCCCAGCACGGTGGCCAAGGCAATACCGATGATGGCCACCTTCAAGGTGTTGAGCATGCCGATCGCAAACGCCACAAAGTAAGAGCTGTTGTGTGCGTACTCGATCACCGTCTCGCTGATGTCAAAGCCAAACGGTTGGAATAAAAAATCGTAGCCACTTTGGATACCGCGCAAACGCATGTTGGCCAGCGTGTTGCGCACCAACAAAGCCACCAGCGCAAAAGCCGACAAGATCGCCACGATTTGGTAGATGACCGAGCGCCCTTCGCGACTTTTCCACGAAATCGACCGGTTTTTCTTGTCGGGTGAGGGTCTGGCCTCGATCATTGAAAAATGGGACATGTTGGCTGCCTGAATAAAAACGGTTTGGCAAAAAATACGCCCCAAAAAGGGGCGTATTCAGAGCCTTCAAAAGAGGCAGGACATCAACGCAGCGGTGCCGAGTACAGCAAGCCGCCCTGGTTCCATTGACGGTTCATGCCACGTGGCAGGTTGATGGAGGTCTTGGGGCCCACATTGCGCTCAAAGATTTCACCGTAGTTGCCGGTGACCTTGATCGCGCGGTAGAGCCACTCTTTGTCCAGGCCCAAATGCTTGCCCAAATCTTCCGTCGCGCCGAGCAAACGACCGACTTGTGGGTTGTCGCTGGTCTTCATCTGGTCAGCATTCGCTTGGGTGATGCCGTACTCTTCGGCTTCGATCAAGCCGGCCAAGACCCACTTGTTGATGGCCAACCACTCGTCGTCACCGCGGCGAACCATCGGGCCCAGGGGCTCTTTGGAGACCAGGTCGGGCAAGATCACGTGGGCTGCAGGGTCTTTGGCTTCCTTGGCACGCACAGAGGCCAAGCCCGATGTGTCGGTGGTGTAAGCCTGGCAACGGCCAGCGAAGTAAGCGCCGGTAGCGGCTTCAACTTTTTCAAACACCACAGGCTTCAGGTTGAGCTTGTTGGCGCGCGAGTAATCGGTCAGGTTTTTCTCGGTGGTGGTGCCGGACTGCACGCAGACCGTAGCGCCCTTGAGCTGCTTGGCGCTGGTGATCTTGCCTTTGGGAACCATGAAGCCTTGGCCGTCGTAGTAGTTCACGCCGGCAAAGTGCAGGCCCAAAGAGGCGTCACGGCTGAGCGTGCTGGTGCTGTTGCGGGCCAACACATCGATCTCGCCAGACTGCAAAGCGGTGAAACGCTGCTGGGCGGTCAAGGGCACGTATTTGACCTTGGTGGCGTCGCTCAGGACAGCGGCGGCCACAGCACGGCAGTGGTCCACATCTAGACCCGACCAGTTGCCACTGGAGTCAGCGGCCGAAAAACCGGCCAAACCGGTGTTGACGCCGCAGACAATCTGGCCACGCTGCTTGATTTGGTCCAGTGTTTTACCGGCCATGGCAGATGTCGCGGCCAACAAACCGGCTGTTGCCAACACGGTACCGATCACGGTCTGTGTGTATTTTTTCATGGGTTGAATCCTCTGATGAACGTTTGAGCGGCAAATCACCACCACTTGATTAGATGCCAAATCCAGACATGGATCACCTAGGTAAGTTCCCTAGGACTTTTGATGGACAAGGGCTTCGGTTCAGGCCCGCACCCAGTTGGCGCCAGCCCATCACCTCCACACCGGTCTTTTGCACAAAGCGTGCCTGCCCAGTCAAGGGTGTGAATATAGTCAATTTTAAAACCCCTTCGCCTCAGGTTTTCCCTGAGCATCAGGCTGGAAACGCATTAACAAAAGATGAACACTCAACGAGAGGAGTGAACGGGGCCGCTGCTTTGGGTCAAATGCTGCCAAAGCAGCTGTGCGGGCCCGGGCGTGGGCGATTTGGACAAGGGCTTTTCCCGGTAAGCCCGCACCTCCATGCTGAGCGCCAAAGCTTGCCCTTCAGGCAGAGTCACCTCCACCAGCGCACCCGACTGCACTTCTTTTTTCACCGCGCTGCGGGGCAAGAAGGCCACGCCATGACCCTCCAAAGCCATCACCTTCAAGCCCTCGGCCATGTCGGTTTCGTAAACACGCTCCAAATGCACAGGGATACCGGCCTGCTTCAAAATCCAGTCGGTGATGTCCCCCAAGTAAGCCCCTGGCGCATAGCCCAAATAAGGCAAAGGCTTGGCCGCCAAACCGGGCAAGCTGAACAGCGCACGCCCATCCGGGCGAGTGGGGGAGTAAGGGGCCAAGACCTCATGGCCCAGCACCACCATGTCGTAACGTTCCGGGTCGATCTGCAAAGGCAGGGATGGGTGGTGGTAGGCGATCAGCACGTCGCACCCGCCTTCGGCCATGCGCATGGCCGCGTCGTGCACATTGAGCGCGCTCAACCGGCTTTTGATCGGACCAAAACTCTCACGCAAGGCCGCCATCCATGCCGGGAAAAAAGTAAAAGCCAAGGTGTGCGGCACAGCAAACTGAATGAAGTCTTGCCCTACGGCGTTGTGCCCCCTCAGCATGGCCCGCGTGTTTTGCAAGGCCTGCAACATCTCCAGCGCCTGCGCATACAAGGTCACGCCTGCTGGGGTGAGCTGGGTCGGGTAAGAGCTTCGGTCGACCAAGTTGGCGCCCGCCCACGCTTCCAGCGACTGAATACGGCGCGAAAACGCCGGTTGCGTGACATGGCGCAGCTGCGCCGAACGGCTGAAACTGCGGGTTTCAGCCAAGCTCACAAAATCTTCCAGCCATTTGGTTTCCATAAATGCCTCAGAGCAAACGCACCTTCACAGTCTTGCCTTTGATCTTGCCGTGCGACAGCTGCGACTCGACCTTTTTGGCCAAGGCGGCTTGCACTGCCACATAGGTCGAGAATTCGTTCACATTGATTTTGCCCACCTGCTCTCGCGTCAGGCCGCATTCGCCCGCCAGCGCGCCCATCACGTCACCAGCACGGATCTTTTCCTTGCGTCCACCCACAATTTGCAAGGTGCGCATGGGCGCTTGCAGGGGCCCTCCGGCTGCAGGCTTCAGGCCCGAGAGGGGCTCCCACTTGGATTCGCGGCCTTGCATCACCTCGATCTTGCCCACCGCACCCATCTCGTCCAAGCTGGCCAGCGTCAAGGCCAGCCCTTCAGCATCCCCCCGACCGGTGCGGCCAATGCGGTGGATGTGGATTTCCGGGTCAGGCGTCACATCCACGTTGATCACGGCTTCAAGGCCCTCCACATCCAGCCCGCGCGAAGCCACGTCGGTGGCCACCAGCACCGAGCAACTGCGGTTGGCAAACTGCACCAGCACCTGGTCGCGTTCGCGCTGCTCCAGCTCGCCAAACAACGCCAGCGCGCTGTAGCCCTGGGCCTGCAACACCGCCACCAGATCTCGGCACTGCTGCTTGGTGTTGCAAAAGGCCAGCGTACGCTCGGGGCGGAAATGCGCCAACAATTTGGACACGGCATCCAGCCGCTGGCTTTCGCTCACTTCGTAATAGATTTGTCGGATCTTGTGCGCGCTGTGCTGCGCCTCCACTTTCACGGTCTGTGGCGAACGCATGAACTGCGCGGCCAGCTTGGCAATGCCTTCGGGATAAGTGGCCGAAAACAGCAAGGTTTGGCGGTCTTTGGCGCATTGGCGCACCACTTTGGCGATGTCGTCAAAAAAGCCCATGTCCAGCATGCGATCGGCCTCGTCCAGCACCAGCGTGTTGACGCCCGCCAAACTCAAAGAGCCGCGCTCCAGGTGGTCCAGGATGCGGCCAGGTGTACCCACTACCACGGCGGCGCCGTGCTCCAAACTCAGCGTTTGGCCGCGCAGAGCCACACCGCCGCACAGGGTAACGACTTTCACGTTCTGGCGGGCACGGGCCAAGCGGCGGATTTCTTGCGTGACCTGGTCGGCCAGCTCACGCGTGGGACACAAAATCACCGATTGAATGGCGGCGCTGGGCGAGCCCGCCGTTTGCAAGCGCTCGATCAAGGGCAGGCCAAAGGCCGCGGTTTTGCCGCTGCCAGTGCTGGCCTGGGCAATCAGGTCTTGCCCCGCCAAGGTCAGCGGAAGACTGGCCGCCTGGATGGGCGTCATCTGGTTGTAGCCCAGTTGTTCCAGATTTTGAAGGGTGGCAGGGGCCAGTTTCAGCTGGGCAAAGCCCGTTGGTCTCGCGTCTTGGGGGGTTTCATTCATGGTGTGATTATCGGGGCCAAGCCTGGCCAGCCCCCGCCGACTCACTGCCCAAAGTTTTTCGGCGGCGTGACACCCAAATGCCGGAACGCTGCCAGCGTGGCGATGCGCCCGCGCGGGGTGCGCTGCAAATAACCTTGCTGGATCAAATACGGCTCGATCACGTCTTCGATGGTGTCGCGCTCTTCGCCGATGCTGGCGGCGATGTTGTCCAGCCCAACCGGGCCGCCGTCAAAGCGGTGGATCACCGCTTCCAGCAACTTGCGGTCCATCAAATCGAAGCCTTCGGGGTCGACATCCAGCATGACCAGCGCTTTTTGCGCTAAGCCTTTGTGGATGGTGCCATCGCCCTTCACATCGGCGTAGTCGCGCACCCGGCGCAGCAGTCGGTTGGCAATGCGCGGCGTCCCGCGTGAACGACGGGCGATCTCAAAGGAGCCTTCCGAGTCAATCGGTGCTTTGAGCAAACCGGCGCTGCGGGTCACGATGCGGGTCAGCTCTTCGGGGGTGTAAAACTCCAGGCGCGAGACGATGCCAAAACGGTCGCGCAACGGGTTGGTCAGCATGCCCGCGCGGGTGGTGGCCCCCACCAGGGTGAAGGGCTGCAAATCGAGTTTGATGCTGCGTGCCGCAGGTCCTTCGCCGATCATGATGTCGATCTGATAATCCTCCAGCGCGGGATAGAGGATTTCTTCGACCACAGGCGACAGGCGGTGGATCTCGTCAATGAAGAGCACATCGTTGCGCTCCAAGTTGGTGAGAAGCGCGGCCAAATCTTTGGGCTTTTCGAGCACCGGGCCACTGGTCTGGCGCAGGTTCAC
>NZ_JBBAPF010000022.1:0-49446 GCF_040400975.1 Limnohabitans sp. | reverse complement strand
CTTTGCCAGTTGGATGCACCGCTTTTACCAACACCATGGTTTGGTCAAAGGCCATAAGACCCAATTGGCACCCACCGTGGGCGCCATGGGTTATGGGGTTCCTGCGGGTATTGCGGCCAATTTGTTGACTGGGCGACTTGCATTCACCATCGCTGGGGATGGTGACTTCCTGATGAATGGTCAAGAGCTGGCCACTGCTGTTCAGCATGGCGGGAAAAGCATCATTGTTTTGCTCAACAACGGCATGTACGGGACCATTCGCATGCACCAAGAGCGTGAGTACCCAGATCATGTTGCCGGGTCAAAGCTGCAAAATCCCGATTTTGCAGCTTTGGCGCAAGCTTATGGTTATGTGGGCGTGCGGATTGATCACACCGAAGATTTTGAGGCGGCGTTGTTGGCGGCGATGGCACGGCCTCAAGGCACTCTGATTGAAGTGATTCTTGACCCCGAGGTGATCACTACACGTGGCACTTTGAGCGCCATCACGCAAGCGGCTTTGGCCAAGCAAGCGAGGCAGTGACCGTTCGCTCGCTGGCTTTTGGCTTGTTCATCTGAGGATGCTCAAATGCCCAACAAAAAACCCGCCAAGGCGGGTTTTTTGTTAGGGGCTTGGCTGAATTACTTCAGGTGCTTGCCGATCAAGCCAGCCATTTCAAACATGGTGACCTGAGCCTTGCCAAACACAGCCTTGAGTTTGTCGTCGGCGTTGATCGCACGGCGGTTCACGCTGTCTTGCAGGTTGTTCTTCTTGATGTACACCCACATCTTCTTGACCACTTCGGTGCGTGGCAGTGGTGTTGCGCCCACCACAGCAGCTAAGGCAGCGCTTGGGGTCAATGCTTTCATGAAAGCGGGATTGGGGGTGCGTTTGGTAGCTGGAGCTGCTTTTTTAGCAGGCGCTTTGGCAGCTACTTTTTTAGCAGGTGCTGCCGCCTTTTTGGCTGGAGCAGCCTTGGTTGCCGGTGCTGCTTTTTTAGCGGGTGCTGCAGCTTTTTTAGCCGGGGATTTCTTCGCAGTTGCCATGATGAATTTCCTTTGGTCGGAAGTGGGTTCGCCGCTGATAAACGGTGTGTTTACAGCTAATGCGATGCTAATTGAGAAAGTGACAGTTTCCAAGTGAAAAAATCATTTTTATCTAGGTGTTGTTCCTGATTTCGTCTCTTTATGGATTTTTGGCTCATGTCTTTCGACGAGATTGGTTCTCGATCTCTATTTTTTGCGGATGCCCATGGTGATCGCCACACACGACGATTCTTTCTTTGTTTCATGATTTGTTTGTATTTTTTGCAATGCAAAAAAAATGCCGATCGCTTACCCCTGTGTTTGTTCTTAATGCAGTTTTTTGTTTTGTAATGTGGTAAATGCTGTCTAAGTCATTGATTTTTAACAAGTAAAAATAAGTCTTATATAAGACACAAGATAAAATTTCAGTCTTATATAAGAGTTAAGATCACGACATCGGCACCGCAGAAAAGCCTGCAACAGTCGTCTGATTTCAACTTGACTAGAGGAGTTTTTTTTATGTCTTCAAACAACACACAAATGAGCCGTGAACAGCAAATTGCTGCGCTTGAAAAAGACTGGGCGACCAATCCCCGTTGGAAGGGCGTCAAGCGCGGCTATTCCGCAGCCGACGTCGTGCGCTTGCGTGGCAGCATGGCCATTGAGCACACATTGGCCAAGCGTGGTGCAGAAAAGCTGTGGGAAAAAGTCAACGGCGGTGCCAAAAAAGGCTATGTCAACTCATTCGGCGCGATCTCTGCGGGTCAAGCCATGCAACAAGCCAAAGCCGGCTTGGAAGCGGTGTACCTGTCGGGCTGGCAAGTCGCCGCAGACGGCAACACCTCTGAGACCATGTACCCCGACCAGTCGCTCTATGCCTACGACTCGGTGCCCACCATGGTTCGCCGCATCAACAACACCTTCAAGCGCGCCGACGAAATCCAGTGGGCTCGTGGCATCAACCCCGGTGACAAAGATTTCATCGATTATTTCTTGCCTATCGTGGCCGACGCTGAAGCCGGCTTCGGTGGCGTATTGAACGCCTTCGAACTGATGAAGAACATGATCGCCGCCGGCGCGGCTGGCGTGCACTTTGAAGATCAATTGGCAGCAGTGAAGAAATGCGGTCACATGGGCGGCAAAGTCTTGGTTCCGACCCAAGAAGCTTGCGAGAAATTGATTTCGGCACGTTTCGCGGCAGACGTCATGGGGACGTCTACCATCGTCTTGGCCCGTACCGATGCCGAAGCCGCCAACCTGATCACCTCAGACCACGACGCCAACGACAAGCCCTTCTTGACCGGTGAGCGCACCCAAGAAGGCTTTTACCGCGTCAAAAACGGTCTGGAACAAGCCATCAGCCGTGGCGTGGCCTACGCTCCCTACGCTGATTTGGTGTGGTGCGAAACCGGCGTGCCTGACATTGGCTTCGCTCGCGAATTCGCACAAGCTGTTCACGCCGCTTGTCCCGGCAAGCTCTTGTCTTACAACTGCTCGCCATCGTTCAACTGGAAGAAAAACCTCAACGACAACCAGATCGCTTCTTTCCAAGAAGACCTTTCTGCATTGGGTTACAAGTACCAGTTCATCACCTTGGCGGGTATCCACATCAACTGGTACAACACCTTCCAGTTCGCACACGCTTACGCCAACGGCGAAGGCATGAAACACTACGTCAACATGGTGCAAGAGCCTGAATTTGCGGCTCGCGACAAGGGTTACACCTTCGTGTCGCACCAGCAAGAAGTCGGCGCAGGCTACTTCGACGACGTGACCACCGTGATCCAGGGTGGCTCCTCCAGCGTGAAGGCCCTGACCGGCTCGACCGAAGAGGAGCAGTTTCACTGATCGGTCCATGGACCGGCCTTCGGGCAGGCGCTATCCGCTCACAAAAAAGCCACCTCGCGGTGGCTTTTTTTCCGTCAGGCGCTCAAGCTGAGTTGAGGTCGTTGGCTGGTCTCAAATGGTCTTGAGTGCTTCGTTGAAGGTTTTGCTCGGGCACATGATGACTTGCAACTTCTCAGGTGAGGGGAAGTAGTAACCACCAATGTCCACAGGCTTGCCTTGCACAGCCTGAAACTCGCCAACGATGGTTTTTTCTTGTGCTGTGAGGGTTTTGGCCAAAGACTCAAAATGCTTGGCCAAATCAGCATCGTCGGTTTGAGCGGCCAACTCTTGCGCCCAGTACATGGCCAAGTAAAACTGACTGCCGCGGTTGTCAAGTTGACCCGTTTTGGGTGAAGGGTTCTTGTTGTTGTCCAAGAGCTTACCTGTGGCTGCATCCAAGGTTTTTGCCAAAACGCCAGCTTTTTTGTTGCTGGTTTTGAGGCCCAGGTCCTCCAGCGATACGGCCAGTGCCAGGAATTCACCCAGCGAGTCCCAACGCAAATGGTTCTCTTCGACCAGCTGCTGAACGTGTTTGGGGGCAGAGCCGCCCGCACCGGTTTCGTACATGCCGCCGCCCGCCATCAAAGGGACGATGGACAGCATCTTGGCCGAGGTGCCCAGTTCCATGATGGGGAACAGGTCGGTCAGGTAGTCGCGCAAGATGTTGCCGGTGGCGCTGATGGTGTCAAAGCCGCGCACCACACGTTCCAGTGTGTAACGCATCGCACGAACCTGGCTCATGATCTGAATTTCCAAACCAGCCGTGTTGTGCTCGTGCAGATACATCTTCACTTTGGTGATCAGCTGAGCTTCGTGCGGGCGGTACTGGTCGAGCCAGAACACCACGGGCATGCCGGAGTTGCGTGCGCGGGTCACGGCCAGTTTCACCCAGTCGCGGATCGCAGCGTCCTTGACTTGGCACATGCGCCAGATGTCCCCGGTCTCGACGTTCTGGCTCAGCAGCACTTCGCCGGTGTTGATGTCGGTGATGTTGGCCACGCCGTCTTCTTGGATTTCAAAAGTCTTGTCGTGTGATCCGTACTCTTCGGCTTGCTGCGCCATCAGGCCCACGTTGGGCACCGTGCCCATGGTTTTAGGGTCGAAAGCGCCGTGCCATTTGCAGAAGTTGATCATCTCTTGGTAGATACGCGCGAAGGTCGATTCGGGCATCACCGCCTTGACGTCTTTCAAGCGGCCGTCGGCGCCCCACATCTTGCCGCCATTGCGGATCATGGCGGGCATGGAGGCATCCACAATCACATCGTTGGGTGAGTGGAAGTTGGTGATGCCCTTGGCCGAGTCCACCATGGCTAGTTCTGGACGGCCTTCGTGGCAAGCGTGCAGATCGCGCTTGATTTCGTCTTGTTTGGACTGCGGCAAAGTGGCCACTTTGGCATAGAGATCGGCCATGCCGTTGTTGACGTTCACGCCCAGCTCTTTGAACAAAGCGCCATGTTTGGCAAAAGCGTCTTTGTAAAAAATCTTGACGCAGTGACCGAACACGATGGGGTGCGAGACCTTCATCATGGTGGCTTTGACATGAAGCGAAAACATTACCCCAGTGGCGTGGGCGTCTTCAATTTCTTTTTCGTAAAACTCAAGCAAGGCTTTCTTGCTCATGAACATGCTGTCGATCACTTCACGGTCAAGCAAAGCAACTCGTTCTTTGAGAACAATGGTCTTGCCGCTTTGAGTGATCAGCTCCATCTTCACTTCGCGTGGACGATCCAAGGTCATGGACTTTTCGCCATGGTAAAAGTCACCCGCATGCATGTGCGAGACGTGCGAACGGGAAGCTTGGCTCCACTCGGCCATGCTGTGTGGGTTTTTACGAGCAAACTCTTTGACCGCGCGGGGCGCTCGGCGGTCTGAATTGCCTTCCCGCAAGACGGGGTTAACGGCGGAACCAATGCACTTGGAATAACGTGCTTTGATGGCTTTTTCTTCGTCTGTTTTCGGCGCATCAGGGTAGTTGGGCAAAGCATACCCCTTTTCTTGCAACTCTTTGATGGCCGCAGTCAACTGGCCAACCGAAGCACTGATGTTGGGCAATTTGATGATGTTGGCATCTGATTTGAGGGTCAACTTGCCCAATTCTGCCAAGTTGTTGGGTGCACGCTGTTCCACAGGCAACATGTCGGAAAATTCACCCAGTATTCGCGCAGCCACTGAAATATCGCTGGTTTGTACATCAATGCCAGCAGGTTTTGTGAAAGAGCGGATGACCGGCAAAAAAGCCGCAGTGGCCAGCAATGGGGCTTCGTCGGTCAATGTGTAAATGATTTTGGGTCGTGCTGTTGGCGTGGTCATCGTGGTGCTTTTTTACAGGATGAAAAAGAAGACCGTTATCTTAAACCAAGCATGCCGACAATGGGCTGACGTCCTCCTCGATCAAAGGATTGAAGCCAGAGTATTTTGGTGCTGCAACTGAGATCTAGTCTGTTCTTTTGATCGTACTTTTAATTGTGTGAAAATTAAAGCTTGTTGATCATTTCACTTTGCGTTGTCATTGGCCGCGCTTTTTTATACACATGGTTCAAATTACGCTTCCTGATGGCTCATTGCGAGAGTTTCCAGGTCCGGTCACGGTTGCAGAGGTTGCGGCTTCTATCGGAGCAGGCTTGGCTAAAGCAGCTTTGGGCGGCAAAGTCGATGGTCAATTGGTTGACACCAGTTTTTCCATGTCTGCCAATGCCAGGCTTGCCATCATCACGGCCAAGGATCCGGAAGGCTTGGAGCTGATTCGCCACTCTTCGGCCCACTTGTTGGCCTATGCGGTCAAAAGCCTGTTTCCGGATGCTCAGGTCACGATTGGGCCTGTGATCGATAACGGGTTCTATTACGATTTTTCCTATTCAAGGCCTTTCACGCCCGAAGATTTGCTTTCAATTGAAAAGAGAATGGCCGAATTGGCCGCTAAAGATGAGCTTGTGGTGCGTCGGGTTCTGCCCCGTGACGAAGCTGTGGCCTATTTCAAAGCCATGGGTGAGCATTACAAGGCCGAAATCATCGGCTCGATTCCAGCGGGCGAGCAGGTCAGTCTGTACCGCGAAGGTGATTTTGAAGACCTTTGTCGTGGTCCCCACGTACCCAGCACCGGAAAGCTCAAATACTTCAAGTTGATGAAGGTGGCCGGCGCTTATTGGCGAGGGGATAGCAAAAACGAAATGTTGCAGCGTGTTTATGGCACAGCTTGGGCCAGCAAAGAAGATTTGCAACTTTATTTGACGCGTCTAGAAGAAGCCGAAAAGCGTGACCATCGCAAATTGGGCCGCGAGCTGGACTTGTTCCACATCGATGAACACGCGCCAGGCTTGGTTTTTTGGCATCCCAAAGGCTGGACCGTTTGGCAAACCGTGGAGCAGTACATGCGCCAGGTTTACCGCAACAGTGGCTACCAGGAGGTCAAGGGCCCCCAATTGCTTGACAAGACCCTCTGGGAGAAAACGGGCCACTGGGACAAGTACCGCGACAACATGTTCACCACCGAGTCGGAAAAGCGTGATTACGCTTTGAAACCGATGAATTGCCCAGGACACATCTTGATCTTCAAGCAAGGCATGAAGAGCTACCGCGACCTGCCATTGCGTTATGGCGAATTTGGCCAGTGCCACCGAAACGAACCCTCTGGTGGTTTGCACGGCATCATGCGTGTGCGCGGTTTCACCCAGGACGATGGCCACATTTTTTGCACTGAAAACCAAATCTTGCCCGAGTGCGATGACTTCACCAAAGTCCTCAAAAAAGTTTACGCCGATTTCGGTTTCAATGACATCCTGTACAAGGTTTCTACCCGACCTGCTGCGCGAATTGGCTCAGATGAGTTATGGGACAAAGCCGAAAAAGCATTGATGGACAGTTTGCGTCACTCCGGATGTGATTTCGTGATTTCCGAAGGGGACGGTGCTTTTTATGGACCCAAGATTGAATACACCTTGAAAGACGCGATTGGCCGTGAGTGGCAGTGCGGCACCATCCAGGTGGACTTCAATTTGTCTGAACGCCTCGATGCAGAGTACGTGGCCGAAGACGGATCGCGCCAGCGTCCGGTCATTTTGCACCGCGCCATCGTGGGCAGCATGGAGCGTTTCATCGGTATTTTGATCGAGCAGCATGCAGGGGCCTTGCCCACTTGGTTGGCTCCTGTGCAGATTTCAGTGCTCAACATCACCGATGCACAGGCCGACTACTGTCGTGAAATCGCTGCAAAACTGCAAAAATCAGTGTCAAATCAAGGCCTTAGGGTCGATTTGGATCTGCGTAACGAGAAAATCACGTATAAAATACGCGAGCATTCGTTGCAAAAGCTGCCTTATATCCTTGTCGCTGGCGACAAAGAAAAGGCAGCAGGTACCGTCGCAGTGCGCGCCCGAGGCAACAAAGACCTCGGTGTGATGTCAATCGATGCGTTCATTGAACACATTGCTGCTGACATCGCTTCTAAAGCCTGAAGGTGTTTTTTCGCCACAAGCTTTGGCCCGTGGGCACAAAGATGGATAGGCTGCTTTCGCAGTTTTGTTCCGTAAAGGATTGAGTCATCGCTACCGAATTTCGTGATCGTCGCCAACGCGAAGAACGTAAACACCGATTGAACCGTGAAATCATGGCCCCAGAGGTCCGTGTTTCCGGCCCTGAAAATGAGCCCATGGGCATTTTGTCTTTGGCTGAAGCCTTGCGCCTTGCGGGTGAGATGGACGTGGATTTGGTTGAAATTGCCGCCACCGCCGTTCCCCCTGTCTGCCGTTTGATGGATTACGGCAAGTTCAAGTACCAAGAGCAAAAGCGTGCGGCAGAAGCCAAAGCCAAGCAGACGGTCATTGACATCAAGGAAGTCAAATTCAGGCCAGGTACGGACGATGGTGACTACAACATCAAAATGCGCAACATTCGCCGATTTTTGACCGATGGGGACAAGTGCAAGATTACTTTGCGTTTCCGTGGCCGTGAGATCACACACCAAGAATTGGGTTTGGCGCTTCTCAATCGTATCCGTGATGAGTTGGCCGATACCATCATCGTCGAGCAGTTTCCCAAGTTGGAAGGCCGTCAGATGGTCATGATGATTGCACCAGGCCGTAAAAAGCCTGCCGGCGGCAAATCAACCGATGCGCCTTCACCGGCTGAATCGGTTTAAAAGAATTTAACCTGCCTCACGGTGGGTTGGGTCAAAAGCAGCTTTCGAGTTGTTTTTGTTAAAAGTGGCTCGGGGCCAACAAGGCTGCAAATTTTTTGCAGACGCCTCACGAGCACAATTAAAGGAGCATGAATATGCCCAAGATGAAGACCAAAAGCAGTGCCAAAAAGCGCTTCCGTGTTCGTCCAGGTGGAACCGTTAAACGCGGCCAAGCCTTCAAACGTCACATCCTGACTAAGAAGACCACCAAAAACAAGCGTCACCTTCGCGGTTCCGTGTCTGTGCATGAGACCAATATGGGTCACATCGCGCAAATGCTGCCGATGGCTGGCCTGTAATCACTGACGAACAAGGAGAATCAATATGCCTCGCGTTAAACGTGGTGTAACGGCACGCGCCCGTCACAAGAAAGTTTTGGCCCTTGCAAAAGGTTTCCGCGGTCGCCGCGGCAACGTCTTCCGTATCGCCAAACAGGCGGTGATGAAGGCTGGCCAATACGCCTACCGTGACCGCCGCACCAAAAAGCGTGTGTTCCGTCAGTTGTGGATTGCCCGTATCAACGCCGCTGCGCGTGAATGCGGTCTGACCTACAGCCAGTTCGCGAACGGCCTGAAGAAGGCTGCCATTGAAATCGACCGTAAGATGCTGGCAGATATTGCCGTGCACGACAAGGCCGCTTTTGCTGGCATCGTGAACCAAGTCAAGGCCAAATTGGCTGCAGCTTGAGTTCATGAGTGGCATGGGCCTTTGGGCTGGTGCCACGCACTCGATCAAAGGGATTGAGGCTCGCAAAAGCTTCAATCCCTTTTTTATTTTTTCATCTACTGAATTCTCAACATGAACGAGCTGGACACCCTGGTCGAATCTGCCCGCCAGAGTTTTTTGCAGGCACAGACACCTGCTGACCTGGAAAATGCCAAAGCCCTTTTTTTGGGCAAAGCCGGTCGCATCACCGAGCTGATGAAGGGTATGGCCGCTCTGAGCGTGGAAGACAAGAAAACACGTGGTGCTGCCATCAACATCGCCAAGCAATCTATCGAGATTGTGCTGAACGACCGCCGCCAAGCCTTGGCCGATGCAGAATTGGAAGCCCAACTCAAGGCAGAAGCGCTGGATGTGACGCTGCCAGGTCGCAGTGTCAATGCAGGAGGCTTGCATCCCGTTTCGCTCACGCTGGAGCGGGTAGAGAATATTTTTGCTTCCATGGGCTTTGAAGTGGCGCAAGGCCCCGAGATCGAAACCGACTGGTTCAACTTCACAGCGCTCAACACGCCCGAAGATCACCCCGCCCGTTCCATGCACGACACCTTCTATGTCGAAGGCGGCCATTTGCTGCGCACGCACACCAGCCCGATGCAGATTCGCCATGCGGTGCAGCACGTCAAACGCTACAAGAACCAACTCGACTCCGGACAGGGCATGCCTGAGATCCGCGTCATTGCGCCGGGCCGCACCTACCGTGTGGACAGCGATGCGACCCACTCGCCCATGTTCCACCAGTGTGAAGGCCTTTGGATTGGCGAGAACGTGAGCTTCAAAGACCTCAAGGTCGTGGTCACCGATTTCTGTCGCACCTTCTTTGAAAGCGACGACTTGGTGTTGCGCTTTCGCCCCAGTTTTTTCCCCTTCACCGAGCCCAGCGCCGAGATCGACATCCAGTTCCAAAGCGGTCCCTTGGCCGGTCGCTGGCTCGAAGTGGGCGGCTCCGGCCAAGTGCACCCGAACGTGGTGCGCAACATGGGCCTCGACCCCGAACGCTTCATCGGCTTCGCCTTTGGTATGGGCATGGACCGCTTCACCATGCTGCGTTACGGCGTGAACGATCTGCGCCTGTTCTTTGACGGCGATGTGCGCTTTCTGAATCAGTTCCAGTAATTTCCAAGCCGAGACACGAGTCATGCAATTTCCCGAATCCTGGTTGCGCGAGTTCTGCAACCCGCCCCTGACCACACAGCAACTCGCCGATACCCTGACCATGGCTGGTCTCGAAGTGGAAGAGCTCGAGCCCGTAGCCCCGCCGTTTACACAGATTGTTGTGGGCGAAATCAAGGAAGCCGTTCAGCACCCCAATGCCGACCGCCTGCGCGTGTGCCAAGTGGACGTGGGGCAGGGCAGCCTGCTGAACATTGTGTGTGGTGCGCCCAATGCCCGCGTAGGTATCCGCGTGCCTTGTGCCTTGGTGGGCGCCGAGCTGCCACCCGGCGAAGACGGCAAGCCTTTTGTCATCAAGGTCGGGAAGCTGCGCGGCGTGGAGAGCCAAGGCATGCTGTGTTCGGCCAAAGAACTGAAAATCGCCGACGACCACGGGGGTCTGCTGGAGTTGCCTGGCGACGCCCCTATCGGTCAAGACATCCGCCAGTACTTGAATCTGGACGACACCCTGATGACGCTCAAGTTGACGCCCAATTTGGCGCATTGTTTGAGCGTGTACGGCATCGCGCGTGAAGTGTCGGCCCTGACCAATGCGCCACTGAAGGTGCCATCGTTTCCCGCTGTGGCCACCCAGATCCTCGAAAAGCTGGCCGTGAGTGTCCAGTCCCCAGACCTGTGCGGTCGCTTCAGCGGTCGTGTGGTCAAGGGCGTGAACACCCGGGCCCAAACCCCGAAGTGGATGGTGGATCGTCTCGCTCGTTGCGGCCAGCGCAGCGTGAGTCCGCTGGTGGACATCTCCAATTACGTGATGTTCGAGTTTGGCCGGCCTTCACACATTTTTGACCTCGATAAGATCCACGGCGGCCTGCAGGTGCGCTGGGGTCAGCCTGGCGAGACGCTCAAACTGCTGAATGGCAACACCGTGACCGTGGATGAGAAGGTCGGCGTGATCGCCGATGACAGCCAGGTCGAGTCCTTGGCGGGCATCATGGGTGGCGACTCCACCGCTGTGTCCGATGCCACACAAAACATTTACATTGAAGCGGCTTTCTGGTGGCCAACGGCCATCGCAGGGCGTTCGCGCCGCTATAACTTTTCGACCGATGCCGGTCACCGCTTTGAACGTGGCGTGGACCCGCAGTTGACGGTGGAGCACATCGAGCGCATCACCCAGTTGGTGCTGGACATATGCGGCACGCCAGAGACGAAGGTCGGCCCCATCGACGACCAGACGCTGAACATCCCATTGATCAAGCCCGTCACGCTGCGCGTGGCCCGTGCGATCAAGGTCATCGGCATGCCGCTCACGCAAAAGCAGTGTGCCGATGCGCTGCGAGGCCTTGGCCTGCAGGTGGCCGAAGGCGAGGGCGCCGTCACCGTCACGCCTCCGAGTTTTCGCTTTGATCTTCAGATCGAAGAAGACCTGATCGAAGAGGTGGTCCGCATGGTGGGCTACAGCAACCTGCCCACTAGCCCTCCGCTGGCCCCCATCACCTCCAAGGTACGCCCAGAAACTGAGCGCAGCCCGTCCACCGTGCGCCGTGCTATTGCCGCTTTGGGTTACCAGGAAACCATCAATTACAGCTTTGTCGAAGAAAGCTGGGAGCGCGATCTGGCGGGCAATACCAACCCCATTCGACTGCTCAACCCGATCGCCAGCCAGATGAGCGTGATGCGCTCGAGTCTGATCGGCTCGCTGCTGCAAGTCGTCAAGTTCAATGCCGACCGTAAAGCCGATCGCGTGCGCGTGTTCGAGTTGGGGCGCGTGTTTTTGCGCAATGCATCGGTGCATAACAGCGACACCACCGTGGAAGGTTTTGACCAACCCATGCATGTGGCCGGTATGGCTTGGGGCCCGATTCAGCCATTGGGCTGGCAGGGCAAGGCCCGCCAAGTCGATTTTTACGATGTCAAGGCCGATGTGGAAAAGCTCTTGGCCCCGCGTCAAGCCGAATTTGTGGCCGCAGAACACCCGGCCATGCACCCCGGCCGCTCGGCTCAGGTGCTTCTCGACGGCGTTCTGATGGGTCATGTGGGCGAGTTGCATCCTCGCTGGCGGCAGGCTTGGGATTTGACCAGCGCGCCCGTGGTCTTTGAGCTGTCGTTGGATGCGGTCACGGCCCGTTATTTGCCAGTGGCGCAAGCGGTGGCTAAACACCAATCAGTGGAGCGAGACATCGCGGTCATCGTCAATGATCATGTCACCCATGCCCAATTGATGGCCGCCATCCACAAAGCGCCTACTCAGGGTTTGCTGCGTGATGCGGTGCTGTTTGACATTTACCGACCGAAGGCCGAGTCAGCCGGTGGGTTGTTGGTGGGGGAGAAGAGCCTGGCCGTGCGCTTGAGTTTGCACAGCGATGAGGCCACATTGACCGACCTTCAAATTGAGACGGTCATGAAAAGTGTGGTCTTGGCTTTGACGCAGCAGTTCTCTGCGCGTCTGCGTTCTTGAGGCCTCATATGCAAATCAGTTTTGAATCTCTTGAAACCCCAGCACTGACCAAAGCCCATTTGGCCGACTTGTTGTATGAACAGATTGGCTTGAACAAGCGTGAGTCCAAGGACATGGTGGATGCATTTTTTGACCTGGTGGTCGAGCAATTGATGGCCGGAGACGAGGTCAAAATTTCTGGTTTCGGCAATTTCCAGATTCGCACCAAGGCGGCACGCCCGGGTCGCAACCCTCGCACCGGAGAATTGATTCCTATTGATGCACGTCGTGTTGCCACCTTCCATGCCAGCCATAAACTCAAGGCCTTGGTTCAAGGCGACGCTGTTGAAGACGAAGGTGTGGAGATGGTGGGCCGCTGAATCGATTCAAGGAGCCAACCATGTTGTTCAAATTCAAATCTCAAGTCACCAGCGATTTGATCATGCTGGAGGCCGATGGCCGAAGGCTGCTCAAAATCATGCTGGGAGATGACCCCATCAAGGGGATTGTTCTCAGCCAAGATATGCCACATGTACTGGCCAAGTTGGAATCGGCGGTGGCCCAAGACGAAGTCCTTAGAGCCGCGCACATCCAAGATGCCCAAATCGGCAAAGAACAGGGTCTGGTGGACCTTGCCCCCCTCGAATGTGAGCGCGATGCTGTTCGGCTGCTTCAGCGTGCCAGCCCCATGATCAAGGTACTCAAACAGTGCGTAGCGACCCCCGCTGACCTGGTTTGGGGTGTTTGAACTCAGTTCGGTCGCTTGCCAAAGACCGATCCACCCATCTTGAACCCGGGCTTGATTTGTCGCTTGGCAAACCAGCCTTGGTTCATTTCAAGGACAAAGCGCACGGGTTTGGTCGAGCAGTGCGAATCGTCGTTCAAGGGTTTCATGTCCGCCAGGTTGACGATGGTGCCGTCGTCTTCCAAAAATGCAGCCGTGAGCGGGATCAGCGTGTTGCGCATCCAAAAGCACTGGGTGCTGGCTTGGTCAAAAACAAACAACATGCCCTCGTGCTGCGGCATGTCTTTGCGCCACATCAACCCGATTTGGCGTTGTTCCTGTGTTTGGGCCAACTGAACATCCAAACGGTGCATGCCGGCCATGAGTTGTGCGCGCTCTAAACCCATTTGAGGTGTGCCTTGGGCAAAGCTTGAACTGCAGCCAAGGCAAATCAACAACCCAAAGCATTTCGTCAAGAATGAATAAGACCGTGCTGGCAAAATACGAGGCAAAAAGGTGAGGCGATTCATGGGCTGCGACGAGCGTGGAGTATGGCTGACCACAGAGCATAAATCATGAAACCAGCGAGACCTTGGCAATGATCGGCAAAGTCTGGCCTAGCTGTGGCCGAACCCTGAACCATCGCTGATGGGCAATGGGGCGTCGTTGCTGGGTATGGTGGTTTCGGCTTGAATTCGCATCGCCAAAAATCCTTTTTCACCCTCGATCAATTCAAAGCTGACCCTTTGGCCTTCTTTGAGGGATTTGAAACCCGCCATCTCGATAGCCGAAAAATGGGCGAAGGCGTCAGCCCCGCCGCCATCGGGTTGGATAAAGCCAAAACCCTTGGCATCGTTGAACCATTTGACCGTGCCATGGGGCATACCCTGTCTCCGTGATTGATCTGATGAATCAGTTTGAGTATTTCTTGGTGAATTTGTCAATGTGAGGTTTTCCCGGGGGCGATGTTTTTTGGCCGTTGTGCATCAAGACTTTTCTGATCTCAGCCTCAAAGGGCTTGAAAGCATCGATAGAATGAAATCATGGCAACGAAAAAACCTCCAAATCCGACGCTGCCGACTGTGATACCCCAAACGCCCGATGGGGGCGATGCGGTGGTGCTGGAGCGGCGTGCCCAAAAAATTGAACCGCCTCAGATGTACCAAGTGGCCATGCTCAACGACGATTTCACGCCGATGGAGTTTGTCGTCATGGTCATCCAAGAGTTTTTCAGCAAAGACAGGGAAGCAGCCACCCAAATCATGCTCAAAATCCATTTGGATGGCAAAGGCGTGTGCGGCGTTTACTCGCGCGACGTTGCCGCCACCAAGGTGGATCAGGTCTTGGATGCTGCCAAACAGGCGGGTCATCCTCTGCAATGTGTCAGCGAACCTATTGAATAAGCGGCCATGCCCCTCATCTCCCAACCATCTCTCTCACTCAGCAAGGCATAAGGAAATCATATGATTGCCCAAGAATTGGAAGTCAGTTTGCACATGGCCTTTGTTGAAGCCCGTCAGCAACGCCACGAGTTCATCACGGTCGAGCATTTGCTTTTGGCTTTGCTGGACAACCCCAGTGCTGCCGAAGTTTTGCGGGCCTGTGCCGCCAACATCGATGACCTGCGCAAAGCACTGGGCAACTTCATCAAGGACAACACCCCTCAGGTGGCGGGCACAGAAGAGGTGGATACCCAGCCCACTCTGGGCTTTCAGCGTGTCATCCAACGTGCCATCATGCATGTGCAGTCCACGGGCAATGGTAAAAAAGAAGTGACTGGCGCAAACGTGCTGGTGGCCATTTTTGGCGAGAAAGACTCCCATGCCGTGTACTACTTGCATCAACAGGGCATCACACGTTTGGATGTGGTTAACTTCATCGCCCACGGTATCCGTAAAACCGATCCGCCCGAGGTCGCCAAGTCGGACGCACCTGCCAGTTCTGAAACCGAAGAGTCCAGCGGTGGTGAGCGCAATGAAAAAGCTTCACCTTTGGAACAGTTCACCAACAACCTCAACCAAGCGGCCAAAGACGGCAAGATTGACCCGCTGATTGGCCGAGACTATGAGGTTGAGCGCACCATCCAAATCTTGTGCCGTCGCCGCAAAAACAACCCGCTGTTGGTGGGTGAGGCAGGCGTGGGCAAAACTGCCATTGCTGAAGGCCTGGCCTGGCGCATCACCCAAGGCACGGTGCCTGATATCCTGGCCGAGGCCACGGTCTACTCGCTGGACATGGGCTCTCTGCTGGCGGGAACCAAGTACCGGGGTGATTTTGAGCAACGCCTCAAAGGGGTGCTCAAATCCCTCAAGGACAAGCCCAATGGCATCTTGTTCATTGATGAGATCCACACCCTGATCGGTGCCGGTGCGGCCTCGGGCGGCACCTTGGATGCCTCCAACTTGCTCAAGCCAGCTTTGTCCAGTGGCCAGCTCAAATGCATCGGTGCAACCACCTTCACCGAGTACCGTGGCATCTTCGAAAAAGACGCCGCCTTATCTCGCCGTTTCCAGAAAGTGGATGTGGTCGAGCCGACGGTTTCGGAGACCGTGGACATCCTCAAAGGCCTCAAGAGCCGATTTGAAGATCACCACAGTGTCAAATACACCATCGCCGCTTTGCAGGCCGCTGCCGAGCTGTCGGCCAAGTTCATCAACGACCGCCAATTGCCGGACAAGGCCATCGACGTGATTGACGAAGCCGGTGCTGCCCAGCGTATCCAAGTGGCTTCCAAGCGCAAAAAGACGATTGGTAAATCCGAGATCGAGGACATTGTGGCCAAGATCGCGCGGATTCCACCGGCCAACGTCTCCAATGACGACCGCAGCAAGTTGCAGACCATCGAGCGCGACCTGAAATCTGTGGTGTTTGGTCAGGACAAGGCCCTTGAAGTGCTGGCCTCTGCGGTCAAGATGGCACGGTCGGGCTTGGGCAAGACTGACAAACCCATTGGTGCTTTCTTGTTTTCAGGCCCAACGGGTGTGGGCAAGACCGAAGCGGCTAAACAACTGGCCTACATCATGGGCATCGAGCTGATCCGTTTTGACATGTCCGAGTACATGGAGCGCCATGCTGTTAGCCGCCTGATCGGCGCGCCTCCAGGCTACGTGGGCTTTGACCAGGGCGGCCTGTTGACCGAAGCCGTGACCAAGAAGCCGCATTGCGTGCTCTTGCTCGACGAGATTGAAAAAGCACACCCAGATATTTTCAATGTGCTGCTGCAGGTCATGGACCACGGCACCTTGACCGACAACAACGGACGCAAGGCCGACTTCCGCAACGTGATCATCATCATGACCACCAATGCGGGTGCCGAGACCATGAACAAAGCCACCATTGGTTTCACCAATCCGCGTGCGGCCGGCGATGAAATGGGCGACATCAAGCGCCTGTTCACCCCCGAGTTCCGCAACCGCCTGGATGCCATGGTCAGCTTCAAGCCACTGGATGAACAAATCATCTTGCGCGTGGTGGACAAGTTCTTGCTCCAGCTCGAAACCCAGTTGGGCGAGAAGAAAGTGGAAGTCACTTTCACCGATGCTTTGCGAAAATTCTTGGGTAAAAAGGGTTTCGATCCGCTCATGGGCGCTCGTCCCATGCAGCGCCTGATCCAAGACACCATCCGCAAAGCTTTGGCCGACGAGTTGTTGTTTGGGCGTCTTACCGACGGGGGGAGGCTCACCGTGGACATCGACGACAAAAACGAAGTTCAGCTGGACATCACGCCCACCCCTAAGAAAGACAGCCGTGCTTCGCGCTCTGAACCCACCGAGCCTGAGGAAGCCACAGCGGGTTGAATTGGGTTCTAAACGCTCATGGGAAAAGGCTCGTAGGAGCCTTTTTTCATGCTTTGTTGTAAGCAAACCTTGTGTGGGTCAAGCGCTTATTTTCGCTTGCTGCCACCCAGCAAGCCGCCCAGCACACCACGCACGATTTCCCGACCTATGGCCGAGCCCACGGTACGCACAGCACTTTTCACCACCATTTGGGCCACGCCATCTCGTTGCGCGCCGCGAGGTCCGGTGCTGCCAAACAGCATGTCAGACAAGCCGCCCATCAGTCCGCCGCTGACAGGCTCCGCAGCGGCCGGTGCCTGTCCCGGCAAGGGGCTGGAGGCGCTGGCTTGGCTGGACGTCGTGGCCTGGCCCTTGATGCGTTCGTAAGCCGACTCCCGGTCCTGAACTTGCTCGTAAACCCCGGCCACCAAAGAGCCCTGAATCAGCGCTTGGCGTTGCGCGGTGGTGATGGGGCCAAGCTGGCTGGCTGGGGGCAACACAAACACCCGCTCGGTCTCACAGGGGCGGCCCTTGGTATCCAGAAAACTCAGCAGGGCCTCGCCCACGGCCAGCTCGGTGATGGCTGCCTCGATGTCCAAGCCTGCCTTGGGGCGCATGGTTTGCGCGGTTGATTTCACGGCTTTTTGGTCGCGCGGGGTGTAGGCGCGCAGGGCGTGCTGCACCCGGTTTCCCAACTGGCCCAGCACACTGTCCGGGATATCCAGCGGGTTTTGCGTCACGAAATACACGCCGACACCTTTGGAGCGCACCAAGCGCACCACCAGTTCGATGCGCTCGACCAGGACCGCTGGCGCGTCTTTGAAGAGCAAATGCGCCTCGTCGAAAAAGAAAACCAATTTGGGTTTTTCAGGATCGCCGATCTCGGGCAAGACCTCAAACAACTCCGACAGCATCCACAGCAAGAAGGTGGCATACAGGCGCGGCGAATTCATGAGCTTGTCAGCTGCCAGGATGTTGACCACCCCTTGGCCTTGTGCGTCGGTCTGCATGAAGTCTTCGATGTTGAGCATGGGCTCGCCAAAGAACCGATCACCGCCTTGGGTCTCGATTTGCACCAAACCGCGCTGAATGGCCCCGATGCTGGCTGCGCTGATGTTGCCGTACTCGGTGGTGAACTGTTTGGCGTTGTCGCCCACATACTGCAGCATGGCTCGCAGGTCTTTCAAGTCCAACAACATCAAGCCGTTGTCGTCAGCGACCTTGAAGACCAGGTTCAGCACCCCCGCCTGGGTGTCGTTGAGCCCCAGCATGCGCGTGAGCAGCAAAGGACCCATGTCAGAGATGGTGGCGCGCACTGGATGGCCTTGCTCGCCAAACACGTCCCACAATGCAGTGGGGCAGGCCAAGGGCTCTGGCAATGCGAGTCCTCGGTCTCTCAATGTGCTGGCCAGCTTTTCGCCGATCTTGCCCGCTTGGCTGACCCCGGTCAGGTCACCTTTGACATCGGCCATGAAGACCGGCACGCCCAAGCGCGAAAAATTTTCAGCCAAGGTTTGCAAGGTCACGGTTTTACCCGTGCCGGTGGCTCCGGTGATGAGGCCGTGGCGGTTGGCCAAGCCTGGCAAAAGGTGGCACTGCACCTTGGCGTTTTGAGCGATCAACATTGGTTCAGCCATTTTGGTTTTTCCCCATGTGTGAAAAGTAAAATTCAGGGCTCTAGGTTAAATCAACATTCAAGGAATTCCCGATGGCTGGCCACAGTAAATGGGCAAATATTCAGCACCGCAAGGGGCGTCAAGACGAAAAGCGCCAGCGCATCTGGACCCGGGTGGTGCGAGAAATCATGGTCGCTGCCCGCACTGGCGGTGGTGACGTCAGCGCCAATCCCCGTTTGCGTCTGGCCATTGAGAAGGCCAAAGCGGCCAATATGCCGGCCGACACCATCAAGCGCAACGTGGACAAAGCCACTGGTAACTTGGAGGGGGTGAGCTACGAGGAGATCCGTTACGAAGCTTACGGCATCGGGGGAGCGGCCATCATGGTGGACACCATGACCGACAACCGGGTTCGCACTGTGGCCGAAATGCGCCATGCCTTGACCAAGCATGGCGGTAATTTAGGAACAGAAGGCTCTGTTGCCTTCCAGTTCAAACACTGTGGTCAGCTGATTTTTGCGCCCGGCACAGACGAGGATCAGTTGATGACTGTGGCGCTCGAGTCCGGAGCCGATGACGTGATTACACACGGCGACGGCGCCATCGAAGTTCTGACCGCTTACACCGCTTTTGAAACCGTGAAAAACGCCTTGGAAGCGTCTGGATTGGTGGCCGAAGTAGCCGAAGTGACCATGCGACCGGAAAACAGCGTGACTTTGACCCGGGAAGATGCTGCCAAAATGCAAAAATTGCTGGATGTGTTGGAAGATTTGGACGATGTGCAAAACGTGTTTCATAACGCCGATTTTGAAGATTAAGGAAGTTGGATGAAAGTATTGGTAGTCGGCAGTGGTGGTCGTGAGCACGCCATGGCTTGGAAATTGGCGCAGTCGCCCAAAGTGCAGCAGGTCTATGTGGCACCCGGCAACGGCGGCACGGCCAAAGACAAAAACTTGGTCAATGTGCCCATCGCCGACTTGGCCCTGCTGCGGCAGTGGGCCTTGGACAACGGCATCGGCCTGACCTTGGTCGGCCCCGAAGCCCCCTTGGCTGCTGGCATCGTGGACGATTTTCGATCGCATGGCCTGCGCATTTTTGGCCCTACGCAAGCGGCGGCCCAGCTGGAGAGCTCCAAAGCCTTCTCTAAAGCCTTTATGCAACGCCATGGCATCCCCACGGCCTCATTTGAGACTTTCACCGATGCGGCCCTGGCCCATGCCTACGTCGATCGCCAGGGCGCACCCATCGTGGTCAAGGCAGACGGTTTGGCCGCTGGCAAAGGCGTGGTGGTGGCCATGACCCTGGCCGAAGCCCATGAGGCGATTGACTTCATGCTGCTGGACAACACCCTGGGTGTGGCCCACAACGCTAGCGGTGCACGCGTGGTGATTGAGGAATTTTTGCAAGGCGAAGAGGCCAGTTTCATGGTGCTGTGCGATGGCAAAAACGTGGCGGCCTTGGCCACTAGCCAAGACCACAAACGCCTGCAAGACGGCGACGAGGGGCCCAATACTGGCGGTATGGGCGCGTATTCGCCTGCACCCGTGGTCACAGCCGAGGTGCACGCGCGCGCCATGCGCGAGGTCATCTTGCCCACCATCCGTGGCATGGAGAGAGACGGCATCGCTTACACCGGTTTTTTGTATGCGGGCCTGATGATCGACCCGCAAGGCCGCATCAAGACACTGGAATTCAACTGCCGCATGGGTGACCCCGAGACCCAGCCCATTTTGATGCGCCTGAAGACGGATTTGTTGGACGTGCTGATGGCGGCGACCGCGGAAGGCCTGGACCAACTGGAGATGGAGTGGGACCGGCGCGTGGCCTTAGGGGTGGTCATGGCCGCAGCCGGTTACCCACTCAAGCCGCGCAAGGGCGATGCCATCACCGGCCTGCCCAAGGACCTGGGCGATGCCATGGTGTTCCATGCGGGCACCACCGAAAAAGACGGCCAAATCCTGACTTCTGGTGGACGTGTCCTGTGCGTCACGGCCCTTGCCGATTCGGTCAAGCAGGCGCAGCAAAAAGCCTACCAAACCGCAGGCCCGATTGCGTTTGATGGCATGCAGATGCGCCAGGACATTGGTTACCGAGCGATCAAAAACTGAAACACCGGAACCGCATGAGCCCCTTGACCCGACATCCTGTGACCTTCAAGGGCTCCCGTCTGGCCCGTTGGATTTTGAAAATGCTCGGATGGCGATTGGACTTCGAAGGCTTTCCCACCCGCCAAGGCGTGGCCATTGTGTACCCGCACACCAGCAACTGGGATTTCCCCATTGGTATGTTGGCCAAATGGGCCCTGGGCATTCCGGCTCACTTTTGGGGCAAGGACTCGCTGTTCAAGTTTCCTGTGGTCGGTGATTGGATGCGCTGGGTGGGCGGCATCCCGATTGATCGCAGCTCCTCTCGAGGTGTGGTAGGCCAGATGGTGCATGTTTTTGAGCAGCACAAGCAAAACGACCAGTTGCTTTGGCTGGGACTGGCCCCGGAGGGCACACGCAGCTTCACACCCGGCTGGCGCAGTGGCTTTTACCAACTGGCCTTGGGTGCGCAAGTGCCTCTGGCGCTCGTCAAGCTCGACTGGGGTCAGCGCCGCTTCAGTGTGGTCGACTTTTACGATCTGACGGGCCAAGTTGAGCGCGATTACGCCCACATGGCCCAGGTCTTTGAAGGCGTCAAAGGCTTCCATGAACACCAGATGGGACCCATACTCCCCTGGAGTCCGGGCCAGGCGCTTGAATCTGCTCGCCTGAAACCCTGAAGAATTTCTGAACCTTTTTAACGTCCAAATCCACCATGAGCACCCCCTTTGAACTCGGCACCGTCAAAAACTATCTTGTCGGCTTGCAGTCCCGCATCACCGGCGCCCTGACCGACCTGGATGGCACACCTTTCTTGACCGATGCTTGGCAAAAAGACCCGGGCGAAAAACTCCAAGGCAATGGCATCACCCAGATTCTGGAAGGTGGGCCGATTTTTGAGCGAGCCGGTTGCGGCTTTTCGCACGTCACCGGGCCGCAGCTGCCACCCTCGGCCACCCAGCACCGCCCAGAGTTGGCCGGATCGGCCTTTGAGGCGATGGGCGTTTCATTGGTGTTTCACCCACGCAACCCCTATGTGCCCACGGTGCATATGAATGTGCGCATGATCGCAGCCAAGCCCGAGGGCAGGGCGCCTGTGGCATGGTTTGGTGGGGGCATGGACCTGACACCTTATTACGGCTTTGACGAAGACGCGGTGCATTTCCACCAGTCCTGCAAAGACGCTTTGAGCCCGTTTGGTGAGGCTTTGCACCCGCGTTTCAAAACCTGGTGCGACGATTATTTTTGCAACAAGCACCGGCGTGAGCAGCGCGGCGTGGGCGGCATTTTCTTCGACGACTTTTCTGAACTGGGTATGGACCAGAGCTTTGCCATGCTGCAAAGCGTGGCCGATTCACTGCTGACGGCCTACATGCCCATCGTGATGCGCCGTAAGGACACGCCCTATGGCGAGCGAGAGCGAGACTTTCAGTTGTACCGCCGCGGTCGCTATGTCGAATTCAACCTGGTCTGGGACCGGGGCACGCATTTTGGTCTGCAGTCAGGTGGCCGCACCGAATCCATCCTGTTGTCCATGCCGCCTGAGGTGCGTTGGTCGTATCAGCGCCAAGATGAAGTCGGCTCCCCGGAGGAGCGCTTGCTCAGCCACTTTCTGGTGCCCAGGGACTGGGTTTGAGTCAGCCGCTTGCCATGCAAAACACCCATGCGGCTGTGCAGCGCCTGGGCATTTTTGGCGGAGCGTTCGACCCGCCGCACTTGGCCCATGTGGCCCTGGTTGAAGCGGCTTTGGCCCAACTGCAGCTCGATTTGGTGCGCGTGTTGCCCACAGGCCAAGCTTGGCACAAGCCACGGCAGCTGAGCGAGGCCGCACACCGCCTGGCCATGACGCGTCTGGCTTTCACGCATGTGCCCAAGGTGGTGGTGGACGAGCGGGAAATCCTGCGCACAGGCCCCAGCTACACGGTAGACACCTTGCACGAGTTGCAGGTCGAATATCCGCAAGCACAGCTGTATTTGCTGCTCGGCGATGACCAGCGGCGGTCCCTGCCTTCCTGGCACCAGATCGGTGAAATTGACCGCGTCGCTATAATCTGCGCCGCAGGTCGCAATATGGCTGTGCGTGCCTGGAATGACAATTCGAATTCGCCTGATTCATCCCTCCCCATGTCAGACACGCTGCAGGCGCGCATTCGATCCCTCGACATGCCGTTGATGCCTCACAGTGCCACGGACATCCGTGTGCTGGCGGCCACAGAGCAGACCCTGACGGGCTTGGTTTCTCCCGCTGTTGAGCGCTATATTCACGAACACCACCTTTACAGGCACCATTGATGACCGAAAACGCCGCCAAAAAAGACATCCAGAAACTCCAGCGAGCCATCGTGGACGCACTGGAGGACGTCAAGGCCCAAGAAATACAGGTGTTTGACACCGAGCATCTGTCCTCGCTGTTTGAGCGGGTCATCATCGCTTCGGGTACCTCCAACCGCCAGACCAAGGCGCTGGCCGCCAGCGTGCGAGACAAAGTGCGCAGTGCGGGTTTTGGCAAGCCCCGCATTGAGGGCGAAGACAACGGCGAATGGATCATTGTCGATTGCGGTCCGGCTGTGGTACATGTCATGCAGCCAACCATCCGCACCTACTACAACCTGGAAGAAATCTGGGGTGGCACACCTGTGCGCCTGAAGTTCGGTGCCCCTAAACCCGCAGCGACGGCCGAAGTCAAAGGCCATATTCAGAACGCAGTGCCGAAAAAAGCCTCGCGCAAAGCCGCTGCCAAATCCACTGCTGGCAAAACTCCCGCTGCCAATAAGGCAGTCGCCAAACCCGACGCCAAGGCCAAGCCTGCGTTGAAGGCGCCGGCTAAATCTGCCAAACCGGCGGCCAAGGCACCAGCTAAATCGGCCCCGAAATCCAGCAGCCCCACCAGCAAGCCTGCTTTGAAGACGGTCGGAAGGCCCTCGGCCAAAGCTGCGGCCAAGTCGGCTGCCCAAGCAGCCTCCAAAAAGGCCCCTGCGCGCAAGGCCGTGCAAACGGCCAACCGTCGCAAAGCCGATTGATCCTGCATGAAGCTGCTGATCGTTGCGGTCGGCCTGCGCGTGCCCGACTGGGCCCAGACGGCTTGGGATGACTACGTCAAACGTTTTCCGCCTGAGCTCAAGGTCGAGCTCAAGGCCGTCAAAACCGAGCCCCGGGGGTCCAAAACACTGCCCAACCTGTATGCGGCGGAGCGCCAGCGGATCGAAGCGGCCATTCCACGTGGCACCCGCATTGTGGTGCTGGACGAGCGGGGCACCCAATTGACCACGCAGGCCCTCGCCACCCGCTTGACCAGCTGGCAGCTGGGTGGTGACGATGTGGCTTTGGTCATTGGCGGCCCTGATGGTCTGGAGCCGGAGTTCCGGCAAGACGCGCACGAGCGCATTCGCTTGTCTGATCTGACTTTACCCCACGCCATGGCCCGGGTGCTCCTGATCGAGCAGCTTTACCGCGCCTGGTCCATCAACGCCAACCACCCCTACCACCGCGAATGAGCGACTTCATCTACCTCGCCTCCCAAAGCCCCCGTCGCAGTCAGCTGCTTGATCAAATTGGGGTGAACCACCAGCTGCTTTTGGCCGGGCCCGATGAAGATGCCGAGTCTTTGGAACACGTGTGCGGCGCCGAAGCGCCTAGGCGGTATGTGGCGCGCGTCACGGGGCTCAAACTCGACGCCGCCCTGAAGCGGCTCAAACGCCAGGGCCTGCCTGCGGCCCCCGTACTGTGCGCCGACACCACCGTGTGTCTAGGACCTGAGATTTTGGGCAAACCGGCGGATGCGGCCGATGCCGTGCGCATCCTGAAACTGCTCTCTGGCCAGTCCCACCGCGTATTGACCGCCGTTGCCGCACAAAAAGGGCACAAGCGTGTGGCGACGGTGTCTCAATCCTGGGTGCGTTTCGCCCCGATGACCAGTGCCCAAATCCGTGCCTACGTGTCCACTGGGGAGCCCATGGGCAAAGCGGGGGCTTACGGGGTGCAGGGCAGGGCTGCTGCCCATATTGAACAGATCCGGGGCAGTTATTCAGGCATCATGGGTTTGCCGCTGTTCGAGACTGCCGCTTTGCTGCGTTCCTTGGGCGTGCGCTGTTGAGCGTTCGCGCATGCCAAGGCGCTGATGGTGCTCAGGCATTCACCAAATTGTTTTCACTTTTCTCCATCTGATGCCCTCCATGCAACAAGATATTTTGGTCAATTGGTCGCCCCAGGAAACCCGGGTCGCGGTGGTGGAATTTGGCGCGGTACAGGAGTTGCATGTCGAGCGCACGCTTGAGCGCGGTTTGGTGGGCAATGTGTACCTGGGCAAAGTGGCCCGCGTATTGCCGGGCATGCAATCGGCCTTCATTGACATCGGCCTCGATAAAGCGGCTTTTTTGCATGTGGCCGACTTGTGGCAAAAGCATGCCGAGGGCGAGGCCTCAGCGGCTCGCACGGGCCAGCCGCTCGTGCCGATTGAAAAGCAGGTGTTTGAAGGCCGGGCCATCATGGTCCAGGTTATCAAGGAACCCATGGGCAACAAAGGGGCCAGACTCTCTACCCAAATCAGCATCGCGGGACGCCATTTGGTGTTTCTGCCGCAGGACGACCACATCGGTGTCTCCCAAAAAATCCCGGCAGACCAACGCGATGCGCTGCGTCAAAGGCTGCAGGCTTTGGTGGGTCCCGCCGGGGGCGGGTTCATTTTGCGCACCAATGCCGAAGATTCCAGCGATGAGGAGTTGAGTGATGACATCGCTTACTTGCGCAAGACCTGGGCTCGCACCAAAGAGGCCTCGCTGCGTTTGCCGCCTGGTTCCTTGTTGCACCAAGATCTGACGCTTTTGCAAAGAGTTGTGCGCGATTTGGTGGGAGAGGCCACCCAAAGCATCCGAATCGATTCGCAAGAGCAATTTGCCAAACTTCAGGCTTTTGGACAGGAGTTCATGCCCAAAGCGGCCGAGCGCTTGCAGCATTACAAAGGTGAGCGGCCGATCTTTGACCTTTATGCGATCGACGAGGAAATTGCCAAGGCGCTGGGCCGCAGGGTAGACCTGAAATCGGGGGGGTACCTGATCATCGACCAAACTGAAGCCCTGACCACCGTGGACGTGAACACCGGCGCTTATGTTGGTGCGCGCAATTTCGAAGACACGATTTTCAAAACCAACTTGGAAGCTGCTCAAGCCATTGCACGTCAACTTCGGCTGCGCAATTTGGGCGGCATTGTCATTGCCGATTTCATCGACATGGCCCGACCCGAGCATCAGGAAGCCGTGCTGTCCGAGTTCCGCAAGCAGCTCGCCCGTGATCGGGTTAAAACCATGGCGGGGGGATTCTCATCGCTGGGCTTGCTCGAGATGACACGAAAACGCACACGCGAGTCATTGGCCCACATGCTCTGCGAACCCTGTCCAAGTTGTCAGGGCAAAGGCATCGTCAAGACGCCGCGCTCGGTCGTGTACGACATCTTGCGCGAGATTTTGCGTGAAGCACGTCAATTCAACCCGCGTGAGTTCCGCATCGTGGCCACCTCGGCCGTGATCGAGTTGTTGCTGGACGAAGAAAGCCAGCACTTGGCGGGGCTCTCGGATTTCATTGCCAAGCCGATTTCGTTGCAAGTCGAAGCGGGCATGGGCCCCGAGCAATACGACATCGTTCTGCTTTAAAAGGACCCATCGACCTGTCGCGGGGTCCATGATTGGTGCTGTTCAATGCCCTGGTGTACGCCCATTGCCCACAGGGAGGGTTTGGATCCTGTCAGACCTTGGCGGGTTCCTCTTCGTGGCTCCACTCACCCTTGTGGTGCAAGCGGGCATAGGCACCTCCTTGCGCCAGCAACTGGGCTGGTGCCCCTTGCTCCACAATGTGGCCGCGCTCCATCACAATCACCCGATCGGCGTGTTCAATGGTGGACAAACGGTGCGCCACGATCAGGGTGGTGCGACCGTGCATCAGTTTTTGCAAGGCGTCTTGTACCAGCCGCTCGGATTCGTTGTCCAGCGCCGAGGTGGCCTCGTCCAAGATCAAGATTGGCGCATCTTTGTACAAGGCCCGGGCAATGGCCAGCCTCTGCCTTTGCCCACCTGAGAGTTGGTTGGCGTTGTGCCCCAGTTCGGTGTCTATCCCGTTCGGCAGCGTCTGGACATGGGCCCACAAATTGGCCGCCTGCAGGCAATGCGCCACTTTGATTCTGTCGGGTGACTGGCCCAAACTCACGTTGGCAGCCAAGCTGTCATTGAGCATCACGACATCTTGGCTGACCATGGCCAATTGGCTGCGCAGGCTCTCCAACTGCCATTGGGGCAATGGCACACCGTCCAGCAACACCTGGCCGCTGGTGGGGTTCAAAAAACGTGGCAACAGTTGGATCAAGGTGGTTTTACCGGCACCTGATGTACCGACCAAAGCCACGGTTTCACCGGGTTGCACCGTCAGTTGAACATGAGATAAGGCCGCCTCGCCATCGGCCGAGAACTGCACGGACACGTCGTGCCACTCGATAGCGCCCCGAACCCTTAGCGCTGAATGTTGGCCTTGGGACTCTTCTGGGGCATCGTGCATCAGTCCCAGGCCCCTTTCCAAGGCTGCCAGTCCTCTGGTGATGGGGTTGGCCACATCGGCCAAGCGTTTGATGGGTGCAATCAACATCAGCATGGCGGTGATGAAGGCCACAAAACCACCCACCGTTGCGCCGGAGCCCACATCCCGGCTTTGCACCAAGGCGATCACCAACACCAAAGACAGTGCGATGGCTGCCATGATTTGGGTCAGTGGCGTCATGGCCGCTGAGGCCACGGTGGATTTGAGCGCCAACTGACGCAGGCGCTGGCCCAGCGCATTGAATCGACCAATTTGCTGAGCCTGTGCGCCATGAAGACGCACCATGCGGTGGGCCAACACGTTTTCTTCCACCACGTAGGCTAAATGGTCGGTCGCTTGCTGGCTTTCCTTAGTCAAACCATAAAGCCGTCGTGACAGCACCTTCATGATCCAACTCAAACCCGGCGCCACCGTGAAAACCACCAAGGTCAATTGCCAATTGAGCCACATCAAATAGCCCACCAAAGCCAACAAGGTGAAACCATCGCGCGTCAAACCAATCAGTGCCGACACCAACTGGGAGGCGCCCACCTGTACCTCGTACACCACCGTGTTCGACAGGGCGCTGGCCGATTGACGGCTGAAAAGCGACAAATCTGAACGCACCAACTTGGCAAAAAGATCGCTGCGCAGTTTCTCCATGCCGTCATTGGTGACCCGGGCCAAGGCATATTGCGCCACAAAGTGCGCCAAGCCACGCACTGTGAACAGACCAATGACCGCCAATGGAATCGACCACAAAGGCAGTTTGTTCTCGGCAAATCCGTTGTCCAACAAAGGCTGAAACAAGGCTGGGATCAAGGGTTCGGTGAGCGCCGCCATCAAAGTGGCCCCCATGGCCAGGGCCCAAACCCACTTTTGACGGACAAAATAGGGCTTCAGACGCAGCAACCTTTGACGAATGCTGGGTTGGGCGAGGACCGAAGCGGGGGAGGGTGTGGACGAGGACATGGAATCTGGATTGTAAGCAGGCCACACCTGCCGCGGCCCTGACCCTGTCAAGCTCTGGTGCGCTCAGCACTTCATCTGTGTGGATTTCACGAAATGGCGTCGGTTCAGGGTGTACGATCACGGCTTTCACACCGATATCTCCGCTGAGACGTTCATGACTTTGTTCTCCTATCCAGCACGATGCTTGGGACCTCTTGTGAGCTTTTTGTGTGCAGTAGCCTTCAGCAGCGCTGCTGGGGCTCAATTCAGGGTCGAAGTCACGGGTGTGGGCATGACCCAATTGCCCGTGCTGGTGACACCCTTCAAAGGGGAAGCCCAGGCACCGCAAAAAATAGCCAGCATCGTCCAGGCGAATTTGTCGCGCACTGGCCAATTCAAACCTCTGCCTACCGGCAACTTGGCCCTGGATGAGATGAGCCGTCCGGATTGGTCGGCCCTGCGCAGCTTGTCTGCAGAGGCCTTGCTTGCGGGCTCTGTCAACCGCTTGGCCGATGGGCGCTTTGATGTGCGCGCCCGATTGTGGGATGCCGTCAAAGGACAAGAAAAAGCAGACTTCAGAGACACGGTTGGTGCCGCTGATCTGCGTTTGTCTGCGCACCGTTTGTCTGACTGGGTATACCAGCAGTTGACTGGAACACCCGGCGTCTTCACTTCTCGCATTGCCTATGTCACCAAGTCCTCTGGACGCTTCAGCTTGTGGGTGGCCGACTCGGATGGCGAGGGTGCCCGTTCCGCCATCACCAGTCCTGAGCCCATCATCTCGCCCTCTTGGTCACCCAACGGCGCCCAATTGGCCTATGTTTCCTTTGAAAACCGCAAACCGGTGGTGTATGTCCACGAATTGGCTACGGGTCAGCGACGCGAGGTGGCCAACTTCAAAGGCTCCAACAGTGCGCCAGCCTGGGCGCCCGATGGGCGTTCCATTGTGGCCACCTTGAGTCGCGACGGTGGCTCGCAGTTGTGGCGAGTGGGTTTGAACGGTGGAGAGGCCCAGCGTTTGACCACTGGTAGCATCAATACCGAACCGGCCTTTTCGCCCGACGGTCAGACCTTGTTTTTTGTCAGTGACCGAGGTGGGAATCCGCAGATTTACAAAATGCCTGCCCAAGGCGGACCGGCAGAGCGTGTCACTTTTTCGGGTAACTACAACATTTCACCTGCGATCAGTCCCGATGGCCGTTGGTTGGCCTATGTTTCGCGCATGGGCGCTGGCTTCAAACTCCACTTGATGGATTTGACTTCAGGACAAGTCAGCGCACTGACAGAGACTTCTTTTGATGAACGCCCCAGCTTTGCCCCCAACAGTCGTTTATTGGTGTATGCCACCCAACAGGCGGGTGAGGCCCTGATGACCACCACCCTGGATGGTCGCGTCAAGGCCCGTTTGGCAGGCCAAGGCGGTGATTTGCGCGAACCCCATTGGGGGCCAGCGAGGCCTTGAAACGTTGAAGACAGTTTTTTATCCTTGAGGTTGATTATGAAAAAGCAAATTTGGTCGGTGGTTGTGGTGTGTGCCCTGCTCAGCGGGTGCGCCTCAGGTGTCAAATTGGATGACGTTCCGGTCGAAGACAAGTCGGCCACTTCTGCGGGTTCGCGCACTGCGGCAGGTTCTGGCGCGGGCGTGGCCGTGGCCGTGCAGGGCATCGGTGCTGGCCAAGGGGGAGCGCAAACGGGCATACCCACGGTCTCGGTTGATGCCAGGGCAGCAGGACAAGGCCCGGTGGGTGTTGCCCATGTGGTCTTTTTTGATTACGACAGTTTTGTGATTCGCGCCGAGGCCCGCCCCGTCATTGCCTCGCATGCCCAGTTTTTGCAAGCCAACAAACAGCGCAAAGCCAGTTTGGAAGGCCATACCGATGACCGTGGTGGTCGTGAATACAACTTGGCCCTGGGTCAAAAGCGAGCGGATGCCGTTCGCCAAGCTTTGAGCTTGTTGGGCGTGCCCGAATCTCAACTGGAGGCGGTGAGTTTTGGTAAAGAAAAACTCCTGTCCGAAGGCGGGTCTGACATCGAACAGGCGAAAAACCGCCGCGTTGAAATCCGCTATTGAGGTCTGACATGACTCAAGCCGTTTTGGGATTGAAAAAATCTGGCCTTGCTTTGTTGCTCTTTGCGGTTTTTTGGGGGGGGAGCGCACAGGCGGCTTTGTTCGGTGATGACGAAGCGCGTCGGGCCATCTTGGATTTGCGCCAGCGCTTAGAGCAAGCCCAGACCGCCAACCGAGCACTGATGGACCAAGCGGCACAACAACAAACCCAGCAGATCGCTCAGTTGACTCAGCAGCACAACCAATCGCTGGGGCAGCTGCGTTCTGCCTTGCTGGATTTGCAAACCCAAATTGACAAACTGCGTGCTGATTTGGCCCAGAGTTTGGGTGCGCAAGAGCGTTTGGCCCGTGATGTGACCGAGGTTCAACTTCGCCAAAAGGACAGCTTGTCCTCGGTGGATGACCGTTTGCGCCGATTCGAACCCGTGAAGGTCAGCGTCGATGGTCGCGAGGCGATGGTCGAGCCTGCTGAAAAGGCGGACTTTGACCGGTCCATGGCTTTGTTTCGGCAAGGCGATTTTCCGGGTGCCCAAGCGGCATTTGCCGGCTTTCTTAACCGTTACCCCACCAGTGTTTACAAGCCTTCGGTCCTCTTCTGGCTTGGCAATGCGCAATACGCCAACAAGGCTTACCGCGAAGCCTTGGCCAACTTTCAGCGCTTGCTGACCGAGTCACCAACGCACCCCAGGGCTGCCGAGGCCATGTTGGCCATCTCCAACGTTCATGTGGAACTCAAAGATCTCAAGGCCGCTCGGAAAACCTTAGAGGATTTGGTCAAAGCCTACCCCGCCACTGAAACCGCAGCCACTGCCCGTGAGCGCTTGAGTCGGTTGCGCTGATTTTTTGATGCCACCCATCACGGCTGATGACTTGCAGACACTGATGGTCCAAATTTGGACCATTGGCTTTGCCTTGTCCTTCGCCGCTGGCGTTTTGATCCACCGGGGGCACTTTTGCACCATGGGGGCCATCAGTGACTGGGTGCTCATGCGCAAAGCCACTCGCCTTCGCCAGTGGGCCTTGGCCTTGGCTGTGGCGATGTTGGGTTTTGGTGCGATGGCTTGGGTGGGCTGGATCGAACCGGCCAACACCATTTATGCCTCCAAGCATCTGAGTTGGCTCTCTGGTCTTTTGGGTGGCGCCTTCTTTGGTGTGGGCATGGTGCTGGCTTCAGGTTGCAGCAGCAAATCCTTGGTGCGCTTGGGCGCCGGCAACTTGAAGTCCTTGGTCGTCTTGATGGCCATGGCGGTGGCCGGTTTGGCCACCATGAAAGGCCTGACCGCTGTTTGGCGCGTCAATTACATTGATCCAATTGGTGTCAACTTGCCGCACGGCCCCTTTGTCGGTCAGTGGTTGTCTGCGCTGACTGGATTGACATTGCCCGACGCCTTGGGTTTGTCGGCAGTTTTGGTGGCTGTGTTGTTGCTGGTGTGGGTCATGCAGGAGCGCGGCTTTCACACGCTTTCTAATTGGGTCACAGGCGCGGGTTTGGGTGTGCTGGTGGTGGCTTTTTGGTGGCTGACTGGTGTGTTTGGGTTTGTTCCGGAGCACCCGCTGACGCTGGAGCCTGTTTTCTTGACCACCCACAGTGGTCGCATGGAAGCCTTGAGTTTCACCGCGCCCGTGGGTTACTGGCTGGACGCACTTTTGTACTACAGCGATGGCAGCAAGAGACTGACGCTGGGCATGGTCACGGTAGCGGGTGTATTGGCAGGTGCCTGCATCAGTGCGTGCTTGGAGGGCTCTTTCCGGTGGGAGAGTTTTGCCCATCGCGAAGACTTGGTTCTGCACCTGATCGGTGGCAGCCTTATGGGGGCCGGTGGGGTGTTGGCCATGGGTTGCACCTTTGGCCAAGGGCTGACGGGATTGTCTACCCTCAGCTTGGGCAGTTTATTGTCGGTCATGGGTATTTTTTTAGGTGCATACGCCGCGTTGCAGTGGCAAATGCGTCAACACGGATGAGTTGGGTAGCCCCGATGCATGAAACCGATGACTTTCAATCGCTCGCAGGTGAGACCGACGATGCACGCCGCTTTGGTGGGCTACAGCGCCTTTATGGTGTGTCTGGCGCTCAACGTATTCGCCAAGCACATGTGGTGGTCGTGGGTTTGGGTGGCGTGGGCTCTTGGTCTGCAGAAGCCTTGGCTCGATCGGGCGTGGGGCGTTTGACCTTGATCGACATGGACCACATTGCAGAGTCCAACATCAACCGCCAGATCCATGCTCTGACAGTGACCACGGGACAGTCCAAGGTCTTGGCCATGCAGGCGCGTATTGCCCAAATTCACCCCGCTTGCAGGGTGGATGTGGTGGATGATTTTGTGACGCCTGACAACTGGCCTGCTTTGCTAGGTGAAGTTCCGGATGCGCTGATCGATGCCTGCGATCAGGTCAAGGCCAAAGTGTCTTTGGCCCATTGGGCTACCCAGATGGGGGTCGGTTTCATCACCGTCGGCGCTGCGGGGGGCAAGCGTTTGGCGCACAAGGTGGATGTGGACGATTTGTCGCGCATCACGCACGACCCCTTGCTGGCCCAATTGCGTTACCGTTTGCGCAAACACCATCAGGCCGCGCGAGGTGATCAGCGCATGGGCGTTCAAGGGGTGTTCAGCCGAGAGTCTGTGGCGCCTCCAGATGCGTCATGTGCCATCGACGGCGATGGCTCACTCAATTGCCACGGTTATGGTTCTGTGGTCAGCGTGACAGCCACTTTTGGCATGTGCGCAGCCTCTGAAATTTTGAATTTTTTGGCAAGCCTGGCCAAGAAGCCTAAAAATTAAGGCTATAATTTGAGTCTTGCTGGAGTGCGTGCACCTTGGCAAAGGGACCATAGCTCAGTTGGTAGAGCAGCGGACTTTTAATCCGTTTGTCGTGGGTTCGACCCCCGCTGGTCCCACCATATTTAAAAGCACTTTGAATTTCAATTCAAAGTGCTTTTTTTATTTTTGTCCTTGATTTTCCAGAGCCATTCTCGTCAAGTGGGCATCCAACTGGACTTGCTGCAGAAACATTTGAAACCTGTTGCGTATCAATTTCGCGCTTGAATGTTTGGCAAATGGGCTTGGGGTGCACAGTCAAGCCGCTGCGGCTTCTTCCAGTTTGGAGGTCAGTTCAAGCCATCGCTCTTCCAAAGCGCTGACCTCGTCAGACAAGGCTTTGAGCCGACGACCTGCGTCGGCCATGTCGGCAAGGGAAATGGGCATTGTCAGCAGGGCTTCCAAGCTTGTTTTCTCGGCTTCGATGCTGGCCATGCGCTGCTCGTTTTCTAACAGCTCTTTTCTCAGGGGGCGCGTTTGTGTGGCCAATTGCTGGCGTTTTTGTGCATCGATCCTGCGCTGCTCGGCGTTGCTGAGGCTGGGCGTCATGGTCAATGGCATTGCGGACCCCGATGTCATGGCTGAAGGTGTGACGGGCGCAGTGCCAAGCACTGCATCAGGCGCATCCTGACCGATGGCGCGCGCCTGCAGACCTGCTGCGGTTTGCGCATCGACTGGTTTGGCGGCGTTGGCTGTGGGTGCCAATGCATCACGGGCGATGTTTTTGGCCACCTCACGCAAGCGCTTGGACTCTTCCAGCAAGTACTTCTGGTAATCATCCAAATCGCCGTCGAACGGTTCGACCTTGCCCCGACCCACCATCCAGAATTCGTCGCACACCGCGCGCAGCAAGGCGCGGTCGTGGCTGACCAGCATGACGGTGCCTTCAAACTCGTTGAGCGCCATGGACAGCGCCTCACGCGTGGCCAAGTCCAGGTGGTTGGTGGGCTCGTCCAGCAGCAGCAAATTGGGCCGTTGCCACACGATCATGGCCAGCACCAGGCGGGCTTTTTCCCCGCCGCTCATGGAGCCGACGGCTTGTTTGACCATGTCGCCTGAAAAGTTGAAGGTGCCCAAGTAGTTGCGCAGGTCTTGCTCGCGGCTGGGCTCGCCGCTGTTGGGGCCCAACTCCTTGGCCAGGCGAATCATGTGCTCCAGTGGGTTGTCCTGGGGGTGCAGCACATCGAGTTCTTGCTGGGCAAAGTAACCGATGTTCAGGCCTTTGCCTTCGGTCAGTGTGCCCGCCAGCAGCGGCATGGTGCGGGCAATGGTCTTGACCAGGGTCGACTTGCCTTGGCCGTTGGCTCCCAAAATACCGATGCGCTGGCCCGCCAGTACCGATTTGCTGACGTCTTGCAGGATGGCTTTGGTGTCGCCCTCCACGGTGTAACCGAAACTGGCGTCGCTGATGGCCAGCATGGGGTTGGGCAGGTTGTTGGGTTCCTTGAATCCGAAGGTGAACTCGGCATCTGCCAGCAGTGGCGCCACTTTTTCCATGCGCTCGAGCGCCTTGACCCGGCTTTGCGCCTGCTTGGCCTTGCTTGCCTGCGCTTTGAAGCGGTTGATGAACTTTTGCAGATGGGCGATTTTGTCTTGCTGCTTGGCAAATGAGGCCTGTTGCAGCTCCATTTGTTGCGCGCGCAAGATTTCAAAGCCGCTGTAGTTGCTGCCGTAGCGCGTCAGCTTGGCGTGGTCAATGTGCAGAGTGACGTTGGTCACCGCATCCAAAAACTCCCGGTCATGGCTGATCACGATCATGGTGCCGGTGTATCGCTGCAACCAAGCTTCCAGCCAGACCAACGCGTCCAAGTCCAAGTGGTTGGTGGGCTCATCCAGCAGCAAGATGTCGGATGGGCACATCAGTGCACGCGCCAGCTGCAAGCGCATGCGCCAGCCGCCTGAAAAGCTGTTGACCGGGTTGTTCAGCTCGTCCACCCGAAATCCAAGACCCAAAATCAAAGCTTCGGCGCGGGGCAGAGCGTCGTGATCGCCGGCGTCGGCCAGGTCGGTGTAAACGTGGGCCATCTCCATGCCGTCGCCGCTGGCCTCTGCGGCCATCAGGCGCTGGCGCAATTCGGCCAGGCGGGTATCACCTTCCAGCACGAAGTCGGAGGCAGGCTGGTCGGTTTCAGGCATGTTTTGCGCCACCTGACCCATGCGCCACTGACGCGGCATCTCAAAATCGCCCCCATCTTCGGTCAGGGTCCCATTGAACAAAGCAAACAACGTGGATTTGCCTGCACCGTTGCGCCCAACCAAACCGACTTTTTCTCCCGGGTTGAGTGTGACAGAGGCTTTGTCCAGCAGCACTTTGGTGCCTCGGCGCAGGGTGACGTTTTTGAGGTTGATCATGAAAAAAGCAGTGTCCGGACAAGCTCCGGGATAAAAAACAGGCACATGGTCAGGCGCTGAAGCCAATCACACAGCCCAGTATTTTCGCCGATGTGGGAGCCTCTTTCAGGCATGGTGGCGAAAGACAGTTTGCAGAGCTGAAGCTAGCTGAGGTGAAGCCCTTCAAAGGCTGAGCAAAGCTTCTCGGGTGATCAACATGACTTCTTCGTTGCCTGAACTGGTGTCAAGCCAAGCGACTTCAAGTTTGGGAAATGCCGCCATGAAGTGTTCAATCTCGTTGCCGATCTCCAGCACCAAGATGGCCTGTTGGCTCATGCGGGACGGCGCATCTTTGAACAACTGGCGCACAAAGTCCATGCCGTCCGTGCCACCTGCCAGCGCCAGTTCAGGCTCGGCGCGGTACTCAGCAGGCAGCGCGTCCATGCTGGCCTGACACACATAAGGGGGGTTGCACAAAATGAGGTCAAACGGGCCTGGCAATGCCGACAAGCCATCACTGTGCACCAGCCTCACGCGCTCTTGCAGTTCGTGGCGTACCAGGTTGATTGCGGCCACGGCCAGTGCGTCATCCGAGATGTCGGCCCCGGTGACTTGCACTTCGGGCCAAGCCAAAGCGGCCAGCACGGCCAGGCTGCCGTTGCCGGTGCACAGGTCCAGTACATTTTTCGTCTGATCACTCAGCCAGGCATCGATGGTCGCGTCGGCCAGCACTTCGGCGATCAGGCTGCGCGGCACGATGGCCCGCTCGTCGATGTAAAACGACACGCCTTGCAACCAGGCTTCTTGCGTCAGGTAAGCGGCAGGCTTGCGGGTGGCAATGCGCGCCTCGATCAGCGACGCGCACCCCGCTTGCTGCTTTGGCGTTACAGCTTGTTCTGCCACTTCGTCCAAGTCGGTGTCCAGCGGCAGGCCTAGACGCCAGAGCACCAACCAAACAGCTTCGTCAAAAGCGTTGAGGGTGCCGTGGCCGAAAGCCACACCGGCTTGCTGGAGTCGCTCGGCCGACGCTGCGATCAACCCCGAAAGGTTCGAAGCCCTCATGCGGACAGACCTGCGTTGAGTTGTTCCAGCGTGCGGCGGTAGATGCCTTTGAGCGGGGCGATGTCGGCGAGCGCCACATGCTCATTGACCTTGTGTATGGTCGCGTTGGGAGGGCCGAACTCGACGACTTGCGGGCAAATCTGCGCGATGAAGCGGCCGTCGCTGGTACCTCCTGTGGTGGACAGTTCGGTCTTCAAACCGGTTTCGTCGGTGATGGCTTGCTGGATAGCGGCCACCAAGGTACCTGGCGTGGTCAGAAATGGTCGACCACCCAGGGTCCAGGTCAGCTCGTACTTCAGACCCTGGCGGTCTAACACCGCTTTCAGGCGCTGCTGCAGGCTTTCGGGTGTGGATTCGGTGCAAAAACGGAAGTTGAAATCCACCACGCAGTCGCCCGGGATCACGTTGCTTGCGCCCGTGCCTGCGTGGATGTTGCTCACTTGCCAGCTGGTAGGTTGGAAAAACGCATTGCCTTCGTCCCAGCGGATGCTGACCAGCTCGGCCAGTGCGGGGGCCAGGCGGTGGATGGGGTTATCGGCCAGGTGAGGGTAGGCAATGTGACCTTGAACGCCTTTGACGGTGAGCTTGCCGCTCAAGGTGCCGCGTCGGCCGTTTTTGATCATGTCGCCGGTTTGCAATACCGAGGTGGGCTCACCCACGATGCAAAACTGCGGCGCATCGCCACGGGCCTGGAGCTTGTCACAGACCACCACCGTGCCGTCGAGCGCAGGACCTTCTTCGTCGCTGGTCAGCAAAAAGGCGATGCCCAAAGCGGGGTTGGGGTTAGCCGCAAGAAACTCCTGCACCGCGACCACCATGGCTGCCAAGGACGTTTTCATGTCGCTTGCGCCGCGCCCAAACAGCTTGCCGTTTTTGTGGGTAGGGGTGAAGGGGTCGCTGTCCCATTGCGTGAGCGGCCCGGTGGGCACCACGTCGGTGTGGCCCGCAAAGGCCAGGGTCTGACCTGAGGTGCCCGCGCGCTTGGCCCACAGGTTCCGCACTCGGAAGGTGTCAGGACCAGAGTCCATGAATTCGCAGGCAAAGCCCAAAGGCTTCAAAGCGTCTTCGATCAGGTCCAGGCAGCCGGCATCGTTGGGGGTGACCGAGGGTTTGGAGATCAACTGCTCGGCAAAGCGCAGGGTGTCGTGACAGGTGGTCATCTTCAAGCCTTCTTGGGGTGGGCGCGGACAAATCGGGCGATGCGCTCGGCCGCTTCCAGGCACTCGGCGGTTTCGGCGACCAGCGCCATGCGGAAGCGACCCCGCCCGGGGTTACTGCCGTTGAAATCACGCGCCAAGTAGCTGCCGGGCAACACGGTGACGTGTTCGGCTTCGTAAAGCGCTTGAGCAAATGCGGCATCGTCGCCTTGCCAGCCTGCGGGCACGCCAGCCCAGAGGTAAAAGCTGGCGTCGGGCAATTTCACATCCAGCACTTCAGCCAGCACGGGGGTGACTTGGGCGAACTTCGCGCGGTACTGGTTGCGGTTATCCACCACATGCTTTTCGTCGCCCCAGGCGGCCACGCTGGCCGATTGAACCACCGGACTCATGGCACTGCCGTGGTAGGTGCGGTAGAGCAAAAACTGCTGGATGATGGCCGCGTCGCCTGCCACAAAACCGCTGCGCAGGCCCGGCACATTGCTGCGCTTGCTGAGGCTGGTGAAGGCGATCAGGCGTTTGAAGTCGTGACGGCCCAGCTGCTTTGCCGCCTCCAAACCTCCCAAGGGCGCTTCTTCGCGAAAATAAATCTCGCTGTAGCACTCGTCCGACGCGATCACAAAACCGTGTTGGTCGGACAGGGCGAAGAGCTTTTCCCATTCGGACAAGGACATGACCGCACCCGTGGGGTTGCCGGGCGAACAAACGAACAGCAGTTGGGTGCGGGCCCAGACTTCGGCAGGCACGCTGTCCCAAGCATTGGCAAAGTTTCGGGCCGGATCGCTGGGCACGTAATAGGGCGCAGCCCCTGACAGCAAGGCCGCGCCCTCGTAGATTTGATAAAAAGGGTTGGGGCTGACCACTGTCGCGCCGGTGCGGGTCGGGTCGATCACGGTCTGCGTCAGGGCAAACAGCGCCTCACGCGAGCCGTTGACCGGCAGCACCTGCGTTAGGGGGTCCAAACTCAATTGGTAGCGGGTTTGAAGCCAGGCAGCGCATGCTTTGCGCAGAGCGGGTTCGCCAGCTGTCGCCGGGTAAGCCGATAGACCGGTGGCCACCGCCGCCTTGAGAGCTTCCTGAATGAAAGCCGGTGTGGCGTGTTTGGGTTCTCCAATCCCCAAACTGATGTGGCGCAGCTCGGGATTGGGTGTGACGCTGGCGAACAGCTGTTTGAGCCGTTCAAAGGGATAGGGTTTCAGCTTGGCAAGTAGGGGGTTCATGATTCGATTATCCGGGATGGATGGGCTGAATTCACGGTTGAGGCTTTTGCAGACACTGGCGGGTTGCAAAGACATCATGACCATCACTGTCAGTTAACATTGACGTCTTTATTGATCCTGAGACCGACTCCTTACCGCCGTGCGCCTCAATTCCATCAAGCTTTCAGGCTTCAAATCGTTTGCCGAACCGACCAACTTCTTGCTGCCAGGGCAGCTGGTGGGCGTGGTCGGCCCCAACGGTTGCGGCAAATCCAACATCATGGACGCGGTGCGTTGGGTGTTGGGCGAGTCCAAGGCCTCAGAATTGCGTGGCGAGTCCATGCAGGACGTCATCTTCAACGGCACCAATACCCGCAAACCGGCCAGCCGTGCCAGTGTTGAGTTGGTGTTTGACAACGCCGACCACCGCGCCGGTGGCCAGTGGGGCCAATTTGCCGAGATCGCGGTCAAGCGTGTGCTGACCCGCGATGGCAACAGCAGTTATTACATCAACAACCAACCGGTGCGCCGCCGTGACGTGCAGGACGTGTTTTTGGGCACAGGCCTGGGCCCACGCGCTTACGCCATCATCGGGCAGGGCACAATCAGCCGCATCATCGAGTCGCGCCCTGAAGAGTTGCGTTTGTTCCTCGAAGAAGCCGCCGGCGTCTCGAAATACAAAGAGCGCCGCCGCGAAACCGAAAACCGACTGTCCGATACGCGCGAGAACCTGACACGGGTTGATGACATCCTGCGCGAGTTGAACGCCAACCTCGAAAAGCTCGAAAAACAGGCCGAAGTGGCCCGTCGGTACAACGCCCTGCAAGCCGACAGCACGCTGAAACAGCACCAGCTGTGGTTTTTGAAGCGCCGCGATGCCGAGACTGACCAAGGCCGCATGAAGTCGGAAGTGGACCAGGCCGTCAATGCGCTGGAGTCGCGCATGGCCGATTTGCGGCATGTGGAAGCCGATCTAGAGACGATTCGCCAGGCTCATTACGCGGCGGGTGACCAGGTCAACCAGGCGCAGGGTGCTTTGTACGAGGCCAGTGCAGAAGTGGGTCGGCTGGAAGCCGAAATTCGCTTTGTGGTCGAAGGCCGCCAACGCGCAGAGCAGCGTTTGCAGCAGTTGATCGAGCAAACCGCGCAATGGGGCACCCGCAGCCAAGACGCCCAAGCCGAGTTGGAAACCTTGGCCGAGCAAGCGGCCATGGCCGAAGATCAGAACATGACGCTGGCCGCCCAGGTTGAAGACCAGGCCATGGCCCTGCCTGATTTGGAAGAAGCCCTGCGCAAAGCCCAAAACGATGCCACTTCCCAGCGTGCCACCGTGGTGCAGGTGCAGCAGCAAATCGGTGTGCTGGCCGCAGACCAACGCAACGTTGAAGAGCAAGCGCGCCAACTCGACAACCGCCGCGAACGCTTGCTGACCGACCGCAATGCCCTGGCCGCGCCTGACGAGGCGCGTTTGCACAACTTGCAAGAACAACTGGCCGAGGCCGAAGCCTTGTCTGCCGAGGCCGAAGCCAGGATGCAGGATTTGCAAGAACAGGTGCCCGCGCTCGACGATGACCGCCGCACGCGCCAAACCGCTGTGAACCAAGAGTCGGCCAAGTTGGCTGATTTGAGCGCCCGCATTGAGGCGCTCAAGGCCTTGCAAGAAAAAGTGCGTACCGACGGCAAGCTCAAGCCTTGGTTGTCCAAGCACGGCATGGAGGGCTTGGAAGGCCTGTGGAGCCGAATCCACATCGAGCCTGGTTGGGAAAACGCCCTTGAATCCGCCCTGCGCGAGCGCCTGTCCGCCCTGGAAGTTTCTCGCCTGGACATGGTGCGCGCGTTTGCCCATGACGCGCCGCCTGCGAAGCTGAGCTTTTTCAGCCCCCCGCTGGCCGCCAAAGCCTCACCGCGCAGCGGCATGCCCGCTGGCTGCAAGCCTTTGGTCGATTTGCTGCGCGTGCACGACGCCGGTTTGTCGGCCCTGTTGGCTGACTGGTTGCAAGGCTGCTACACCGCCCCCAATTTGGAAGACGCCTTGACCTGGCGCAGCCAGCTGCAAGCCGGTGAAACCCTGTTGGTGCAGGCTGGCCATGCGGTGGACCTCAACAGCGTGGTGTTTTACGCGCAAGACTCCGAGCAAGCGGGTCTCTTGGCCCGTGCGCAGGAGATCGAGAACCTGGAAAAGCAACTGCGTGCCCAGACCCTGATTTCGGAAGAAAGCCGCAGCGCCCTGGTGAGGGCCGAAGCGGCCTATGCCGATGCCTCGCAACGCTTGATCACCGTTCGCCGCGAAGCCAGCGAAAGCCAGTCGCGCACGCACGAGCTGCAGGTCGAGACCCTGCGCCTGTCACAACTGCTAGCGCAAACCCGTGCCCGCAGCGAGCAGATCAACAACGACCTGTCCGAAGTGGACGCTTTGCTAGACGAGCTGCAAGAGCGCCGTGTCACGGCAGAAGCGCGCTTTGAAGAGCTGGACATGCAGCTGGCTGACACACAAGAGCGCCACGCCCAGCTGGACGAACGCGTCATCGAGGCCGAGCGCAAACTGGCCGAGTGCCGAGAACAACAGCGCGGGCTGGAGCGCCGCGCCCAAGAGGCGCAGTTCTCACAGCGCAGCCTGGATGCCCGCCGGGCTGAGCTGAACCGCACGATCGAGACCGCTCAGCAGCAAATGGCCAGTATCGATGTCGAAAGGCAGCGTGCGCATGATGAACTCAGCCGGCTGACGGATGCAGCGGCGCAAGCCGGGTTGCAAAACGTGCTGGCCGTCAAGCTGGAGCGCGAGCAAGCCTTGGGCGCTTGTCGCAGCGCCTATGACGACCTGACCGCCAAGCTGCGTGCCAGCGATGAGCGCCGGGTCAGTTTTGAGCGTGAACTCGACCCATTGCGTCAACGCATCACCGATTTGCAACTCAAGGAGCAAGCTGCTCGCTTGGGTCTTGAGCAATATACCCAGCTGCTGGCCGATGCGCAAGCCGACCTGCAGACCGTGGCCGCTTCGATTGAGGCGGGCCAGGTGCGCGTGACCGGTTTACAAGGCGAGATCGACCGCATCCAGCGCGAAATCAGCGCGCTTGGTCCGGTCAACTTGGCCGCCTTGGAAGAGCTGACCACTTCCCGCGAGCGCAAGGTGTTCCTTGACGCGCAGTGCGCCGATCTGACCGATGCGATGAACACGCTGGAAGACGCGATCCGCAAGATCGATGCCGAAACACGTGAGTTGCTGGGCGGCACCTTCAAGATCGTCAACGAGCACTTCAGCCGCATGTTCCCCGAGCTGTTTGGGGGTGGCAATGCCCGCTTGGTGATGACCGGCGACGAAATTCTGGATGCAGGTGTTCAGGTGCTTGCGCAGCCGCCCGGCAAGAAAAACCAGACCATCCACTTGCTGTCGGGTGGCGAAAAAGCCCTGACGGCCATCGCCTTGGTGTTTGCGATTTTTCAGCTCAACCCGGCCCCGTTTTGCTTGTTGGACGAGGTGGACGCGCCGCTGGACGACGCCAACACCGAGCGCTACGCCAAACTGGTCAAGGGCATGGGCAAAGAGACCCAGTTCCTGTTCATCAGCCACAACAAGATCGCCATGGAAATGGCTGAGCAATTGATTGGCGTGACCATGCAGGAGCAGGGCGTTTCACGCATTGTGGCTGTGGACATGGAGTCCGCAGTTTCATTGGCCGATCTGGCTTGAGGACCTTATGTTGGAATCGATGAGTTCTTTGCAGATGAGTTTGGCAGCCATTGGCGCGCTCACGGTTGCGGCCGTGGTGGTTTACAACCAGTGGACCTCGCGAAAAAACGAACCCCGACAAGCCGACCCGTTGCGCGAACCTGTGGCCGGTGTGACCGAGCCCGTTCTGGAGTCCGATCTGGCCCCCAGCCCGACCGCTGGGCATGGGCCTGCATTGGATGACGGTTTCGGCAGTCTGCCTTTGCTGGAGCGGAAAATCGCTTTGGATGCGCTGATTGATGTGATCGCTTTGATTGAAGTGGACCAAGCGGTGTCGGGTGATGCTGCTTTAGCGGCTTTGCCCGTCACGCGCCGTGTCGGCAGCAAATTGTTCATGGTCGAAGGCCTGTCGCAAGAAACCGGCTTGTGGGACAGCTTGGCTCCCTCACGGCGCTACACCGCTTTTCAGGCGGGGGTGCAGTTGGCCAACCGCATGGGGGCGCTGAACAACATTGAGTTTTCAGAGTTTGTCGTCAAAACCCAAGCTTTTGCCGATGCTGTGGGTGGTACGCCCAGTTTCAGTGACATGCTCGAAGAAGTCGCCCGTGCACGCGAACTCGATCAGTTCGCCAGCGTGCACGATGCGCAGTTGAGCTTTACCCTTTGCGCCCACAGCGCAGCTTGGAGTCCTGGCTACATTCAGCAGCATGCCGGTCGTTTGGGCTTTGTTCCAGGGGTCATGCCCGGTCGCATGGTCTTGCCTGCTGCAGAACAGGGCTTGCCACCGGTTTTGGCCCTCACGTTCGATTCGCATGCGGCCTTGGCCGAAGACCCTGCATTGTCGGCCATTCGCTCTTTTACATTGAGCCTGGACGTGCCCCAAACCGCTAGGGAGGACGAGCCTTTTACACGTCTCAGAGAAGCCGGACGTTTGCTGGCTGAAGCCATGGACGGGGCCATCACCGATGGTGAGGGTCAAAGCTTGAACGCCGATGCGCTGGATCAAATCGGCGGAGATTTACAGCAGCTTTATGACGCCCTCGATGCTCGCGAGCTGTCTGCTGGCTCGCCCCAAGCGCGGCGCCTGTTCTCTTGATGGGGCCCAAGCCTTGAATCCCCGCACGCCCGACCTGTTTGGCGATGTGTCCCCAGAACCATCAAAGTCGACACCTCCGGCGTCTGGCCAGTCCACCGACAGCAGCCCATTGACGCCAACCGCTCGGGCGCAGGTCTTGCGAAATCAACTTCACCATCATTCGCACGCTTACTACACCCTCGATGCGCCTGAAATTCCGGACGCAGAATACGACCGGCTTTTTTGCGAGCTGCAAGTGCTGGAGTCGGTCCACCCCGAGCTGATGACGCCCGATTCGCCCACCCAACGTGTCGGTGGGCAGGTGTTGGATGTCTTTGCCCCGGTCACGCACCGCGTGCCCATGCTCAGTATCCGCACCGAAACCGATACCGAAGCCAGCGGGGCCGAGGCTTTTGACACCCGCATCCGCAAAGAGCTGGGCTTGAGTGAATCTGATCCGCCCGTGGACTACGTGGGTGAACTTAAATTTGATGGCCTGGCCATGAGCTTGCGCTACGAAAACGGCGTGCTGGTGCAAGCGGCCACCCGGGGCGATGGCGAAACGGGTGAAGAGGTCACCGCCAACATCCGTACCATCGGACAGATTCCGCTGCGTTTGCCGCCCGATGCCCCTGCTGTGCTGGAAGTGCGCGGTGAGGTCTATATGCGCCGGGATGACTTTGAGCGCCTGAACGAGCGCCAGCGCCAACGCATCGCAGCAGGCACCAAGGGCGAAAAAACCTTCGTCAACCCGCGCAATGCTGCCGCTGGCGCGGTGCGGCAACTGGATTCAGGCATCGCCGCTGAGCGCCCCTTGAGCTTTTTTGCCTATGGTTTGGGGGACATCACGCCACCCGCCGTAGGCGGTCCGCAGTGGGGCACGCACTTTGAGATGCTCCATCAGCTCAAGGTTTGGGGCTTTCCTGTGGCCGAGCAAACGTCTTGTGTGCCAGGCGCAGCAGGATTGGTGACTTTTCACCAGCGCATATCGGCCGAACGCGATGCCTTGCCTTATGACATCGACGGTGTTGTCTACAAAGTCAACGACCTGGCGCAGCAGGCTCGCCTGGGTTTTGTGACGCGCGAGCCGCGCTGGGCCGTGGCCCACAAATACCCGGCTCAAGAAGAAATGACCACCGTCCAGGCCATTGACGTGCAGGTGGGACGTACCGGCAAGCTGACGCCCGTCGCCAAGCTGGCTCCGGTGTTTGTGGGTGGGGTCACAGTGACCAATGCCACGCTGCACAATGAATTGGAAGCCCGCCGAAAAGACGTGCGGGTGGGCGACACCGTGATCGTGCGACGTGCCGGCGATGTGATCCCCGAAGTGGTGTCGGTGGTGCTAGACCGTCGCCTGGCCGATGCGCCGCAATTCACCATGATGAGCCACTGCCCAGTGTGCGGGAGCCTGGCCGAGCGGGAAGAGGGCGAAGCCGATCACCGCTGCACGGGCGGGCTGTTTTGCAGCGCTCAGCGCAAGCAAGCCGTTTGGCACTTTGCCCACCGCCGCGCCATGGATGTGGATGGCTTGGGTGACAAACTGGTGGACCAACTGGTCGATGCAGGACACGTCAAAACCTTGGCTGACCTGTACCACCTGAAGCCCGACATACTGGCCAACATGGACCGCATGGCCGAGAAATCGGCTGTTAACCTCCTCGAAGCATTGGAAAAGTCCAAAACCACCACGCTTGGACGATTCTTGTTCAGCTTGGGCATCCGCCATGTGGGCGAGGCCACGGCCAAAGAACTGGCGCGCCATTTTGGGCAACTCGACGCCGTCATGGTGGCCAGTGAAGACGCACTATTGCGAGTGACCGACGTGGGCCCAGTGGTCGCGCACAGCATCCGCACCTTTTTTGACCAACCGCACAATCGCGAGGTGGTGCAAGCCTTGCGGGACGCGGGCGTGAATTGGCCTGAAGGTCACGCGCTGGCCCCCACCGAAATGCCCTTGGCCGGTATCACCGTGGTGCTGACGGGCACTCTGCAAAGCATGGGCCGCGACGAAGCCAAGGAAAAGCTCGAGTCCTTGGGTGCCAAAGTCGCAGGCTCAGTCAGCAAGAAAACCCACTACGTTGTGGCTGGCGCCGAGGCAGGCACCAAGCTTGACAAGGCCCAAGACTTGGGTGTTCGAGTGCTCGACGATGCGGGTTTGGCCGTGTTGCTTTCGGGTCAGAAACCCTGACTTTTCAATCGTCCTCGGCTGCACTGATGTCGGGGAACAGCACTTCGGTATAGCCAAAGCGTGTGAAGTCTCGTACCCGCATGGGGTAGAGCTTGCCGATCAGGTGGTCGCATTCGTGCTGCACCACCCGGGCATGGAATCCGTCCACGCTGCGGTCTATGGCTATCCCTTTTTCGTCAAAACCGGTGTAGCGGATACGCGACCAGCGCGGCACCACACCGCGCAAGCCCGGCACCGACAAGCAGCCTTCCCAATCGTCTTCTTCCTCGATCCCCAGGGGGGTGATCTGCGGATTGACCAGCACTGTGCGTGGCACCAGCGGGCGGCCCGGGTAGCGCGGGTTGAATGCCGTGCTGCCAAAAATCACCAGTTGCAAGTTCACGCCAATTTGCGGGGCGGCCAGACCTGCACCGTTCACGGCGGCCATGGTGTCTTGCAGGTCGGCGATCAAGGCATGGAGCTCGGGGGTGTCGAAGGTCTGCACGGGCTCTGCCACGCGCAACAGGCGCGCATCGCCCATTTTGAGGATGTCACGAACAGTCATGGGTCGTCTCACATGAAAAAATAAAAGAACACGATCATTTGCATCCGGCGCAGCCCATCGGCACGGCCAATCTGGCGGCCAGATCCATCGTACAAGCGATCGCCATCGATGCGGCCCATCTGCGTGCCTTGGGCGCTGTAGAGCCTGTCCCCATCAATGCGGCCGATTTGGCGCCCCGATGCACTGTAAACCCGGTCGCCTTCAATGCGTCCTAATTGGCGCCCAGATCCGTCGTAGATGCGTTCACCATCGATGCGACCCACTTGTTGACCTGATGCGTTGTAAATCCGCTCGGCATCCAGCCTTCCAAGAGCCCTTCCGCTGTTGTCGAACATTCGCTGCGCAAAAGCACTGGGCATCAAAAGACACAACAAAAGCAAGGCGATGATTGGTCGAGGTGTCATGGGGGTGAAATCTTCAAAATTCAGGGTTCAGTGCTCAGTGTTTAGGCCGCTTGCTGCACACCGCATCTTGTGCTTCTAGGGCACTTTTCCTTGGGTTCAATGGCGTTTTTTCTATCCACTGTTGCATGTCGCGCAGCACTTCGTGGGTTTGCAATTGGCGCGTCAAAAGATGCCAACCTTCAGGATAAATCACAAAATCGATTTCGGTGATGGGAGCCCCTGTGGCATTCAGGTGCGTCAGCCAATCGCACACCGGCGGTGGCGGGATGATGCGGTCGCGCAAACCGTACAACACCAAACTTCGCTGCGGTGGTGGAAGGCTCAGGGCTTGTGCTCGGCCCATGAGCTCGGTCACGCCGGCCAAGCTGCTGATGCGGGTGGCTTTGATAAATAGCGGATCGCGACTGAGTTCGCGCGAAACATCAGGGTCATTGGTGGGAGTGATCCCCAATGACTGAACACCCCGACCCGTCAGGCGCATGTCGGGCGCTAGGGCGTTCATGAAGTTCAAGCTCAGTCTTTGGTACCAAGGCATGCTGTTGGCACCCCAGACGGCAGGGGCCTTCAGAACCAATTGGTCTGCCAACAGGCCGGGCTGCTCAGAGGCTGCCACCCACACCACGGCGGCGCCCATGCTTTCGCCCACCACCGTGAACGTCAAGCCCGCATGACGTTGTCGCAATTGCGAGGCAATCTGCCGCAGGTCTTCCAGCAGCGGGGCAGAGCCAGGCCAGACCCCGGGGGACGGGTTAGCCCCAAATCCGCGATGGTCATAGGCATAGACGGTGGCCCCCAATTCGCTTCTCAGATGCTGTGCCAAGGGCTCAAAAGCCTTGCTGTGGTCGTTGAAGCCATGCACACCCAGCACGATGTGACGAGGTTGGGGATGGTGCCAAACGCGACCGGCCAAACTTTGCCCATCTGTGAGATGGAACTGAACCGGCAAAGGTGCTGGTGCGCTGGCACTTGGTGGATCATCACGCACGGGCACCGAAGCGATTTGCGCCGGACTGGGCGAGCAGGCGGTCAAGCCCAACAAAGCCAGGGCGGTGAGCCATGATTGGCCCCAAAATTTGAACAGGGTCATCAAGCCCAGATCATGAACGCCATGCTTCAAAGGCCCTTGAGTTTGTCCAGCGCGGCTAACAGCGTGTGGTCCTGCTTCGCAAAGCAAAAGCGGATGACCTTTTGGTCAAAACCGTTGCCATAAAAAGCCGACAGTGGAATAGCGGCCACACCGATGTTGGTGGTCAGCCATTTGCAAAAGTCAGCTTCGCTCAGATTTTTCTCGGGCACCTTCAAACCCGAAATGTCCACGCATTGAAAGTAAGTGCCCTCGCCCGGCAGCAATTTGAAGTGCGTTTGCGCCAAGCCTGCGCGGAACAAATCGCGCTTGCGTTGGTAAAAGGCTGGCAGTTCCAAGTAGGGCGCAGGGTCGGCCATGAAGCGTGCCAGCGCATGTTGCATGGGGGTGTTCACGGTGAATACATTGAACTGGTGTACTTTGCGGAACTCGGCCGTGTAAGCCGCCGGGGCCGCTACGGTGCCAATTTTCCAGCCCGTCACATGGTAGGTCTTGCCAAAACTGGACACGATGAAGGCGCGGGCGGCCAAGCCGTCGAAGTGGGCTGCGCTCCAGTGCTGGTTAGGGGCGTAGACCATGTGCTCGTAAACCTCATCGCTGATCAGTACGATGTTGGTGGGCTCCAAAATTTCTTGCAGCGTGAGCATGTCTTGCTTGGACCAGATCATGCCGCTGGGGTTGTGTGGCGAGTTGATCAGGATGGCCCGGGTTTGGGATGTGATGGCGGCCCGGATTTTGTCAAAATCTGGACGGAAAGAGCCAGGGGTAAGCGGCACACGCACCACCACACCGCCAGCCAACTCGATGTTGGGCACATAGCTGTCGTAGCAAGGCTCCAGCACGATGACCTCGTCGCCAGGGTGCACGATGGCCAACACGATGGTCAAGATGGCTTGGGTCGCCCCTGCAGTGACGGTGATTTCGCTCACCGCTTCATAGTGCCGTCCGTAAAGGTTTTGAATTTTGTACGATACCGCCTCGCGCAAGGGCGCCACACCCGTCATGGGCGGGTATTGGTTCAGGCCCTCACACATGGCGTCGTTGACCAAGGCCGGAAGGCGCGGGTCGCAGGGAAAGTCCGGAAAGCCTTGCCCCAGATTGACAGCATTTTTTTCGGCGGCCAAGGCCGACATGACGGTAAAGATGGTGGTGCCCATGTGGGGCGCTTTGGAGACAATATCAGGTGTACGTGCGTTCATGGCAGGTTCAAAGTTCGTAATCGTTGACGTGGCCGATCATGGCCCGTGCGACCAAAGGAGCGGTCAGTCGGTCACTCAGCATTTCGGCAAATTGGTAGACAAATTGGCGCAAATAAGCTCCCCGTTTGAAGGCCACTCGGGCCACATTCATGCCCAGCAAAGCGCCAAGTGGTCGAACCGCCAGATCTTTGATGGGGTCGTCCTTCACGGCCATTTCGGCCACGATACCGATGCCAAGGCCAAGGCGCACATAGGTTTTGATCACGTCAGAGTCAATCGCTTCAAGGGCGATGCGGGGCGTGATTTTTTTGGCTGCGAAGGCTTGGTCAATCCGGCTGCGACCTGTGAAAGAGGGGTGGTAAGTGATCAGGGGCTCGCTGGCAATGTCTTCTAAAGACAAAGTGGGTTTGGCTGCCAAGGGGTGGTCCAAAGGCAAAACCAGCACGTGTTGCCATTCGTAGCAAGGCAGGGTAACCAAGTCTTCATAAGCAGACAAAGACTCGGTGGCGATGCCGATCTCGGCCGTATCGTCCAACAACATTTTGGCCACTTGGTCGGGCGCACCTTGGTGTAGGCTGATGTTGACTTGGGGGTATTTTTCACGCAACTTG
>NZ_JBBAPF010000021.1:11735-53924 GCF_040400975.1 Limnohabitans sp. | reverse complement strand
AAAACTCAGATCAACGCTGGGCGCTGGCTTGAAATGAATTTTGCAGGGGCGACTATTTGCCCGCCCATTTGCCGATCCAGGCCGCCAGATCCCGATTGGCTTCCTGAATGTCCCGCCGGTCGTAGATCCAGCGCAGTTCCTGCAGACAATCGTCGTCGGCCTTCCTCGGCAGGTAGTCCAGGGCGTTGCGCAGAAAATGCACGTAGCAGCGCTGCCATGCGGCATCCGTCAGCGCTTCCCGGATCGCTTTCTTGAGCCCGGCGTGGTCGTCGGATACGACGAACTCCACTCCCGAGAGGCCTCTGGCCTTGAGCTTGGCGAGAAAGTCTTTCCAGCTGGTCTCGGATTCCCGATTTGCCAATTCAACGGCCAGGACTTGTCGCTGACCTTCCCAGTTGATGCCGATGGCGATCTGTACGGCACGCGATTCGATTACGCCGGCGTCGCGTACTTTCTCGTAACGGGCATCGAGGATCAGGTAGGGATAGGGTTCTGTCAGCCGCCGACCGGCGAATTTGGCCAAGGTGGCATCCAGGCTCTTGTTGATCTGGCTGATGCTGCTGGCCGAGAAGCCGTGTCCGCACAACTCTTCGGTGATCGCATTGACCTTCCGCGTCGAGACGCCTTGCACGTACATTTCGGCCAAGGCCGCAACGAGTGCTTTCTCGCTTCGCGCATAGCGCTCGAACAGGGCGGTGGAAAATTCGCCGTTCCGATCCCTCGGTACCCGCAGTTCCAGTTTGCCGATGCGCGTCACCAGTCCTCGGCTGTAGTAGCCTGATCGGTAGCCATTTCGTCCTTCTGTTCGCTCGCCCGGCGCCGCGCCCAGATGCTCGGTCATCTCGCTCTCCAGAACTTCCTGCAGCGCTTCTTTCATCAAAGACTTCATCAGGTCGCGGTCACTCGCTACCAACGCTTCCACCGCCGGCAACTTCGTTTTACTCTTCCTCGTGGTCATGGTTTGCCCTCCTCAGGGGTTCAAGGTCGATCTCGACAATCAACCTCTTACCATGACCACCCTTCCCCTTGTTTCAGGCAGAAGACTTTTGCACATAGGTCTGCACACTACCCCAAGTCCGCATGCGCGGCGCTGCTGAAAAGTGGACAATCATCCCAAACGATACTCACTGATCCTCAGCAGTACCCAGGTGTTGAGAGAGTTGGTTCGAAACTAGTCGCCTCTGCACCACCAAACCGCTAAAAAGCCAACCTTCATGGGTTGGCTTTTTTTTTGGCCAAATAGGCCCATCAAACATGGAGCACAGCGATGACTTTGGCAATGACTTGGCAAGAGTGGGTGCAGCACGATGCGGTGGCTTTAGCCGCGCGGGTGCGTCGTGGCGATGTGACGCCCGCTGAATTGGCCGCTCAGGCCGCGGCGGGGGTGACCAAAATCAACCCGGCGGTGCACGCGGTGGTCGAGGTGTTTGACGACGTGGTGGCCGATCCGCTCAAGGACGGCTTGAACCTGGACGGCCCGTTTGCAGGCGTGCCGTTTTTCATGAAAGACTTGGGGCCCACGATGAAGGGGCGCTTGCAAGAGATGGGGTCTTTGATGATGCGCGGCCACAGGGCCAGTGCTGACACTTTCCTCACGGGCAAGATGCGCCAGGCGGGCCTGAACCTCATGGGCCGCACCACCACGCCTGAGTTTGGCGTGTGCAGCTCGGCCGAAAACCCGGCGGTGTATGTCACGCGCAACCCCTGGAACCCCGAGTACACCAGTTATGGCTCTTCAGCGGGCACAGCGGTGGCGCTGGCCGCGGGCGTGCTGCCGCTGTCGCACGCCACCGATGGCGGTGGCTCGATCCGCATCCCGGCAGGCAGCAACGGCAACATCGGCCTCAAGCCTTCGCGGGGTGTTTTTTCAATTGCGCCTGCAGCCTCAGATTTGACCGGTTTGGTCTCGACCCAGGGCTGCCAAAGCCGCACGGTGCGCGACACGGCCGCATTTGTGGACCATTGCCGGGGTGGTGCGCCAGGCGAATTCATGCCCTACTGGATGCCGCCCGAGCCCTACAGCCAGCTGATCGGGCGAGATCCGGGACGCCTTCGAATTGCCTTGTCGCACGAGTGGGGCGACTTTCGGGCCGTGCCGCATTTTGTGGCCGAGTTGGAGCGGGTAGGACGCTTTTTGGAGAATCTGGGTCATCGGGTGGATTGGGCTTTGCCCCAAGTGGATTTTCGGGCGGCGTTCGATGCGCAAACCACGTGCTACATCAGCAATTTTGCGCAGACCATCTCCAATTTGTTGACCCCCAGCGATTGGGACAGGCCCTCGCCCGATCTGGTGGAACCGATCAACATCAAGATTTGGGAGATGGGCCTGAACACCAGTTTCACCGAGCGGGCCCGCATGCAGGCGGTGTTCAACACCACTTCGCGTGCGTTTGCTCAATTCTTTGAAGATTGGGACATCATCCTCACGCCGATCACCGCTTTGCCCACGCCCAAGTTGGGCACCACTGAATACCTGACCACCAGTGACAACCCCAGTGTGCTCGATTGGTTCGGGCACCTGTGGTGCAACTTTGCCTATACCCCCTTGACCAATCTGTGCGGGATGCCGGGCATCTCACTGCCCATGGCTTGGCAAGAAAACGGCTTACCCTTGGGCATTCATGCGCAGGCACGCCAAGCCAACGATGGCTTGTTGTTGCAACTGGCCGCGCAAATCGAACGCGCCTTGGGTGGTCAGTGGCATGCGGGGCGTGTGCCCCAGGTGCATGTCAGCCACGATGCCTGATCCAAGGTGGGCGGGCCCTGCGCTTTTATGGCATGGCCTTGACGCGCTGACCTTCACGCAGTGCAGCTGGGTACAGGACAACCAGGTCTCCAGCTTGTAGTGGGCCGGGCTCGATGGCGCCGAATTCGGCATTGCGGTCTTTCACCAGCACCTTGCGTGATTGCACGCGTTCCTTTCGCATGATCCACACACGCCAGTCCTCGCCGCTGCGCACCAAGGCGGCGCTGGGGACACGCAGGGCTTGGTCAACGCGGGACAGGACGATGCGTGCCTCGACCCGAAAACCATCGCCCAGGCCCTGCGCATCTGCTGGGGTGACGGGCAACAGGTCCACCAGCACGTTCACACGTTGCTCCTCGATGCCCAGAGCAGACACCCGGGTGAAGGCGCTGGGTTCAACGCGCCTGACCCTTCCATCCAGCCGGTCTTGGCGTCCATCGAGTAACAAGGTCACTGGTGCACCCACAGGAATGTGGCGGGCATCCGAAGACAACACGTCGATCACTGCTTCCAGTGCAGCGACGTCACCGATGTCGATCAAGGCTTGTCCCGCTGTCACCGGCCCGGCGCTGTTCAGGTGCAGCTTGACGACTTGACCACTGATGGGGCTTGAGATGGGCACCAGCCCTTGCGGGGCAGCAGCTGCGGTTGCCGTTGTCATGGTATGGCCCAATGCGGCTTGCGATTCGGCCAGGCTGAATTGGGCCGCACGCCACTCGGCGTGCCCGGCCTCCAGCGCTTGCGCTGCGGTGCTTTCGGCGTTCAAGGCCTGGTCCAGTGCGGCGATGGCGATGAAGTCTTGTTGCGCGAGTTGTTCGGCTCGTCTGGTTTGCAGGCGGGCTTGCTCCAGCGCAGCTTGCAGTTGCGCCACGCGGGCGCGGGCGGCCTGTTGTGTGGCTTCATCTCGACCCACACGTTGACGCAATACGTTTTGGTTGCGCGGGTCGATCAGAGGCGAGGCCATGGGGGCCAGCCAGGCCAACACCTGGTTTTTTTCCACCCGGTCACCCACTTGCAGACTGGGCCTTAGCAGTTGCCCGGCCATGGGGGCGGCGACCCCGAAGCGCGCTTTCAGGCGCAGCTGACCATCTTCTTCAATGCTTTGTTCAAAAGGCCCTTGCGTGACCGAAGCCACCTCCACAACCAGCGGGCGAGGTGCAAATGACCACCCCAGCGCGCCAAGACCCAGCAAGCCCGCAGCGCTCCATGCCAGCCAGCGCCACGGGTGCCAACGCCCTGGAGGCTTGACGTTCAAGGTGGAGGTGTCGTCGATGCGGTTCATTCTCTGACCTTCAAAACGGCGACCAGATCGAGCCGGTCAATCTCTCGGCGCACCAGCAATGCGCTCACCAAGCCTGCGGTCAACACGATCAAGGCAGCCCAGCCATAGGTGTCGGGTGCGATGACCACTGGAAAATCGATGTTGTCGGAAGACATCAGGTGCATCAGCCACGCGGCCAGAACCCAACCGCATACCGCGCCCAGCGGCAGCGCCAGCAGCAACTCGGCAGTCAAGGGGGCCAGCAGCAGAACCGACACCTCGGCCCGCGTCATGCCCAGTACACGCAAACTGGCCAGTTCCCAGGCGTGCTCTGACAGACTGATGCGCGCCGCGTTGTACACAATGCCCACGGCCATGGCTACGGCAAACAAAGTCAGCACGGTGCTGAAGACGCCCATGTTGCGCGAGGTGGTTTCCTGAAACCCGGCCAGCGATGAAGCCTTGTCGAGCACCGACACGATGGCTGGGGCCTGTTTGACCGCTTGCCAAAAGGCCGGCATGGCCATGGGGTCCACCTGCAAGCTGGCCGCGGTCACGCCTGCACCTTCGCGGGTCAGGCGGTGCAAGGCCTCCAGGTCCATGAAGGCCTGTTTGCCGATCATGGTGTGCACGATGGCCATGACCTGGATCCGGGCTCGGTGTTGTCGACCCATCAAAAATTCCACCTCGACCTGCTCACCCTGTTGTACCCCCAGTTGATGCGCCAACAGGGCCGATAACACCAGCCCGTGCGTTGGCAGGGTCACAGGCCCTTGTTCGGCATCGATCACGCGTGTCAAGCTTGCGCCCTGGGCCAGCCCGAGCAGCATGCCTTCTTCGTTGCGGGAGCCTGCGTGAAAGCGCACAGCTTCGCTGCGCTGGACTTCGGCATGCATCACACCAGGCAAGCGCAGCAGGTCTTGCTGCACCGAGGGGGCCAGCGCTTGTTGAAAATTCACCACCACATCGCCCCGCAACACCTGGCGGTACTGCACGTCCACGATGTGGTCGATGGCGTCCAGCCAGAAGGCCCCTGAAATTTGTAAGGCCACCGCCATCGCGATGCCCGTGACCGTGAACAGGGCTCGCCAGGGGCGGCGCTCGACATGCCGGATGGCCATCAGGGCCGAGGCGTCCACATGCCGGCCCAGCCCTACGCGTTCGATCAGGCTGAGCCGATACCGATAGGGCGCGGGCGCTTGCATGGCCACCGCAGGGCGCAGGCGGACCACCGCCCGGATGGCGCGCCAGGTGCCTGCCATGGCTGCTGCCAGCACCAAGCCCACAGCGGTGGCCACCAGCCAGGGCGTGGTGGCGTAGTCCAGGTGCTCTAGGCGAAAGACCTCGCCGTACAGACCCAGCATGGTGCGCCCGATCCACTGGCTCAGCAGTAAGCCTGTCAGCAAGCCAAGACCGGCGATGCCTAGGGCCAGGCCCATGTAGTGACCCGCGATGCGCCGATCCGGGTAGCCCAGCGCCTTGAGGGATGCCATTTGCTGGCGCTGAGTGGCCACTTGCCGACCGATGACCCCGTTCAGGATGAACACGGACACGGTCAGAAAAATGGCTGGCAGCACCGTGCCCATGACTTGCATTTGCGAGAGTTCATCGTTCACGATGCGTGCAGATATTTGCTGGTCTTGACCCATGGCGCCGCGCGTGCCGTAGGGTGCGAGCAAGGCGTCAACTTGTGTGATGAGCTGCGCCGTGACTTGCTTTTTGTCGGTGCTGTCGTACACCCGGAATGCAGCCTGATTGAAGGCGCCTTGCATGTCAAACACTTCGGCCATGCGATGCTGATCGATCCACAAAACGCCAAAACTTTTGTCGTCAGGTTCCCCCCCGCGTGAGGCAAAGACATACTCCGGTGTGATGACCGTGCCCACCAGCTTCACGGTCTGCAGCTGCCCGTTCAAGATGGCCTGGACCTGGTCGCCCGGTTTCAAATGACGCACTTGGGCAAAGCGCTCATTGACAACCGCCTCAAGGGTCCGGCCAGGCTCGGGCCAGCGACCGCTGCGCAGCGTCAGGGTGTTGATGCCTTGCCTTGGTGTCTGCAAGCGCGACAGATCCAAACCGACAAAGCGACCTGTCACCGGGGCTTGGGCATGGGGCAGGGCCAATTGCGCATCGTGCACCACATTCAGCTGGATGTCGGCCACGCCCGGCAAGGCCAGCAAGCGCGCTTGCAGTGGTAGGGGCGCGCGCTGGATGCGGATGTACACATCGGCCATGCGCTTGTCTCGATAGAAGTTGTCGCGCGCATTTTTGAGCGACTCGTGCACCGAAAACATGCCCACAAAACCTGCCACCCCAATGCCCACGACCAATGCAATGGTGAGCACCTGCGCCCACAGGCTTTGCAGATCTCGCCAAAGCTTGGTGTCCAGTGCCTTCATGGGGCTTACCAGTGCAAAGTGGCTGCTGCCACTTTGTGTGCATTCACACGGGTCTCCACGATGCGGCCATCGGCCATGCGCATGACCCGGTCGGCCATGTCGGCAATGGGTGCGTTGTGCGTGATGACCAAGGTGGTGGTACCCAGCTCGCGGTTGACTTTTTCGATGGCCTGCAGCACCACGATGCCGGTGGCACAGTCCAGGGCCCCTGTGGGTTCATCGCACAGCAAGACCTGCGGGCGTTTGGCAATTGCACGGGCAATCGCTACACGTTGTTGTTCGCCGCCTGACAGCTGCGCCGCAAAGTGATCCATGCGGTCGGCCAGCCCCACCAGAGCCAGTGAGACCTCGGGTGTCATCGGCTCATGGGCCAGGTCAGTGACCAAGCTGACGTTTTCGCGGGCCGTGAGGCTGGGGATCAGGTTGTAAAACTGGAACACAAAACCCACATGCTCGCGCCGGTAGCGCGTGAGCTCGGCATCGCTGGCTCCGGTCAACTCGTGCGTGCGGCCCTGGTGTGTCCATTGCGCAGTGCCCGATGTGGCGCTGTCCAGTCCTCCCAGAATGTTCAGCAAGGTCGATTTGCCGCTGCCCGACGCCCCCAGCAACACCACAAACTCGCCTGGAACGATGCAAAGGTCCACCCCGCGCAGCGCATGCACAGCGGCAGGGCCTTCGCCATAAACCTTGCTCAGACCTTGAGCTCGAAAAACGCAAGGCTCAGCCTCGGGCGGTGAAGTCGTGGCGTGGGTGGTCATGCGGTCATTGACGCACAGGGGCCGTGCGAACAGCTTGATGCGCATCAAGCCTCACGCTGACGGTTGCAAGCCTTGGTCGATCGATCTATGTCTTTGGGTGAATTGACCGGTAGGGGCTCTTGCCAAAAAATCAACGCCAAGATGCAACCGTTCAAGGACAGACATGACACAGCAGCATGGAATTTTGGTGGCCAACGCCTCGCAGGCACGTTTGTTCGAGCGCTCATCATTCTCCGAGCCCTTGCTGCAGTTGGCCGATTGGGTCCACCCAGCCAGCCGCATGCCCGCTCGCGATACCGAACGAGCCCCGCTGGGGCAGTCGCTGGCGGGGCGTGCCGGTTTGGCCCCTCGGCTTGACCTCAAACATGCACACCGCAGCGCGTTTGCGGAGGAACTGGCCCATGATTTGCGCGAGGCCGTCATGGGCCTTCGTCTGAAATCGCTGGCGCTGATTGTGTCCAAGCCTTTCATGGGTGAGCTGCTCAGGCACCTGGATGCGTCGGTGCAAAAAGCTGTTTGTGTCAAGCATTCGCTCGATCTGACGTCTTTGAGACTGACCGATCTGGACCAGCGTTTGCGGACCTATTTCCGTTTGTGAAGGGTCATGCAGGCCTGCGGCTATCGGTCTACTCACCCGCTTGACGGGGGATTCAGTGACGGGGGACGGTATCCGCTTGTTCCCGCAAAATCGCCAAGACCTGCATATCGCTGACCTGCGGAAAATCGCGGTAAAACTGGGCTACGGCCAAGAAATCTTTTGGGCTTGACAGGCAAACAGTGTCATCGGCCAAAGTCTGGACCTTCAGCAGTGCATCGGCGCTGGCCACGGGTATCGCGCAAACCAGCCGCGCCGGTTGTTGCTGGCGCAAGGCTTGGAGGGCCGACACCATGGTGGCCCCTGTGGCCAGTCCATCGTCCACCACAATCACCACGCGGCCCTGAACTGGAATGGGTGCCTGAATGTCGTTGTATTGCTGGCGTCTGGTTTTCAGGGTCTTGAGTTGCAAACTGATTTCTTCGTTCACATGGACAGGGTTAAGGTCCATGGACGCTGCGTGGGTTGACAGGCTGGTCCGACCCGCTTCATCCACCGCGCCGATGGCCACTTCGGGTTGAAACGGTGCGCGCAGTTTGTGCACCAGCACCACATCGAGTTGCCCATTCAAAGCTTTGGCCATCACCTCGCCCATGGGCACTGCACCCCGGGGTATGGCCAGCACCAAGGGGTTTTGGCCCCTGTACTGGCGCAGGGCTTGGCTCAGTTGGCGAGCAGCGTCGAGGCGGTCCTGGAACATGGCGGTTTTTGACAGAGGAGTGGGCTTGCATTGTCAAAATAAAGCCCTGCCCGGGTCTGTGTCAGGGGCCACACATGTGTAGGAGCCTCCCCTTTGGGCGATGGCTTTGTGTTTCAGCGCGGAATAAAAAAGGCTTGCCGAAGCAAGCCTTGTGGGGTTTGGACTGGGCGCTGGATTAAAGGCCTGCAGCCGCTTTCAGTGCGGCCGCGCGGTCGGTGCGCTCCCAGGTGAAGTCGGGCTCATCGCGGCCAAAGTGGCCATACGCTGCGGTCTTGCTGTAGATGGGGCGCAGCAGGTCCAGCATCTGGATGATGCCTTTGGGGCGCAGGTCAAAGTGCTCGGCCACCAAAGCGGCCAACTTGTCGTCTGAGATCACGCCTGTGCCTTCGGTGTTCACCGTGATGTTCATCGGGCGTGCCACGCCGATGGCGTAAGCCACTTGAATTTGGCACTTCGTGGCCAAGCCTGCAGCCACGATGTTTTTGGCTACATAGCGTGCGGCGTAAGCGGCCGAGCGGTCAACCTTGGAGGGGTCTTTGCCCGAGAAGGCGCCACCGCCGTGGGGGCAAGCGCCGCCGTAGGTGTCGACGATGATCTTGCGGCCAGTCAAACCGCAATCACCCTGGGGGCCGCCAATGACGAAACGGCCTGTGGGGTTGATCAGGTACTTGGTGTCTTGCAGCCATTCTTTGGGCAGCACAGGCTTGATGATCTCTTCGATGATGGCTTCGGTGAAGCTGGCCTTCATCTTGGTCGAGGTTTCGGACTGGTCAGGGCTGTGCTGGGTGGACAGCACCACGGTGTCGATGCTGTGGGGCTTGCCGTCCACATAGCGCATGGTGACCTGGCTCTTGGCGTCGGGGCGCAAGAAGGGAAGGCGGCCGTCTTTGCGCAACTGGGCTTGGCGCTCGACCAGGCGGTGGGCGTAATAAATAGGGGCAGGCATCAGCTCAGGGGTTTCCGAGCAGGCGTAGCCGAACATCAGGCCTTGGTCGCCAGCGCCGATGTTGAGGTGGTCGTCAGACGCGTGGTCCACGCCTTGGGCGATGTCGTTGGACTGCTTGTCGTAGCACACCATGACGGCGCAGCCTTTGTAGTCGATGCCGTAGTCGGTGTTGTCGTAGCCGATGCGCTTGATGGTGTCGCGGGCCACCTGGATGTAGTCGACGTGGGCGTTGGTGGTGATTTCACCGGCCAGCACGACCAAGCCGGTGTTGGTCAGGGTCTCGGCGGCCACGCGGCTGCGGGGGTCTTGCGCAAAAATAGCGTCGAGGATCGCGTCAGAGATCTGGTCGGCGACCTTGTCGGGGTGGCCTTCAGAGACGGATTCCGAGGTGAAGAGGAAGTTCTGAGACATGAAAAAAGCTCCTTGGTTAAAGTGGATTTCGGCGTTGCCGACCCTTTAACTTTGGAGCCTGGCGAACGCTTTAGCAGAATTTATGAGTCGCCCTGCAAGTAGTTCAGATAACTCGGCGACGGTGAATTATAAAAGATGATCAAACCCCTTTGAAATCACGACCAATAATCATGTCCAATAAGCATCATGGATATCCCAACCCCCATTGAAAACCGTTTGGTCGAGCTGGAGATCAAGGCCGGCTTTGCCGAAGACCTTCTGGATCAGCTCAACGCCCAGGTGTACCGCCAACAGCAACACATCGACGCACTCATTCAAGAGCTGCGCCAGTTGCGTGAGCGCTTGCCTGAATCGGGCGGCGGCGCCGAGACGCGCAACCCGCGTGACGAGATCCCGCCCCATTACTGAGCCCCATGCACAGCGTTCAGGACGTCCGCAACCACTTGCGCGCCTTGGGTGCCCATGCGCTGCATGAGCAGCGGGTGCTGCGTTTGTGGGCCCAAGCCAAAGCCCAAGACAGCGGACGCAGGCCACTGCACAGCTTCATGCCCACTGCGGTGCGCGAGGCTTTGCCTGCGCTCAGCCAAACGCTGGCCGGCTTGGCTACTTTGCGCGAGCAGCACCCGGGGCAAGACGGCTCGGCCCGCTTGTTGGTCGGGCTGCAAGACGGCCAGACGTTGGAGAGCGTGCTGCTGCCACGCGATGGCCTGTGTGTCTCTAGCCAGGTGGGCTGCGCAGTCGGCTGTGTGTTTTGCATGACCGGACGCGAAGGCCTGATCCGGCAGGTGGGCAGCGCCGAGATCGTGGCGCAAGTGGCGCTGGCCCGCACGCTCAGGCCGGTGAAAAAGGTGGTGTTCATGGGCATGGGCGAGCCTTCGCACAACCTCGACGCGGTGATGGAGGCGATGGACCTGCTGGGCACCGTGGGCAATATCGGTCACAAGAATTTGGTGTTTTCTACTGTGGGCGATGCGCGGGTGTTTGAGCGTTTGCCGCAAGGTCGCGTCAAGCCTGCGCTGGCCTTGTCGCTGCACAGCACCCGGGCCGACTTACGGGCGCAACTGCTGCCGCGTGCGCCACGCTTTGACCCACACGATCTGGTGGAGGCGGGTGAGGTGTATGCCCGTGCCACGGGTTATCCGATCCAGTACCAGTGGACCTTGATAGAAGGCGTCAACGACAGCGCAGAAGAAATCGACGGCATCGTGCGTCTGCTCAAGGGCAAATACGCGCTGATGAACATGATCCCTTACAACGCGGTGCCCGACTTGCCCTTTGCTCGCCCCACTTGGGAGAAGGCGGCGGCCATTGCCCGCACGCTGCACCAGCGCGGTGTGCTGACCAAATTGCGCCAGTCAGCGGGCCAAGATGTGGACGGGGGCTGTGGGCAACTGAGGGCCAGGGATGTGTTGCAGCGGGACCAACGCGTGCACATCCACCGCCGCATCAACGCTCCGGCAGCTTGAGCAAGCCACTCGACAGGGCGGTGCCCAATAAAACCACGGCGCCGCAGCCGAGCATCCATGGGGTGATGTGTTCACCCAACAAGATCACGCCGTAAACCAGGGCGAACACCGGGATCAAAAAAGTCACCGTCAAAGCGCGTGCGGGACCGGCGCGTTCGATCAGCCGAAAATAAACCACGTAGGCGATACCGGTGCACACCACACCCAAGACCAGCAAGGCACCCCAAGCTGGGGCCGAGGGCATGTGCTCAGGCAGAAACCACAGCGCGGGCCCAGCCAGCGCAAGCGTAGCCCCGATTTGGCTGCCGGTGGCCGCCACCAAGGGCGGCATGCTGGGCAGGTGTTTTTTGGTGAAACTGGCCGACAAGGCATAGCAGGTGGTGGCCGCCAAACACGCCAGTACGGCCCACACTGGGGCCACGCCTGATGCATTGGGCTTGAAGCTGGCTTGCTCACCGACCAGCAAAACCACCCCGCCAAAACCAATCGCCAGTCCCACCGTGCGGGACAAACCCGGCCTGTCATGCAACCAGAGCCAAGCCACCAGCGCGCCAAACAGCGGCACCGTGGCGTTCAAGATGGCCGACAGCCCGGTGCTGATGTGCATGACCGCAAAGGCAAACAAGGCAAATGGAATGGCGCTGTTGAACAGTCCCACCAAAAACACGGGCCGCCAATGGTGACGCAACACATGCCAATGGCCTTTGGCCACCAACAGGGGCAGCAAAAACAAGGTGGCAATGGCCACGCGCATGGCGGCCGTGGGCAGGGCGCCCAGTTCCAGCGCGGCCAAGCGCATGAACATGAAAGAAGCCCCCCAGATGGCGGCCAGCATCAAGAAGTCGGGCAGCCAGCCGCGCTGTGGCGTGGTGTTCATTCAGAAAACAGGGCTGGTGTAAGTTGACCAATGGGATGGCCTTCGAGCTTCAAAAGAGCCTGCTTACGCAACAGTCCACCCGCATAGCCCGTGAGTTGACCTCCAGCACCCAAGACACGATGGCAGGGCACCAAAATGCTCACCGGGTTGCGCCCCACAGCCGCCCCGACCGCCCTGACCGCCAGGGGCTTGTCCAGTTGTCGCGCCAATTCGCCGTAGCTTTGGCTTTCTCCAGCGGGAATGCGCAGCAATGCCCGCCAGACCGATTGTTGGAAGGCCGTGCCGACCGACAAATCGAGTGGACCTGACCATGGCAGGGCCTGTCCTGCCCAAAAAGCCTGCAAATGGACAGCGGCGCTTTGGAGCACTGGGTGGTCTTTATCTGGGCGCCAGGGCTGGCGTTGGTCCTCGGTAGGGCCGTGTTTTTGGTCGTCAAACCAGAGGCCGCATAAACCTGTGGCGCTGGCTGCCAAAGTGATCGGCCCCAAGGGGCTGTCTGTGCGCAGTGTGTGCAGTGTGCTCAAGGGCTTCATGGGGTGGATGTTAGCGTGGTCCGCCTACAATCTCATCTTAGCGAATCAAACGGGCCACAGCGGCTCTCAGTGAGGCACAACGCATGCAAATCACCCCCACCATTTTCAAAGCCTATGACATCCGTGGCGTGGTGCCCTCCACCTTGAACGAAGCTGTGGCAGAGGGCTTGGGCAAGGCTTTTGGCACGCACGCCTTGGCCCAAGGCCAAGCCACAGTGGCTGTGGGGCGCGATGGCCGCCTGAGCGGCCCTTCTTTGTCGGCGGCGCTGATTCGCGGTTTGGTGGCCGCAGGCATCCAAGTGATCGACATCGGCTTGGCCACCACGCCCATGCTGTATTTTGCGGCCAGCACTTTGTGCCAAAGCGGCATCCAGGTCACGGGCAGCCACAACCCCAAGGACTACAACGGCTTCAAGATGGTGCTGGGCGGTCGCGCCATTTATGGCGACGAAATTCAGCTGCTGCGCCAAATGATGGAAGCCGAAACCTGGCAGCTGAAGGGCGGCGGAGGCGTGAAGCACCAAGAGGTGCTGACCGACTACACCCAGCGCATCGTGGGGGACATCCGTTTGTCTCGTCCCATGAAGATCGTGATCGATTCGGGCAACGGCATCGCGGGCGCTTCGGCGCCAGGCATCTTCCGTGCCTTGGGTTGCGAGGTGATCGAGCTGTTCAGCGAAGTGGATGGCAACTTCCCCAACCACCACCCTGACCCGAGCAAACCGGAAAACCTGCAAGACTTGATCAAGGCTCTGAAAACTTCAGGTGCCGAGTTGGGCCTGGCCTTTGACGGCGACGGCGATCGTTTGGGCATCGTTACGAAAGACGGCCACAACATTTACCCCGACCGCCAGATGCAGTTGTTTGCGCAAGACGTGCTCAGCCGCGTGCCCGGCGGCACCATCTTGTTTGATGTGAAGTGCTCGCAGCGACTGGCCCCGGCCATCGAAGCGGCTGGCGGCAAAGCCCTGATGTACAAAACCGGCCACTCGCTCATCAAGGCCCAAATGCGGGCGATTGAGGCCGCAGGCGGTCAAGCGCCTTTGGGCGGCGAGATGAGCGGGCACATCTTCTTCAAGGAGCGCTGGTACGGTTTTGACGACGGCACCTACGCCGGTTGCCGTTTGCTGGAGATTGTGAGCAAAGCACCCGATGCCAACGCGGTGCTCAATGCCTTGCCCACCAGCTTCAGCACGCCCGAGCTGAACGTGGCCTGCGCCGAAGGCGAGCCGCACAGCGTGACCCGCGCCTTGCAAGCCCGGGCCGCCAGCGCCTTCAGTGCGCCGGCCCAGGTGTGCGACATCGACGGCCTGCGTGTGGACTGGCCCGATGGTTTTGGCCTGATCCGCGCGTCCAACACCACGCCAGTTCTGGTGCTGCGCTTTGAGGGGCAGACCCCCGAGGCACTGCACCGCATCGAAGGCGACATGTTGGCGCTGCTGCGCTCGGTCAAGCCCGATGCGCAGATTCAAGCCTCTGCGCATTGAACGCTTGCAGCGAAAGCCCGACATGAATCCCGCCAACGCTGTGCTCAGCCCAGACCCAGAGGTCATCGTCTTCAACCTCAAAGAGCGTTACACCGGGGTGTCGGCCACCATCAACGCCTTGGTGCCCTTACAGGCGCACCAGTGGCGCTTGGGGTTTTGCGGCATGCGCATGTCCAACGGCATCGATGGCATGGGTTTGCGCGAGGCCATTCGCCTGTCGTGCAAGCCGCCCGAGGGCCGTGCATTTCGGATCTGGCATGTGCGTCGCGACCCGGAAATGATGGCCGCGATTTTTGCGCGTGATGTGCTGCGCTTGCCCATCAAACTGGTGTTCACCTCTGCCGCACAGCATTTGCACGGCGCGTTTCCACGTTGGTTGATTTCCAAAATGGACGCGGTCATCTCGACCACGCCATTGGCCGCTTCTTTTGTTCCCAACACCACGGCGGTGGTGCCGCACGGCATTGATTTGTCGCGGTTTTCACCGCCGCCCGACAAGCGCACGGCCTGGAAAGCATCCGGTTTGCCGGGCGAGTACGGCATTGGGGTGTTTGGCCGGGTCCGGCCCGACAGAGGCAGCGATGTGTTTGTGGACGCGATGATCGAAGCCTTGCCCCAACTGCCCGGGGCCACGGCGGTGATTGCCGGTTTGGCCCAGCCCAAACACCAGACTTACCAAGACGCGCTCAAGGCCAAGATTGCGGCAGCAGGCTTGTCAGAGCGCATTGTCTTTTTGGGCGAAGTGCCTGCGGGGCAGGTACACCTCTGGTACCAGCGCTGTTTGTTGTGCGTGGCCTGCCCGCGTTACGAACCCTTTGGCCTCACACCCTTCGAGGCGGCGGCCACCGAGTGCGCGCTGGTGTGTTCGCGCACGGGCGCGTTTGACCAGCTCAGCATCCCGGGCTTGACGGGCGAGATGGTCGACACGGGCGATGCCCCCGGTCTGGCGCAAGCGGTGTTGCGGGTTTTGTCTGACCGCGAGCAAGCCCTGCGCATGGGGCAGGCAGCGCGTCAGCGCGTGCTGGACCTGTTTTCTTTGGCCCAAGAGGCCGAGGGAATTGGCCGCGTGTACACGCAGTTGTTCGTCCAGCCTTGAGCTGAGGCGTCTGGTTTTTCAATGCTTGGTTTTCCAATGCCCCTTCGCCTTGTAGAGCGCTGTACGCTGTGGCTGTATGGTGGCCTGATGCGATTGTTACAGCCTTTTTTGTGGCGCAAGTTAAGGCGGCGAGGTCAGCAAGAGCCTGGCTATTTGCACCAAATGCCGCAGCGCTTGGGCCGCTATGACACCCCTGCTGTGTTGCCTGGTGCCGTGTGGGTGCATGCGGTGTCTTTGGGTGAGACCCGCGCAGCCGGCTTGCTGATCGAGGCCTTGCGCCAGCGCTGGCCAGACATGCGCTTGATCTTGACGCACAGCACGGCCACAGGCTGGGCGCAAGGCCAAAGCCTGTTGCGAGAGGGCGATGTGCAGGTGTGGTTCCCGTGGGACACACGGCAGGCCACGCGGCGGTTTTTGCAACAGCACCAACCCGTGTTCGGAGTGCTTCTGGAAACCGAGGTCTGGCCGGTCATGTTGCAAGCTTGCCTGCAAGCTCGGGTGCCTTTGTTTTTGGTCAATGCGCGACTGAACGCTGCCTCGCAGCTTTCGGCGCTGCGCGGGTCTTGGCTGTCCGGGCCGGCTTATCGGGGTTTGCGGGCGGTGTGGGCGCAGACAGAGGCCGACGCTGAGCGCCTGAGGTCTTTGGGCGCGCGGGTCGAGGGTGTGTTGGGCAACCTCAAGTTCGATGTGCAAGACCAGCCCCGAGCGCTGGCGCTGGCGCAGTCTTGGCGGTCGCGTTGGACCACGGGTTCAGGCCCGCGACCGGTGGTCATGTTGGCCAGCACTCGCGAGGGCGAAGAAGCCGAGTGGCTGGACGCGCTGGCGGCCAAGCCCGAGCGCGAACAAGCCTTGCGCGATGCGGGCGTGCTGTGGCTCTTGGTGCCTCGTCACCCGCAGCGCTTTGACGAGGTGCATTCGGCCCTGCAGTCGCGCAGCATGGTGGTGTTCAGGCGAAGCGCCTTGCCGCCTGACGACGGCGATGGGCCTGTGGCGGCTGCCCAGGCGCAGGTGCATCCCCAGGTGCAGGCACAGGTTTTTTTGGGCGACAGTGTGGGCGAGATGCCGGTGTACTTTCATGCGGCCGATATGGCTTTGCTGGGCGGCAGTTTCAAACCCTTGGGCGGGCAAAACCTGATCGAGGCAGCCGCATTCGGGTGCCCAGTCATCATGGGCCCACACACCTTCAACTTTGCGCAGGCGGCCGAGGAGGCCGAAGCCTTGGGCGCTGCCCGGCGCGTCGCCAACATGGACGCCGCATTGGACCAGGTGTTGGTTTGGTTGAAGCATCCTGCAGATTTGGCCCAGGCCCAGCAACGAGGCCTGCAGATGGTGGCGCAAAGCCGGGGTGCGGCCGACCGTTACGCGCAGGCGATCATGGCTTTGGGGGATCAGCTTGCTGAAGGGACTTTGGCGCCATCCACAAACTGACCACGCCCCACAGCGTCAGGCTGAGGGCGATGGTGGGGCCGCTGGGGGTGTCGAGCCACCACGACAAGAGCAAACCCGTCAAGGCGGCGGCCCAGGCCGCCAGCACGGCGGTCACATGTCGCATGCCTCTTTCCACCCACAAAGCCGGTGCGATCAAGCAGCTGAACACCAAAAACAAACCCAGTGCAGGGACGGCCAAACTCGTCACCAAGGCAAACAGGACATAAAACGCGGTGTCCTTGGCCAGCCAGCGGGTCTGGCGCACCACGGCCATGACGACCGCACACAGCATCAGGGCCAGCACGCTAGAGCTGTTGACCCACAGCACATCGGCGGCCAGCAGTTGCATGAGTTTTTCTTTGCCATGGGGGTGTGCACTCGCCCCCAACATGGCCAGGCACGCACCGGCCACATACAGCAAGCCGATCAGCGCTTCACGCTGGGCGGGCCAGCGCCGGGTGATGCCCGCAATGGCCAGGCTCACCCCCAGTGCACCCGCGCTGGCGGCCAGTTGGTCCAGCCCAAGCGACTCCAAGTCGAGCACAAAATGGACGCCGATCACCGCTGCGGCAGCGGCTTGCGCCACGGCCAAATCAATGAACACCACACCGCGGCGCAGCACTTGGCTGCCCAGCGGCGACAGCGCCAACAGGCCGCCCAACAGGGCCAGCATCGGCAGGGCGAGCCAGGCCTGCATCGCCATCACGGTGCCACCTGCACCAAGCGGTTGACCATCAGGTCAAACCAGCGGAACAAGGCGTCGGGGCCGTCGCTGGTGACCGTGGCCGGTAGAACGACCATCTTTTGGGGTGAACCCAACTGGCTGCTCAGCCACTGGGCGGGCCGGGGGTCGTGGTGTTGGGCAATCACGATGGCCATGGGCGGCGCCGTTCGGCTTTGGTCCAGCGTTCGTGTCAGGTGCGCGGGCGTGGGTGGGACCCCGGGTTTGGGTTCAAGGTCGGCCACGGGGTTCAGGCCCAACCACAGCCACAGGTAACCAAAGTTGGCGTGTTGCGTGACCACAGACCGTCCCCGCAAGGGTTTGGCCAATTGCTCCCAGGCTTGGATTTTGTCGGTCAAGGTCGTTTCAAATTGCTGGAGCTGCCGATCGATGCGCGCTTTTTCTGCCGGGACGATGGCTGCGAGTCTGGGGGCCAGGGCCCGCGCCACCAACAGCAAACGCCGGGGATCGGCGTGCACATGCGGGTTGCCCAGCACATGCACATCGCCCGAAAAAGGCGTGACCGTGCCTTTGAAAGGATGAACCAAGCTGACGTGGTCGGCGGCATAAAACATGCCCGGTTGTCCGTTCTGGATCTTGGCGTTGCCCGCCTTGGCCTGCAGCATGGGCAGCCAACCCGCTTCGAGTTCGGCCCCGGTGCACACCGCCATGTCGGCATTGCGCAATTGGGCGATCAGCGAGGGCCGGGCCTCGATGTGGTGAGGGTCTTGCAGGTGGTGGGTGGCGCTGTACACCTTGGCACCCGGCAACAGCGCTTGCGTCAAAGATGCCCACTCGGGTTCGCAAGCGAATACCGTGAGCGCCAGCGCATGTCCCTGAGCCAGCGTGATGGCCAGGGACAGGGCCAGCTTAGTAAGCGTGCGCACCATGGGCACCGAAAGCCACCACATACTGCAACTGGATGCTGCGTTTGGCCGGGTTGGCAAAAACGGCATGGTCCGCTTCGCCATTTCGGGCGCTTTGCTGGGTCAGTTGCAGGCGCAGGGTTTGTTTGTGCGAGGGTTTGTAGGCCAACATGATGGCATTTTCTTTCAAACGGCCCTGATAGGCTTTCGCTTCATCGCCGTGACCGTCTTCGTGGTGAACTTCGGCTTGGTTCACCCGTGCCAAGTCGGTGCGCACCCCCGCTTCCCACGCGGGGTGAAAGCGCCACACTGCGCCGACGGACGATGCAGAGTGCTTGAGTGATGGGTCCAGCATGGGGTGGATTCGGCTGACTTGGGCGTATTCCCAGTTCACGCGCACTTGCTGGTTGCGGTTGTTGCCTTGGGGCGACCATTTCCAGACCAAATCGCTGACCTGCATTCTTTGGCCGGTGAATCGGGCCGCGTGGCCGTGGCCGTGGCCATGGCCGAGGTCATCGGCATGGTCACCACCCTCTTCGGCTAATGCGCTGACACGTTGGTTGTTCAGCTGTGACAAGCCCCATTGCCAGCTGCTGTTGCGACCAATGTCATTGCCGACTTTCAGGTTCAAGGTGGTGACGCGGTTGCCCGACTCGGCCGTTGGTTGAGGCACCAGTTTTTTACCCCCAAACACCTCGGCGCCCAAGCGCAAGTAAAAAGGCGTGGGTGCAGTCCAGTTCATGCGCAGGCCATCGTCGTACCAGTGCCCTCCCAAAAAAGCCCGGTACAGCAAAGGCCGCTCGGCGAAGTCATCGGTGTGCGGATGCAGCTCGTTCAGGTAACCGATCTGTGAGGCAAACCGACCGGCCCGGACCTGCAGCCCTTGGGGCAGGCTGCGGGTTTGCACCCAGGCGTTTTCAAGGTGGTGCTCCAGTTTGCGGTCTGCCGTGTGAAAGCCCAGGATCGCCTCGCCACTCAGGTGCTCATTGAAGGCACCGCGCAAGAGCACGTCGCTGTGGCCCAGGCCCACACCTTGGTCGCGCGCGCCCAATTCCAAACCCCGTGAGGTGCTGGCGGCGTCCAAGACCACGCCGGCTTGCCAGCGCTCAGTGGGTGGGGTGTTTTGGGCCCAGGTGCTCATGGGCGCAGCGCTCAGCGCCCCAGCGAGGGCTGACAGGGCGATCAGTGGGTTTTTAGCGGTCATGGATTGGAGCTCATCAAAAGTTGCAATGCTCTAATGATAATGGTTTATCAGTAGCAAAATCAAATTTTTTTGCAGTAAGCTCGCGGCGTGGAAAGATCAACCCGTCAACGAACCGCGATTGCGCAAGCCCTGGCCGCTGTGGGGCAACCGCTGCTGCCCCAAGAACTGTTGTTGGAGGCGCAAAAAAGTGTGCCCAGCCTGAGCTTGGCCACGGTGTACCGGAACCTCAAAGGTTTGGTGGAAGACGGTGTGGTGGATGTGGTGGCTTTGCCGGGCGAAGCCACCCGTTATGAGTCACACCGGCACCACCACCACCACCATTTCCATTGCAGCAGTTGTCAAAAGGTGTTTGACATCGATGCCTGCCCCGGCGATCTGGGCCATTTGTTGCCCAAGGGTTATGTCTTGGCCTCCCACGAGCTCACTTTTTACGGCCGCTGCGCTGGCTGCGCAGCTTGAACCGCTGAGGCCGATCAGGGGCGCAGCAAGCCGTCCAAATTCTTCACATCGTCCGCTTTGAGAACGCCAGCCGCTTGGCGCAGGCGCAGTTGGCCCACCAGCACATCGTGCCGGGCCTTGGCCAGATCGCGTTTGGTCTGGAACAACTGGCTTTGGCTGTTGAGCACATCGATGTTGATGCGCACACCCACTTGGTATCCCAGCTTGTTGGCATCCAAAGCGCTTTGGCTGGAGGCCTCGGCGGCTTGCAGGGCTTTGATCTGGCTTAAACCCGATTCGACGCCAAAAAACGCGGTGCGTGTGGACTGGGCCACATTGCGCTGCGCAGCTTCCAGGTCGTTGCGCGCTTTTTCTTCCAAGGCCACTGTTTCGCGGATGCGGTTTTGGCTGGCTTGCCCGGTGTACAGCGGCATGTTGAAAGCCAAGCCGATGGTGGCGTTGTTGTTGTTGAATTGAACTGAGGTGACATTTTGGAACCGGTTCATGCCATAGCTGGCATTGAGGTCCAGAGTGGGCTTTTCCGCCGCTTTGGCTTTCTCGATCTCCAGGCGAGCCACCTCCAGGGCGATCTGGGCCGCTGCAAGATTGCCGTTATTTTGGCTCGATTGCGCCACCCAAGATTGCACTGTGCCGGTTTGCAAGCGGTCGATGTTGGCGGCCGCCATCAAGGGTTGGGGTTTGACCTGAGGCTGCCCCACGGTGTCGGCCAAGATGCCTTGTTTGACGCGCAAATCGTTTTCGGCAGCAATCTCTTGCGCGGTGACCAGGTCAAAGCGGGCTTGGGCTTCGCGGGTGTCGGTGATGGTGGAGGTACCAACTTCAAAATTGCGTTTGGCCGCGGCCAGCTGTTCAGACACCGCCGATTTTTGGGCCTTCACAAAGTTCAGGCTTTCTTGGGCCGTCAATACATCAAAGTAAGCCTGGCTCAAGCGCACGATCAGGTCTTGTTCGGCGATCTTGAGTTGGGCCTCGCCCAGCGCCACTTGTTTCATGCCTTGCTCATAACTGGCTTTGTTGCTGGGGCGAAACAAGGGCTGGCTGCCGCTGAAGGTCAAGTTGCGTGATTCCTGTTGACGGCTGGGCAACGGGCCCGTGAGGTTGATGTCGCTCTTGGACAAACCAGCACCCAAGTTGGCGGTAGGTCGAAGCAGCGCCTTGGCTTGCTCGGCACGGGCCAAGCTGGCGTCAAACTGCGAACGGGCCGATTTGTACGTGGCGTCGTGCCCTTTGGCCGCCTCGAGCAATTGGGACAAGCTTTGGGCCGAGGCGTGTCCAGTGAAGGCGGCCATCAGGGCCAAAGTCAGGGGCAGGTTGCAAAGGGTCATGGCGTTCATCTTCATCAAAAGCGGCCCATCAAGGGTCGAGGGTGGACCGTTACACGGCCCACAGCGGGCTCAATAAACCGGGATGCTGGAGTCGACTTGCGCCGACCATGCGTGGATACCACCCGCCACATTCACGACCTGAAAGCCATGTTGCAACAAGAAGCTGGCCACCTGCATGCTGCGGCCACCGTGGTGGCAAAAACAAGCGATCGGGCGTGTTTTGTCGAGTTCGTCCAGGCGGGCCGGGATGGACTGCATGGGCATGTGAACCAGGTCCAGCGCTTCGGGTTTGGCGCAGGCCGTCTGCACTTCCCAGGCTTCGCGGACATCCAGCAGGATGGGCCGCTGGGTTTGCTGGCTGGCCCATTCGGCAACTTGGGCGGGGTAGATCTGTTCCATGCTGACCTCAGAATTTGAAGCGAGAAGGCTCTGCAAAGCCCGACAAGCGTGGGGCGTTGCAGTCCCAAGGCTCGGTGGTGCTCCAGCTGTTTTCGCCGCTGCGGGTGATCAAGGTGGTGCGCATCATGGGCTCATCGCCCACGATGGCGACCAGACGGCCGCCGATGCTCAGTTGTTGCAGCAAAACCGCAGGCACCTCGGCCACCGAGCCGCTGAGCAAAATCGCGTCAAAGGGGCCGTCTGCGGCTGCGCCCTGGCTGCCATCGGCTTGGCGCACGGTGACGTTGGTCACGCCCGCTTTTTGCAAGTTGGACTGGGCCTGGGCGGCCAAGGCGGGGTCGATTTCCAGGCTCAACACGCTGGTGGCCTGGTGGCCCAGCAAGGCGGCCATGAAGCCAGAGCCCGTGCCAATGTCCAGCACTTTGTCGGTGGCACGCACGGCCAGGTCTTGCAGCAGGCGGGCTTGCACGCGCGGCGCCAGCATGACTTGGTTGGGGGCGCTGCCCAGAGGGATTTCCATGTCCACAAAGGCCAAGGCTTTGTGCGCTAAGGGGGCAAAGTCTTCGCGCCGAACGGTGGACAGCAGGGCCAACACATTCGGGTCCAACACCTCCCAGGGGCGGATTTGCTGTTCAATCATGTTGAAGCGGGCTTGGTTCAGATCCATGTGCGGTAACTCCTGCGGGGCTTGATCGGGTATCGGGTTCAAAAAAGTGATTTTAAGCGGCGTGGGTGTCTTGACTCTGACGCTCAGGGGCCAAGCCTGCTTGGCGCCGCAACCATTGCGCCAAGTCGTCCATGTAGCAGTAGACCACGGGCACCACCACCAAGGTCAGCAGCGAGGAAGTGATCACCCCGCCAATGACCGCTTGCCCCATGGGTGCGCGTTGCTCTGAGCCCTCGCTCAGAGCAAAGGCCAAGGGCACCATGCCAAAAATCATGGCCAAAGTGGTCATCAAAATGGGTCTGAGCCGCACCTTCGCCGCCATGAGCAAGGCTTCGTTGCGCAGCAGGCCAGGGACGGTGTGGCCCTGGTCATCGGTTTGGTCGGCGCGGGCGCGGATGGCGAAATCGACCAGCAAAATCGCATTTTTGGTGGCCAAGCCCATCAGCATGATCACGCCAATGATGGAGAACATCGACAAGGTGGAGCCGAACACCATCAGCGCCAACACCACACCGATCAGGGTCAGGGGCAGGGAAGTCATGAGGGCCAGTGGCTGGAAAAAGCTCTTGAACTGGCTGGCCAGGATCATGTAAATGAAGATCACGGCCATCAGCAGGGCCGACAAGGCGTAGCCAAAAGACTCGGCCATGTTTTTGGTGGAACCGCCAAAACTGTAGTGGTAGCCGGGGGGCAGGTTCAGGCTGTCCATGGCGGCACGCACGTCGGCAGACACTTCGCCGGCCGAGCGACCGAACACGTTGGCATTGATGGCGACTTCGCGCGACATGTCGCGTCGGTTGATCTGGTTGGAGCCGGTGGTTTCAGTGACTTGGGCGACCTGTCCCAAGCGCACGATGCGGGGGCTGCCATCGGCTGCGCTGCCCACCACAAAGGGCAGCCGCGCCAGATCTTGCGGGCTGTTGCGGGCTTCGGGCGAGAGGCGCACATTCACGTCGTAGGTTTGGTCGTCGGGGGCGCGCCAATTGCCCACGGTTTGCCCAGCCACCAGCGTGCGCAAGGGCCCTCCCAGCTGCGCTGTGCCCAGACCCAAGTCGGATGCGGCGTCCCGTTGGATCTCAATCTTGACCATGGGCTTGAAAGGTTTCACGCTGGAGTCCAAATCGACCAAGCCGGGAATGGCGCGCACCTTGTCCAGCGCCAACAAAGCCAGGCGTTCGAGCTCTTGTTGGTCGGGCCCTTTGAGGGAAAACTCGATCTGCTTGTTGCCACCCACTGCGTCAAGCAAGCCCGCATGTGTCACGGCCACGCCGGGCACTTGCTTCAAACGATCGCGCAGCAGAGCAGACATTTGGTCGGCATTGCGGTCTCGTTTTTTGCGCTCCACCAAGCGGATGTAGAGGTTGACGTTGTTTTTGCCTTGGGCGTTGGCAGTGTTGATGGTGCTCAGGGTGTAAACCACCTCGGGGAACTCGCGCAAGATGGCCTCAACCTGCCGGGCTTTGGCTTCGGTGGCTTCCAGCGATGTGCCCACCGGGGTTTCAAACTTGAGCGAGGTCTCTGAAAAGTCAGCTTTGGGGACGAACTCGGTGCCCAGCAGACGGATCATGAACAGACTGGCCACAAAAATAGTCAGCGCCAAAAAGACGGTGGATTTTTTGTACACCAAGGCCCATCGCAACAGGGCTTGGTAGCCATCGGCCAGGCGCTCGGTGCCTTGGTCAAACCAGCCGGTCACTCGGCCAATGCTTTTGTCGTACCAGCTCGCAGGGGCGTGGTGTTTGCCGTGGGTGTCTATGGCCGGGTCGTGCCAGATGCTGGACAGCATCGGGTCCAGCGTGAAGCTGACGAACATGGAGATCATCACCGCCGCCACGATGGTGATGCCGAACTCGTGGAAGAACTTGCCGATGATGCCTTCCATGAAGCCAATGGGCAAAAAAACCGCCACGATCGACAAGGTGGTGGCCAGCACGGCCAAGCCAATTTCTTGCGTCCCGTCCATCGAGGCGCGGTAGGCACTTTTGCCCATCTGCACATGGCGCACGATGTTTTCTCGCACCACAATCGCATCGTCGATCAGCAGGCCCACGCACAGACTCAGCGCCATCAGCGTGATCATGTTGATGGTGAAGCCAAACATCTGCATGAACATGAAGGTGCCGATGATCGAGATCGGCAGCGTCAGACCCGTGATGACGGTGGAGCGCCAAGAGTTGAGGAACAAAAACACAATCAACACCGTGAGGACCGCACCCTCGATCAGGGTTTGGCGCACGTTGTTGACCGACAAACGGATGGGGCGTGAGTTGTCGGTGATGGGCTCGAGCCTGAGGCCAGGCGGCAGTTGGGCCTGCATGTCGGCCACGGCCTTGACCAGGCCATCGACCACTTGGATGGTGTTCTCGTCTTGTGATTTTTGCACCGACATCAAGAGGGTGCGCTGGCCGTTGTACAGCGCCAAGTTTTCCAGCTCTTGTGCACCATCTTGCACGGTGGCCACTTGCGACAGGCGAATGGGTGTGCCGTTTTTGCGCGCCACGATGATGCGCCCAAAGTCTTCGGGCCTGGCCATGCGCGAGCTGATTTGCACCGCACGTTCTTGCTGCACTGATCGGATGGCGCCGACCGGCAAGTCCTGGTTTTCGTTGCGCACCGCGGCCACCACTTGCTCGGCGGTGATGCCCTGGGCCTCCATGTTGGCCGGTTGCAGGTAAAGGTTGATCTCGCGTTTGCTGCCGCCCACCATGGTGACCGAGCCCACACCGCGCACGTTTTCCAGGCGCTTTTTCAGCACCTGTTCGGACCAGTTGGTCAGCTCTACCGCGTTGAGCTTGTTGCCTTCTGGGATGACTGCCAGTGACCACACCGCGCGGCTGGCCGGGTCAAATCGGAGCACCCGGGGTTCTTTGACTTCGGTGCGCAGCAATGGACGCAGCGAGGCGACTTTTTCGCGCACATCTTCGGCGGCTTTGCGGCCATCGATGTGCAACTGAAACTCGATGATCACCAAAGATTGGTTTTCATAGCTGCGCGAGGTCAGGGCGCTGATGCCCGCAATCGAGTTGACGCCTTCTTCGATCTTTTTGGAGACTTCACTCTCGACGATCTCAGGGGACGCGCCGGGGTACTCGGTGCTGATCACCACCACCGGGAAATCGATGTTGGGAAACTGATCGACCTTCAGGCGTTGGTAAGAGAACAGGCCCATGACCACAATGGCCAACATGACCATGGTGGCAAAAACAGGGTTTTGCAGGCTGACGCGGGTGAACCACATGCGTTCAATTCCTCACGGTGTGGACTTGGCACTTGCCGTGAACACCACGGCAACGCCTTCGCGCACAGCGCCGACACTGCCCGCCAAGACCTGTGCACCCGCGCTCAAGCCGCTGACGGCCACCAGGCTTTCGCGGCCGCCTTCGCTGCGCGCACCAGGCTGAACCGTGATGTGCGCGATCTTGCCGTCTTGCACCACCTGCACATAGGGCTGGGGTTTGTCGGTGCGCACGCTGCTGACGGGTACGGCCAGCACCTGCAAGCTTTGTGTGCCCAAACTGCCTTGCGCAAACAGGCCTTGGCGCAAGCCCTCACGGCCTTGGATGCCCAGGTACACCACAATGCTGCGGCTGCCCATCTGGGCGCTGGGGTTGATGCGCAAGACCTTGGCGGTCACAGCTTCAGCGATGCCTTCGATGCGCAGTTGTGCGGTCATGCCCACCTTGACGCGGCTGGCGTCTTCGGCGCTCAGCGCCGCTTCCAGTTCCAGCCGCGAGAGGTTGATCACTTCGATCAAGCGCGCTTCGATGGCCACCCGCTCACCGGGTTGGGCCAAGCGCTGAGCCACCACACCCGACAAGGGTGAGCGCAGCGTGGCGTCGGCCAGTGACTTGTTGGCCAGATCCAGCGCCGCCAGCGCCGCCATGTGGGTGGCCTTGGCGCCATTCAAGCTGGCCTGCGAGGCGAGCAGAGCGGTTTGCGAGATGAAGCCTTGGTTCACCAGCGCTTGGTTGTTGTCAAACTGGCGTTGTGCGATGTCCACTTGGGCTTTGGCCGCATCGGCCTGTTGTTGGGCTTGCCTGACGCGGGCTTGGAATTCGCTGGGGTCGATGCGGGCGACCACCTGGCCGACCTGCACCGTGTCGCCTTCGCGCACCGACATGTCTTGCAACTCGCCTGCGACACGCGCCTTGATGAAGGCGCTGTCGCTGGCTTTGAGGGGGCCCGTTACCGCGATGCCCATGTTCAGGGTTTGGACTTGGGCTGTGAACACGTCGGTGCTGGCCAGTTCGATGCGGGGCGCGCTGGCGGTCACGGCGGGGGCAGGCGCTTTGGCCGCTTGGCGCTGTTGGGCCCAGCGGGCAGCACCTGCGACCAAAGTGGCCAAAGCCACGGCAGAGAGGATCCAGAGGGTCGATTTTTTCATGTCGTCAAAAAGGGCGTTTCAGCGTGGTTCAGGCCTGCGACAGGCCTCTTGCCAACAATTGGGCGTGTTGTGAAATGAAGGCTTCGGGGTCGATTTGTTCGTGGCTGGGGCAGCAAGGGCCCATGGAATGTTTCCACATGACCAAGAACAGCAGCGGTGACATGACCGAGTGCAGGGCCAGCTCGACATGGATGGCGCGGAATTCTTGACGGTCGATGCCGCGCTGCAAGGCGCTGCGCACCAGCGCATGGGCGGGCGTGATGACTTCGTTTCGGAAAAAATCCGCCAGGTCCGGAAAGTTGCTGGCCTCGCTCATCACCAGCTTGGAAATGCCGGAGGCCTTGGTCGCGCCATAGCGCCGCCACCACTGGAGCATCATCCATTCGATCAATTCGCTGCTGCTGCCCTGAAACTGCGCCACCTCGGCCGCGCCTTGGGCCACGGACGCGACGATGTTCTCACGCACCACGGCCTTGAACAGATCTTCCTTGCTCGGAAAGTACAAAAACAGTGTGCCCTTGGACACGCCTGCCCGCGCCGCCACTTCTTCAACGCGGGTGGCGGCATAGCCTTTTTCCACGAACAAATCCAAAGCCGCTTCGAGCAGCTCGCCCGGGCGGTCTTGTTTGCGGCGTTCGCGTTTAGGGGGGGCGAGGGTCTCGGCGGTGTTCACGCTTTATTTAATGACTGACTGGTTAGTAATGTAAGCTTTGGGCGGCTCGGTCGTCAAGGCGTTGGTGCACACAAGCAAACAAAGGGCGCAAAAAAGGGGCCGAAGCCCCTTTGACAAAGGTGACCAACAACCCATTGGCCATGCGGATGAGCCGCAGGCTGTGTCGTGTTGGGCGCTTAGACTCAATTTGAAAAGGCAGGAATCCCGGTGATGGCGCGGCCCAAAATCAAAGCGTGCACATCGTGCGTGCCTTCGTAGGTGTTGACCACTTCCAAGTTCACCAGGTGGCGGGCCACGCCGTATTCGGCGCTGATGCCGTTGCCGCCCATCATGTCGCGCGCCATGCGGGCGATGTCCAAGGCCTTGCCGCAGCTGTTGCGCTTGAGGATGGAGGTCAGGTCCACCGAAGCAGTGCCTTCGTCCTTCATTCGGCCCAGGCGCAGGCAGCCTTGCAGGCCCAGGCTGATCTCGGTCAGCATGTCGGCGAGTTTCTTCTGGATCAGCTGGTTGGCGGCCAAGGGTCGGCCAAACTGCTGGCGGTCCATCACATACTGGCGGGCGCGGGCGTAGCAGTCTTCGGCGGCGCCCAGTGCGCCCCAAGCGATGCCGTAACGGGCGCTGTTCAGGCAGGTGAAGGGCCCTTTCAAACCACGCACTTCAGGGAAGGCGTTTTCCTCGGGGCAGAACACCTCGTCCATGACGATCTCGCCGGTGATCGAGGCGCGCAGGCCGACCTTGCCGTGCACGGCGGGGGCGGAGAGGCCTTTCCAGCCTTTTTCGAGAATGAAGCCACGGATTTGGCCGCCGTCGTCCTTGGCCCAGACGACGAACACGTCGGCGATCGGACTGTTGGTGATCCACATCTTGGCGCCGCTCAAGCTGTAGCCACCGTCCACCTTTTTGGCGCGGGTGATCATGCTGCCGGGATCCGAGCCGTGGTTGGGTTCGGTCAGGCCAAAGCAGCCGATCCACTCACCACGCGCCAGCTTGGGCAGGTATTTCTGCTTTTGGGCTTCAGAGCCAAAGTCGTTGATGGGCAACATCACCAAAGAAGACTGCACGCTCATCATGGAGCGGTAGCCCGAGTCCACGCGCTCGACTTCGCGGGCGACCAGGCCGTAGCAAACGTAGTTCAGGCCCGCACCGCCGTATTGCTCGGGGATGGTGGCCCCCAAAAGGCCCAGCTCGCCCATCTCGCGGAAGATGGCCACGTCGGTGGACTCGTTCAAGAACGCGTCTTTCACGCGGGGCAGCAGGCGTTCCTGGCAGTAGGCGCGGGCGGCTTCTTGCACCTGGCGCTCGTCGTCGGTGAGCTGGGCGCTGAGCTTGAAGGGGTCTTCCCAATTGAAGGTGTTTTTGGTGGTGGCCATGTGGGGTGTCTCCATGAAAAAATCTTGTAACCGATTTTCAAGCCGAGAAGAATAGTTGTCTAATATTGATTGCCTATTCATCAATACATAATTTTAATTCATGGAATTCCGTCATCTGCGCTATTTCCTCATGCTGGCCGAAGAGCTGCACTTTGGGCGTGCCGCTCAGCGCCTGTCCATCTCGCAGCCGCCGCTGAGCCTGAACATCCAGCAGCTCGAAGCTTCGGTGGGCGCACAGCTGTTCACCCGCAACAGTCGGGGCGTGCAGCTCACGGCGGCAGGCCAGGCTTTTGTGCCGGCCGCCCGGGCCTTGCTGGCGCAGGCCAGCGCAGCTGCGCGCGAGGCCCGCGATGTGGCCGAGGGCCAATCGGGCCAGCTGCAAATTGGCTTTGCAGGCACCATGTTGTATTGCGGTTTGCCCCAGATCCTCAGCCGCTTTCAGGACAGCCATCCGCGTTTGCGCTTGGTGCTGCGCGAGCTGAGTTCGTCCGAGCAGTTGTCCGAGTTGCTGCGCGACCGGCTCGATGTGGGCTTTGTACACACGCCCCGGGTGCCCCCGGGGTTCGAACAGATTTTGGTGGCCAGTCAAGCTTTGGTGGCGTGTTTACCAGCCAGCCACCCCTTGGCAGGTGAGACCCATCTGGGTTTGGCGGCGCTCGTGGGGCAAGACCTGGTGGTGGTGTCCCGCACGGTATCGCCCGATTACCATGAACGCATTTTGCAGCTGTGTGAACATTCCGGCTGGATGCCCCCCGTGGTGCACGAGCTGCGCCATTGGCTGAGCGTGGTGTCTTTGGTGTCCCAAGGTTTGGGTGTGGCGCTGGTGCCCGAAGCGCTGGCGCCATCTGCCTTGGCGGGGGCGGTGTTTGTGCCGCTGAACGATGTGGATGTGCGCTACGACACCCGGTGCTTGTGGCGCAGTGACCGAGACCAAACGGCCTTGGGGGACTTTGTCCAAGCCGTGTCGGTGGGGCTTGCGGGCCACGGATAATCGAGTGCTTCTTTCACAAGGAATCAAAATGGCTGAAACGTTGGTCTTGGGCGGTGGTTGCTTTTGGTGCACCGAAGCGGTTTTCGTCAAAGTGCGCGGCGTGACCGATGTGGAGTCGGGCTACTGCAACGGCCAGACCGTGGCCCCCAGCTACGAAGAAGTCTGTACCGGCCGCACGGGACACAACGAAGTGGTCAAGCTCGAATACGACCCGGCGCAGATCAGCACCCGCGATTTGCTCGAGATTTTCTTTGTCATCCACGACCCGACCACCTTGAACCGCCAGGGCAACGATGTGGGCACGCAGTACCGCAGCGGCATTTACTTCACCACGCCTGAGCAAGCCCAAGAGGCGCGGGCGCTGATCGCCGAGTTGACATCAGCCAATGCCTTTGGCCAGCCCATCGTGACCGAGGTGTTGGCGCTGGCCAACTACAGCGCGGCCGAGGACTACCACCAGGACTTTTTTGAGCGCAACCCCTACCAGGGCTATTGCATGGCGGTGGCGGCGCCCAAGGTGGCCAAGTTCAAAAAAACTTTCGCCCACTGGGTCCGCTGAGGCCTGACCGGGGCGGCCATGGTTGGGCGCGCTGGACTCAAGGTGCCAAGCGCTCGCGCAGCCAGCCGCTGGCATCGGGCGTGTAACGCAGCCGGTCGTGCAGACGGCTTTTGCGGCCTTGCCAAAACTCCCAGCGCTCGGGCACCAAGCGAAAGCCGCCCCAGTGCGGCGGCCGAGGCGGGTTGAGCATGAATTGCGCGGCGTATTTGGCGGCGTTCGTCACCAGCACCGTGCGCCCGTCGATCACCTGGCTTTGGGGGGAGGCCCAAGCGCCGATGCGCGAGTCCAGAGGGCGGCTGTGAAAGTAGGCGTCGCTTTCCTCGGCGCTGACCTTGTCCACCCGGCCTTCGATGCGCACCACACGCTCGAGCTCCACCCAATGGAATTGCAAGGCGGCAAAAGGGTTGCCCGCCAACTCTTGGCCCTTTTGGCTGTCGTAATTGGTGTACCAAACAATGCCGCGCGCGTCGCAGCCTTTGATCAACACCACCCGGGTGCTGGGCCGCAGCTGGCTGCTCACGGTGGCCAGTGTCATGGCGTTGGGCTCGGGCACTTCGGCGGCGATGGCCTCTTGCAGCCAATGCTCAAATTGCTTCAAAGGGTCGGCGTGGGAGGCGTTTTCATTGAGCTCGGCTTTTTCGTAGCTCTTGCGCAGGTCGGCGATGTTCATGCAGCAAGTATAGGCAGGCTTCAGTCTGCGGCGTGGCGCAGCAAGGCGGCCAAGGCCCGGTCTTCGATGCCGTGGGCGCGCAGGCTGTCGTAGGTTTGGCGGGCATAGTCCAGCGTGGTACCAAAGCGACCGCAGGCCTGCTGAAAAATTTGCCGGTAAGTCTCGGGGGCCAACTGACCGGTGAAGCTGGGGCTGCTGCGCGGCAAAGTGAACGCGAGTGCTTGGACAAGGCCCTGGGGGGTTTGGCAAGGCAGCCAAACGGGGGTGTAGACATCCATGGGCATTTCGCGTGCCCACAGCCGCTGCAAGACCTCATCGGCTTCGCTTTGGGCCACGCGGTACACCACGCCTTGGCAACTGCCACCAGGCAACAAGGCAAACACCAAGCCCGGGCATTCTGGGGTGCCTCGGTTCAGACGGCTCCACATTTTCAGGGCGCGGTGCCAGCCCCACACCCGGCTGGGGTGCTGCTCTTGTGCCTCAAATTCAGGCCGCCAAAGCAAAGACGCATAGCCGAACACCCACAGGTCTTGACCCGCGGTTTGCGCTCTGAAGCGCTCCAGCAAGTCCCCCCTGAAGGCCACGCGTGCCGCATCGGCCGTTGGGCTGGGTGTGCTGAATGCCCGGGCGCTGTCGGGGTTGTCGGTCATGTGCAATCGGGTCCCATTACAATCTGCCCACTATTTTCGGAGAAAACAAGCATGTCAAACAATGAAGATGAGAATCAACCCGTGGTCTTGGCCATTTTGGTCGGCGTGATCGTGCTGGTCATTGGGCTGGCCGTGGGTATCGGCATCGCCAAGAGCAAAAAAGCAGCGCCTGCTGCCCCAGCCGCCGTGACCGCGCCTGCGGATCCAGCGCCGGCAGCGGCAGCCGATGCTGCAGCCCCAGCTCCAGTGGCTTCCCCCGCCGCGGCGGACGCCCCTGCAGCCAACACGGCTGCCCCCGCCGCCAAGTGAGACACCTTGTGCCCACGAATGAACCCGCTTCGGCGGGTTTTTTTACACCTGCGGATCCCCACCGCGGCACGTACCCTTTTGGTAACTTGGCCATTGCATGCCAAGGCTGGAACACGGTTACCATCGTTGATGTAATTTAGTTACCAGACAAAGCCAGGAGACTAGACATGGCACTTCACCCCACCGTGGCCGCGGTCACGGCCCGCATCAGCGAGCGCAGTCGTCCGACACGCCAGGCCTATTTGCAGCAGCTGGACGCTGCGGCCAACCAAGACCCAGGTGCCCAGCGCTTGGGCTGCGCCAACGTCGCCCATGCCTTTGCCGCCATGCCCCAAGGCGACAAAGACCGCGCCACCGCTTTGGACAAAATCCAAGTGGTGGCCCCGCGCGCGCCCAACATTGGCATCGTCAACGCCTACAACGACTTGCTCTCGGCCCATGCTCCGCTGCAGCACTACCCCGATCTCATCAAAGACGAGGCCCGCAAGCAGGGCGCTACCGCCCAGGTCGCTGGTGGCGTGCCCGCCATGTGCGATGGCGTGACACAAGGCACACCCGGCATGGAGCTGAGCCTGTTCAGCCGAGATGTGATTGCCATGGCCACGGCGGTGTCGCTGAGCCACGATGTGTTTGACGCCGCCCTGATGCTGGGTGTGTGCGACAAGATCGTGCCGGGTCTGCTGATTGGTGCTTTGCATTTTGGCCATCTGCCTACCGTGTTTGTGCCCGCAGGCCCGATGGGCAGCGGGCTGTCCAACACCGACAAATCCAAGGTCCGAGAGCAAGCCGCACTGGGCTTGGTGGGGCGCCCCGAATTGTTGGAGGCTGAGTCCAAGGCCTACCACGGCGAAGGCACCTGCACTTTTTATGGCACAGCCAACAGCAACCAGATGTTGCTCGAAGCCATGGGCCTGCATGTGCCGGGCACGGCCTTCATTCACCCGGCCCAAGGCTTGCGCCAAGACCTGACCCGTGAGGCCGCGCGCACCGTGTTGGCGCTGGTCAAAGACAAAAACTTCACGCCCATCGGCCGCTTGGTCGATGAGCGCAGCATCGTCAACGCCATGGTGGCGCTGTTGGCCACGGGCGGCTCCACCAACCATTTGATCCACTGGGTGGCGGTGGCGCGTGCGGCGGGCATCGTGATCGACTGGGACGACTTCTCGGCCCTGTCCGACGTGGTGCCGCTGCTCAGCCGCGTGTACCCCAATGGCACGGCCGATGTGAACCAGTTCCAGGTCGCTGGCGGTCCTGGCTTCGTCATCCGCGAGTTGCTCGACGCGGGCTTCATGCACGCCGATGTGCTGACCGTTCGCCCCGGTGGCTTGCGCGAGTTCACGCGCAAGCCCGGCACAGCCGATGGGCAATTGGTCTGGCGTGAGATTGGAGCCAGCCAAGACGACACCGTGGTGCGTCCGGCCAGCCAGCCGTTCAGCGCCACTGGTGGGCTCAGGCTGTTGCAAGGCAATCTGGGGCGAAGTGTGATCAAGGTCTCTGCCGTGCCCGAGGCTTTGCATGTGATCGAAGCGCCGGCGTGCGTGTTCAATTCGCAAGATGAATTGCAGCAAGCCTTCAAGGCCGGCGCGCTGGACCGTGATGTGGTGTGTGTGGTGCGCTGGCAAGGTCCACAAGCCAATGGCATGCCCGAGTTGCACAAACTCACCCCGCCTCTGGCGGTGCTGCAAGGCAAGGGCTTCAAGGTGGCTTTGGTCACCGATGGCCGCATGAGCGGCGCGTCGGGCAAAGTTCCTGCCGCCATCCACGTCTCGCCCGAAGCCGCAGCCGGTGGCCCGCTGGCCAAGGTGCAAGACGGCGACTTGATACGCCTGGACGGCATCGCGGGCACCCTGCAAGTGCTGGTGAGCGAGGCCGAATGGGCTGCCCGTCCGCTGGCCCCCATGCCCACCGAGCTGCGCGCCGCCAATGGCGTGGGCATGGGCCGTGAACTGTTTGCCAACATGCGCCGTCACGCCCTCAAAGCCGAAGAAGGAGCCTGCTCATGGCTGTGAATTCAAATGCCCCTTTGACCGCCCTGCAAGTCATGCAGGACGCCCCGGTGATCCCCGTGATCGTCTTGAACGATGTGGCGCACGCCGTGCCCATGGCCCGCGCCTTGGTGGCGGGCGGCATCCGCATGCTGGAGGTGACGCTGCGCACGCCGCAGGCGCTGGCCTGCATGGAAGCGATTGCCAAGGCGGTGCCCGGTGCAGTGGTGGGTGCAGGCACGGTGCGCAGCGCCGCCGATGCGGCCGCAGCCGCCAAAGCCGGTGCCCGTTTTGCGGTCAGCCCCGGCTACACCCGGGCGGTGGGCCAGGCTTGCCGCGATCATGGTTTGTCGCTCTTGCCCGGCGTCGCCACCGGCAGCGAAATCATGATGGCGCAAGAAGACGGCTACACCGAGCTCAAGTTCTTCCCGGCCATGCAGGCCGGCGGCCCTGCCATGCTCAAGGCCTGGAGCGGTCCGTTTTTTGATGTGAAGTTTTGCCCCACGGGCGGCGTGACGCCCAGCAATGCCTTCGACTTTTTGAGCCTGCCCAACGTGGCCTGCGTGGGCGGTTCGTGGCTGGTGCCCGCCGACGCATTGGCCAAGGGTGACTGGACGCGCATCGAAGCGCTGGCGCGCGAAGCCAGCCAGTTGCCGCGCTGATCAGCGCACCGCCCACCCGCCCGACATCGGAAACACCTGCCCGACAAAGCAGCTGGCCGCATGGCTGCACAGGTAGGCCACAAAGCGGGCGTCTTCTTCGGCCTTGACCAGTCGGCCCAGCGGTACTTCGCGTTTCAAGCGTTCCTGAAAACGCGGGTTGGCCTGCACTTCGGGCGGAAAGTAGGTGGGGTTGTCGACAAAGTTTTGCGCCACGGCATTGAGCTGGATGTTGTCGGGGGCCAGTTCCACGCCAGCGGCTTGTACATAGGCCAGCTGCGCACCGCGCGCTGCGCTGTAGCTGGCGGCCCGCTTCATGCCGCGCAAGGCCGAGGCGCTGCCCATCACCACGATCTTGCCGCCGCCCCGTGCCTTCATGCCGGGCACCACCGCCCGCACCAAGCGGGGCAGGGGGTCGACCATGACCTCAAACACCTGCCGCCATTCGGCTTCGTCAATCTGCGTGACGGGGGTAGACGGCGCAGGCAGCGCCAGATTGATCACCAAAGCGTTGAGTGGCCCAGCCGCATCGATCATGGCCTGCGCATCTTGCGGGGCCGTCAGCACGCGATCGTCAGCGATCACTTCGGCGCCGCAAGCCCTCAGCTCCTGGCACAGGGCCGGCCCCATGAAGTCCTTGGCCTGGGTGACCAGGATGCGTTGTCCGCTCAGGTCGATCATGTTCATCCTCCGTTGGTTCAGCGCAAACCTTGTGCGCCAGCGTATTCGGCCCGCTGGATCAGCTCGACCTTGTAGCCATCGGGGTCGGTCACGAAGGCGATCACCGTTGTGCCGCCTTTCACCGGGCCGGCTTCGCGGGTGACTTTGCCGCCAGCGGCTTTGATTTTTTCGCAAGCGGCATAGGCATCGGGCACGCCCAAGGCGATGTGGCCGTAGGCGGTTCCCATCTCGTAGCTTTCAACGCCCCAGTTGTAGGTCAGCTCCAACTCGGCGTGGTCGGGGTTGTTGCCGTAGCCCACAAAGGCCAGCGAATACTTGTACTCGGGGTTTTCCGAGGTGCGCAGCAGCTTCATGCCCATGACGTTGGTGTAGAAGTCGATAGAGCGTTGCAGGTCGCCCACGCGCAGCATGGTATGAAGGAGTCTCATGGTTGATTTCCTGTGGGTGAAGGCATTTCAAAAACAAGGCAGGCCGTGCTGGCATGGGCATACAGCGTGCCATCGGGCCCGACCAGCTGGGCTTCGGCGGTGGCCAGTTGGCGGCCGCAGTGCAGCACTTTGGCAATGGCCCGCACACGCTGCACTTTGGGCGTGATGGCTTTGACCAGCTTCACGCTCAAATCGGCTGTGGTGTAGCCGCGCCCGGGCGGCATCATGGTGTGCACCGCGCAGCCCAGCGCCGAGTCGAGCAAGCTGGCAAACCAGCCGCCATGCACCGTGCCCAGAGGGTTCAAGTGTTGCACACCCGGCGTGCCTTGAAAAATGGCCAGGCCCGGGCTGACCTCGATCATCATGAAGTCCAGCGTCTTGGCCATGTGCGCATAAGGCAGCTCGCCGGCCAGCAGACCTTGCATGACCTGCAGCCCGGTTTTGCCAGTCACCTGTTCGGAGCGGGCCACACCGGGGCCGACCCCAGCATCCAGGCGTGCGCGCACATCGCGCTCCTGGGTCAGCCAGGCCTCTAAATCGTTGGGGCGTGTATAGGTTGTGGTGCTCATCGAAACGGACACTTTCAAACCGGCACGGTGTAGTTGAGCGCCATGCGGCCGCCGTCCACGGTGACGATCTCGCCCGTGATGTAGCTGGCCGCATCGCTGGCCAAAAACGCCACCACCTTGGCCACCTCGTCGGGCTCGCCCAGGCGCTTCATGGGCGTGCGCATCATGATTTTCTTTTCAGCGGCCTCGCTGGTCAGCACCGCCTGGCGGGCCAGTTCGGTGGCAATCGTGCCGGGGGCCACGGCGTTCACCCGAATGCCAAAGTCGGCCAGAGCCAAAGACATGGCGCGCGTGAGTTGGTTGATACCGCCTTTGCTCACGTTGTAGCTGGCGATGTTGGGGATGGCCAACACCGCGTTGACCGAGCTCATGTTGACAATCGCGCCGCCCCCGGTGCTTTTCATGGCACGGGCTGCGGCCTGGCCCATCAGGAAGGAGCCCTTGATGTTCACGTTGATCACCGCATCAAACTCTTCTTCGGTCACGTCCAAAAAGTCGGCGGCCCTGAAGATGCCCGCGTTGTTGACCAGCACGTCGATGCGGCCAAAGGCCTGCAGCACATGGTCCACCAGGGCATCCACATCGGCCTTGCGCGAGACGTCGCAGGCCATGAAGCCGGCGCTGTGGCCTTGGCTGCGCAACTCGGCCGCCACGGCCGCGCCGCGCTCGCTGTTCACGTCAGACAAGATGACATGGGCCGACTCGGCCGCAAAGCGGCGTGCGCAGGCCTCACCAATGCCGTTGGCCGCGCCGGTGACGATGACGACACGGCCTTGCAAGCCAAAGGAGAGCTGTTGGGAGGGCAAAAGGGGGGAGGTCATGGTCCGTTCTCCAAGTTGGGGTTGGGGGTGCGACATGCTGCCACAGCGACCCCAAAATGCCTGTCGCCAGAATGCAGGCCGGTACGGCGACAATGCCAGCATCGCTAAACACTGCATTTTCCAATAACTCAGCCATGACCACGAACGCTCAAGCACCCCAAAAACCGACCGCTACGGCCTTGTGCGAACCCTGCTCTGGCATTCAGCGCCACTGGCGCAAAGCCCCTGGCCACGCTGAACTGGTGCAAGGCAAGCACAGCCGCGAAGACCGCGGCAACGGCCAGGCCAGCTTCACCCGTTACCGCTGCGACCGCTGCGGCGCGGCTTGGGAATACGAAAACAACAAGGCCAAGCAACACGCAGGCTGGGCTTTGCTGGCCCTTTGATGGGCTTTCCCCACGCTGTCTCGCGCCTGCGCACCGAGCGCCTGGCCCGCAGCGCCAAGCCCTTCATGGCCCGTGGCGGTATCAAGGGCGAGCGCTGCCCGGGTTGCCGCCTGGTTCCCAGCCACTGCATCTGCGCATTGCGCCCGGAGGTGTCCACGCCAGTGGGCATGTGTTTGCTCATGGCCGACATCGAACCCCTCAAACCCAGCAACACCGGTTGGTTGATCGCCGATGTGGTGCCCGACACTTTCGCCTTTGGCTGGGCCCGCACCGAGGTGGACCCGGCCTTGCTGGCGCTGCTGGCCGATCCACAGTGGCAGGCCTTTGTGGTGTTTCCGGGGGAGTTTGTAGAACCCGAGCGGCTGGTCAGCGTCGTGCCTGACATGCCCACAGGCCAGCGCCCGCTGTTCATCCTGCTCGACGCCACCTGGCCCGAAGCCCGCAAGATGTTCCGCAAAAGCCCCTACCTGAACCGATTGCCCGTGCTCAGCCTGAACCCTCAACAGGTCTCGCGCTACCAACTGCGCCGCTCCAAGCGCGATGACCACTTTTGCACCAGCGAAGTGGCTTCGCTCTGTCTGGAGCTGGCGGGCGAAGTGCGAGCGGCCGAGACCCTGCAGGCTTATCTGGACGTCTACACCCACCACTACCTGCAGGCCAAACACCAGTTGCCGCCCAACCTGCAAGGGCCAGCGCACACACGCTGGCAGGGCTTGAAGAAGTCTTGATTCGGCCAAGCTGGCGGGTATCCGCTACCATGGCCCGTCAATTTTTTCGCCCGGCAACGGGTCTATCAGGAGAGCGCTATGTTCAGTCATGTGATGGTGGGTGTGAAAGATTTGGAAGTGTCTAAAAAGTTTTACGACGCCGTGTTGGGCACCTTGGGCTATGGCCCGGGCGTGGCCAACAACAACCGTTATTTCTACCGCAGCCCCACGGGCACTTTTGGCATCACCACCCCCATCAACGGCGAGCCCGCTTGTCACGGCAATGGCAGCACCATTGGCTTCGCTGTCAAATCCCCTGAACAGGGCGATGCCTTTCACGCAGCGGGTGTGGCCAACGGCGGTGTCACTTGCGAAAACCCACCCGGCTTTCGCGAAGGCCCCGCAGGCAAGCTCTACCTGGCCTACCTGCGCGACCCCGATGGCAACAAAATCTGCGCCTTGTACCGTCCCAGTTGATCGTTGGGTTTTTTGAAAAGGAACGGATGTGCCGCACGTTGCCAACCCCCACGCCGTGAATGTCTCGCGCACCATCGAACGCCTGGTCACTGGTCAGGCCACCTCGGATGGCGCGGGCGTCAAGCTCAGCCGCATCCTCACGCAAGACCTGCAGCACCGGCTCGACCCGTTTTTGATGCTGGACGCCTTTGGCAGCGACAAGCCGGACGACTACATCGCCGGATTTCCGGACCACCCGCACCGGGGTTTTGAAACCGTGACCTACATGATCGCCGGGCGCATGCTGCACCGCGACAGCGCGGGCAACGAAGGCCTGTTGCAAAACGGCGGTGTGCAATGGATGACCGCAGCCCGTGGCGTGATCCATTCCGAAATCCCGCAGCAAGCCGATGGCGTGATGGAGGGCTTTCAGCTCTGGCTGAACCTGCACAGCTCCGAGAAGATGAACGCGCCTTGGTACCGCGATTTTCAAAACGATCAGCTGCCGCAGTTCCAGACTTCCGAAGGCGTGGCCGTCACGCTGATAGCCGGGGCCAGCCATGGTGTGCAAGGCGCGGTGAGCCGCGAGATCACCCAGCCTATTTATCTGGACGTGCACATGCCGCAGGGCGCACGGTTTGAGCAAACGCTGCCTCCAGGCCACAACGCGTTTGTGTACTTGTACCGGGGCGAGGTGCATATCGCAGGCCAGACTGTGCCCGTGCAGCGCATGGCCATTTTGAAAAACACACCGCAATCTGACGGTGTGGTGATCGAAGCCAGTGCCGATGCGAAATTGATTCTGGTCGCAGGCCAACCGCTCAAAGAACCGATCGTGCAGTACGGCCCGTTTGTGATGAACACCAAGGAAGAGATTTACCAGGCGCTGGCGGATTTCAGGGATGGGCGGCTGGGCGAGCGGGCTTGATGCCTTCAGCCCCTGAAGGCGTTGACAAAGTTTTGCGCTGCCGACCGCACTTGCTCGGCACTGCGTCCCGGCGCATACAAGGCCGATCCCAAACCAAAACCTGAAGCGCCTGCCGTGCGGTATGCCGCCATGTTGTCGGGCGTGATGCCGCCCACGGGCATGAGGGCAGCCGATTTGGGCAGCACGGCGCGCAGGGCTTTGACGGTGGCAGGCGAGATCATCTCGGCGGGGAACAGCTTGAGCCCGTGCGCGCCCGCGTCAAGCGCAGCAAAGGCTTCGGTAGGTGTGGCCACACCGGGCAGCACCACCATGTTCAGGGCCAAGGCCTGCGCTACCACGGCGGGGTTGAAGTTGGGGGCCACGACCAAGCGGCCGCCCGCAGCGTGCACGTCCTTGACCTGCTGCGCGTTCAGCACGGTGCCTGCGCCGATCAGGGTTTGCGGAAATTGCTCAGTCAATGCAGCGATGCTTTGCAAGGGCTCGGGCGAGTTGAGTGGCACCTCGATGATGGCAAAGCCGCTGCCGACCAATGCGTGGCCGATGGCAGGTGCTTCGGCAGGCGTGAGACCACGCAAGATGGCGATCAAGGGCAGTTGGGCCAGGGCTTGGGCCAGTGCTTGTTGGGGATCGGTTGAGGTGTTCATGGCGTGCTCGTCAATTTGGAGGCCAGGGCGTGCAGGCCCGCCCAGGTGGCTTCGGCGCCATGGCTTTGGCAGGCGATGCCCAATTGTTGCAGGGCCAGACTGTAGCGCCGGGTCAGGGTGTCGCTGCCGATCAGGATCACGGAGCCTGAATCGGCGTTGACCGTCTGGGTGCGCAGCTCTTCGCCGATCAGCAGGCCCGACAGGTAACTGGGCAATTGGGCCGCGCTCAGGCGGTCAAACAAGCCCAGGGTGCGCACCGCAAACAGGTGGTGCAACACACTGCCGCTCTGCTGGCTTTGGTCCACGCCTTGCAAAAATGTCGCTTCGTCGAAGGCCCCGTTCAGGTCCAGGGTCTTGCCCAAAATCGAGTGCTGGCTCATCAGCGCAAACACCTCGCCGGTCATGAAGGTCTGGAACTGCATGACGCGACCGCTGTGAACGTGCACCCATTTGCTGTGCGTGCCTGGCAGCACCAGGGTGGCACTGTCGCGTCCAGCCCGTTGCAGTGCGCCAAAGATTTGCACTTCTTCGCCGCGCATCACGTCGGGCGTGTGCAGGCCGTCTTGGCCCAGGCAGCTCAGGCCCGGCACCAAGGCGATGCGATCGGGCTGCAGCCACAGCAGGTGCTGGCCCAGCTCGGCAAAGCCTGCGGGGCAGGGGCAGTAGGGCGCTTCTTGCCAGCCTTGGCGGCTGCCGGCCATGCCCGAGATCAGGCACAAGGCACCCGGCGCTTGCATCCAGTCGCCAAAGAGTTCGTGGAACACCGTTTCAAACTGCCCAGGCGGCACAGTGAGGATGCCGCGCGGAAATTCGCGGGATTCGAACACCTGGCCGCTGGCACCGAGCCGTGCGCCGCGCAGCGAAGAGGTGCCCCAGTCGATGGCGATCAAAGGTCTTGTGCTGCTCATGCGTGTGTGCCTTTCGATGGGGCGTTCAAAACCTTCAGCACGGCCTCGCGTGATGGCAAGGGACCGACCGCGCCGAAGCCTTGCACCGACAAACTGGCTGCGGCATTGGCATAAGCGGAGGCGGCCCACAAGTCGTCGCCGGCCGACAAACGCGCCAGCAAGTTGCCCGCAAAACAATCGCCCGCGCCCGTGGCGTCAACAGCCGTGACCGCATGGCCCGGCACCTGACTTTGGTGGTGACCATCACTGGCCAGAGCGCCCTCGGGACCGAGTTTCAGCACCACCTGCGCTGCGCCTTGGGCGTGGCTCCAGGCGATGATGTCGGCTGCTTGGGTGAGGCCGGTGAGCGCGGTCATGTCTTCTAGGCTGGGCAAAAACAGATCGCACAGACTCACCGCGTGGCGGATGCAAGCCTGCGCCCGGGCCAGAGGCCACAGCGACAGGCGCAAGTTGGAGTCGAGCGCCACCCGTGTGCCCACGTTGCGGGCATGCGCCATGGCTGCAAAAGCCGTGTCGCAGGCCGAGGCGGAAATCGCCAAAGAGATGCCCGACAGGTGCAGCCATTGGCTGCGGGCGATGGCCTCTTGCCAGTGCGTCAGATCTTGCGGTTGCATGCGGCTGGCTGCCGATCCGGCGCGCGCATAGCTGAAGTGGTGGCCTTGCGCATCGTGGCTCACAAAGTACATGCCCGTGGGCGCTTGCGCGTCGCGCAGCACGGTGGTGGTGTCCACGTTTTCCCGCCGCCACAGGTCCATCAGGTGGTCGCCCCAGCGGTCGGTGCCCAGACGCGTCAAGTAGCCCACCCGCGCACCGGCTCGGGCTGCAGCAATGGCGGCGTTGCTGGTGTCGCCACCAAAACCTTGCGCATACAGCGGGGCATCGTGAGCACCTGAAGGGGGGCGTTGGTTGAACTCGACCATGGCTTCACCCAAGGCCACGATGTCGAGGGTTTTGGAGGGCTGTGTCATGTGAACAAAAAGAGCCGGGGCTCAGTGTGCGGTGGGAGAATCAGCGCAAAACGGTCCACGCGGTGAATGGAGCAAAGCGACATGAAAGACGATTTTGTA
>NZ_JBBAPF010000021.1:0-11725 GCF_040400975.1 Limnohabitans sp. | reverse complement strand
TGAACGCGGCTTGCAAGGGATTCCCCTTGGCGGCTGAGCCCTGCGCGGTGTCGCAGTTGGGCGCACGCAACTGGAACCTGCTGGACGATGCGCTGGCGTACCCGATGGCCGTGTTGCGACGCCCAGCCCTCATGCACAACCTGGCCTGGATGCAAAACTTTGTGGAGCGCAAAGGCGTGGCCTTGGCCCCGCACGGCAAGACCACCTTGTCGCCCGAGTTGTTTCGCATGCAACTGCAAGCGGGCGCTTGGGGCCTGACCTTTGCCAACGTGCACCAGCTGCGCGTGGGTTTGGCGGCGGGCGTGCAGCGCGCCATCATCGCCAACCAGTTGGTGACCGATGCCGATCTGGATGGGCTGGATCTCTTGTTGCGCCAAAACCCTGGAGCGCGGGTGTGGTTTTTGGTCGATTCTTTGGCCCAACTCACTGTGTTGACCGATTGGGGTCGACGCCGTGGCAACACCCGTCCTTGGGATGTGTTGCTCGAGTTGGGCATTGCAGACTACCGCACCGGATGCCGCACGCACGAGCAAGCCTTGGCTTTGGCGCAGGCCATGGCCGCTTCGCCCGTTGTGTCTCTGGGCGGCGTGGAGTGTTACGAGGGTGGGCTGGGCCGCTGCGACAGCGCGCACGACATCGAAGCCGTGAGTGGCCTGGTGCGCAGCGTTCAGGCGCTGGTGCAGCAAATCGATGCGCAGAACCTCTGGGGCGGCGATGAGGTTTTGTTGTCGGCCGGGGGCTCTGCGGTCTTCGATCTGGTGATCCCGATGCTCAAAACCCAGGTCAAAAGCCGCCCGGTGCAAGGCGTGTTGCGCTCGGGTTGTTATGTCACGCATGACCACTGGAATTACGCCCGTTATCTGAAGCTGGTGGAGGCGCGCGAGGGTTTGAGCGAATCGTTGCAGCCTGCGCTGGAGATCTGGACACAGGTGCAGTCGGTGCCCGAGCCGGGGCTGGCCATTTTGACGGCGGGTCGGCGTGACCTGTCCTTTGACCAGTGCATGCCGATGCCGGTGCGCTGGGCGGCACGCGGTCAAAGCGGCGAGGGTGCCATGCAGGCCACGCCCGAGTCCTGGAAAGTCAAAGCGCTGAGCGACCAACACGCGCACATGGTGTTCGATGCCGAAGGCGTTTGGCCGCAGGTGGGGGACCGCGTGGCTTTGGGGATCTCGCACCCTTGCACCACCTTTGACAAGTGGCGCTGGATGGCCATCATCGAAGACGATGGCCGCATCAGTGGGGCGATCAGCACGCATTTTTAAGGGGTGAGCCCGTATGAAAAAAAGGCCGCCACGCAGCATTCGCGTGGCGGCCTTTTTGAAAGCTCACTTCAAACCGTTCAAAGCCTCGGCCGGGTAGCCCGGGCGGGTTTTGCAGTCTTCGATGTACTGCTCGACGATGGCTTCGTAGCTGGCATCGGCACGCAGGCCCAGGGCATGCGCACGTTCGAAGGTGCAGCCCTTGGCCCAGTTGTCCACGATGGCCGCGATGCGTTCGTCCTTCTGGAAAGTCACGCGGGCGCGCACGGCGGGACCCGCCACCTTTTCCAAAGCGGCCAGCATCTCGCTGACCTTGACGTTCAGACCTGGCAGGTTCAGTGCCATGCGGCCGCCAAAGGCTTCGCGGCTGGCCTCGAACACGGTGATCAAACCGTGCACGGTGTTGCCCGGCGAAGAGATGGGGTGCGACACGGTGGCATCTACCGGGCAGGTGGTGGGCGTGCCCGCCAAAGGCTCGCGGATGATGCCGCTGAAAAACGAAGACGCTGCACCATTGGGTTTACCAGGGCGCACAGCCACCGTCATCAGGCGTGCAGCGCGGCCGTCGATGTAGCCCTTGCGGGTGTAGTCGGCCACCATGTACTCGATCATCAACTTGTGCGTGCCATACGAGGTTTGCGGCGTGGGCAGCGTGGTGTCGGCCACCAGGGCAGGCATGGGGTTGGCCGCATCGGGCCCGAACACGGCCACCGAGCTGGCAAACACCAAGCGCGAAACTTTGCCCGAGGCGCGGATGCAATCAAGAAGCAATCGCGAGCTGTCCACGTTGGATCGCAAGCCCAGGTCAAAGTCCAGCTCGCACTCGCCCGATACGGCCGATGCCAAATGGAACACGCCATCAAAGCCGCTCTTGAACAAGTCGCCTTGCTCGAGCATGGGGCCAGCGTGACCCTTAACCCGTGGGTCGGCCAGCAAGTCGGCGGGGGCGGGGAACAGGTCGGCAATGACCAGTTCCTTGACGGTATGGCCATTGAGTTGGCCACGTTTCAAAATCTCGCGGGCCAGCCTAGCGCCCAAAAAGCCGGCACCGCCGGTGACCAAAACACGCATGGGTTTTCTTTCTTCAATGGTTGTCTTTGGGCACGGCCGAGCCGCGTTGGCCGACCAAAAAGTCCATGTCTGCGCCTTCGTCGGCTTGCAGCACATGGTCGATGTAGAGCTTCCAGTAGCCAGACTGCATGGCCGGTTCGGGCTTCGTCCATGCGGCCAGGCGCTTGGCCAGTTCCTCGTCGCTGATCAGCAGTTGCAATGTGCGTTCAGGCACGTTGAGCGAGATCATGTCACCGTTTTGCACCACGGCGAGCGGTCCACCGGCGGCGGCTTCGGGGCTGGTGTGCAACACCACGGTGCCGTAGGCTGTGCCGCTCATGCGGGCATCCGAGATGCGCACCATGTCGGTGATGCCCTTGCGCAGCACCTTGGGCGGCAATGGCATGTTGCCCACTTCGGCCATGCCGGGGTAGCCCTTGGGGCCGCAATTCTTCAACACCAATATGCAGGTTTCATCGACGTCCAGACTCTCGTCATCGATGCGTTTATGAAAGTCGTCGCTGTCTTCAAACACCACGGCACGGCCTGTGTGCACCATCAGTGCGGGGGTGGCCGCGCTGGGCTTGATCACCGCGCCCCGAGGCGCCAGGTTGCCGCGCAAAATGGCGATACCGGCTTTTTCTTTGAAAGGCGCATCCAGTGTCTTGATCACTTTGGGGTTGTAGTTCACGGCCGCCGCATTGTTTTCGCGCACGGTCTTGCCGCTCACGGTGATGATGTTGTTATGCAAAAGGCTTTCGATCTCTTTCATGACGACTGGCAAGCCGCCCGCATAGCAAAAGTCTTCCATCAGGTGCTCGCCTGAGGGCTGCATGTTCAAGATGCAGGACATCTCACTGCCCAAGCGTTCAAAGTCGTCCAAGGTGAGTTTCAGGCCCAATCGACCGGCAATCGCGATCAGGTGAATGACGGCGTTGGTCGAGCCGCCAATGGCCGCCAGGGTGCGGATGGCGTTTTCAAAAGCTTCGCGGGTCAGCACTTTGCTGATGGTTTGGTCGGTGTGCACCATCTCGACGATGCGACGGCCCGAGTCCCGCGCCAAAACATTGCGTCGGCCATCCACGGCAGGGAAGGTGGCATTGCCTGGCAAACCAATGCCCAAGGCCTCGACCATGCAGGCCATGGTGCTGGCGGTACCCATGGTCATGCAATGGCCATGGCTGCGGTGCATGCAGCTTTCGGCATCGAAGAAATCGGCCAACTTGAGGGTGCCTGCGCGCACTTGCTCGCTCATGCTCCACACGCCTGTGCCTGAGCCGAGTTCTTGGCCGCGCCATTTGCCATTGAGCATGGGGCCACCGCTGATGCCAATGGTGGGCAGGCCCACGCTGGACGCGCCCATCAGCAAGCTGGGGGTGGTTTTGTCGCAGCCCATCAGCAGCACCACGCCGTCGATGGGGTTACCACGGATGGATTCCTCGACGTCCATGCTGGCCAGGTTGCGGTAGAGCATGGCGGTGGGACGAAGCAGTGTTTCACCGAGGGACATCACGGGAAACTCGAGAGGAAATCCACCTGCATCGTAAACGCCGATCTTCACCTGCTCGGCCAAAGCGCGGAAGTGCGAATTGCAAGGGGTCAGTTCGCTGAAGGTGTTGCAGATGCCGATGACTGGGCGACCGTCAAACTGGTCATGCGGAACGCCCTTGCCCTTGACCCAGCTGCGGTAGGCAAAGCCATCGCGGTCTTGGCGTCCAAACCATTGCTGGCTGCGCAGGTCTTCGGGTTTTTTACGAGGGGTATCGCTCATGGGGTGATTCCGTTGGTGGGGCAGTTGAGAATGCTGAAAATCCTATCGTATGACGATAGAAAAACAAGCGGGCTTTGTAAAACCAGAGACATGGGGCAAACCCTAGACACCAAGACGACTGCGCCTAGGGTTTACCAGAGTCTGTCTCGGGCCCTCAATCATCATATGATAGGTGTTCGAATGCAGACCCCATGACGAACAATTTCCACAAAAATTCTCTTGATATATTGGGTCAGGCTATTTTGTCTGGCCGCTATGCGGTGGGCGCAAGCCTGCCGCCTGAGCCTGTTTTGTGCGAAGAGCTGGGTGTGAGCCGCACCGTGGTGCGCGAGGCCATCAAGTCGCTGGTGGCCAAGGGGCTGCTTTCGACCGGCCCCAAAGTGGGCACCCGCGTCATGCCCGAGGCGCACTGGAACTGGTTTGACCCCGATGTGGTGGCCTGGCAGGCTCGCTGCGGCCTGACACCTGAGTTTTTGAAAGACCTGCAAGAGCTGCGCCGTGTGGTCGAGCCTGCCGCGGTGCGGCTGGCGGCCGAGCGGGCCACACCCGAAGACATTGCCCACATTGAGGCCGCCTACGCTGGCATGAAGCAAGCGGTGGAAGAGGGTGGTGATTACGTCACTCACGATTTGCGTTTTCACGAAGGTTTGCTGCAGGCCTCGCACAACCGCATGCTGGTGCAAATGAGCAAGGCGCTCAATGCCTTGCTGCGCACCAGTTTCGAGATTTCCACCCGCATCCAGGATGGCACCAAGACCTCTTTGCCTTTGCACCGGGCGGTGCTCAGTGCTGTGATTGCTCGCAATCCGGCCAAAGCCGAGCGGGCAGTCATGGTCTTGATCGAGGGGGCCCGGCAAGACATCGAGCAGGTGCTGGCGTCGCGCCGCAAATTGCCGGGGGTCTCGGGTGTGGCGACACCCATCAAATCGCAAACCCGGCCTGCAAAACGAGCCGCCAAGATAGCTGTCAAGGAGGTGGCTTGAGCCGCTAGACACCCATGCAAACCACCATCAACGTTTTTTTCAAATTGCTGGAGTTTCTGGTCGTGGCCTGCCTGGTGGCCATGGTCATCATGGTGTTTGGCAACGTGGTGCTTCGCTACGGTTTCAATTCGGGCATTTCGGTCTCAGACGAAATGTCGCGATACTGTTTCATCTGGTTGACCTACATTGGCGCCATGGTGGCCATGCGTGAAAAAGGTCATTTGGGCGTGGACACGCTGGTCCGGCGTTTGCCCTTGGGAGGCAAGAAGCTGTGCTTTTTCCTGAGCGAAGTGATGATGCTCGGCTGCAACGGGCTTTTCTTTTTAGGCACTTGGAAGATGCACGATCTGCAGGTGACCAATATTTCCGTGGTGGTGGGCATTCCGATGATCTGGATTTATGGCATTGGCTACATCACGGCGGCCGTCATGGGCATCATGAATCTGCACAAACTGGCCCTTTTGCTGACAGGCCGTCTGGCCGAGTCGGATCTGGTCATGGTGGTCGAGTCGGAGGATCAGGTGGTGCTGGCCGAGATCACGCCTGAAGTGCGGGGACGCGCATGACCGTTGCAGTTTTTATTTTCAGTCTGCTCGGTGCCATGGCCTTGGGCATGCCCATTGCCTATGCCTTGTTGGTGTGTGGTCTGAGCTTGATGGCTTACATGGCTTCGAACGGCATGATCAATGCGTTCGATAGCCAAATCTTGGCGCAGCGCTTTGTCGATGGGGCCGACAACTTCCCCTTGTTGGCGGTGCCGTTTTTCCTCTTGGCGGGCGAGTTCATGAATGCCGGGGGCTTGAGTCGCCGCATCGTGAACCTGGCCATGGCCTGGGTGGGTCATTTCAGGGGCGGTCTGGGCTATGTGGCCGTGATGGCCGCGGTCATCATGGCATCGCTGTCGGGTTCGGCTGTGGCTGATACAGCGGCGCTCGCGGCCTTGCTGATCCCGATGATGAAGCGGGCCGGTTACAACGTGGGCCGCTCGGCAGGCTTGATTGCCTCAGGCGGCATCATTGCACCCGTGATCCCGCCTTCCATCGGTTTCATCATTTTTGGCGTCGCAGCGAACGTGTCCATCACCAAGCTGTTTTTGGCGGGGATTGTGCCGGGGCTGCTGATGGGGGTGGCGATAGGTCTGACATGGTGGTGGGTGGCCAAGCGCGAAAACGTGCAGCCGGGACCTCGCATGCCGATAGGCGAAAGGATCAAGGCCACCCGCGAAGGCATTTTGGCACTGGGTTTGCCGATATTCATCATCGGCGGCATGAAGTTTGGCGTGTTCACCCCCACCGAGGCCGCAGTGGTGGCGGCGGTCTACAGCTTTGTGGTGGGCGCGTTCATCTACCGTGAGTTGCAATGGTCCAAGCTCTACAGCCTGATACTGACCGCAGGCAAAACCACTGCGGTCATCATGTTTTTGGTGGCGGCTGCCATGGTCAGCGCCTGGTTGATCACCGTGGCCAATATCCCCGCAGAGGTGGCCAAGATGATGGAGCCGCTGATGGACAACAAGATGTTGTTGATGGTGGTGTTGATGCTCTTGGTCATTGTGGTCGGTACGGCCTTGGACTTCACACCCACGGTGCTGATTCTCACGCCGGTGCTGATGCCCTTGGTCAAGCAAGCGGGCATCGACCCCGTTTACTTTGGCGTACTGTTCATCATGAACAATGCCATTGGCCTGATCACGCCGCCTGTGGGCACGGTGCTCAATGTGGTGTGTGGTGTGGCCAAAATCAATATGGACACGGCCTTCAGAGGGGTGCTGCCTTTCTTGCTTGCGCAATTGGGCGTGCTGGCCTTGTTGATCGTTTTTCCTGCCATCGTCATCGAGCCGATGAAATGGATGCTGAGATGATTTTTTAACCCGTTGTACTTTTCTAAAGGAGACATGCATGATGAAACGCAGAAATTTGGTGGCCCTGATTGCAGGCACTTTCTTGGTGGCCTCCAGCGCCATGGCCCAGTTTGCTGAACGCAACATCAAGTTCACCAACGGCGTGAACGAAGACCACCCGGTCGGTGTGGGCGTGAAGAAAATGCAAGAAGTGCTCGCGGCCAAAACCGGCGGCAAGATGAAGATCACCGCCTTCTGGGGCGGTGCTGCGGGCGGCGATTTGCCAGCGACTCAGGCGCTGCGTGCCGGCACCCAAGAAATGGTGTGCACCTCCAGCTCACCGCTGGTGGGCATTGTCAAAGAGTTGGGTGTGTTCGATTTGCCATTCTTGTTTGCGAATGAAAAAGAAGCCGATGCGGTGCTCGATGGTCCTGCAGGCAGATTTTTCAATGCCCGTCTGGAAGCGGCTGGCCTGGTGAATTTGGCTTATTGGGAAAACGGTTTCCGTAACCTCACCAACAGCAAGCGCCCGGTCACCAAGTTGGAAGATTTTGAGGGTGTCAAAGTTCGCGTGATGCAGAACAACATCTTCTTGGACACTTTCAGGACGCTGGGCACCAACGCCGTGCCCATGGCTTTTGGCGAGGTGTTCACCGCGCTGGAAACCAAGACCATCGACGGTCAGGAAAACCCCTTCGTGACGATTGAAACCTCCAAGTTCAACGAAGTGCAGCGGTTCTTGAGCGTGACGCGACATGCGTACACGCCCTTCCTGATTCTTTACAGCAAAAAACTGTGGGACCAGCTGAACCCACAAGAGCAAGCGGTGTTGCGTGAAGCCGCCCTTGAGGGCCAAAAGGTTCAGCGTGCTGCCAACCGTGCACTGAACGAAAAATCTTTGGCTTCGCTCAAAACCAAGGGCATGCAGGTCAACGAAGTCAGTGCTGCCGAGCAAAACCGCATCCGCGCGCGCGTGGCTTCGGTGTACGACAAGCACAAAGACTCGATCGGTGCAGATGCGATCAAAGCGGTGCAAGACGAGTTGCGCAAGGCTCGTGGCGGTTGATCTTCAACCGCGTCTCTCAGCCACTTTTGCATGGGTCTGAGCCCTGGAGCTCCACAGCCAAAAGCTGTGGGGCTTTTTTAACGTCTCGATGGGTGTTCACATGAAAATCACACAACTCGAAACCATCCGTTTGGGCGAGTTCCCCAACATCATCTGGGTGCGCCTGCACACCGATGAGGGCCTGGTGGGCTTGGGCGAAACCTTCATGGGGGCGCAAGCGGTCGAAGCATATTTGCACGAATGGGTGGCCCCCAAACTGGTGGGGCAAGACCCGCTGGCCATCGAATCGCGCCAGCGAGACATCACCGGTTATTTGGGCTGGCGTGGGTCCGGGGTGGAGACGCGCGGCAACTCGGCAGTGGACATCGCCCTGTGGGATATTTTTGGAAAAGCCGCTGGCATGCCGGTTTACACGGCCTTAGGCGGCAAGAGCCGGGACGACATTCGCGTGTACAACACCTGCGCGGGCTACCAGTACATCCGCAGCAACGTGAACCAGACCAGCAGCAACTGGGGGCTGGGCAACAACACTGGACCTTATGAAGACCTGCAGGGCTTTTTGCACCGCGCCGACGAGGTGGCCGAGTCGCTGCTTTCCGAAGGCATCACCGGCATGAAGATCTGGCCTTTTGATGTGGCTGCAGAAAAGTCGCACGGCCAGTACATCAGCCCGCAAGACCTGAACACGGCGCTGGAGCCTTTCCGCAAGATCCGCAATGCGGTGGGCGATAAGATGGACATCATGGTCGAGTTCCACAGCCTGTGGCGCTTGCCCATGGCACAAAAGATTTCACGTGCGCTGCAGGAGTTTGACACCTTTTGGCACGAGGACGCGATCCGCATGGACAGCCTCGATTTGCTCAAGCAATACGCGGTTGACTGCAAAGCTTTGATTTGTGCGAGCGAGACGCTCAGCTACAAATGGGGTTTCAAGGATTATTTGCAAACCGGGGTGGCCGGTGTGGTCATGCTGGATTTGAGCTGGTGCGGAGGTCTGACCGAAGCACGCAAGATTGCTGCCATGGCCGATGCCTGGCAATTGCCCGTGGCCCCCCACGATTGCACCGGGCCGGTGGTTTGGGCCGCTTCTACGCACTTGTCGCTGCACGCGCCCAATGCCTTGATTCAAGAGAGCGTTCGTGCCTTCTACAGTGGCTGGTACAAGGAATTGGTGACCGAGTTGCCTCAGGTCAAAAACGGCATGATCAGCCTGAACGACAAGCCGGGCTTGGGACTGGAGTTGCTGCCTGACCTGCACCAGCGTGCCGATGCGGTGGTGCGGGTCAGCGTGTAGGGGCCCCGCCCCCAGGGCGATGAACTCAACCGTTCCAGCGGGTGTGGAACTTGCCGGGACGGTCAATCCGCTGGTAGGTGTGGGCCCCAAAATAATCGCGCTGCGCTTGCAGCAAATTGGCGGGCAGGCGGGCTGAGCGGTAGGCGTCGTAGTAACCCAGTGAACTCATGAACGATGGCACGGCCACGCCGTGCAGGGCGCCCATGGCCACCACTTCGCGAAGGTCCTGGTGACAGCGGCCCATCACTCCCGCAAAGTGGCGGTCCATCAACAGGTTGTCCAGATCGGGCGAGCGCTCAAAGCTGGCCCGAATGTCCTCCAGCAGATGGGCTCTAATGATGCAGCCAGCCCGCCAGACCGAGGCCACGGTGCCCATGGGCAGTTGCCACTGGTGTTCGCGGTCAGCGGCCTTGAGCAGGCTGAAGCCTTGGGCGTAGGTGCAAATTTTGGAGGCCAGCAAAGCATTTTTGATCTGGCTCAGCACCGCATCGCGCGGGCCGACGGCGCGGGCTGCAGGCCCTGGCAACACCTTGGACGCGTGGGCCCGTTCGGCATGCAAGCCGCTCACGGTACGTGCAAATACGGCATTGGCTATGGTCGGCGCGCTCACGCCCATATCGAGTGCGATCTGGCTGGCCCATTTGCCCGTACCTTTTTGTTCGGCTGTGTCCAAAATCAGGTCTACCAAAGCGCTGCCGGTTTCGGGGTCGGTGTGCGCCAGGATGTCGGCGGTGATGCCGATCAGGTAGCTGGCCAGCTCGCTCTGGTTCCATTCTTGGAACACCGCGCTCATCTCGGCCGGTTGCATGCCCAGCAAGTTGTGCATCAGCCAATAGGCTTCGCAGATGGTTTGCATGTCGGCGTATTCAATGCCGTTGTGCACCATCTTCACGAAGTGGCCCGAGCCGCCAGGGCCCATCCACTCGCAGCAGGCTTGTCCGTCTTCGGTTTTGGCGGCGATGGCTTGCAGCATGGGTTTCAGCCGAGGCCATGCGGCAGCGGATCCACCGGGCATCAGGGCCGGGCCGCGTAATGCGCCTTCTTCGCCGCCACTGACGCCTGCACCCACGTAATGAATGCCTGAGCCGTCCAGAAATTGAATGCGCCTTTGGGTGTCGGTGTAAAGCGTATTGCCCCCGTCCATGACCACATCGCCCGCACTCAGCAATGGGCTGAGTTGGGCCAGCACGGAATCGACCGCAGCCCCAGCGGGCACCATCAGCCACACGCAGCGTGGTGGCTGCAAGCCGCCCACGAGTTCCGCTAAAGAAGTTGCCGCCTGCGCCTTGAGCCCCTGTATGCGCTGGCCAAAGCTGTCACGCTTGGCAGCGTCGAGATCAAAACCCGCCACGCCGAAACCGTTGCGTGCCAAATTCAGCGCCAGGTTCTCGCCCATGACGCCCAGGCCCACCAAGCCGATGTCCATCTGCTGCATAGGTCCGATTCAACCCCGACCCACAAAAGGCATGTTGGTGGCCATCACCGTGGTGAACAAAATATTCGCTGACAAAGGCAGGCGCGCCATGGTCAGGAAGGTCTCGACCACGGCGCTCATGTCCATGCGCGGTTCGGCCTTGATGCTCAGGTCGGCCTGGTGCACGCCCGAGGCCATCTTGAGCGTCATGTCGGAGGCCACGTTGCCGATGTCGATCTGGCCGACCGCGATGCTGTAGGGGCGACCATCCAAAGAAGCTGCGCGGGTCAGGCCCGAGATGGCGTGTTTGGTGGCGGTGTAGGCGATCGAGCCGGGGCGTGGCACATGGGCCGAGATCGAGCCGTTGTTGATGATGCGGCCGCCTTGCGGGCTTTGCTCTTGCATCAGCTTGAAGGCGTACGACAAGGTGTAGAACGCGCCGTTCAGGTTGATGTCCACGGCCCGACGCCATTCGTCGCCAGACAGGTCGCCGGGCAAGGTGTAGGGCAGGGAAATGCCTGCGTTGTTGAACACCAGATCAAGGCGTCCAAAGCGCGAACGGATTTGTTCGAACAGGGCTTTGACTTCGGGTTCTTTGGACAGGTCGGTGGGGATCGCGTGGGCGTGGCCAGCGTTGGGGCCGGCCTCAAGCACGGCTGCTGCCAGCGCGTCTGCGCGGCGACCGACCAAGACCACTTGCCAGCCTTCTTTGAGCAGGGCCAGAGCGCAGGCTTTGCCAATGCCGGAGCTGGCACCGGTGACGAGGGCGATTTTGGACATGGTGAAAACTTTCTAGAGAGGGCTGGAAAACCTGTGATTTTCAGGCGTTTTGAAAAGAAATCTGTACCTTGAGTGACTGGCTCTTGTCGGCCGCCAGGTCAAACGCTTCGATGGCGCGGTCCACGGGCAAGATGCCGGTGATCACGGGTCGGCCATTGACCAGGCCTTCGTTCAAAAAACGCACGGCGGTGGCGAATTCAGCATGGAAGCGGAAGGTGCCGCGCAGGTCCACCTCTTTGGCCACGATTTGTGTCATGGGCAGGCTGAT
>NZ_JBBAPF010000020.1:0-62041 GCF_040400975.1 Limnohabitans sp. | reverse complement strand
GCACAGCCAATGGGCCAAGCCCATGTGATCCGGGTGCATGTGGGTCACCAGCACTCGCAAGATGGGCAGGCCTTTCAGCACGGTGTGTTCGATCTGCTCCCAAGCCTGGCGTGTAGCGGGGTTGTCGATGCCACAGTCCACCGCCGTCCAGCCTTCTTGCATCACGCCGGACTGGGTCGGGTGAGGCAGTCGGTCGCGCAGCAGCCAAAGGTTGATGTGGTTCAAAGCGAAGGGCAGACCCATGCGCAGCCAAAACACACCGGGGGCCACTTCAAGGGCCGATCCCAGGTCTGGCAGCTGTTCTTGCAGGGGGTAATGCAAGCCTGAGCGAGGTGGTGCTTGGCTGCCGCCTTTGGCCGCAAAAGGTGGGGCCAGAGAGTCGATGGGCAAGGAGGTCATGGCGGCAGAGGTTTGGGTTAGCATTCGGGCATTGACGTTGACGTTAACGTCAAACATGCATTCCATTCTAGGGGGAGGCTTTTGAACGGCCTGTCCCTCTTGCGCAAGCTCAGAGGACCCACTTCATGGCGAACACTTACACGATCAGCGATTTGGCTCAGGAATTTGACCTGACCACCCGCGCCATCCGGTTTTACGAAGACATGGGGCTGCTTGAGCCTGAGCGCTCCGGCCCGGGGGGGCGCAACCGTGTGTATTCCGCCCGCGACCGCACCCGTCTCAAGCTCACTTTGCGCGCCAAACGCCTGGGTCTGTCGCTCAATGAGGCCAAAGACCTGATCGACATGTACGACAGTCCACGCGATACGGTACCCCAGCTCAAAAAGTTTTTGGTGGTCTTGGCGGAGCACCGGCAACAACTGGAGTCGCAGCTGTCCGACTTGGAGGCGACCTTGGACGAGGTCAAGACCCATGAAAAAGAAACCCGCAACCTCTTGGTCAAAGCCACCAAAAATGGCAAATCGACCTGAGCCTGTCGTTGGATGGCTATGCCTTTTTTGATTGACGTTGACGTAAACGTCAATTACAGTTCGATTTGATTTCAACCACTGGATTCGATGTGACCTCAGCCCTTACTCCCCACGAGCGCGTTGCCCAAAGCTTGGCCCGCCAGGGCATGATGAACCACTTGGGCGTTCGCTTGTTGTCGGCCACGGTCGGGCAGGTCGAACTGGCGGTGCCCTACAGCGACAAAGTGACGCAGCAGCAAGGTGGTTTTCACGGCGGTGCCATTGGCGCACTGGCGGACATCGCCGCCGGTTACGCGGCACTGACCGTGTCGCCAGAAGGCATGGAAGTCACCACCGTGGAATACAAAATCAACTTCCTTTCCAACTTTCAAGGCGGCGAAATTCGCGCCATCGGCCGCGTCACCAAGGCGGGCAAACGCATCATTGTGACCAGCGCCGAAGTGGTGCATATCGATGACAGCGGCAAACGCTCGGACTGCGCCGTGATGCAGTCGACCTTGGTGCCAGTCACAAAAACTTATTGATGTTTGGCGTTCGGCCTTGCATGTGCAGGATTGAGCGACAACACCACAAACACAACACCCCCCAACGGAGACCCCATGAACAACCTGCCCGGCCTGAACTTCCAACTCGGTGAAGACATCGACGCCCTGCGCGACGCCGTGCGCGACTTTGCCCAAGTTGAAATCGCTCCCCGCGCGGCTGAAATTGACCGCAGCGACCAGTTCCCGATGGATCTGTGGCGCAAGATGGGCGACTTGGGCGTGCTGGGCATCACTGTGGGCGAGGAATACGGCGGTGCCAACATGGGCTACCTGGCCCACATGATCGCCATGGAAGAAATTTCCCGCGCTTCGGCCAGTGTGGGCCTGTCATATGGCGCGCACTCCAACCTGTGCGTCAACCAGATCAAGCGCAACGGCAACGAGGCCCAGCGTGCCAAATACTTGCCCAAGTTGATCAGCGGTGAGCATGTGGGCGCTTTGGCCATGTCCGAGCCTGGCGCAGGCTCAGACGTGCTGAGCATGAAGCTCAAGGCCGAGGACAAGGGCGGCTATTACCTGCTCAACGGCTCCAAGATGTGGATCACCAACGGCCCCGATGCCGATACCCTGGTGGTGTACGCGAAGAGCGAGCCCGAGTTGGGCGCGCGCGGTGTGACGGCCTTTTTGATCGAAAAGGGCATGAAGGGTTTCAGCATCGCGCAAAAGCTCGACAAGCTGGGTATGCGCGGCAGCCACACGGGCGAGCTGGTGTTCAACAACGTCGAAGTGCCTGCCGAAAACATTCTGGGCGGCCTGAACAACGGCGCCAAGGTGCTGATGAGCGGCTTGGACTATGAACGTGCTGTGCTCACAGGTGGCCCGCTGGGCATCATGCAGGCCGTCATGGACAACGTGATCCCTTACATCCACGACCGCAAGCAGTTTGGCCAAAGCATTGGTGAGTTCCAGCTGATCCAGGGCAAAGTGGCGGACATGTACACCGTGCTGCAGGCCGGTCGCTCGTTTGCCTACACCGTGGCCAAAAACCTCGACCTGCTGGGTGCCGAGCATGTGCGCCAGGTGCGCAAGGACTGCGCCTCGGTCATCTTGTGGACTGCCGAAAAAGCCACCTGGATGGCCGGCGAGGGTGTGCAGATTTTTGGTGGCAACGGCTACATCAACGAATACCCGCTGGGCCGTTTGTGGCGCGACGCCAAGCTGTACGAAATCGGCGCGGGCACGAGCGAGATTCGCCGCATGCTGATTGGCCGCGAACTGTTTGCCGAAACCTGCTGAGACTCGCTCCATGCAAACACTGCTTGCCAATAACCGCGAATGGGCAGCGCGCATGAAGCGCGAAGACCCCGAATTTTTCACCCGATTGGCCAACCAGCAAACGCCCCGCTTCTTGTGCATTGGCTGCTCCGACAGCCGGGTGCCCGCCAACCAGATCACAGGCCTGGACCCGGGCGAGGTGTTTGTGCACCGCAATGTGGCCAATCTGGTGGTGCACTCCGACCTCAATGCCTTGTCCGTCATTCAGTACGCGGTGGATGTCCTCAAGGTCGAGCAGATCATGGTGGTCGGCCATTACGGCTGTGGCGGTGTGCTGGCCACTTTGCGCGGTTTGCGTGTGGGCCTGGTCGACAACTGGTTGCGGCATGTGCACGACGTGAAAGTGCGGCACCGTCGCCGCCTCGATCACCTGAGCATTCCCGAGCAAGAAGACACCTTGTGCGAGATGAATGTGATCGAACAGGTGGGCAACGTGGCATTGACCAACGTGGTGCAGGACGCCTGGGCACGCGGTCAGAAACTCAGCGTGCACGGTTGGTGTTACGGCATCAAGGACGGCCTGGCCAAAGACCTGGGCGTGAGCATGAGCCATCCTGGGGAGGTGCTGGGCGTGTTTCGAAATGCGCTCAAGCGCTATCCGAGAGGCGGCTGAGCGCCGTGTGCCCATGAGCTTGGCAGAACTTCTGGAGTTGGGCAGTTATGCGGTGACCGTGTTCGGTTTGCCCTATGCCGTCTGGGTGTTCTGGCTGGAGCAGCGCAAGGAGCGCGAAAACGAAGAAGAAGAGGCGTATCAACACCTCTCCGACGCTTACAACGATTTCCTGAAAGTGGTGCTTGATCACGCTGATCTGCAGTTGCGCACCATGCAAGCCCTGCGCGATGCAACGCCGGAGCAGCGCGAACGCATGATGACAATTTTCGACATGCTGATCGCCCTGTTCGAGCGGGCTTATCTGATTGCGTACCGCGAAGAAATGAGCGCCACCGAACAGCGGCGCTGGAACTCCTGGGACGACTATATGCGCGAGTGGTGCAGGCGCGACGATTTCCGTTTGGCCTTGCCCCTCTTGCTGCGCGGCGAAGACCCCGATTTCGTGGCCTACATCCGCCGCATCGCCGTAGAAGAAACCGGTGAACACCTCATCATTGCCGACATCCACGCCTGAAAGGAATCCATATGTCACACGACCCCATCGTCATCGTCAGCGCTGCCCGCACCCCCATGGGCAGCTTCCAGGGCGACTTTTCTGCGCTGGCCGCCCACGACCTAGGCGGTGCCGCCATCAAAGCCGCTGTCGAGCGCGCTGGCATCAGCCCCGAGCTGGTCACCGAAGTGCTGTTTGGCAACTGCCTGATGGCAGGCCAGGGCCAGGCGCCAGCGCGTCAAGCGGGCTTCAAGGGCGGTTTGCCCAAGAGCGCGGGCGCGGTCACTTTGTCCAAGATGTGCGGCTCGGGCATGCGCGCGGCCATGTTCGCGCACGACATGCTGGTGGCCGGCACACACGATGTGTTGGTGGCCGGCGGCATGGAAAGCATGACCAATGCGCCCTACCTCATGCTCAAGGGCCGTGGCGGCTACCGCATGGGCCACGATAAGATTTACGACCACATGATGCTCGACGGCCTGGAAGACGCTTACGAGCCCGGCCGCAGCATGGGCACCTTTGGCGAAGACTGCGCTGCCAAGTACAGCTTCACACGCGCCGAGCAAGACCACTTTGCCACCACCAGCGTGCAGCGCGCCAAGGCCGCCACCGAGTCGGGTGCTTTTGCGGCCGAGATCACGTCCGTGACGGTGAAAGACCGCAGTGGCGAACGTGTGGTGTCCATCGACGAAGGCCCGGGCAAAGTCAAGCTCGACAAAATCACCAGCCTCAAGCCCGCCTTCAAGAAAGACGGCACCATCACCGCCGCCAGCAGCTCGTCCATCAACGATGGCGCGGCTGCCATGGTGTTGATGCGCGAAAGCACTGCGGCCAAGTTGGGTTGCAAGCCGCTGGCCCGCATCGTGAGCCACGCCACCCACGCCCAAGAGCCCGAGTGGTTTGCCACCGCCCCCGTGGGCGCGACCCAAAAGGCGCTGGCCAAAGCGGGCTGGAAAGTCGAAGACGTGGACCTGTGGGAAGTCAACGAAGCCTTTGCCGTGGTGCCCATGGCGCTCATGAAAGAGCTGAACGTGTCGCACGACAAGGTCAATGTGAATGGTGGTGCCTGCGCATTGGGCCACCCCATCGGCGCGTCAGGCGCGCGCATCATGGTCACGCTGATCCACGCGCTGAAGGCCCGTGGCATGAAAAAAGGCCTGGCCACGCTTTGCATTGGCGGCGGCGAAGGCACGGCCGTGGCGCTGGAGTTGGTGTAATTTCACGGTAGGAGCGGTCTCTGGCCGCGATATCGCAAGCCCGTTTTTCGCGGCCAGAGGCCGCTCCTACAAAAACACCTATGAAAACCATCCTCCTCATCGGCGCATCACGCGGCATCGGGTTTGAACTGGCCAGCCAGTACATCGCAGACGGCTGGCGTGTGATCGCGACAGCCCGAAGCGATGAGGGGCTTGAACGCCTGAAGGCCTTGGGCGCGCAGACCCTTCGCCTGGACGTAGCCAACCCGGCCAGCAACTCTAGGCTGTCTTGGCAGCTTAACGGCGAAAAAATCGACCTGGCCATTTACGTGGCGGGTGTGGTGGATCGAGAGGCCACCGCTTCGCCGCCGACACGAGAAAAATTCGACCTCTTGATGCACACCAACGCCATGGGCCCGATGATGGTGTTGCCGCAGATTGCGCCCATGTTGTTGGATAAAAAGGGCGTATTTACCGTCATCAGCAGCCACTTTGGCAGCCTGACACTGACGCAAACCAGCATGGCGGTGCTGTATCGAATGAGCAAGGTGGCATTGAACATGTACATCCGATGCGCGCAGCACGATTTCCCTGAAATTTCTTGCGTGGCCTTGCACCCCGGTTGGGTGCAGACCGACATGGGCGGCGCATCCGCCCCGCTCACGCCCGAACAAAGCGTCAGCAGTATGCGCAAGACGCTCGAACGCATCCGCACACAACCGCGCCCTGAGGACCGTGGCGCATTTTTGAACCATGACGGCAGCACGCTGCCTTGGTGACCCCACAAAGAAAGACCGACATGCTGCTGACCCCCGACCAGGAAATGATCCGCGAAGCCGTGCGCGATTTTGCACAACGTGAACTCTGGCCCCATGCCGCCGAGTGGGACAAGAAACACCACTTTCCCAAAGAAGCGCACAAGGGCCTGGCCGAGCTGGGGGCTTATGGCATTTGTGTGCCCGAGGAGTTGGGCGGCGCAGGTCTGGACTATGTGACGCTGGCGCTGGTGCTCGAAGAAATCGCAGCCGGTGACGGCGGCGTCAGCACCACCATCAGCGTGACCAACTGCCCCGTGAATGCCATCTTGATGATGTACGGCAACGCCGCGCAAAAGGCGCAGTGGCTCACGCCGCTGGCCCAAGGCCAGATGCTGGGTGCGTTTTGCCTGACCGAGCCGCATGTGGGTTCGGACGCCTCGGCCCTGCGCACCACGGCCGTCAAAGACGGCGACGAGTACGTGATCAATGGCGTCAAGCAGTTCATCACCAGCGGCCAGCACGGCGATGTGGCGGTGGTGATTGCCGTGACCGACAAGGGCGCGGGCAAGAAAGGCATGAGCGCCTTTTTGGTGCCCACCAGCGCACCGGGTTATGTGGTGGCGCGCCTCGAAGACAAGCTGGGCCAGCACAGCAGCGACACCGCGCAGATCAACTTTGACAACTGCCGCATTCCTGCCGAAAACCTGATCGGCCAAGAGGGCGAGGGCTACAAGATCGCCCTGTCGTCTTTGGAGGGTGGGCGCATTGGCATTGCCGCGCAAAGCCTTGGCATGGCCCGCAGCGCGCTCGATGTGGCGATTGACTACGCCAAGCAGCGCGAGAGCTTCGGCACGTCCATCTTCAACCACCAGGCTGTGGGCTTTCGTTTGGCCGACTGCGCCACGCAACTCGAAGCGGCGCGCCAGCTGATTTGGCATGCGGCCAGCTTGCGCGACGCGGGCCGCCCTTGCCTGAAAGAAGCGGCCATGGCCAAGCTGTTTGCCAGCGAAGCGGCCGAAAAAATCTGCTCCGCCGCCATCCAGACGCTGGGCGGCTATGGCTATGTGAGCGACTTTCCGGTTGAGCGCATTTACCGCGATGTGCGTGTGTGCCAGATTTACGAAGGCACCAGCGACGTGCAGAAAATCATCATCCAGCGCGCGCTTTGAGCGCCAAAATAGCCCTTTTGAGCCACGGCTCACGTATCATCCCGCCCCATGAACATCATCATCCTGGGCGCTGGCCGTGTGGGCGAAAGCGTCGCTGAAAGCCTGGTTTCCGAGCAAAACGACATCACTGTCATCGACCAGGATCCGGCACGCCTGCGGCTGCTTGAAGAGCGCTTGGACCTGCGCGGTGTCGTGGGCAACGGCATTCAGCCCTCGGTGCTGCGCGAAGCCGGGGCCCAGGACGCCGACATGTTGATCGCCTGCGCGGCGGCCGACGAGTCGAATCTGGTGGTTTGCAAGATCGCCCACGATGTGTTCAACGTGCCCACCACCATTGCCCGTTTGCGCTCGCCCGAGTTCAACGAAGGTGACGCCTTGTTGGGCAAGTCGGGTTTTTCGGTGGACCATGTGATCTGCCCCGAAGAGTCGGTGATGCGCTACATCCAGCAGCTGATCCAGTACCCAGAGGCCTTGCAGGTGCTCGAATTTGCCGAAGGACGTGTGAGCCTGATCGTGGTGCGTGCGGCGGCCGACAGCCTGCTGGTGAATCACACCATTGCCGAGTTCCGTGACCGCTTACCGGATGCCGAGATGCGCGTGGTGGCCCTGTACCGACAGGATGCGCTGGTGGATGCCTCGCCCGAGACGCGCATCCTGCCCGGCGATGAGGTCTTTGTGCTGGCCGACACCCGCAAGATCCCCCTTGTGTTGTCCGGAATCCATAAAACCGACCAACCCGTGCAGCGGCTGATGCTCGCAGGGGGCGGCAAGGTTGGGTTGCGCCTGGCGCGCATTCTGGCGGACCAATACGACGTGAAGCTGATCGAGCGCGACAAAAAGCGCTGTGAATACCTGGCCAGCCAGTTGCCGTCGAGCATGCTCATTCTGAATGGCGACGGCGCTGACGAAGACCTTCTGCAAGAAGAAAACGTGGGTGAGATGGACTTGTTTTTGGCGCTGACCAGCGACGACGAGGACAACATCATGTCGGCCATGTTGGCCAAGCGCATGGGTGCGCGACGTGTCATGGCCCTGATCAACCGACGCGCTTATGCCGACATGATGCAAGGCAGCACGATCGACATCGCGATCTCGCCTGCACAAACCGTGATCGGAGAGCTGCTGGCGCATCTGCGCCGGGGCGATGTGGCGGCGGTGCACAGCCTGCGCCGGGGCGCGGCCGAGGCGCTAGAGGGCATTGCGCGCGGTGACATCAAAACCTCGAAGTTGGTGGGACGGCGTGTCGAGGAAATCAAGCTGCCCCAAGGCGTGAGCATGGGCGCCATTGTGCGTGGCGAGGGCAAAAATTCCGAAGTGCTCATGCCGCACCACGACACGCTGATCGAAGCCAATGACCACATCGTCTTGTTCATTCCCAACAAGCGCGATGTGCGTGCGGTGGAAAAACTCTTTCAGGTCAGTGCGACCTTCTTTGGCTGATGCTCACGTTCCTCTCGCCGGTCTTGGCTTTGATGGCGCGCATTTTGATCGCGTTTTCGGTCACGTTCTTGGTGCCCGGCATCTGGGCTTGGTTTGAAGACCACCGTGATTTGCAGTGGATCTGGCTGGCGGGCTTTGGTTTGACGGCTGTTAGTGGCTTGGTGTTGGCGGCACTCACTCAAAAGCATCGGCGTGAATTGAAGACCAAAGACGGTTTCTTGTTGGTCAACATGGTGTGGCTGGTGTTGCCCGCTTATTCGGCCTTGCCGCTCATGTTTTTGGTGCCCGAGATCACCTGGTTCAAGGCCTATTTTGAAGCCATGAGCGCCTTGACCGCCACCGGGGCCACGGCCTTGTCGGGGCTTGACCATTTGCCAGTGTCGGTCAACATTTGGCGCTGCTTTTTGCAGCTGATTGGTGGCCTGGGCATCATGCTTCTGGTCGTTGCCGTGCTGCCCATGCTCGGGCTGGGTGGCATGCAGCTCTACAAGACAGAAATGCCCGGCCCCATGAAAGACACCAAGTTCACGCCTCGGATTGCAGAGACAGCGCGCGGATTGTGGGGCGTTTACTTTTTGTTCTCGGCCGCTTGCTTGCTGGCTTACCGCTGGGCCGGCATGAGCTGGGCTGACGCCTTCATGCACATGTGCACCACCATGGGCTTGGGTGGTTTTTCATCGTATGACGCCAGTTTTGGGCACTTCAATTCGCCTGCGATCGAGTGGGTCGCCATCGTGTTCATGACCTTGGCCGGTATCAGTTTTGTGCGCTACTTTGTGGTGCTGCGCAGCCGCTCCATCCTGCCCATCAGCAACGACCGCGAGATCCGCACTTACCTGGCTGTCTTGTTGGCCTCCACTTTGTTGGTGATGGCCTTGCTCTTGGCCCATGGTGTTTATGAGGACGGGCTGGAGGCCTTGCGCATCAGTGCTTTCCATGTGGTTTCGTTGGCCACCACCACCGGTTATGCCGCCACAGATTACGCACAATGGCCAGTGTTCGCACCGATTTTGTTGATGTTCTTGGGCTGCTTTGCATCGTGTGCAGGGTCGACGGGCGGCGGCATCAAGATGGTGCGCATGGTTTTGCTGGTCAAGCAAGCGCGACGTGAGCTGGTGCGCATCATCCACCCACGAGTCATCAACCCGGTCACGCTGGGCGGTGCCGTGATCCCCATGTCGGTCATGACGGCGGTGCTGGGTTTCATGCTCATTTATGGCGGTGCCACCATGGGCCTGAGCATGTTGCTCTTGCTCAGTGGCATGGACATCGTGACCGCGTTCTCGGCTGTGATCGCCACCGTCAACAACATCGGCCCCGGCTTGGGCCAAGTCGGCCCCTCGGGCAATTACGGCGGCCTGAACCCCTTCCAGCTCGGTGTTTTGAGCTTTGCCATGCTGCTGGGCCGACTGGAGCTGCTGTCGGTGCTGGTCTTGTTCAGCTCGCACTTCTGGCGTAAATGATGCTGGCACTTTTGCCGTGACAACAAGGAGAGACACATGCCGATCACCAAAGGATTTCAATCCCTCGTCGACGAGGCCATGGCCCAGGTCACCACGCATAGCGTGGCCGAGGTGCAAGCGCGCTTAGCCGACTCAGCCGTGCAAATCGTCGACATCCGTGACCCGCGTGAACTGGAGCGCGAAGGCACTGTGCCCGGCGCTTTGCTCGCGCCCCGGGGCATGCTCGAATTCTGGGTGGACCCGGCCTCGCCCTACTTCAAACCTGTGTTCGCGGACGAGGGCAAGCAGTTCATCCTGTTTTGCGGCGCAGGTTGGCGCAGCGCCCTGGCCACCAAAACCCTGCAAGACATGGGCATGACCAACGTCGCCCACATCGACGGCGGCTTCACAGCCTGGAAAAAAGCCGCGGCACCTATTGTCACCATGGAACAACACAAAGCCGAAAGCGCGGCGCGCAAAGGCGCTTGATGGCGGCACCATGCCCCTGCGGCCGCACCACCCCTAAAGGCCAAGCACTGAGCTTGGACACATGCTGCGGCCCGCACCACGCCAACCAGAACGCCCCCGATGCCGAGCGCCTCATGCGCTCACGCTACAGCGCCTTTGTGTTGGGTGACGTGCCCTATCTGCTGGCCACATGGCACAGCAGCCAGCGCCCGGCCGAATTGAAGCTCGAAACAGGTGGCAAGTGGTTGGGTTTGGAGATCAAGCAGCACCGGGTGACAGGCGCTGACACCGCCGAGGTCGAATTTGTGGCGCGCTTTCGGGTGGGCGGCAAAGCGGTGCGCCAACACGAGCGCAGCCGCTTTGTGCGCGAGGATGGGCGCTGGTTTTATGTGGACGGTGACGAGCTGTGAGGGTGGTTTTGACCCACGCTAGAAGACCGTCCCACGAGACCAGCCCGTATGATCGCCCCCATGAACTTTGAAGCCATTTTGTTTGACTGCGACGGCGTGCTGGTGGACAGCGAAGCCATCACCTGCGGCGTGCTGCGCGACATGTTTGAAGAGCAGGGTTGGCGCATGACGCTGGCCGAGTGCATGCAGCGCTTTGTGGGTCACACCGTCAAAAGCCAGCGCACCACCATCGAAGCCCACACGGGGCAGCCGCTCACCGATGCGTGGCTGGAACAGTTTTATGCCCTCCGCAACGAGCGCTTGACGCAAAACATCACCGCCATTGAAGGCGTGCACGAAGCGGTGGCGCACCTGCACGACCACTGCCAGGGTCGCATCGCCGTGGCTTCGGGGGCAGACCGTTTCAAGGTTGAGATGATGCTCAAGCAAGTGGGGCTGATCGACTTTTTTGCAGGCCGCATTTTCAGTGGGCATGAGATGCCCCGCAGCAAGCCCCATCCCGATGTGTACCTGGCCGCTGCGGCCCATCTGCAGATCGACCCGACGCGCTGCCTGGTGGTGGAAGACACCACCGTGGGCATCACAGCGGGTGTGGCTGCGGGGGCCACGGTGTGGGCCTATGCGGCACCGCCTGCCGAGCATGAGCCTCTGTTGAAAGCCGGCGCGCAGCGGGTCTTCACCGGCATGCACGCGTTGCGTTTGGCCTGAATGGAGCGGGTTGATTTCAGGGGGCCTTGGCCAGCCTGAATTCTTCGGGCGTTTGCCTCGTCCAGCCTTTGAAGGCCCGCATGAAACTCTTCTCGTTCTGAAAGCCCACCTCGGCGGCGATCTGTTTGATGGGGCGCTGCGTGCGCAGCAGCAGGTCGGTGGCCAGGTCGCGGCGCACGGCGTCTTTGAGCTGCTGCAAGCCCGCACCTTCTTCTTTGAGTTGTCGGTGCAGGGTGCGCGGTGACAGGTTGAGCCAGGCCGCCAGGTCGTCGGCGTTGCGGCTGTGCTCGGGGTGTTCGGCCAAGGTTTGGCGCACTTTTTCCACCAGCAGACGGTCGCGCCGGTAAGGCCGCACCGTGAGCAACAGGGCGCGCTGCAGCATGCGCTGCAGAGCAGCCTCGTCACGGCGCACCGGCAGGCTCAGGTAGCCCGCATCGAACTGCAGGCTGTTTGTGGGCGCGTTGAACTGCGTGGGGCCATCAAACAGCACGCGGTAACTGTCGGTATGGGGCGGCGGCGCAAAGCGCAAAGTAGTCTGCAGCAGCGGAATGCGCGAATCCGTCAGCCAGCAGGCCACGCCCAAAGCATTGCGCAGCACCGAGACCACGGCAAATTCCTGCAAAGCGCCCAGCCCGCGTTGCTCGGACAATTGCAGGCTGGCCACGCCCTGCGACTGGCTGACTTGCAGGTGGATGTCGTCGGTCAGCAGGCCGTGGTGGCGGCACCAGCGGGCCAGTGCCACACCCAGAGTGGGGGCGGTCAGTGAGGCGCGCACCAGCATGCCGTAGCTGCCCCAAGGCAGGCGGCGGCTGAACCAGCCCAGGGCCTCATCGTCCAGCTCGCGCATGGCCGCTTCGCTCATCCATTCCATTTGCAGTGCGGTCACGCGCGCATCGGGTTGCGATAACAATTTTGGCGTGATTTGTGCTCTTCGAAGCGCCCCGGCCGGGTCCATTCCGCGGTCGGTGTAGGCATTGACCATCGCTGCAATGAAGGCGATCGGTGTTTCAGATCGGGAGGTCGGGGAAGCCCAGTTCATGTATGACGTATTTTGGCAGAATTTGCAACCTGCATGGCGTGATGTTTCAGGACACTTCGCTTTATGCTGGTGGCCAACTGAGACAGCCGAGGACTTGCCATGACCGTTTTGCACTCCCAACTCAACCCGCGTTCCGCCGATTTCCAGCTCAACGCCGCCGCCATGCGTGCCTTGGTCGATGACCTGCGTGCCCACTTGGAGCGCGTGGCCCAAGGCGGTGGCGAAGCCGCACGCGCCAAGCACACCGCCCGGGGTAAGCTGCTGCCGCGTGACCGTGTGCAGATGCTGCTCGACCCCGGCACGCCATTCCTCGAAGTCGCGCCCTTGGCGGCTTTGAACATGTACAACAACGACGCACCCAGCTCGGGCGTGATCGTGGGCATTGGCCGCGTGAGTGGGGTGGACTGCATGATCGTGTGCAACGACGCCACGGTGAAGGGCGGCACCTATTACCCGATGACGGTGAAAAAGCATTTGCGGGCGCAAGAGATCGCGCAGCAAAACCACCTGCCTTGCATCTATTTGGTGGACTCCGGCGGTGCCAACTTGCCCAACCAAGACGAAGTGTTTCCCGACCGCGACCACTTCGGACGCATTTTTTTCAACCAGGCCAACATGAGCGCGCAGGGTATCGCGCAGATCGCGGTGGTCATGGGCAGCTGCACCGCAGGCGGCGCGTATGTGCCCGCCATGAGCGACGAGACCATCATTGTCAAAAACCAAGGCACCATCTTTTTGGGTGGCCCGCCTTTGGTGAAGGCGGCGACGGGTGAGGTGGTGAGTGCCGAAGATTTGGGCGGTGGTGATGTGCACACGCGCTTGAGTGGCGTGGCCGACCACTTGGCGCAAAATGATGTGCACGCGCTGGCGTTGGCGCGTCTGGCCGTGAAAAACCTGAACGCACAAAAGGCCCCCAACATCGCCACCCACGCGCCTGTGCCCCCGAAGTTCGACGCACAAGAGCTGTATGGGGTGATTCCCACGGACACGCGCAAGCCTTTTGATGTGCGCGAGATCATCGCCCGCATCGTCGATGGCTCGGAGTTCGATGAATTCAAATCGCGCTTTGGCACCACGCTGATTTGCGGCTTCGCCCGCATCGAAGGCATGCCGGTGGGCATCATCGCCAACAACGGCATTTTGTTCAGCGAGTCGGCGCTCAAAGGTGCGCACTTCATCGAGCTGTGCTGCCAGCGCAAGATCCCGCTGGTCTTTTTGCAGAACATCACCGGCTTCATGGTGGGCCGCAAATACGAAAACGAGGGCATCGCCCGCAACGGCGCGAAGATGGTTACCGCTGTGGCCACGGCGGCTGTCCCGAAGTTCACCATCATCATCGGCGGCAGCTTTGGCGCAGGCAACTACGGCATGTGTGGCCGTGCCTACAGCCCGCGTTTTTTGTGGATGTGGCCCAACGCCCGCATCTCCGTCATGGGCGGCGAGCAGGCCGCCAGCGTGCTGGCCACCGTCAAGCGTGATGGCATCGAGGGCAAAGGCGGCCAGTGGAGCATGGAAGAAGAAGAAGCCTTCAAAGCTCCGATCAAACAGCAATACGAAGACCAAGGCCACCCTTACTACGCCACCGCCCGCATCTGGGACGACGGCATCATCGACCCGGCCGACACGCGCCGTGTGCTGGCCCTGGGTTTGAGCGCATCGCTGAATGCCCTGATACCCGAGACGAAATTTGGACTTTTCCGCATGTGATGTGTATGATTTTGTAAATTTATACACATTCAGGGAGATTTCACATGCGCACCAACATCGTGATCGACGACAAGCTCATGGCCGACGTCATGGCTTATGGCGACTTCAAGACCAAGCGAGAGGCTGTGGAAGAGGGCTTGCGCATGCTCAAGCGACGCAAAGTCTATGACGGCTTGCTGGCCTTGCAAGGACAGCTTCAGTGGGACGACTCTGACGAAGGATGGGCCCGCTGGCGGGCGCAGCAGCAAGCTTTGAAGGCGGCCGGCGAACCGTACGACCGCGCCATTGACGCGGCAGAGAAAGGCTACACAGGTGTTCAGGCTTTGGTGCTTCAAGAGCCCGAGCCCCCAACATTGATCGCAAAAGCGCGGAAAAAGCCATGATTCTGGTGGACTCCAGCGTCTGGATTGACTTCTTCAATCAAGCGCCGACACCGCAACGCCTGCAACTGGTGCGCTGGCTGGAAGGTGGAGACGTGTCGATTGGCACGGCCGATCTGGTGGTGTTCGAAGTGCTGCGCGGATTTCGCAAGGACACAGCCCGTCGCACGGCAGAAAACCTGCTCTTGGATTTACCCGTGATGGAGATTGGCGGGGCGGCCAATGCACTCAACGCGGCAGCGCTTTACCGCCGTTTGCGTGCGCAGGGCCGCACCGTGCGAAGCCCTATCGACGTGCTGCTGGCCAGCTACTGCATGACGCACGGCCACGCGCTGCTGCACCGCGATGCAGACTTTGAATCGCTCAAAACTTTGGGAGGGCTGGAGACATGGCCACAGTGAACGCTTCATCGACTTGGCATGCCCACTTCAGCAGTCAAGCCCGCTACCACGTCTGGGCCACGCACCGCCTGCTCGAAGCGATCTCGCGGGTGCCAAGCGAAGACTACCAACGCGATGTGGGTCTGTTCTTCAAAAGCATCCACGGCACGCTGAACCACATGCTGGTGGCCGAGCACCTGCTTTGGTATGCGCGTTTTGCCAAAGGCACATCGCCGGTGCTGTCGCTGAACAGTGAAATTGAACCCCACCGCGAACGCTTGGCGCAGGCGCTCAAAGGCGGATCGGCGAACTGGACGCCACTGATCGCCAGTTGGAGCGCCGAGCGTTTTGACGGCCATTTGGACTACCGGACCAGCAAGGGCGACCCCCTGTCCTTGCCGTTTGCCGCCACCTTGGCGCATGTGTTCAACCATGCCACCCACCACCGTGGCCAGATCACAGCGGCACTGACGGCCATGGGCCAGCCTTGCCCAGAACTCGATATGGTCTATTTCCTTCAAACAGAACAGTCCCCCAAAGCATGAGTACAACCCTGAAAATTTCGACCCAAGGCGGCGTGCACACCATCACGCTGTCGCGCCCCGATGTGCGCAACGCCTTCAACGACGAAGTCATTGCCGAGCTGAAAAACGCTTTTCTGGCAGTGGCCCAGGACAACGCTGTGCGCTGCGTGGTGTTGGCTGCCGAGGGCCCGGCTTTTTGCGCAGGCGCAGACCTGAACTGGATGCGCCGCATGGCCGACTACACCCGCGACGAAAACCTGGCTGACGCGGGCGAGCTGGCCGCCATGTTGCATGCCATTTACGCCTGTCCCCAGCCGACCATTGCCCGCGTGCAAGGCGATGTCTACGCCGGTGGCATGGGTCTGGTGGCCGCGTGCGACATGGCCGTGAGCGTGGATACCGCGCACTACTGCCTCAGCGAAGTCAAACTGGGCCTGATCCCCGCGACCATCAGCCCCTATGTGATCCGCGCCATGGGCACGCGTGCAGCGCATCGCTACTTTTTAACCGCCGAGCGTTTCAATGCCGCCGAGGCGCACCGCATGGGTTTGGTGCACGAGCTGGTGACCGCCGATGCCCTGGACGCCAAAGTGGCCGAGCTGATCCAAGCGCTGGTGAGTGCCAGCCCCAACGCCGTGCGCGCCTGCAAAAAGCTGGTGCAAGACGTGGCCGAGCGCGAAATCAACGACGCACTGGTGGCGCAGACGGTAGCCGGCATCGCCGACATCCGTGCCAGCAGTGAAGGCAAGGAAGGGGTTCAGTCTTTTTTGCAAAAACGCCAACCCAACTGGCGGCTGTCTTGAGCGCATGGCTATGAAACTGCTTCGTGGTCTGCTGGGGTTGGGTGCTTGCTGGTGGGCGATGTCGGTGTACGCGCAAGCCCCTGCCGAGTTGCCGAACGCCAAAGATCTGCATGAAGTCGTTCACCGTGTACCGGTTTCTGTGCAGGACCTTTATGGTCGGCGCGAGCAGCGCCAGATTCCCGTGACGGTGTTCAAGCCCGCTGGGGATGGGCCATTTCCGATGGTGGTGCTCAACCATGGCCGTGCCACCAGCCGCGAGAAAATGGCCCAGCCGACACGCTTTCGGTATGAGCAGCAGGCCCGTTATTTTGTAGGCAAGGGTTTTGTGGTGATGGTGCCCACCCGTGTGGGCTATGGCGAGACCTACGATGGTTTTGATCCGGAAACCAACGGCGGCTGCAGCCAGCCCCGCATCGAATCCATGAGCCTGGCCGCATCGGACCAAGTGATCGCGGTGGCCGAATTTGCGCGCAGCTTGCCGTTCATTGACGCCTCGCGGTGGTGGGTCATGGGCCAATCGGTCGGCGGCTTGACCACGGTGGCCACCACCTGGCGCAACCCTGCAGGCTTGCAAGGGGCCGTCAATTTCGCAGGCGGCACCGGTGGCGATCCTGTGGGCCGTCCGGGACGTTCGTGTGCGAACGTTCAAATTGGCCAACTCTGGAAGGCCCGCGCCGCCCAAGCCCGAGTGCCCATGTTGTGGCTGTATTGGGAAAACGATTTGTTCTGGGGTGCGCAAGCACCTCGTGATTGGCATCGCGCCTGGCTGGACGGTGGTGGTCAAGCCGAGTTTCACCAACTCGCGCCCGTGGGCCAAGATGGTCACTCGGGGTTCAGCATCGACATGGACCGCTGGGTGCCCTTGGTGGATGCTTTTCTGGCCAAGGCCGGGTACACCCAGCCCGCTTTGCCACCGGTCCCTGAGCCGAGTGGTTTCGCTCAAGTGGACGAGATCGACAAAGTGCCGGTGGGTGCCGAGACCCGGCAAAACCTGTACAGCCGTTTTCTGGCCAGCCCCTCACCGCGCGCCTTTGCCATAGGACCGGGTGGCGCGGGCTTTGCCACGGGCGATTGGGCCGTGGGTCGCGCATTGGGTTTTTGCCAGGCTCGCCGTGGCATTGCCTGCAAGTTGTACGCCGTAGATAACCAAGTGGTTTGGAGAAATTGAGATGTTCAAAAAAATACTGATCGCCAACCGTGGCGAAATCGCCTGCCGTGTGGCCGCTACTGCACGCCGAATGGGCATCCAGACCGTGGCCGTGTATTCAGACGCCGACGCTGGGGCCAAACATGTGCAGGCCTGCGACGAAGCTGTGCATGTGGGCGGTTCGGCCCCCAAAGACAGCTACTTGCGTTGGGAGCGCATTTTGCAAGCCGCCCAAGACACGGGCGCTCAGGCGGTGCATCCCGGCTATGGCTTTTTGAGCGAAAACGAAGACTTTGCCAAGGCTTGTGCCGCTGCGGGTTTGGTGTTCATCGGCCCGCCCGCCTCGGCGATTTTGGCGATGGGCCTCAAAGCCGAGTCCAAGCGTTTGATGGAAGCAGCCGGTGTGCCCCTGGTGCCCGGCTACCATGGTGCTGACCAAGACCCGGCGCTGTTGCAGCGCGAGGCCGATCGCATCGGTTACCCCGCCCTCATCAAAGCCAGTGCAGGCGGCGGCGGCAAAGGCATGCGCGTGGTGGAGAAGTCCGAAGACTTCGCCGCTGCTTTGGCCAGTTGCCAGCGCGAAGCGATCAACAGCTTTGGCAGCGATGCGGTGTTGATCGAAAAGTATGTGCAGCGCCCGCGTCATATTGAGATCCAGGTGTTTGGCGACACCCAGGGCAACTGTGTGTATTTGTTCGAGCGCGACTGTTCGGTGCAGCGCCGCCACCAAAAGGTGCTGGAAGAAGCCCCGGCCCCTGGTATGACCGAGGCCCTGCGTGCGCAAATGGGCGCGGCCGCAGTGGCCGCCGCCAAAGCGGTGAATTACGTGGGCGCGGGCACGGTGGAATTCATCGTCGAGCAAACCGCGTACGACCAACCCGAATCGATGAAGTTCTTCTTCATGGAGATGAACACCCGACTGCAGGTGGAGCACCCGGTGACCGAAGCCATCACCGGGCTGGACCTGGTGGAATGGCAGTTGCGCGTGGCCAGTGGCGAGGCGCTGCCTTTGCGGCAAGACCAGCTGCGCATCCAGGGCCATGCCATCGAGGCGCGCATTTGCGCCGAGAACCCCGACAACAACTTCTTGCCTGCCACAGGCAGCTTGCAGGTCTACCGCAAGCCGCAGGCGACCAGCTTCGAGCGGGGGACCATCCGTGTGGACGACGGCGTGCGCGAGGGCGACACCATCAGCCCGTTTTACGACTCCATGGTGGCCAAACTGATCGTGCACGGCGACACGCGTGAGCAAGCGCTGGCCCGGCTGGACACCGCTTTGGCGCAAACCCACATCGTGGGCCTGAACACCAACGTGCAGTTCTTGGGCCACGTGGTGCGCAGCGGTGCGTTTGCCACCGCCAAGCTCGACACCGCGCTCATCCAGCGCGAAGCCGCTGTGCTCTTCCAACAAGAAACCGTGGGCTTAGCCGCAGCCGTGGCCGCCGTGGTGGCGCATACCCTGCACGCCGAAAAAGCCCTGCAGGGCGCAGACCCCTTCAGCCGCCGCGATGGCTGGCAGTCGCACGGCCTGGCGCAGCGCCGCTTTGAATTTGTCTGGCAAGACCAGCCGCGCTCGGCCCGTTTGAACTGTTTGCACGACGGCGCTTTGAGCTTGTCTCTGGAGGGCGATGACGCTGCATCTGGCGTGCTGACATTTGCTGCCCATGGCTCAGGCCTGTGGGTGCAGTGGGGCAGCGCCCCACGGTGCTTCACCCAACTCGACTGGCAAGGCGAAACCGCGCACCTCTTCACGCCTCAGGGCGCGACCCGCATCACCGTGCTCGACCCGCTGGCCCATGCGGGCGAAGCCGCGCAAGAAGGTGGTCGCCTGACAGCCCCCATGCCCGGCAAGGTGGTGTCCTTTGCCGTCAAAGCGGGTGACAAGGTCAAAGCCGGTCAGCCGCTGGCGGTGATGGAGGCCATGAAAATGGAGCACACCATCAGCGCGCCCAAAGACGGTGTTGTGGCGGAGTTGCTGTACGCGCCGGGTGACCAAGTCGCCGACGGGGCAGAGCTGCTCAAGCTGGGCTGACAAAATCGGCCTATGAACATCACCATCTGCTTTGACAAGCTCGACCCCGCGCCTTGGGTGCAGGGCCTGCAAAAGGCTTTCCCAGAGGCCACGGTGTCCGCTTGGGCCCCTGGCGCACCGCCCGCCCAGCATGCCATCGTCTGGGCACCGCCCCAGGAGTTCATCGACGAGCAGCCGGGCTTGCATACCCTGTTCAACATCGGGGCCGGTGTAGACGCTTTGCTGCAGCTGAAACTGCCGCCAGCGCTGAAGGTGGTGCGCCTGGACGATGCGGGCATGTCGGTGCAAATGGCCGAATACGTGTGCCATGCCGTGATCCGTCACTTCCGGGAGTTCGATGGCTATGACGCCGACACCCAATTGGGCAAATGGTCGTACCGCAAGCCGCGCAGCCGCGCCGACTTTGCGGTGGGTGTGATGGGCCTGGGTGTGCTGGGTGAGCGTGTGGCCAAAGCGTTGCAGGTGTTTGACTTTCCGGTCAACGGCTACAGCCGCAGCCCCAAAGACCTGCCCGGCATCCGTGGCTTCAGCGGTGCGCAAGCCTTGCCCGGCTTCCTGCAGGCCACGCGCGTGCTGGTCAATCTGATGCCGCTCACTGCTGAGACCGAAAACATCCTGAACAAAAACACGCTGTCGCAACTGCAAAAAGGCGGCTACGTGATCAACGTGGCCCGTGGCAAACACCTGGTGGACGAAGATCTCTTGGCCCTCATCGACAGCGGCCACCTGGCCGGGGCCATGCTGGATGTGTTCCGCACCGAGCCACTGCCCGCCGACCATGTGTTCTGGCAACACCCGAAAATCACCGTCACACCGCACACCTCCGCCCGTACCCTGCGTGAAGAAAGCATCGCGCAAATCGTGGGCAAAATGCAGGCGCTGCAGCGCGGTGAGCCCATCAATGGTGTGGTCGACCATCAGCGTGGTTATTGAGCATTCAGAGAACCCCATGAACCTTCCTTCCCGCGTTCAACTCATCGACGTCGGCCCCCGCGACGGTTTGCAAAACGAAAAGCAGCCGGTCCCGGCCGAGGTCAAAATCGGTTTGGTGCACCGCCTGCAGGCCGCAGGCCTGAGCGAAATCGAAGTCACCAGTTTTGTGAGCCCCAAGTGGGTGCCGCAGATGGCCGACAACGCGGTCGTGATGGCGGGCATTGCGCGTCAAGCGGGCGTGCGCTATTCGGTGCTCACGCCCAACATGGTGGGCTTTCAGGCGGCGGTGGCTTCGAAGCCTGACGAGATCGTGGTCTTTGGTGCCGCCAGCCAGGCCTTCAGCCAGAAGAACATCAACTGCTCCATCGAAGAAAGCATGGAGCGCTTTGCGCCCGTGGTGCAAGCCGCGCTGGCCGCGGGCATTGCGGTGCGCGGGGCCATGAGCTGCACCGTGGGCTGCCCTTACGAAGGCGAAGTCTCAGCGGCCAGCGTGGCCCATTTGGCAGGTTTGATGAAGCAAATTGGCGTGCAGCGCGTGGACGTGGCCGACACCATTGGCACAGGCACGCCGCTCAAGGTGCAAAAAGCCATCGAGGCCGCAGGCCAGCACTTCGACATCGACCACATCTGTGGCCACTTTCACGACACCTACGGTCAAGCGCTCGCCAACACACTGGCAGCGCTGCAAATGGGGGTGTGGAATTTCCAGTCCTCGGTGGCGGGTTTGGGCGGCTGCCCTTATGCCAAAGGCGCGACGGGCAACGTGGCCACCGAAGACGTGGTGTACATGCTCCACGGCATGGGCATTGCCACCGGCATTGACCTGGACAAACTGGTCGATGCGGGCGTGTTCATCAGCGGTTTTCTGGGTCGTCAACCCCACTCGAATGTGGCCCGGGCCATCCTCAATAAACGGGTGATCTGAGCCATGAAGCCGCACTTCAAATTGCTGGCACAGCGCGCCCAACAGGTTCTCGCCCAAGATGCGCCGCATGTGCCATCGCCTTGTGTCTCGGTGTGCCTCATGCACCCCGATGGCGGGCATTGCGAAGGCTGCTTGAGAACCTTGTCAGAAATTGGCAACTGGGGCCGCATGGGCGACGCTGACAAGCGCATCGTGTGGCAAGCCATTCAGCAGCGCTTGGTGCAGGTCACGGGCGGCTGAAACCGGTGCTGGCGGACTCGTCTCAGCCCTCGCGTTCCACCACGATCAGCACATTGCAGGGTGACTCCTCCACCAGCGATTTGGCGGTAGAGCCGCTCCACCAGCGGCGCAACAGGTTTTTTTCATGTTTGTGACCCACCACGATCAGGTCGGCGCCAGCTTGGGCAGCAAACTCGGTCAGCGCATGGATGACTTCACCCTGGAGGATTTCGCCTTGCGCGGTGAAGCCCATGGCTTGCAGGGTGTGTACACCTTGGGCCAGTTGCTCTTTCAGCGTTTGTTCCAGTGCTTCGGGGTTGGCGCTGGTGTAATAACCCATTTCCATCGAGCCGACGTCGACCGGGTGAGGGGCCACCGCCACCAGGGTCAGACGGGGGTTGCCCCAGTGCGCCAGCTCCTTGAGTTCCAGCAAAGCCTTTTGGCCCGTGATCGAGCCGTCGTAAGCCAGGATGATGTGTTTGTACATGCCCGTCTCCTCTGAGTGACAAAATCATGTGCCGCATTGGCTGGAATGCGCAAGCTGGTGTTGACCCTATAGACTGTCCGATCTGCTGGAAAAACCCATGAAAACCATCACGTTTTATCTTGACTTCATCTCGCCTTACGCTTGGTTGGGCTTTGATGCCTTGCCCCAAGCCTTGCAAGGCATCAGCCATCGGGTGGTGCACAAACCGATCTTGTTCGCCGCGCTGCTCAAGCACCACGGACAGCTCGGCCCAGCCGAAATCCCGGCCAAGCGCGATTGGACGTACCGCCAAGTGCTGTGGCAGGCCCACCGGCAAGGCACGCCTTTGCAGCTGCCGGCCATGCACCCGTTCAATCCTTTGGGCTTGCTGCGCCTGGCGGTCGCCACCGACAGCGCTGGTGAGCCCAGCCGCTATGTCTGCGAGAAGATTTTTCGCCATGTGTGGTGGTCCGGCCAGGACGCTGCCGACCCCCAGCGCTTGGCGCAATTGACGGCCGAACTCAACCCCGCCCGCGACCCCTCGTCAGCTGATGTCAAGCAAGCCCTGCAGGCCCACACCGACCAGGCCATCGCCCAAGGCGTTTTCGGTGTGCCCACCTTTGCCGTTGACGACAAGCTGTTCTGGGGGCAAGACGCCTTGCCCATGTTGCGCGCTTACCTGCAAGGTGATCCCTGGTTTGAGGGGCCTGACTGGCAGGCGCCGGCTGCGTGTGGGGTGGGGGTGAAGCGGTCATGACTTGACCGATCCCGCGCAGAGGACGAAAAAAAACCCGATCGCATCAAGCGATCGGGTTTTTTATGAAAGGGTTTCAGTGGTGCAGGGCGAGCCCTGCACACGTCATCCATTTAGTGAGCAGCAGTACCTTGAGAGGTGGTGCCGTCAAAGCTTGGGAAACGGACGTTTTCCACCAATTCCTGAACTTCTTTCTCGGGCTCTTTGGTCAGCAGCGACACAATGATGATCACTGCGAAGCCCAGCGGCACACCGAAGATACCGGCCGAGATGGGGGCAATGTCCCACCAGGTGTTGGCCTTCAAGATTTCAGGTGTCAGCGTACCCTCATGGAACAAGCCGTACATCCAGGGATGGGTCTTGACCATGTAGTAGAACGAGATGCCCAAACCAGCAATCATGCCCAGCGAAGCGCCCCACTTGTTGGCACGCTTCCAGAAGATGCCCAGGGTCAACGCAGGGAAGAAGGCTGCCGCAGCGAACGAGAACGCCGCAGACACGAGGAACAAAATGTCCGCCATGCGCAGTGATGCGACATAGGCAGCCGCCAGAGCCACGAACACCAAAATGATTTTGGAGATCGCGACGCGGCGGTTGGCCGAGGCGTTGGGGTCCACAATCTTGTAGTACACGTCGTGCGACAAGGCGTTGGCAATCGTGAGCAGCAGGCCGTCAGCTGTGGACAAGGCTGCAGCCAGACCACCCGCAGCCACCAGGCCGGAAATCACGAAGGGCAAGCCACCGATTTCAGGCGTAGCCAGCACGACGATGTCACCACCCAGGCGGATTTCAGCCAACTGCAAGATGCCATCTTTGTTGATGTCAGCCACCGCCATCAGCGTGGGGTCGACCACGTTCCAGCGTGCAATCCATCCCGGCAACTGGTCAAACGGTGTTCCCACCAGCAGCGTGTAGATGTCGAACTTGACCAGCACCGCCAAAGCAGGCGCAGTGAAGTACAGCAGCGAGATAAAGAACAGCGACCAGGCCACCGACTGACGTGCTTCACGCACCGAAGGCACGGTGTAGAAGCGCATCAGGATGTGTGGCAGAGCAGCCGTACCCACCATCAAGCAGAACACCAAGGCCAAGAAGTTCTTGCGGGCCACATCCCGGGCTGCGTCGTCCTTGCCTGGGAAGGGCTCAGCATGGCGCAGGGGTGGGTTGGCACGGGGTGCATTGGCAGCACGCGCAGCGGTGTAAGCCGCTTTAGCAGCGGCTTCGTCTTTGGGCAGAGCTGCCAAAGCCTTTTCAGCGGCCTGGATGTCAGCAGCCGGTGCGTTGTTCGCCTTGAGCTCTTCCAGCTTCTTGGTGGCGGCTTCTTTGTCAGCGGCCATGGCTGCAGGCACATCTTTCAGCTTTTCAGCGGCTGCATCGGCACGTGCTTTGAAGATGCCACGAACTTCGAGTTCTTTGGGGTCTTTCAGCAGTTGCTCTTCTTTGGCGCTGACTTTTTCAAGCAGGTAGCCGTAAGAGATCTGAGGCAAGGGCATGCTGGTGTGTTTCACCGACAACCAGACCACAGGAATCATGTAGGCCACGATCAGGATGATGTACTGCGCCACCTGAGTCCAGGTCACGGCGCGCATACCGCCCAAGAACGAGCAGACCAAAATGCCAGCCAGACCCACATAAACACCCACGTCGAAGGACAGACCTGTCAGACGGGCGGTGATCAGGCCCACGCCGAAGATCTGGGCCACGACGTACACAAAGGACACCAGGATGGCCGCAAACACGCCAATCAGGCGTGCCATGTTGCCGCCGTAGCGTGCACCCAGGAAGTCAGGGATGGTGAACTGACCGAACTTGCGCAGGTAAGGTGCCAGGAACAGCGCCACCAGGCAGTAACCGCCTGTCCAGCCCAAAATGAAGGCCAGACCGCCGTAGCCTGTCAGGTACAGTGTACCGGCCATACCGATGAAGGACGCGGCCGACATCCAGTCAGAACCGGTGGCCATGCCGTTGTACATGGCGGGCACACGGCGGCCGGCCACATAGTATTCGGCTGCATCGTTGGTGCGACTCATCACACCGATACCGCCGTAGAGGAGCACGGTGGCGGCCAAGAAGGCGTAGCCGATGTACTCTTTAGGCAACCCCATCTGTTCAAGGATGGCGAGCAAGATCACGAAGGCTGCAAAGCCCCCGATGTAGAACGTGAATACCCTGTTCAGAGATTTCTGAAACTGGCTTTGGGTTTGGCCTTCGCCGCCGAAAACGCTCATGCTTCTTCTCCTTCTGCAACGCCATATTCCTTGTCAAGGTTGTTCATGTAGCGTGCGTAGTACCAGATGATCAGGCAGTACACGATCAGTGCGCCCTGGCCGGCCACCCAGAATGAAAACGGCCAGCCAAAAAAGCTGAACGTCAAGTCACGCGAAAAAAACAAAAGTACGAACGTGACAAAGAACCACAGGGCCAGCAATAGCCCCGTGATCCTTAAGTTTTTGCCCCAGTATTCCTGGTGCCTTGCAGTGAGCTGCATCGTCATCTCCTTCTCGTTAAAAAATCAAACTACCGACTGTCACATTTGAATGGCTTGCCCCAAGCTGGGGGGCAGGAACTCACATGAGCGTGTTCAACTTGAGCCCTGTTTCGCGCTCGAGTTGTGCGGCGACCTTGGGCTCGAAACCGTTCAGGTGGCGCATGACTTCCAGCGCCTTATCGGGGGCCTGCATCTCCATGTGCACGCGGGCCATTTGGTACCAGGCGTAGGGGCTCATCGATTGCAACTTGGTGTTGCGCTCAAAGGCCACCAACGACTCTTCGAATCGCCGTTGACGCACCAGCACCAATCCCAGGCCATACCAGGCGCGGTCCATTTTTTCGTCAATTTGGAGTGCGGCCCTGAACGCTTGTTCTGCTTCCTGGCTGCGTCCCAACTCTTCGCAGACAAAACCCACGTTGAAGTGCGCATTGGCATTGGCGGGGGTGAGGGCCAAGGCGCGCTCAAAAAACCCCAAAGCCTGGACCAAGCGGCGATCGTTCAATTCGTTGTATCCGAGGCTGTTGAGGGCCAAGACATCGTGGGGATTGAGGTCCAGGATGTCTTGAAACACCTCGTGGGCTCTGCGGCGCATGCCCACGACCAACAGCGCCTTGGCTTGGAGGCGCAGCCAAAAGCACCTGCCTCGGTGGGAGGTTCTGGGGTTGGCGGGAGAGAGTTGGGTTTTCACTGACATGCTGTGATGCCCATTTCGAGGCAGAGTTCGATCTTCCATTGCACCACCACGACCCAAGCGATCAAAAGCCAGCTGCTGGTGGCCAGGGGGATGTGTTGGTCCAGGATCAATTTGGGGCTGATCTTGCGGGTGATCCAAAGCGCAGGCTTGGACGCCACGTCGAGCAGTTGGTAAAAAACGTTGGTGTCACGTTTGGCGCCCGCCAGCAGTCCCAGCAAGAAACGCCCGACGATGAACATCAAAGACAGTTCAATCAGACTCTTGGCAATGACAACGGCAAGCAGCATAAGGCTCTATTGATAGGGTGAACAGGTGATTTTTTTGGATTCTATGGGCAAGCTTGCCATCGTCCAAACCCAGCCAGTCCCGCATAAAACCTTGCAGAAGTTGCTCTAAAACCTTATTTTTTTACGCCTATTAGGTGGCCTCGCTCGGGAAAAAGGCCAAGCTGACAAAGGCCTGACAGATTGCTTTCTGAAGGCTTACAGCCTTGGCGATGGGGGTCCGAGGGAAAACACTTAGGCGGATTGCGGGATTTCTCAACGCAAACGCGGGTGGCAGGCCCGCTCTGTTGGCGGCCAGGAGGCCCACATGGGATGGCGGGCAGACGTGCAGCGTCAGCGGCGCAGGTGTGCAATCAGCCGCGCCAGCACCAGCACGGGGACCAAAATGATCAAGTTAGAGATCAGGCCTGCGGCGATTTCTTGGCTGAGCGTCTCCGTGCTGCCAGACAGGGTGCTCGGCACGATCACGGCCACGAACACCACGCCCGCGATCAAGGGCAAGACGCGCCCCGTCACCGAGGAGGTTCTGAGCATGGTGACCACCAAGGCCATGATCAAACCGATGCGAAATACGTCGCTCAATTGCGAAAACACAAGCTCAATCACGGTGTCATTTCCTCAGGGGTGAAGTGCGCATGGAGTTTGACATGGTCTGCGCCTTGCAAATCGGGCTGGGTTGGACCAACCCGATTTGCAAGAAGCCAACCGGCCGCTTGCCTTGTCAGGGGCAACGCAGCCGTGCAACCCGAGCTCGGCTTTGTGCAAGACCGAGTCGGGTTGGGCTTGGATTTATCGGGCGTCGCGGTCGCCGGCGAAGATGTCCTTCTTGTGCGTGCCGCCTGGCACAAACAGCGTACCGATCACCACGGTCATGACCGCAATCACGATGGCATACCAGAGGCCGGAGTAGATGTTGCCGGTCTGCGCAGAAATCGCAAACGCCGTGGCAGGCATCAAACCACCGAACCAGCCGTTGCCGATGTGGTAGGGCAAAGACAGACCGGAGTAACGGATGCGGGTGGGGAACATTTCAACCAGCATCGCTGCGATCGGGCCATAGACCATCGTCACGAGCAAAACCAGGTAGGTCAGGATCACAATGATGGTGATCTTCTGCGCTGTGAAGATGTCCATGAAACTGCTGGCCTTGGCGATGGTTTTGTTGTCCGCAGGGACCAGTGGGTAACCGGCTTGCTTCAAGGCTGCGTTCAGGCTGCTGTCGAAAGCGGCCTTGGCCTTTTTCAGATCGTCGCCTGTCAGCTTGCCTGCGTCATAAGACTCGATGGCCGTCTCGCCCACCTTCACCATGGCCAGTGTGCCAGGCGACGCGCCTTCTTCGGTCGTGTAGTTCACCGAAGAACGAGCCAATTGAGCTTTGGCAATGTCGCAAGAGGAGGTGAATTTCACAGTGCCCGTGGGGTTGAACTGGAAAGAGCAATCTTCGGCCGAGACCTTGACGGAAACCGGCGTCTTGTGCGCTTGGTAAATGGCGGGGTTGGCCGTTTCAGTCAAAAAGTTGAACACGGGCAAGAAGGTGGCAGCAGCCAGCGCGCAGCCGGCCAGGATGATCGGCTTGCGACCGATGCGGTCCGACAAAGCGCCGAAGAACAAGAAACCGCCTGTACCCAAGATCAGCGACCAAGCCACCATCACGTTGGCGGTGAAGCTGTCGATCTTGATGACGTTTTGCATGAAGAACAAAGCGTAGAACTGGCCGGTGTACCAAACCACAGCCTGACCCGCCACCAAACCCAGCAGCGCGATCAAAGCGATCTTGCCGTTTTTCCAGTTGCCAAAAGCTTCACTCAAAGGCGCCTTGGAAGTACGACCTTCTTCTTTCATCTTTTTGAAGGCAGGGCTTTCGTTCATCTGCAAGCGGATGTACAGCGAAATCGCCAACAAGAAGATGGAGCCAATGAAGGGAACACGCCAGCCCCAGGCGTTGAAGGCCTTGACCATGGTGGGGTTGCCGTCGGCCATGAGCACGGCCACGCCGTCTTTCATCAAGGGCACATCGGGGTAGTTGCCATTGACGTAGCCTTGCACCGACAAAATGACAATCAGCGAAAGCAGCAGGCCCAAAGTGGCCGTGGTCTGAATGAAGGCGGTGAAGTAGCCGCGCTGATTGGCAGGGGCATGCTCTGCCACATAAATGGCCGCACCACCGTATTCACCACCCAGGGCCAGACCTTGTGCCATGCGCAAAAGAATCAGGATGATGGGTGCAGCAACGCCCCAGCTCTCGTAATTGGGCAGCACACCCACCAAGAAGGTGGACACGCCCATGATGACGATGGTCATCAAGAAAGTGTGCTTGCGACCGATCATGTCGCCCAACATGCCGAACACCAGAGCGCCAAAGGGGCGCACGATGAAGCCCGCGGCAAAAGCCAGCAGGGCAAAAACGTTGCGGGTGTTTTCGGGGAAGGCGGTGAAGAATTGCGCACCAATGATGGCGGCCAGAGCGCCGTAAAGGTAAAAGTCGTACCACTCAAAAATGGTGCCGGCTGAAGAAGCCATGATGACTTTCTTCTCCTCTGGCGTCATCGGACGGGAGCGTTCCCGCACGTTGTTGGACTGATCTGTTGTGGACATGTCGTTTCCTTGATGGTTGTCGGGTTTCAAAGCCCGACGGTTTAGGTAAAGCGTGTACTGATGGGCGCACTTTTTGGGTCCCCAAACAATTACCTTATCAATTTAGGTTTATTAACTTACTTGAGAATTGCATCGGCTATAAGGCGTCGCAAAACCTAGGGTAAACACTTAAATTAGAACGGCTGTCCTTGGATTGGCCTGTGGGCGAATCAAGGGCATGCGCGTGTTCGTGCTGAACCATAGCGATGCCGTCCACTTGTTGTTTTGACCCAGGTCAACAGGTGTCCGGATGTCTCAGGCGGCTCGAATGGTGAAGGCGTTGGCACGCACCTCATGCCGGCCTGGTGCGGGGGTGCGCTGAACGCACCATCAGTTAGATTCGTGCGTGTCTGAGAGAGGCGGACGTTGGTGGGCGGCGCTCAGTTGTGCCACTTCTTCGGCTTCCCAGCGGTTCATGAGCCAGGCATAAAGCACCACGATGGCCATGAAAACCAGCAAAGAGCCTTGTGCGGCCATCCAAAAATAAAGAGGCCAACCTTGGATGTCGATGGCCAGGTCGCGTGCAAAAAAACCAGGCCCAAAACTGGTCAAAAGCCAAATGGACAACAAGGTCCACTTCAAGCGGTTTTCACGTTTTTTCAGCGCAGCCGATGGCGTGTGAATTTCAGGCATATGCAAGGATACGCAAAAAACCCATGGCGTTTGTAGGCGCCGCACCACACCGACATTCGGTGTTTACCCTTGCATGCACAGCGGGTGCATGGCAAGCACTACAGAGCGCCCAGGGTTTCAAAGCAAGCCCGAGGGGTAGCGCTGGGCCCAGACATCCTGCAGAGATTGAATGACGGACAACGCGTCGCGCAGGTGGTCGCGTTCGAAATTCGACAGTTCTTGCAAATGCAAGTGGTTGTCAGGCTCGAGGCCGCGCTGCATGCAAAGGGTTTGGTGGGCGATGCGCAGGCGGGACACGAATTCGAAGGCGTCCCGCAAGTCGCGCGAACTGGACTCAGACAACTCGCCCAGTTTTGAGGCCTTTTCGATTCGATCACAGGTGTTGACTTCGAGCAAGCCGGACTCCAAGGCGCAGATGCGCGCCAGGTCCACGATGGGCGTGATGGCGTGGTTTTTCAAGTCAACCGTCCCGGCGTGCGCGCCGCTGTGGCTGCTGGTGATTTGGCCAAACAAGTTGAGGGGCGGGCGTAGCTTTTGTGGATTGTTCACCACATGCGCCAAAAACAGGCTTTTTTGGGGTGTATGCGCCATCACGTCCTGGCGCAATGCCTGAAGCAATTCGAACGCACCGTGCACCGCCCGCAGATCAAAAAAGACCGTGATCAGCATCAAAGCCTTGGACTCGGGGTGTTCTGTCCAGCGCTGAAAATACCGACGCCAAACATGCAGCGGTTGACGCCACGTGTCGGTCATGGCCATCATCTCACCCGGGCAGTGGATATAGCCACAGGCTGCCAGACCATCGCAGACCCGTCGCGCCAAGGTCTTGAAATAGTCGCCGTGCACCCTGGGCTCATAGGCGTCGTCCAAAACCATGCAGTTGTCTTGGTCGGATTTGGCGGTTTGCTCGCAACGTCCTTGCGAGCCTGCAGCCACCCAGACATAGGGCACGGGCGGGGGGCCTAATATCGCCTCGGTCAGTGCAATCAAGCGACAGGTCAAAGCATCGGTGATGGCCGTGATGATGTGACCGGTTTGGTAGGCGCTGGCGTTGGCTGCACTCAAGTGGTTTTGCAAGCCCTTGATTTGCCGACCGATGCCCACCAGACCCTCGAGCGTGGTTTGTCGGTGGATGTCGCGCGTCAAGTACAAGGGTGATGTGCTGTGTTGTCGGATCAGATCTGTGGCGGTGACCATGCCCACCAAGCGCTGACCGTCCATCACAGGCACATGGTGGATGTTGTGGCGTGTCATCAGCAGCAAGGCCGCAAAGGCCGGGCTGCGCTGGTCCAATGTGATGGGGTTCAGGCTGGCGATGTCGGCAGCAGGGCGAGACAGGTCGAGGTCCTCGGCGACCACACGGTCGCGCAGGTCACGGTCGGTGACCAAGCCCATCAATTGGCCTTCTTGTACCAGCAAGATCGAAGACACCTTGTGGTCGCGCATGGTGCGGGCCACATCGCGCACGCTGGCATCCCAAGGCATGGTGATGGGGCCGTGCTGAACCAAGGCCTGCAGTGGCAAGCCCAACAAGGGCGCGTGTTGATCTTGTCCTGCTGCTGAATCGCGCAAAGCGATGGCATCCGGCGGTACAGCGTCATCGTTGCTCACAAGGGACATGTTCTGGCCCCGTCCTTTCGTGGTCAACAAGGTTTTTCCATTCTGTCATCGGCCAGGTTTACGCGGCAGAAAAGTCGGTGGTTTTCATGATCCCGGTCAAGAAAAAGGGGCAAGACAGGCCTTGTCTAGGTACATCGGGCGCGGCCCTAGAATATTTGGCCTTCACCCCACAAAGCCCAGCATGTCCCAAGGTCTCATCCGCATCCGTGGTGCCCGTCAGCACAACCTCAAAAACATCGACCTCGACATCCGCACCGGTGAACTCACGGTGGTCACTGGCCCCAGTGGTTCGGGCAAATCGAGTCTGGTGTTTGACACGCTGTATGCCGAGGGTCAGCGCCGCTATGTGGAGACCTTCAGCGCCTACGCCCGCCAGTTTTTGGACCGCATGGACAAACCGGCGGTCGACAAGGTCGAAGGCGTGCCCCCGGCGATTGCGATCGACCAGACCAACCCGGTGCGCAGCTCGCGATCCACCGTGGGCACCATGACCGAGCTGAACGACCACCTGAAGTTGTTGTTCGCCCGTCTGGGTCAGCTGTTCGACAAAGACACCGCGCAGCCGGTGCGCCACGACAACCCCGACACGATTTACGCCGAGCTGGCGCAGCGTGCCGCGCAAGCGGGCGACCCGCGTTTGTACCTGACCTTCCCGGTGGAATTGCCCGCAAACACCAGCGCTGAGCAAGTCGAGCAATGGCTGTCGGCCAGCGGTTTCACCAAGGTGCAGGCCGAGCGCGAAGTGGCCACGCCCACCGGTCCGCGCAAAGTGCTGGATGTGATCGCCGACCGCTTTCGCATCGGCACCGCCGAAAAAGCCCGCGTGGTCGAAGCCACCGAAGTCGCCCTGAAACGCGGCGGCCGCCTGAATGTGTATGTGGAGAAATTGGGGTCAGATCCCAATTTCTCCGCTGCTTCTTCCCCTGAGCCCGCCTTTGACATCTGGCGCTTTTCCACAGGCCTGCATTGCCCCGACAGCGATCAACGCTACACCGACCCGATCCCGTCGATGTTCTCCTTCAACTCGGCGGTGGGCGCGTGCGAGACCTGCCGTGGTTTTGGGCGCGTGATCGGCGTGGACTACGGCTTGGTCATTCCCAACCCCAAGCTCACGCTGCGCGCCGGTGCCATCAAGACACTGCAAACGCCCGCCTGGCAAGAAAACCAGGACGACCTGATGCGCCACGCCGAGGCTGCAGGCATTCCGCGCGACACGCCATGGGACAAGCTGACGAAAGCCCAGCAAGACTGGGTGATCAACGGCTCACCCGAGTGGAAGGGCCGCTGGAACCACCAGTGGTATGGCGTGAAGCGCTTTTTTGAGTACCTGGAGAGCAAGGCCTACAAGATGCACATCCGTGTGCTCTTGTCCAAGTACCGCAGTTACACCGAGTGCCCAACGTGCCAAGGGGCACGTTTGAAGACCGAGAGTTTGCTCTGGCGCATCGGCAGCCACTCGGATGCCGATGGGGTTTTGCCAGTGGAAAAGCGTTTCATGCCAGCAGGTGTGAAGTGGTCGCGGGCGCAGTTGGAGGCGTTGCCGGGGTTGAGTCTGCACGACATGATGATCATGCCGCTCGATCGTTTGCGTTTGTTTTTTGACCGGGTGTCGGCTTCGGGGTATGAGAATTCAGAAAACGCTGGATCAGCCACAAGGTCTGTGTCAGAGCGGGGGGCGGGCGACGATTTTGGCGTACCCCCGCCTCATGAGGAGCTCGCCCCCCGCTCTGATGCAGACCGAACCGCCGAAGAAACCAGTCACGGTCCAAGCGCCGAACAAAAAGCGCTGCAGTTGCTGCTGGAAGAAATCACCACCCGCCTCAAATACCTGTGCGACGTCGGCATTGGCTACCTCACCCTTGACCGCCAAAGCCGCACGCTCAGCGGCGGTGAAGTGCAACGCATCAACCTCACCACGGCCCTGGGCACCAGCCTCGTCAACACCTTGTTTGTGTTGGACGAGCCCAGCATTGGTTTGCACCCGCGCGACATGCACCGCATCACCTTGGCCATGCACCGCCTGCGTGACGCGGGCAACACGCTGGTGGTGGTCGAGCACGACCCGGCCGTGATGATGGCCGCTGACCGCATGATCGACATGGGGCCCGGTCCCGGCGAGCGCGGCGGCCAAATCGTGTTTGACGGCACCACCGCTGACCTGCGCAAGGTCGACACGCTCACAGGCGCTTATTTGGGCGGCCGCAAGCAAGTGGGTCTGGGCTTCAAGCGCATGGTCACCGACAGCACGCCGCGTTTGATTTTGGAAGGCGCCCGTGAACACAACCTGCAAAACATCAGCGCGGACTTCCCCCTGCAGCGCTTGGTCACCATCACGGGTGTCAGTGGCTCGGGCAAGTCGAGTTTGATCCAGGATGTGCTGGCCCCGGCGCTGATGCGCCACTTTGGCAAAGCCACCGAAACTCCCGGCGCGCACGACCGCTTGCTGGGGGCTGACCACCTGAGCGATGTGGTGTTTGTGGACCAGTCGCCGATTGGTAAGACGGCCCGTTCTAACCCGGTGAGCTATGTCGGCGCGTGGGACGCGATCCGCGAGATTTTTGCGACCGCGCCGCTGTCGCGTCAGCGTGGTTACACCGCCAGCAAGTTCAGCTTCAACGGCGGCGACGGGCGCTGCCCCACTTGTGGCGGCTCGGGCTTTGAGCATGTGGAGATGCAGTTCTTGAGCGATGTGTATTTGCGCTGCCCCGACTGCGACGGCAAGCGTTACCGCCCCGAGATTTTGGAGATCACCATCGAGCGCCAAGCCATCAGCGGCTCGGTGCGCCACCTCAATGTGGCCGATATTTTGGAGCTCACCGTGAGCGAGGCTGCGGCTTTGTTTGCGCAAGACCGCGAAGTCATCCGTGCCCTGCAGCCGATTGTGGATGTGGGTCTGGAATACGTGCGTCTGGGCCAGCCCGTGCCCACCTTGTCGGGTGGCGAGGCGCAGCGCCTCAAGCTTGCGGGCTTTTTGGCCGAGGCGGCCAAGAGCGCATCCAAGAGTCGCCAGAGCCTGGCGCGCAAGGGCACCTTGTTTCTGTTTGACGAGCCGACCACCGGCCTGCACTTTGACGACATCGCCAAGCTCATGCGCGCTTTGCGCAAGCTGCTCGAAGCAGGGCATTCGCTCATCGTCATCGAGCACAACCTGGACGTGATCCGCGCGAGCGATTGGCTGATCGACTTGGGCCCAGAGGGCGGTGATGCTGGGGGGCTGATCGTGGCCGAGGGCACGCCCGAAGATGTGCGTCAGCATGCGACATCGCACACGGGGCTGGCGCTGCGCGAGTACGCTGAGTCGATGGGCGAGGTGTTAGGGGTGGCTGAGCGCTTGAATGTTTATGGGGGCGAGGGTGGGCGATCGAATGTCTATGGGGGCGAGGCTGCGGTGTCAGCGGGTTCCTCATACGGCGGGGGTACGCCAAAATCGTCATCCTCTGACACCGCAGCCTCGCTCTCGAGAGCTTTGGATCGTGAGGGCGTAGGACTTTCCAACGGTACTCATCAACGCGCACCTGTGTTGAACAACAACATCCAGATCGTCAACGCCAAAGAGCACAACCTCAAAAACTTGAGCGTGGACATTCCGCGCGGCAAGTTCAATGTGGTCACGGGCGTCAGCGGTTCGGGCAAGTCCACGCTGGCGTTTGACATCCTTTTCAACGAAGGCCAGCGCCGTTATTTGGAAAGTCTGAACGCCTATGCCCGCGCCATCGTGCAGCCTGCAGGTCGGCCTGAGGTGGATGCGGTGTATGGCATTCCGCCCACCGTGGCGATTGAGCAGCGCCTGTCGCGAGGTGGCCGCAAATCGACCGTGGGCACGACCACCGAGGTCTGGCACTTTTTGCGCCTGCTCTATGTCAAGCTGGGCATTCAGCATTGCGTGCATGACAACACGCCTGTGCAGCCGCAAACGCCGGACAGCATCATCGCGCAGCTGATGACCCAGTTCCGAGGTCAGCACATTGGTCTGTTGGCCCCGCTGGTCACCAACCGCAAGGGCGTGTACACCGAGTTGGCCGACTGGGCCCGCCCGCGTGGCTACACCCACTTGCGCGTCGATGGCGACTTTTTGCCCACACAAGGCTTTCCGCGCATCGACCGCTTCAAAGAGCACAACATTGAACTGCCCGTGGCCAGTCTCGATGTGCTGCCCAGCAACGAGACGGCGCTGCGCCAAGCCCTGACCAAAACCCTGGAGCATGGCAAAGGCGTGGTGCATGTGCTGAGTGACTTGGATGGTTTGCGTGAAGCCATGTTCAGCGGCGAGTCGACTGCCCGCATTGGCCAGCACCGCGTGTTTTCGACACTGCGCGCATGCCCGGCGTGTTCCACCTCGTATGCGGAACTCGATCCGCGTTTGTTCTCGTACAACAGCAAACACGGCTGGTGCCCGGATTGCGTTGGCACGGGCGTCAAGCTGAGCAAAGACGAGCGCCAAGTGTTCGACGACTCGGTGCAAGACGACAAGAACAAAGGCCGCGAGCAAACCTTTGCCGAGCCCGAGATCGAAGACCTGGCCAATGTGGCTTGTCCCAGCTGCGAAGGCACCCGGCTGAATGCCACGGCGCGTGCCGTGAGGCTCGGTTCTGCTCCGGGTCAAGGCTGGCGCATCACCGACATCGCCAGCTTGTCGGTCACCGATGTGCGGCACTGGGTTGACAGGCTGCATCTCACCGGCCGCGATGCCGATATCGCCCGTGACCTGGTGCCCGAGATCCAAAGCCGACTGGAATTTTTGGAAGAAGTGGGTCTGGGTTACCTCACGCTGGACCGGGGTGCGCCTACGCTCTCGGGTGGCGAGGCCCAGCGCATCCGCCTGGCCGCGCAACTGGGCAGCAATCTGCAAGGTGTGTGCTACGTGCTGGACGAACCCACCATTGGCTTGCATGCACGCGATAACCGGATTTTGCTGAACGCCTTGCAAAGCCTGAGCGACAAGGGCAACACGCTGGTGGTGGTGGAGCACGACGAGGACACCATCCGCCGCGCCGACCACATCATTGACATCGGTCCCAGCGCAGGCAAACGCGGTGGTCGTCTGGTAGCCGAGGGATCCGTGGCGGATATCACAGCTTCTGCCGATTCGCAAACCGGACGCTATTTGCTGCACGCGATGAAGCATCCGATGCAGTTGCGTCGTTCCGTGGATGCTTCTTTGTGGAGCGGTGGCGCGGGCACCTCATACGGCGGGGGTACGCCAAAATCGGCGCCCACGCCACCCCCCCACAAAGAAGCGGCGGGTGGTGTGGATTTGCAATGGCTCACGCTCACAGGAGCCAACCTGCACAACCTTCGCCAGGTCGATGTACAAGTGCCGCTCAAGCGTTTGGTGGCCGTCACAGGCGTCAGCGGTTCCGGCAAGTCCACGCTGGCCCGCGATGTGCTGCTGGCCAATGTGCAGGCGCTGGTCAGCCAGCGCTCCACCTTTGCAGGCCGCACCGCGCAAGATGCAGGCCAACGGGTGGCTTTGACGGCGTGCAGCGATGTGCAGGGTTTTGAAACCATCGACCGCGTGCTTGAGGTTGACCAAACGCCGATCGGCAAAACACCGCGCTCTTGCCCCGCCACTTACATTGGCTTTTGGGACACGATCCGCAAGCTGTTTGCCGAAACCCTAGAGGCCAAGGCCCGGGGTTATGCCGCTGGGCGCTTCAGCTTCAACACCGGGGAAGGCCGCTGCCCCAGCTGCGAAGGCCAGGGCATGCGCACCATCGAGATGAGCTTTTTGCCCGACGTGAAAGTGCACTGCGAAACCTGCCGCGGTGCCCGCTTCAACCCAGAGACTCTGGCGGTCACTTGGCGCGGCAAGAGCATTGGCGATGTGCTGCAGATGGAAGTCGACGAGGCGGTGGGCTTTTTCGCCAGCATGCCCAGCATCGCGCACCCGTTGCAGTTGCTCAAAGACGTGGGTCTGGGTTACCTGACCTTGGGTCAGCCTTCACCGACCTTGAGCGGTGGTGAAGCGCAGCGCATCAAGCTGGTGACCGAGCTGACCAAGGTGCGTGACGAAGTGGGCAAGCGTGGCAACAAAGCACCACATACGCTTTATGTGCTCGACGAGCCCACTGTGGGATTGCACATGGCCGACGTGGACAAGCTCATCAGCGTGCTGCACCGACTGGTCAACGCAGGTCACAGCGTGGTCGTGATCGAACACGACCTGGATGTGATCGCCGAGGCCGATTGGGTGATTGATCTGGGGCCAGAAGGCGGCAATGCCGGTGGCCGCATCGTGGCGGCCATGACGCCTGAGGCCTTGGTCATCTTGGGTACCCACACCGGGGTGGCCTTGGGGCCGGTGCTGGCGCGGACGTGACCTAGGCGCCTATGCGCATTTCATAGAATCAGGCCATGCCCCAAAGAATCGAATCCCCCATCGTCCTGGAACCTGAATACATCGAGGGCTTTCGTCAGATCTACGAAGAAAAAATCGTCTTCAACAAAACGCTCGGCTTGAAGCTCGTCAAGGTCACGCCCGATGGCGTGGAGGCCCGCATCGACATGCGGCCCGAATTGGTGGGGCACTTTGCCTACAACCGCATCCACGGTGGCGTCATCAGCGCGGTGCTTGACGCCATCGGCAGTGCCGCGGTCATGGCGGCGCTGGCGGCCAAGCACATGGATGAGCCGCCCGCCAAACGCCTGGAGCGCTTTGCCAAGTTGGGCACCATCGACTTGCGGGTGGACTATCTGCGTCCTGGCATTGGCGAGTACTTCACCATCACCGCCAACGCCTTGCGCGTGGGCTCGCGTGTGGGGTCTTCCCGCATGGAGTTTTGTGGGCCCGATGGGTCCTTGATGTCCACGGGCGCTGCGGCTTACATCGTGTCCTGATCGCCCTAGCGATCACTCGGCTGGTACGGGCCTGGGCTTGCCTTGGTCGTCCACCGCCACATAGGTCAAGTTCGCCTCGGTGACTTTGATGTACTGACCCTGCAACTGAAAGCGCTCGGCAAATACCTCCACCTTGACGGTGACCGAGGTTCGACCCACCCGCACGATGCGCGAGAAAAACGACAGGATGTCGCCCACCTTGACGGCTTGCTTGAAGATGAACTCGTTCACCGCCACGGTCACCATGCGGCCACGCACGCGCCTAGCGGGCAACACGGCTCCGGCCAAGTCGACTTGGGCCATGACCCAGCCGCCAAAAATGTCGCCACTGGCATTGCAGTCAGCAGGCATAGGGATGACTTTGAGCACCAGCTCTTGGTCAGTGGGCAAAGACACGGTGTCGGGGCTTTGGTGGGCAGACATGGGCACAATCGGTGGTTAACGTCAAAACCGGATTGTCCCTTATGCGCCACAACGGCGAAACCGCTGCCACCGCTTCTCCCCACGCCTCTGGCGCCAAGCCCGGCGCTGCAACGCCAACGCCCCCCGGCAACGACTGGAAAACCCTCTCGCGCCTTTTGCCCTACCTGTGGCAATACAAATGGCGAGTTCTGATTGCGCTCACCCTCATGGTGTGCGCCAAGCTTGCCAACGTCAGTGTGCCTTTGTTGCTCAAGGAGTTGGTCGATGCCATGAGCCTCAAGCCCAGCGATCCGCAGGCGTTGCTGGCGGTGCCAGTGGCGCTGTTGTTGGGTTATGGTGCTTTGCGTTTGCTGACCTCGGCATTCACCGAGTTGCGCGAACTGGTCTTTGCCAAAGCTACGCAGGGGGCCTCGCGCAGCATTGCCCTGCAAACCTTTGAGCACTTGCATGCCTTGAGTTTGCGCTTTCATCTGGCTCGGCAGACCGGCGGCATGACACGCGACATCGAGCGTGGTGTGCGCGGCATCGAGTCCTTGATTTCTTATTCGCTTTACAGCGTCATTCCCACCCTGATCGAGGTGGGCCTGGTGTTGACCATTTTGGCGGTCAAGTTTGACGCTTGGTTCGCGGGCATCACTTTGGCGGCCTTGGTGTTTTATATTTTCTTCACTGTGCGTGTGACCGAGTGGCGCACCCAGTTTCGGAAACAAGCCAATGAGTTCGACTCGGCTGCGCACACCCGCGCCATCGATTCGCTGTTGAACTACGAAACTGTCAAATACTTTGGCAACGAACGCTTTGAGGCTGGCCGTTACGATGAAAGCTTGGAGCGTTTGCGCTTGGCCAGGCTCAAGGCGCAAACCACTTTGTCTGTCCTCAACACCGGGCAGCAGCTCATCATCGCGTCGGCCTTGGTGGCCATGCTTTGGCGTGCCACAGAAGGGGTGGTGGCCGGACGCATGACTTTGGGCGATCTGGTCATGATCAACGCCTTCATGATCCAGCTCTACATCCCGCTCAACTTTTTGGGGGTGCTGTACCGCGAGATCAAGCAAAGCCTGACCGATCTGGACAAGATGTTTGTGCTGATGGACCGCGAGCGTGAAGTGGCCGATGTGCCCGATGCGCCTGCCTTGGCTTTGCAAGGTGCGCCCGATGTGGTGTTTGACCGTGTGTCCTTCGCTTATGAGCCCGATCGCCCGATCTTGAAGGACATCAGCTTCACCATCCCCGCAGGCAAAACGGTGGCGGTGGTCGGGCCTTCGGGTTCCGGCAAGTCCACGCTGGCGCGTTTGATGTTCCGCTTTTACGATGTGCAGCAGGGCTTCATCCGCATCGCGGGGCAGGACATCCGGCAGGTCACCCAAAACAGCGTGTGCCAGGCCTTGGGCATCGTGCCGCAGGACACGGTGCTGTTCAACGACAGCGTGGCCTACAACATCGCTTATGGCCGACCCGGTGCCAGCCAGGCCGAGATCGAAGGCGCAGCGCGTTCGGCCCGCATCCACGACTTCATCGCCTCCACGCCCAAGGGCTACCAAACCTCGGTGGGCGAACGCGGGCTGAAATTGTCGGGCGGCGAAAAGCAGCGCGTGGCGATTGCCCGCACCTTGCTCAAGGATCCACCGATATTGGTGTTTGACGAGGCCACCTCGGCGCTCGATTCGGCCAACGAACGTGCGATCCAATCCGAGCTGGCCAGCGTGGCGCAAAACAAAACCACGCTGGTGATTGCGCACCGCCTGTCCACGGTGGTCGATGCGCACGAGATTTTGGTGATGGAAGCGGGCCAAATCATCGAGCGCGGCCACCATGCCGAGCTGCTGGCCCAACAAGGCCGTTACGCCAGCATGTGGGCCATGCAGCAGTCGAGCGAGTGAACCGGAAAAGTTTCAGCGCTCGTCGAAACTGATCACCACGCGATCGCTGGTGGGGCGGGCTTGGCAAGACAGGATGAAGCCTTGCTCGACTTCGGGCTTTTCGAGGGTGAAGTTCTTTTCCATCTCGGTCGTGCCTTCCATGACCTTGCAGCGACAGGTGCAGCACACCCCGGCTTTGCACGAGTAGGGCAGGTCCAGACCCAGCGACAAAGCGATGTCCAGAATCTTCTCGTTGCGGTTCATCGGCATGTTGTAAGGCTTACCGTCCAGCACCACGGTGAGCTGCACTTCGCCTTGCGCGCGCGTGGCCGGGTGGCCCAGCACGGCTTTGGCGCGGACTTCGGGGGGCAGGGCATCCAGTGTGGGCGAGCTGAAACGTTCTGTGCGAATGCGCTCGGCTTTGACGCCAGCCTTCAGCAGGGCTTGTTCGGTGGCCTCGATCATGGCCTCTGGGCCGCACACAAACACCTCGTCCATGCTGCCTACAGGCAAAAACGCATCGATGATGGCTTGCACTTTGGCGCCGTCGATGCGGCCTTCCAGCAAAGGCACTTCTTGCGCTTGGCGCGACAGGATGTGGATCAGCGTCAAGCGCGAGGGGTAGCGGTCTTTCAGGTCTTGCAGGGCTTCGTTGAACATCACGCTGTCCATGCGGCGGTTGCCATAGACCAGGGTGAATTTGCTGTCGGGTTGGTCTTCCAGCGTGCTGGCCAGGATGGACAGGATGGGCGTGATGCCCGAGCCTGCGGCAAAACCCACCCGGTGAATCGCGCGGGGGCGCTGCACCACAAAGCGGCCTTCGGGCGGCATCACGCGCAGCGTGTCGCCCGCTTGGAGTTGTGTCGCAGCCCAGTTGGAGAACACGCCGCCTTCGACGGGGCGAATGCCGACTTCGAGTACGCCGTTCTTTTGCAGCAGGCTGCGGGCCGAGCTGATGGAGTAGCTGCGGCGCACGTCTGCGCCGTCGATGTCCGCACGCAAGGTCAGGAACTGGCCCGGCTGAAAGTCAAAACTGCTGCGCAGATCGGCGGGTACGTTCAGCGTGATCGCCACGGCACCGGCCGCTTCGGGGCTGATGCGTGCGATCGGGAGGTCATGGAATCGGGGTGCGGACATGGCGTGACGTTGAGGCAGCTTGCGGCCACTCAGTAAGGTTTGAAGTAATCGAAGGGCTCCATGCAAGCCAGGCACCGGTAAAGGGCCTTGCAGGCGGTCGAGCCGAAATGAGAGGTTTCGGTGGTGTTGGCCGAGCCGCATTGTGGGCAGTTCACCACCTCGGGTTTGGCAACGCGTGCCGCAAACTGCACCACGTTGGCCGCGCCCGAGGGCGCGCTGGCGCAGGCGTGCGGCGGGGCAATGCCATAAGCGCGCAGCTTGTCTCTGGCGGCGTCGGTCATCCAGTCGGTGGTCCAAGCGGGGGCCAGTTGCGTGACCACATGGCCCTGCAAGCCATGGACTTGCAGCAGGGCTTTCACATCGTCCTCGATCGCGCCCATGGCCGGGCAGCCGCTGTAGGTGGGAGTGATGACCACTTCCAGACCCGCATCGCCGATACGCACGTCGCGCAAGATGCCCAGCTCGCGCAAGCTGACGACCGGAATTTCGGGGTCGGTCAGCTGCTCCAGCAGTGCCCAGGCGTGGCTCACATCGGCTGCGCGTTCAGGCGCAGAGGCGGGCGAAGTAATCGTGGTCATTGGAACTCATCACCAGGTGGCTTCGGGGTGCGCTCGGGCGAGGCTTTGCATTTCTGCCAAAACAAAACCCAGGTGCTCCGAATGGACACCTTGCTTGCCGGTGGGCACAAAGCCACCATCGGCTGGGCGTTGCAGGGCGGCCTCTTGCAGTGCCTCGTCCACGATCTGGTTCCAGTCGTTTCGCAAAGCGGTCATGTCGGGGCCTGTGCCATTGGCCAGTGCCGCTGATTCATGCGCGCTGTGGCTCCAAAACTCTTCGGTGTAGGGCAGCAATTGGTCGAGCGCTGCTTGCGCTTTGGCGTGCGACGCGTCGGTGCCATCACCCAAGCGCACCAGCCAATCGCGCGAGTGGCGCAGGTGGTAACGCACTTCTTTGAGTGACTTGGCGGCGATCGCGGCCAGCTGCGTGTCTTGCGAGTTTTGCAGTTGGTCCCACACCAGCACCATCAGGCTGCTGTACAAAAAATTGCGCACGATGGTGGTGGCAAAGTCGCGGTCGCCCACAGACGTGGCCGCCATCAAAGGCATGTGTGGCAATTCGCAGAGCGTGTAATTTTTGAAGTCGGGCACGTCGCGGAAATACGCCAGCGTGTCTTCGGTGGCGTCGCCGCCTTGCAGCGTGGCCGCGTGCTGGTAAAGCATGCGGGCTTGGCCGATCAGGTCTAGGCTGTTGTTGGACAGCGCGATGTCTTCTTCCAGGATGGGGCCGTGACCGCACCATTCGGCATTGCGCTGACCGAGGATCAGCGCGTTGTCGGCCAGGTGCAAAAGGTATTCAGTGGGGGCATTCATCTGAACGCTCACATGTGACCGACTTCGTCGGGGATTTGGTAGAAGGTCGGGTGGCGGTACACCTTGTCGCTGGCCGGGTCGAAAAACTCGGATTTGTCATTGGGCTCACTGGCTGAGATGCTGGCCGAGGGCACGACCCAGATGCTCACGCCTTCCTGGCGCCGGGTGTACACATCGCGCGCCATTTGCAGGGCGTGCGCTGAATCGGATGCGTGCAGGCTGCCGCAGTGTTTGTGCTCAAGGCCTTGCTTGCTGCGGACAAAAACTTCCCACAGGGGCCATTCTTTCAATGCTGCGGAGCTCATGCGGCCTCCTTCAATTGGCGTGCTTGTTGTTTGCGGGCGTGGGCCAGTGCGGCTTCGCGCACCCAGGCGCCGTCGTTCCAGGCCTTGACGCGGGCACCCAGGCGCTCCTTGTTGCAAGGGCCGTTGCCGTTCACGGTGGCCCAGAACTCGTCCCAGTCGATCTGGCCGTAGTCGTGGGCTTGACGGGCTTCGTTCCACTTGAGGTCGGGGTCGGGCAGGGTCACGCCCAGGACTTTGGCTTGCGGCACGGTGGCGTCCACAAACTTCTGGCGCAGGTCGTCGTTGCTGATGCGCTTGATGCCCCAGCGCATGCCTTGCGCGCTGTTCGGGCTGTCGGCATCAGGCGGCCCGAACATGGCCAGGCACTTCCACCACCAGCGGTTGACGGCGTCTTGCACCATGGCTTTTTGCTCGGCCGTGCCTTGCATCATCACCAGCAAGGCTTCGTAGCCCTGGCGCTGGTGGAAGGATTCTTCTTTGCACACCCGCACCATGGCGCGGGCATAGGGGCCATAAGAGCAGCGGCAAAGGGGCACCTGGTTCATGATGGCCGCGCCATCGACCAGCCAGCCGACCACGCCCACATCGGCCCAGTTGAGCGTGGGGTAGTTGAAGATGGAGCTGTATTTGGCTTTGCCCGAGTGCAGGGCATCCAGCATCTGGTCGCGGCTGGTGCCCAGGGTTTCGGCGGCGCTGTACAGGTACAGGCCGTGGCCAGCTTCGTCTTGCACCTTGGCGATCAAAATCGTTTTGCGCTTCAAACTCGGGGCGCGGCTGATCCAGTTGCCTTCTGGCAGCATGCCGACGATTTCGCTGTGGGCGTGCTGGCTGATCTGGCGCACCAGGGTTTTGCGGTAGGCCTCTGGCATCCACTCGCGGGGTTCGATGCGGCCATCGGCGTCGATGCGGGCGTCAAAGGCCGCCTGCAGGGCAGCGTCTTGCGTGCTCAGGGCTTTGGGCACGGCCTTCAGGCCGGCCGATTTGACGTCTTCGGTTGTGTCCGGGACGCTGAAAGATTGCGTGTACATGGCGGGTCTCCTGCGCCAAACAGGATGGAATGATCTTGGCGCAGGTGCCAGTATACCCATTAACCGACCGCCCGGTCGGTTAATTTTGGCACGGCGTGCTCAGGTTTTTCCCTGATGGCTGGGTGGTCGCAGCGAAAGCCCCATGCAAGCTGCTCTTGGAACTTGCTTCATGCCGTTCAAGACGACTCGACGGCCCAGTTTTTGCCGGAGCCGCGCGCCAAAGCAGGCCCGACCACATCGAGCGCCTGTCGGATCTGGTCTTTGAGCGTGAAGGGGGGGTTGATGACGAACATGCCGCTGGCCACCAGACCGCCTTCGTCGCTGGGACCGCGGCCAATCGCCAGCGTGGCATGGAGCCACGGCTTTTGGGCCTGGTTGGACAAGGTGCGCAGGCGTTTGGGCAAGTCATGCGCCTCGGGGCGAGGAATGATCGGGTACCAAACCAGGTAAGTGCCGGTCGAAAAGCGCTTGAGGTACTCCTGAATGACGCTGGCGACCTTGCTGTAATCCGACTTGATCTCGTAACTGGGGTCGATCAGCACCATGGCCCGCTTGGAGCCTGTGGCCGAAGGCGGTGGGGGCAGCAGCTTTTTGAGCGCCTCAAAACCGTCTTCGCGGCTCACCGTGACCGTGCGCCCGGCTTCGAGCTGGGCGATGTTGGACATCAGGGCTTTGCTGTCGGTGGGGTGCAGCTCAAACAGACGCAGGCGGTCGCGCGAGGCGTGGCGCATCAGGCGTTGCATCAAAAAGGGCGAGCCGGGGTAAATCTTGGCTTGCCCGTTGGGATTGAAGCTGGCAATTTGCGCCAGGTAGTCTTGAACGGGCTCGGGCAAGGCATCGCGCTTTTCGGCGGCGGCCAGAAGTTTGAACAGGCCGTCTTCTGCTTCCCCACCCTTTTGAGAGTAATCGCCGTCCAAACGGTACAAACCGGCCCCAGCATGGGTGTCAATCAGGGTGATGCCGGCCTCTTTTTGCATGAGGTGGCGCAGGGTGGCGAGCAAGGTGATGTGTTTGAGCACATCGGCATGGTTGCCTGCGTGAAAAGCGTGTCGGTAACTGAACATGGCTTGATGGTAACCAATAACTTCTGCAAGTCCTTGATTTTTCGTATAATGGCAGGCTTCGCAGCGATTTTGTGGCCCCGCGGCGAAGACGCTTGATGCTGTTATGGCTCAAGCAATCTCCCACCTAAGAGGTTCCCAACAGAGGAACACCGACCGTGGAAAAGGGCCCGACAAACCTTTCTTTTGAAGAGAAAACTCATGACAACAACTTTCAGCGCGCAACCCGCTGAGGTCGTGCACGAGTGGTTTGTGATTGACGCGACCGACAAGGTCCTCGGACGAGTAGCCAGCGAAGTTGCTCTCCGTTTGCGCGGCAAACACAAGGCCATTTACACGCCTCACGTCGACACCGGTGACTACATCGTCATCATCAATGCTGCCCAGCTCAAAGTGACGGGCACCAAGACGATCGACAAGATTTACTACCGCCATTCTGGCTACCCAGGCGGCATCACTGCCACCAACTTCCGCGACATGCAAGCCAAGCACCCTGGCCGCGCACTCGAGAAGGCTGTCAAGGGCATGCTGCCCAAGGGCCCACTCGGTTACGCCATGATCAAGAAACTCAAGGTGTATGGCGGCGCAGAGCATCCACACACCGCCCAACAGCCTAAAGTGCTGGACATCTAAGGAGCCTTGAGATGATTGGTGAATGGAACAATGGCACAGGCCGTCGCAAATCCAGCGTCGCCCGCGTGTTTCTGAAAAAAGGCACAGGCAAGATCACGGTCAATGGCAAGGACATCCAAGCCTACTTTGGCCGCGAGACTTCGATCATGATTGCCAAGCAACCCCTCATGTTGACCAACCATGCCGAAACTTTCGACATCATGATCAACGTGCACGGCGGTGGCGAATCCGGTCAAGCCGGCGCATCGCGCCACGGCATCACCCGCGCCCTGATTGACTACGACGCTTCGCTCAAGCCCGTGCTGAGCCAAGCTGGTTTTGTCACCCGCGACGCCCGTGAAGTCGAACGTAAAAAGGTTGGTTTGCACTCCGCTCGTCGCCGCAAGCAGTTCTCCAAGCGTTAATCCGCTTTTTCTGCTTCATCCAAAAGCCGCACCGGTTCGCCGTGGCGGCTTTTTGTTTGGGCGCATGCCGGGTGAAAAGCCCATGAGGCCAGTAGCGTTACTGCTTACGACAGTGGGTAATTCCCGACCAGCGCGCTATACTATTTGGCACTGAACCGGAGAAACACCATGAGCGCTGTTGCTGAAAATATCCAAACTGTCATGCCCGATCCGATTGTCTTTACCGACAGCGCTGCCGCCAAGGTGGCCGACCTGATCGCCGAAGAGGGCAACCCTGATTTGAAGCTGCGTGTCTTTGTGCAAGGCGGCGGATGCTCGGGTTTTTCGTACGGTTTCACTTTCGATGAAATCACCAACGAAGACGACACCACCATGAGCAAAAACGGTGTGTCCTTGTTGATCGATGCGATGAGCTACCAGTACCTGACCGGTGCCGAGATCGATTACAAGGAAGACTTGCAGGGAGCGCAATTCGTCATCAAGAACCCCAACGCCACCTCGACCTGTGGTTGCGGTTCATCCTTCTCAGCCTGATCCTTTACGCGTGCGAGCCCTGCTCGCTGCCATTCAACGGGGGTAAACAGCCCCCAAGACACGGGCGCCTCGGGCGCCCGTGACACTTTGGAGGCTGGCGGTTTCGCGTTTCAAGTTTTTGAAAGCCAACCAGGCAAATGCTGCGGCTTCGACCTGCAAGGGCGGCAGACCTCGATCGGCACTGCTGACGACCTGAACCCCGGGCACATGATGCGCCAGTCGCGCCATCAAATGGGTGTTCAGTGCACCACCCCCGCACACCACCAAAGACGCTGCGCCCTCGGCATGGCGCAAGACGTCTGAAGCGCAGGTGAGTGCGGTGAACTCCGCCAAAGTGGCTTGAACGTCTTGAGGTGTATGCGCACTGTCCTTAGCCAAGGTGGCCATGTGGTGCTCAAGCCAAGCGGGGTTGAACAAATCACGGCCCGTGCTTTTGGGGGGCAGGCGCTGCAAAAATTCTTCGGTCATCAACTGCGCGAGCAAAGGCGGGTTGATTTGGCCTTGCGCCGCCCAAGCCCCTGCACGGTCAAAAGCCTGGCCGGTGTGACGGGCGCACCAAAAATCCATCAGGGCATTGCCGGGGCCACAGTCCCAACCCTGAACGCCGCCATCGGCACTGAGCACGCTGAGGTTGGAGATGCCGCCAATGTTCAGCACGGCCACACAGGCACCTGGTTGTCCGAAAACCCCTTGGTGAAAGGCTGGCACCAGGGGTGCACCTTGCCCGCCTGCAGCCAGATCTCTGCTGCGAAAGTCGGCGACCACGTCGATCCCGGTCAACTCGGCAAGCAAGGCGGGGTTGATCAATTGCAGTGTGTAGCCCACAGCAGGGTAGAGGCCCTCTGCATCGCTGTCGAACTCCAGTGGACGGTGGCGCACCGTTTGACCATGGGCGCCAAGGGCCACCACGTTTTCAGGCGCGAGGTCTGTGTCTTGCAAAAGCGCTTGCACCACTTGCGCGTAATGCCGCGCGATGGCATTGCCAGCCAAAGCGCTGCGGTGCAGTTCATCGGGCCCACTCTGGTTGAGTTGCAGCAGCTCGTCGCGGAAAGAGGCTTGAAAAGCCACAAAGGCGTGGGCGATGACCCGCAAGCGTCCGGTGTTGTCGATCTGGGCCATGACGCCATCCACGCCATCCAATGAGGTGCCAGACATCAGGCCAATGAAAAAAGCTGGGGCCATGGGAAAAGACCAATGCAGGATCGTTACAGGGAAGCTTGCCGCCCATTAAAAAAGGGCCTTGCGGCCCTTCGAGGTCATTGGCTGTTGCTCTCTCGCATTTGCGCCGCAGCCAGCAGCTGTGTTTTGGCTTGATTGACTTGGGCGTTAAAGCGGGGCATCGCACCTGGCGCAATGGGCAAGGCCTGAGCTTGTTGGATGACTTTTTGAGGGTCAACGTGTACACCATTGACGCGGAATTCAAAATGCAAATGAGGGCCAGTAGACCAGCCTGTGGAGCCCACAGCGCCAATGGTTTGACCCTTTTGGACGGTCTGCCCTTTGCGCACGTGGATCTTGCTCAAATGCGCATACAAAGTGGTGTGACCGCTGCCGTGGCGAACTTCAACCACATTGCCATAACCGCCTTGAACGCCTGCAAAAATCACCGTGCCATCACCCACAGATTGAGCGGGCGTGCCTGTGGGCGCGGCATAGTCCACACCGCGGTGAGCCTGCTGAGTTTTGAAGATGGGGTGCAAACGCATGGTGAAACCACTGGTTTGGCGTGAAAAAGGAACGGGAGAGGCCAAGTAAGCACGGCTCAGGCTTTTGCCCTCAAGGCTGTAGTAATTGCCTTTTTGTCCCGGCTCTTGGAACCAGGTGGCTTCGTAAGTGTTGTTGCCGTTGTTGAACTCGGCGGTCAAGACGCGGCCAGTGCGGACCGGCTCGCCATCGGCCTCAAGAACCTCATAGACCACTGAAAACCGCGCACCCTTGCGCAGGGTGCGGTGAAAGTCGATTTGGTTGGAAAAGATCTGGGTGAGCTGATTGATCACCACGTCAGGCAAGCGGGCCTCGTCAGCGGCGTCGTAGAGAGACCGGGTCACCGTGCCACCCGTCATGCGGATGCTGGTGTTCATTGGCGAGGTCTCCAGTGCGGCTTGCAGACCTTTGTCACCGCGCTGGATGGACAAACGCTGGAAGAACGTATCGGACTCTTTGTTGAGCCAGCGCACATGCAAGGCGATTAAGCGCTGCTGGCTGTCCGCTTCGGCTGTGACGGCACGGCCAGACTGGCGCAGGGCCTGTTTGGCCAAGGGGTTGTTGCGCAAAAAAACCGCGGCTTCGGCGTCAACCAGACCCAGTCGGCGCAACAAGCTTTCAGGGGTGTCGGATGCACGGGTGGTGTCACTGCGCCTCAGGTTGAGGTTGACCGTGTCGAGGGACTGGACCTGTTCTTCGAGCTTGGCAATGGCCACGGGCACCGTGATGGTGACCACAGGCTGGTCAGCAATGTCTGGGCCCAAGTTGGCAATGGCGAATGCGCCACCGCCGCCTGCCAAGAGCAAGGAGGCCAAGCTGGCGCTGATGGCTTTGGGGTGCCGCGCCAGCCAACGGGCCACGGCCTTGCTGCCGGCGGTAAGCACGGGGTGTTGCCCATCGAGCCAGCCCAACACGCGTTGCACACCCACCAGCAATGCGCCGAGCACAGCAGTGCACAGGAACAAGATACCGATCAGCAGGGAGGCCAGTCGAGACTGGAGAGCAACAAAAAAAGACATCAATTGAAGGGTTATCGGCAGTGGGAGTGGTCAAACCAAGCCCATGCGCAGGGGTCAAAATCGGGGCACCCTAAAATGGGTAACCTTTAGACAACGGCTTATTGTACCGGTCTAAACCCATTTGACTTTAGAAAAAACCCTTATGAATCAAGCGCTTGTTACAAAATTCCCGGTCACAGACAAGACCCGTGAGGCCCTGGCGGTCACGTTGAGGGGCTGTGAAGAGCTGATTCCACAGGAAGATTGGTTGCAAAAACTGGCCAAATCTGAGGCCACAGGTGTGCCATTGCGCATCAAACTCGGCTTGGACCCGACCGCGCCTGACATTCACATCGGCCACACCGTGGTGCTCAACAAAATGCGCCAGTTGCAGGATCTGGGCCACCAAGTCATCTTTTTGATTGGCGACTTCACCAGCCTGATTGGCGACCCTTCGGGGCGCAACAGCACCCGTCCGCCGCTGACCCCCGAGCAGATCAAGCTCAACGCTGAGACTTATTACAAACAAGCGAGCATGGTGCTGGACCCCGGAAAAACCGAGATTCGCTACAACAGTGAGTGGTCGCTACCTTTGGGCTCCATGGGCATGATCCAGTTGGCCTCGAAGTACACCGTGGCGCGCATGATGGAGCGCAACGACTTCCACGACCGCTTTAAGGCTGGCACGCCCATCAGCGTGCACGAGTTTTTGTACCCGCTCATGCAAGGCTACGATTCGGTGGCATTAAAAAGCGACCTGGAGCTGGGCGGTACCGATCAAAAATTCAACTTGCTGATGGGCCGCCACTTGCAGGCCGAGTATGGTCAAGAGCCGCAGTGCATTCTGACCATGCCCTTGCTCGAAGGCCTGGACGGCGTGGACAAAATGTCCAAGTCCAAGAACAACTACATCGGCATCGCCGAAGCGCCCAATGACATGTTCGCCAAGGTGCTCTCTATCTCGGACACCCTGATGTGGCGTTGGTACACCCTGCTGTCATTCAAATCGATGGCCGAGATCGAAGCGCTGAAAAAAGAGGTGGAGGGCGGTCGCAATCCGAAAGACGCCAAGGTCATGCTGGCCAAGGAAATCACCGCGCGTTTCCACAGCGTCGCTGCGGCCGATGCGGCCGAGCAAGACTTCATCAACCGCAGCAAAGGTGGCGTGCCCGACGACATTCCCGATATCAGCCTGTCGGGCGCACCGCTGGGCATTGGCGCGTTGCTCAAATCGGCGGGTCTGGCCCCCTCGACCACCGAAGCCGGCCGCTTGATCGATGGCGGCGGTGTGCGTGTGGACTCCAGCGTGGTCACCGACAAGGGGCTCAAGCTCGAAGCGGGCACTTACGTGGTGCAAGTGGGCAAGCGCAAATTTGCCAAGGTGACCCTGTCCTGATGGCGGTCTGCCGCACGGCAACCGGGTGCCGCCGCGTTATCCTCATCCCATGAAAAAAATCGACAGCTGGATGACCCCCACACGCATGCTGTGGGCATCGGTGGTGGTGGCCTTGGTCACCATCGCCCTCAAAACCGGCGCTTGGTGGCTCACCGACTCGGTGGGTTTGTTGTCGGACGCCATGGAGTCACTGGTCAATCTGGCCAGTGCGGTGTTCGGTTTGATGATGGTCACGATCGCAGCCCGTCCTGCGGACGACGATCACCCCTATGGTCACCACAAAGCCGAGTACTTTTCTTCTGGCTTTGAAGGCGTTCTCATCATCGTGGCCGCCCTGGGCATCATCTGGGTGGCGGTTCATCGCCTGTTCGACCCTCAGCCCATTGAGCAGCTCGGCTGGGGCCTGGCTTTGTCTGTGGGCAGCTCGGCCCTGAATGGCTTGTTGGCCTGGTTGATGTTCCGAGCCGCCCGCCAACACCGCTCGTTGGCGCTGGAAGCCGATGCCAGGCATCTGGTGACCGATGTCTGGACTTCTGCTGGGGTGGTGCTGGGCATCGCCTTGGTCAGCGTCAGTGGCTGGTTGTGGTTGGATGCGGTGGTGGCCATTGGCGTGGCCCTGAACATTCTGAAAGAAGGCTGGCACCTGATCTGGCGCTCGTCGCAAGGCCTCATGGACGAGGCGCTGGAGCCCGAGGTCTTGGCCCAAGTGAACACGGTGCTGGCCAGCTTTGCGCACCAGCGCGGCGAAACCGAGATCATCCGCTTTGACCACCTGAACACCCGCAAAGCGGGCCAGCGGCGATTTGTCGACGTGCACATGCACATGCCCTCGGCTTGGACCTTGGGCCGCGCCGCCGCTTTGCGCGGCAGCGTCGAGCAGGCTTTGATGAGCGCCGTGCCTGGCTTGCGGGCCACCATCCAGCTGTTGCCCAGCGATGTGGAGGCGCATTTTGACGATCCGAGGGACTTGAAATGATGGCCTTGTTACAAAGGGTGAGCGAAGCCAGTGTGCGGGTCGACGGCGAGGTGATCGGTCAGATCGGTCATGGCTTGTTGGTCTTGGTTTGCGCCGAAAAGGGCGATACCGAAGCCGTGGCCGACAAACTGCTGGCCAAGCTGCTCAAGCTGCGCATCTTCGGTGACGAATCCGGAAAAATGAACCACAGCGTGCAAGACGTGGGCGGGGGGCTGCTGCTGGTGAGCCAGTTCACCTTGGCCGCAGACGTGGCTGGTGGCAACCGCCCCAGTTTCACCCAAGCGGCTGCGCCCGACGATGGCCGGCGCCTGTATGCGCACTTTGTGGCGCAAGCGCAAAAGGCCCACCCGATGGTGCAAACCGGCCGCTTTGCCGCCGACATGAAAGTGGCGTTGGTCAACGATGGCCCGGTCACCATTCCGATGCGCATGACGGCGTAACCCAAGCGACCCGCTTTGCAGCTGGGTCGGCCTAAGATGGCCATGTGATGCACTCCTTCCCCTGGGTTTTGGCTTGAAACGGCGCAAACCCACTTACCCCAGACGCCAGTGGTCTTTGGTCCACCGACGCGGTTTGCGCACATTTGCCAACTGGCCGGTGGCGGTACGCGGCATGGTGTGGATGGTGCTGGGTGGCTTCTTGTTTTCCTTGCTCAACACCATCGCCCGCGACCTGACGCTGCATTTGGACGTCTACCAATCGCAGTTTTTGCGTTACCTCTTTGGCTTGTTGGTGATCTTGCCTTGGGTCTGGCGCGATGGCTGGCGGGCCTACAGGCCTGTGAACCTGGCGGGACAGTTCTGGCGTGGAGGCGTTCACACTTTGGGGCTGGTGTTGTGGTTCACCGCCTTGCCCAAAATTTCCTTGGCCGACATGACCGCGATTGGTTTCACCGGACCGATTTTCATCATGCTGGGTGCTGCTTGGTTTTTGGGCGAGCCCATGCGCAAAGACCGCTGGATCGCGGCCATCATCGGTTTCAGCGGTGTGTTGGTGGTGGTCTTACCCAAAATGTCGGGCGATGGCGGTTGGTACAACCTGGTCATGTTGGCATCGGCCCCCGTGTTTGCTGCTTCGTTTCTGATCACCAAAGCGCTGACCCGCTACGAAAAGCCCGGCGTCATTGTGCTCTGGCAAGCCCTCACGGTGACGGTGCTCAGTTTGCCCATGGCCATCCCCAACTGGCAAATGCCAACCCCCATGCAGTGGTTGGCTTTTGCGGCCACTGGCGTGCTGGGCACGCTGGCTCACTACTGCCTGACCCGCGCCTTTGCGCTGGCCGACATCTCGGCCACCCAGTCGCTGCGCTTTTTGGATCTGGTCTGGGCCTCTGTCTTGGGTTGGTTGGTGTTTGGCGATGTGCCCAGCCAGTCCACTTGGTTGGGAGCATTTGTGATTTTGTGGGCCACGGTGTGGATTGCCCGCAGGGAAGGTCGCAGAAAAACCGCCTGAGCCCCTTTGAGCGGGTATATTGTCCCGGACTCAAAAAAGGGGAGTTTCATGATCGACATCGAGCCCATGCGCTTTGCCTGGACCCGTGGGGCGCCTGACACCTTGGTGCTGGGCCATTTGCACGTGGCGCAGGGCCAGACTGTGTTTTTGCACGGCCCCAGTGGGTGCGGCAAAAGCAGCTTGTTGGGCTTGCTGGCGGGTGTGTTGTTGCCGCAGCACGGCCGCGTGTCTTTGCTCGGACAAGACTGGGCGGCTTTGCCGTCTGGCCAGCGCGACGTCTTTCGTGCGGACCATGTGGGCGTGATTTTTCAGCAGTTCAACCTGTTGCCCTACTTGAGCGTGCTCGACAACGTGAGCTTGCCCTGCCGCTTTTCAAAACTGCGACGCGAACGCTGCCAATCCGCCGGTGGCCCCCAGGCCTCGGCCCAAACTTGGTTAAAGCGCATGGGCTTGCCCGAAGGCCTGTGGGCACGCCGCGCTGACACCTTGTCGGTGGGCCAACAGCAGCGCGTGGCCGCGGCCCGTGCTTTGATGGGCCAGCCCGAATTGGTCTTGGCCGACGAACCCACCTCGGCGCTGGACGCTGCTTTGCGCCATGACTTCATGGACGTGCTCATGCAAGCCGCGCGGGACGCGGGCAGCACCTTGGTGTGCGTGAGCCATGACCCGCAACAGGCCGCGCGTTTTGACCTGCAGTGGTCTTTGCCTGAGCTGCAACAAACGGGGGCGCGCGCATGAACAGTTTGCTCAGCATCGCCCGGCAAAGCGCCTGGAACCGCCGCAGCACCTTGGTCTGGGTGGTGGTATCGCTGGCGCTGGCCACGGCCTTGCTATGGACCTTGGAGCGTTTGCGACACGACATCCGCAGCAGTTTTTCGCAATCCGTGAGCGGGGTCGATCTGATCGTGGGTGCCCGCAGCAGCCCGGTGCAACTCATGCTGTTTTCGGTGTTCCACATCGGCAGCGTGCCACAAGGCATGTCCATGGACAGTGTTCGGGCGCTGTCGCAGCACCGCTCGGTCTCGTGGGTCGTGCCCTTGAGTTTGGGCGACTCTCACCGGGGCTATGCGGTGCTGGGCACCACGCCCGCGTACTTCCAGCACTTTGCATACGGCGACAAACAGCCTTTGGCCTTGCAGCAAGGCGCGGTGTTTGCAGGCACCCTGGATGGCTTGTACGAAGCGGTGATCGGGTCCGAGGTGGCGCGCAAAATGGGTTACACCTTGGGGCAAAGCATCACGTTCGGCCACGGCATGGATGACCATGACCATGGCCATACACACGGCCACAGCCATGCACCTGCCAGCCCGGCAACCCCCCACCATGACGACAAGCCCTTCAAGGTGGTCGGTATCTTGGCGCCCACTGGCACCCCGGTCGACCGCACGGTGCATGTGAGCCTGCAGGCGCTCGAGGCCTTGCACCTCGAATGGGTGGCGGGCGCGCCCATGCCGGGCGGGCAGATTCCTGCAGACCAAGTGCGCAAATTCAACTTGGAGCCCCAAGCCGTGACGGCCGCTTTGGTGGGCCTGAAAACCCGAGCGGCCGTGTTCAATGTGCAGCGCTTTGTGAACGCTTACGAAGCCGAGGCCCTGATGGGTGTGATGCCTGGCGTGGCCCTGGGTGAGCTCTGGGCGCTGCTGGGTGTGGGTGAAAACGCCTTGTTGGCCGTGTCCGCCTTGGTGGCCTTGGTCAGCGTGGTCTCGCTCATGGCAGTGGTGCTGGCGGGCCTGAATGAGCGCCGTCGAGAACTCGCGGTGTTGCGGGCCGTGGGTGCGGGGCCGCGCCATGTGCTGGGCTTGCTCACCCTCGAAGGGTTTTGGGTCACCTGCGCCGGGGTGGTGCTGGGTGTTTTGTTGGCGCAATCGGGCATGGCGCTGGGCACGCCTTGGTTGCAGCAAGAGCTGGGCATCCGCTTGCAAATGTCGGCCCCCTTGCCCACGCAGTGGGCCTTGCTCGCTGCCGTGTTGTTGGCGGGCCTCTTGGCCAGCCTGGGCCCTGCTTGGCGGGCTTACCGTTGGTCCCTGGCCGATGGCTTGTCACCGCGTGTTTGAGATGAAAGCGATCCTCATAATGAACCAGCGCCGCACAGCTGCGATGGCCCTGAACCTGGGTCTGGGCTTGGTTCTTTTAGCACTGCTGCCCGGTTTGGCCATGGCCCAAAGTGTGCGCGAGACCGCCCGTGAATTGGTGCCGCAAATTCAGCCTGCCTTGTCTGCCGAAGCCCCGCCCCCCGGTGCCAGCCTGCCGGGCCCGGTGCGCACCGTCGGCTGGGAGCAGTTGATACCGGCTGGCTGGGACCCCTTCAAAGACCTCAAGGCTTTGAATCTGGATGCGCTGAAAGACAACGACCCCAAGGCCGAAGAGGCGCTGCAAAAAATGCGCAAGATGTGGGACAACGCCCCCGTCAACCCCTTGGTGCTGGGCCAAAACCTGCGCCTTCCAGGCTATGTGGTGCCGCTGGAGGACCTGCCCGAAGGCATGAAAGAGTTTTTGCTGGTACCTTACTTTGGGGCCTGCATCCATTCCCCCCCACCCCCAGCCAACCAGATCGTGCATGTGGTGCTGGACAAACCCGCCAAGCGGTTGCGCCTCATGGATGTGGTTTGGGTGACCGGCCCCATGAGCGCCACCAAAACCGACTCGCACATGGGGGTGGCGGCTTACCGCATCGACGCCCGGCAAGTGGCGCCCTACAACGCGAAAAAGCGCTGAGACTGAACACTTCAGTCGGGGTTGGACACGCCCGATGCCACATGGCCCGAAGGCACATGGCGCGCCGCCGATTCGATGTGACCGGTCTGGTCATCAAAGAAAAAGTCGGGCTCAAATTCACGCAAAAACTCCCCTTTGGGCAAGCCACCCAAAAACATCGCCTCGTCCACTTCGATGTTCCAGTCCATCAGCGTGCGGATGGCGCGCTCGTGCGCCGGTGCACTGCGGGCCGTAACCAGCGCGGTGCGCACGCGCATGGCCGGCGTGCCCTCTTGCTGCAAACGGTGCAAGGCGGCCAGCAAAGGTTTGAAAGGCCCCGCCAGCAAAGGCTGTCCTGCTTTGTCCCGCTCGTGGGCTTGAAAAGCCGACAAACCCTCGGCCTGGAACACGCGTTCGGCCTCGTCAGAGAACAACACCGCATCCCCGTCAAATGCAATGCGCACTTCGTGCGGGTGCGCCTCAGACGCCAAGGCCGAATGGGGGTAAACCTGCGCTGCGGGCACGCCCGCGCCCAAGGCCGCACGCACGTCCGACAAATGGGTGGATAAAAACAGGTTGGCGTTCAATGGCTTGAGGTAGCGCCACGGCGGCTGACCCCGTGTGAAGCTGCCGCGCTGAATCGGCAGGCCGTAGTGCTGTGCCGATCGGAATACGCGCATGCCCGAGACCGGATCGTTGCGCGACAAGATCACCACCTCGACCCGTTGCGCATCAGCGTCGTTGAACGCCAGCAGCTTGCGCACCAAAGAAAAGGCCACGCCCGGCTTGGCGGGGGCCTCGAGGCGATCAAGTTGCAGCTGCATGTAAGCGCGGTCGTCGCCTTGCTCAAACAGCCTGTTTTCTTCCTCGAAGTCAAACAAAGCGCGAGAGGAAATGGCCACGACGAGTTGACCTTCAAGGCTGGCGGGCATGGTTCACTCCTTGATCAAACAGGCTGACATCATCGCTCACTTATCCGCGCTCAATTGACCCACTGGTTCAGCTGCATGATGGGCATCAGTACCGCCAACACGATCAGCATCACCACGCCGCCCATGGCCACGATCAGCAGGGGTTCGAGCACGGTGGCCAAGGCCATGGCGCGGCGCTGCACTTCGCTGGACAGTTGCTGCGCGGCCCGCTGCAGCATCACCGGCAATTGACCGGTCTGCTCGCCCAAGCGCGCAAACATCGACAGCAAGCCGGGAAACCGCGCGTTTTGCGCGAGCGCCGTGCCCAAGGGCGCGCCTTCGCGCACCCGCACCAAAGCTTCCAGGGCATCGGCCCGCAGGGCTTGGTTGGACAGCGTGTCGGCCGCCGACTGCAAGGCCTTGAGGATGGGCACGCCTGCAGCCGTCAGCATGGCCAGCGTCGAGGCAAAGCGGGCGCTGTTGTAACCCCGAGCCAAACGGCCAATCACAGGCAAGCGCAGCCACGCGGCGTCAAAACGCAAGCGCAGGGCGGGCTGGCGCATGGCTTGACCGAACACCAGCACACCGCATGTCAGCAGCACCAGCATCAGCCAGCCCCAGGTGCGCACGAAGTCGCTGATGGCCAGCATGGCCACCGTCAGGCCCGGCAATTGGCGTTGGGTGCCTGCAAACACCCCGGCCACTTGCGGCACCACCGAGGTGACCAAAAAAATCACAATCGCCAGCGCCACCAAGCTCACGATGGCCGGGTACAGCGAGGCCGACAGCAGCTTGGAGCGCAGCAGTTGCTGGTCTTCCAGGTCATTGGCCAATTGGTTCAGCACATCGCCCAAATGCCCGCTTTGTTCTCCAGCGGCGATCACTGCACGGTCAATGGAAGGAAATTCCTGCGGGTATTGCGCCAAAGCGCGGCCCAAGGTGCTGCCCGCATTGACTTCGGCGCGGATGGCCGCCATCAGGTGGCGCTGTTTGTCGTCCTCGCCTTCTTCGGTGAGGGCCGCCAAAGCGCGTTCAACCGGCAAGCCGCTGCTCACCAGTCCGGCCAGTTGGCGTGTCCACACCGCGCGTTGGCTGGTGCTGAAGGCGCGGCCACCGCCGATGGGGCGTTGCCACCATGGCAGGCCAATGCTGGCATCGGCCGCAGCGCCCGATGCAATGGCTTCCACCAACAGCGGCACCAAAGACTGTGCGCGCAATTGCCCGCGCGCAGTTTTCAGGCTGTCGGCCTCCAGCGTGCCTTTGCGCAAGGCGCCATCGGCTTGCAGGGCTTCAAAACGGTAAGCGGGCATGGGGCAAATCTCAACGACTGAAGTAAAGCAAGCCGAGCTGGCCTTGCCAGTTGAGATTGTGAGGGCTGACGGTTTGCACTTGTCCTAAGGGGCGTGAACTGCCCAGAGTGCCAAACCAGGCCCATTGGGGTGTCAGGGCGTAGCGGTAACTCATGCCCACACCCAGCGAGCCCAGCCCTGAATGCCAAGGCTCTGCCGGGGCGGGTGCTTTGCGCCACTGGGTGGCCCAGTGGTCGGCGGTGGCCCAATTCAAACCGGCACTGAGGCTGAGGGCGCTGCGATCGCTCAAAGGCAAGCCATAAGCAGCCCCCACCGACAAGGTGGTGCCATCGCCTCGGTCCATCAGGTCTTGCGTCAGGTCGCTGCCCAGTGACCAATGCCGGTCGAGTTTGTAATTCACGCTCACCCGGCCCCGCAGGGTGTTCTGCCCGGAAGAAAAACCATCGAAAGAGCTGTTGTCTTGGAGGTTTTGCACGCGGAGTGACAGCCCCACTTTCAGCCGCTCATCGTCACGCCATTGGTAAGCGAGGTTCGACTCTTTGCGGTATCCGCTGAAACTCAACCACTCTGTGCCTGTGGGGTGACCGATTCGCCAACGCCCGTAGCGCAAACCCAGTACGGGTCGCAAAGTCAAGATGCTGCTGGCGTTCGCGGCATCGCGGCTTTGAAGCTTGACGCCCACGGTGTACAACCACGGTCTGGCCGGGGGATCGTTCGCAATGGGGACAGACGTGGGTTCGCTTGGGGGTGTGGCTGCGGCCTCGGTCGCTGCACAAGCAGCAGCACTCCATGCCAGCAGACCCCCAGCACCCAGTGCCCAAAAACATGGGTACGTCCGAAAAATTGGCGTGTGGGGCATCAGGGCTCAGTCGCGCGTCACGCGCAGCAACTCTTCGGCACTGGTCACGCCCGCATCGACCAAGCGTTGCCCGTCTTCCCGCATCAACACCATGCCTTGCGCCAAAGCGGTGGCCCGCAAGTCGGCTTCGGCCGCGCGGTTGTGGATTTGTGCGCGGATCTCATCGCTGGCCACCAACAACTCGAACACCCCCGTGCGCCCGGCGTAACCGGTGTGGCCACAGACATCGCAGCCTGCACCCGCGCAAGCATGGCAGCGTTTGCGCACCAAGCGCTGGGCCAGCACCCCCAAGAGCGAGGAGCTGAGCAAAAACGGCTCCACCCCCATGTCGATCAGGCGGTTGACCGCGCTGGCAGCATCGTTGGTGTGCAGCGTGGCCAAAACCAGGTGACCTGTTAGAGACGCCTGGATCGCGATTTGCGCGGTCTCATGGTCGCGGATCTCACCGATCATGATCACGTCCGGGTCTTGCCGCAAGATGGCCCGCAGCGCCTTGGCAAAGCTTAAATCGATCTTGTTGTTGACCTGCGTTTGACCAACACCGGGCAACTCGTATTCGATCGGGTCTTCCACCGTCATGATGTTGTTGCGCGAGGCATCCAGCCGTTGCAGCGCCGCATACAGGCTGGTGGTTTTGCCTGAGCCGGTGGGGCCTGTGACCAGCAAGATGCCGTGCGGTTGCCCGATCAATTGGTCAATTTGCGCCAGCACGCGCCCTTGCATGCCGACCGCCTCCAAGGTCAAACGCGCCTCGCTCTTGTCCAGCAGCCGCAGCACGGCGCGTTCGCCATGGGCGCTGGGCAAGGTGGAGACGCGCACGTCCACCGCTCGCGAGCCCAAGCGCAGGCTGATGCGGCCGTCTTGCGGTAAACGTTTTTCTGCGATGTCGAGTTCGGCCATGATTTTCAGGCGCGAAATCAGTGCAGCATGCAGCGCCCGGTTCGGTTGTACAACCTCGCGCAGCGTGCCGTCTATGCGAAAGCGCACACTCGAGTGGCGTTCGTAGGGCTCGATGTGGATGTCGCTGGCGCCATCGCGGGCCGCTTGCGTGAGCAAGGCGTTGAGCATGCGGATGATGGGTGCGTCGTCGCTGGCCTCCAGCAGGTCTTCCACGGCCGGCAACTCTTGCATCATGCGCGACAGATCGGCCTCGGCCTCCACTTCATTGACCACTGCAGCAGCCATGGATGCGCCATGCGCTTGGCCGCCCGAATAGGCCTGGTGAATGCGCTGCGCCAAGTCGGTAGGCGTGCAGTGCAGCAGTTGCAAGCCTTGGCCCGCAAACTTGCGCGTCACTTCCGACAAGGCCGAGCGGTCACTGGCCTCGCAAAGGCTCAAGGTCAGGCCTTGGTCGTCGTCCTCCACCAGCAACTGGTGCGCACGCGCAAAGGAGTAGGGCAAGGGGTAGCTCATGGCGCGGACCGGGGCTCAAGGCTTGGTGGTTGCGGGTGGGGGTGCCGGCTGGGCTTCAGGGCTCAGGGCGGGCAGCACTGCCGAGCCGCTGATGGGCAGCGTGCTGGTGGCCACAGGCTGAAAGCCCTGTTGGTCGATGCGCATCAGCTCGTAACGGCCTCTGGACAAAGCCTCGGTGGCTGCACCATCGCGCACCACCACGGGCCGCAAGAACACCATCAGGTTGGTTTTGTTTCGGCGTCGCGATTCGGATTTGAAGAGGTTGCCAAAAAACGGCATGTTGCCCAGACCGGGAACCTTCTCTTGGCTGTTGTTGGTGTCGTCTTGCAACAAGCCACCCAGCACCACAATGGCGCCGTCTTCGACCAGCACATGCGACTCGATGGAGCGTTTGTTGGTGATCAAGCCCGTTGGCGAGTTGGTGGAGTTTTGATCGACGCTGCTGACCTCTTGGTAGATCTGCATTTTCACGGTGCCGTTTTCACTGATTTGAGGTTTCACCCGCAGGGTCAGACCGACATCTCTGCGCTCCACGGTGGTGAAGGGGTTGGTCGAGCCGGGTGCCGCACTGGTGAATGAGCCGGTGATGAAAGGCACGTTTTGGCCAATCACAATTTTGGCTTCTTCGTTGTCCAGCGTGAGCAAATTGGGTGTCGACAAGACATTGCTGTTTTTGTCAGTTTGTAAAAAACGAGCGACGGCCCCCAAGGCCAAGGCACCATTGCGTTGCTGGCCCACCGCCACATTCAGCCCCGTGGGCGCCACCAGTGTGCCGGCCGCGGCACCTGCGGCGATGTTCAACAAGTTGGTGTTGCCGGTGCCAAAGTTGGTGCCCAACAGACCCACCGTGTTGCTGCCGGTGCCGGTGCCACTCATCCACTGCACCCCAAATTGGGCTGCTTTGTCGGCACTGACTTCGGCAATCAAACTCTCGACAAACACCTGCGCCCGGCGCTGGTCCAGCATGTCAATCACCGCGCGCAATTGGCGGTACTGAGGCTCAGGCGCGGTGATGATGAGCGAGTTGGTGGCCGGGTCGGCCTGGATCTGGCCACCCGTTGACACCTGCGGGGTGGCGTTGCTTTGGCCCAGCGTGCCGCCCGTGGGCGTGGGTGTCGCGCTTGGCGGGTTCTGGCTGATGTTGATGCCTGGCAAACCCGTATTGCCCTGTGCCGACAAGGCGGCCCGCAAAGTGGCGGCCAGTTTGGTGGCGTCGGCGTTTTTCAGGTACACCACATGGATGTTGCCGCTGGCTGCACGCGCACCGGTGGCGCTGGGCTGGTCCAGTTGCACCACCAAGCTGCGCACCAGCGACAAACGGGCGGGGTTGGCGGCGCGGATGATCAAAGAGTTGGTGCGCACCTCGGGCAGCACCGTGGTCCTGAAGCCGGTGTCGGTCTGTCCTTGGACGGGGGGAGCGCCAGCACCAGCTGCTGCGCCCGAATCGATCAGGCGTTGCACCATGGGGGCCAGTTCGCCCGCGATGCCGTGCTGCAGGCGGATCACCTCCACCCCGGTGGCGTTGGCCACGTCAAGTGCCGCGATGATGCGGCCCAGTCTTTGCAGGTTGTCGCTGTAGTCGGTGATCACCAAAGCGTTGGTGCCCGGGTTCGCGTTGATGGTGTT
>NZ_JBBAPF010000019.1:0-65937 GCF_040400975.1 Limnohabitans sp. | reverse complement strand
GTGCCGATACAGAAGGCGGCCACGGCCATGAGCCGGTCGGCGGCCTCCAGCACCAGCACGGCCTGCCCTGCGCTCTGCAAGTGCCGGGCTGCGGCCAGGCCGGCGGCACCGGCGCCGATGATGAGGGTGTCGATGGTGGCGGGCAGGGTGGACATGCGGGCATCTCCGCTGAGGGCACGGTTCAGGGACGTCCGCAAAGCATACGGTATCGCGGTGATAATCCCCATCGTGAAGCACGCCAGACCGCCGCTGGTGCGATCTGGGAAACCAGGCACTGGAGGAAGGTCCGGACTGCACAGGACAGCGTAGGAGGTAACACCTCTCCACCGTGAGGTGAGGATCAGAGCAACAGAGACGAGCCGATTGAGTTCGGGTGAAACGGGCAATCTCTACGCGCAGCAATACCAAGTAGGCCTTCCTGAGGGTGTGCGGTTCGCCGCATGCCCTCTCCCTGTGGTTCCGCGGGGTGAGTTGGCGGGTAGGTAGCACCGAGCCGGGTGGGCGACCCCCGGCCCAGAGTAATGGCGGTCACGCAGCGGGCAACCGTTGTGCACAGAATCCGGCTTATCGGCGGGCTTCACACTTTTTTCAGGCCCACAAAAAAACCCGCCGAAGCGGGTTTTTTTGTGGGGCGGTCATTGAAGATCAGCCACGTGAGGGCATCAGGCTGCTACCCAAGGCGAACACCGAATTGGGTGCGGTGATTTTCACGGCACTTTTGGGCTTGGCAAAGACCCCGCGCTTGACGGTAGGCTGGGGTGCAGGCTCAACGGTCACCCCTTTGGTGCGCTGCTCGGCCACCAGTTGACGCAGGCTGATGGACTGCAAATGGGTCAGCATTTTTTCATTCAGGCTGGCCCACAGCTCGCTGTTCATCCAACCCCCGTCGGCCGAAGCCTCCTCATCAGAGGGGGCATCCACCGCGCCCACGATGTCGGCCATGGTGATTTTCTCGGCGTTGCGTGAAAGAGAATAACCGCCGCCAGGGCCACGGGTGCTTTCGACCAAACCGTGCTGACGCAGTTTGCTGAAGAGCTGTTCCAAATAAGACAGAGAAATTTGGTGGCGCGTGCTGATGGCGGCCAAAGATACAGGTCCGCGGTCTTCCCGCAAAGCGACATCGATCATGGCAGTGACTGCAAATCGGCTTTTGGTGCTCAAACGCATGGTGGGCTCCTTTTAGCGTTGTAGTGGGCTGTGGATACAGACCCAACCTGGGATGTCAAAACATATCGTGTACGTTTGTGACTGATCGGTCGTTTCTCAAACAGTCATTCAGTTGAGGACACAGTGCGATTATTCAAGGCTAAAAGGCGCATTTGGGGTATGGAGGGGATTAACAGAAGATTAAAACCTTTCATACCCTGCCAGTTGCCGCCATTGACCGGGCTCCAGAGGGGCCAGACCCATGCGCCCCACCCTCTGGCGGCGCAGGTCTTGCAAGGGGCATTGTTCGTCCAACCAGCGGCCCAAATCCAGCCCGTCGATGTCTTTGCCCGCGATGCGCAGCACCGTGAGTTGCTCGGTTTGGCGGTTGATGCTGGCGCGAATGCCAGGGCCGTTCAATGCCTTGATCAGGCCGCCTGGCACTTCGCCGCCCACGGTGGCCATCCATTCTTGTTCCATCGGGCTGCGGCGGTCTTCCAGATGGCGCAGCACAGCCACATCGTCTGTGAAGATGCACAGACCGCTGGCGGGTTTGGCCAACGGCAGGGGCATTTGCATGTTGGCCAGGCGTTCTGGCCCCCAAATGCCGGGCTGGGGGGCTTTGAGGCCCACGGTGTCTTGCAGCCAGGCCAGGTTGGCCACCCGCTGGGCGGGTTTGAACAGCATCAGGGTCATGGGGGCCAGTGCGGCCATGGAGACCCAGCGGTTGACCTGCACGGCTTGCTCGGGACGCACACGCCGGGCCGGATCGGTCACGATTTTGCCAGCCACCTGCACGCCACCGGCGACGATCAGGGCTTCGGCTTCGCGGCGTGAGCAGTTTTGCTCAGCGGCCACGCGTTTGGCCAGGCGGATGCCTTCTTCAGAGGAAATCATCCATGCTTTCAAAAAATCAGTTCAGGACAAGGTTTGCTCGCGGATATGGTCCACATGCGCTTGCAGCGATCGGGCCGCCACGGGCCACAGGCGCGGTGGCACGTCGTCGTAGGCTTTTTCTACCCACTCTTGCAGGCTGCCTAGGGGAATGGCTTGCATGGCAGCGGCAATTTTGGCTTCGCGCTTCATGCGGTGGGCCTTCAGGTGCGTGATGGCCTGGTGGGCAAAACCCAATACATGGCCGTGCGCGGGCAAGATGAATTCGATGCCACCGGCTATGCAGGCCGCAGCCAGTTTGTCCAGTGAATCCAGATAATCGCCCATGTGGCCGTCGGGCGGGTCGATCACGGTGGTGCTCCCGTTGAGCACATGGTCACCCGAGAACAGCAGGCCGTCTTCTTCGAGTACCAGGCACAGGTGGTTGGCCGCATGGCCAGGGGTGTGCACCACGCGCAGGGTGTGGGTGATCTCGCCGTCCACGCCGGTGCCTTGCAGAACCAGTTTTTCGCCATCCGCCAACTCGCGATCGGGGGTGAAGCGGCTGTTGATGCGGGCGGTCGGTTTGGAGGCCAGGCCCAGGATGGGTGGCTTGTGGGTGCACAGCGCCTGCAGCGGGGCGGCGCCGGGTGAGTGGTCCGGGTGCGAGTGGGTGCACACAATGGCTTTGATTTGCCCGCCTGCAGCACGCCACAGCCGCTGCAGGTGCTCGTTGTCCGCCGGGCCGGGGTCGATGGCGATGTAGCCGGTGTTCGGGTCGCCCACCAAATAGCTGTTGGTGCCGGGGCCGGTCATGACGCCGGGGTTGGGGGCGGTGAGGCGCTGCACGTTCTTGAGCAGTGGCACGGATTGGTCGGTTTTCCAGTCCAGGTGGTGGTGGATTTGCCCGTCGGGCGTGACCAAGGCCAGCTCGCCAAACGGGGCCTCGTGTTCCATGTAACGCGCTTCGTTGCCCGCCAGCCAACCGGCCCGGGGGCAGCTGGTCCACAGTGGCTCATCATTCACGGCGCAGGCTTGCAGCACCGCGTCTACGATAGTAAAGGCTTTGAGCCGCTCCAATGTGCGAATGGTCGGGTAGACCATGAAAAAATCGCCCGCTGCGTGGCGGGTCAGGGCATCGACCGGGCGTACCCAGACCGGCTCGAATTGCTCGGACTCGTCCGCCACCGGGATCTGGCCCTCGGGCATGCAGGCCACCAAAAAGGGCACGTCAAAGCGGCGCGGCAGGTCGCGGTCGGTGATCCAGTGGGCCAGGATGAAGACCTGATCGGCCGCCAGCGTTAGCCCCCTGGCCTCGCACTGGGCGGCAAAAGGGCCTTGGCGGTCGATGGCTGCGATGTCGCTGTGGTCAGCCCAGCGCCCGTCGGCATGGCGGGCGAACAAGACCCCCAGTTCTTCAAAGCTCTCGCGGATGGCGGCGATCGCCTGTGTCAGGTGCAAGTCACTTTGTTTTGGGCGGCGCTGCGCCATGCCGTGCGCATGGGCGTCGGCGGCATCGATGCCGCCGCCGGGAAAGACATAGGCCCCGGGCGCAAAGCTGGCCGACATAGAGCGGCGGGTCATCAAGACCTCGATGCCTTGTGGGCCGTCGCGCATCAGCAGCACGGTGGCCGCTGGGCGCAGGGGCGCGGGTTCACGTTGGGGGTACAGGAGTTGGGATGTGCGTGCCATGGCCTATTATCGGTCGGGCCAGAGGCTGCCAAGCGTGATAATCGGCCACATGCAGATTCGCTTTACCAAGATGCAAGGCGCGGGCAACGATTTTGTCGTGCTCGACGAGACGCAAGCCCGCATGGGCCTGAACGCGGCCCAATACCGTTTTCTGGCAGACCGCCATTTTGGCGTGGGGGCCGACCAAATCTTGTCCGTGCGGCCGTCGCCCGCTCCTGGGCTGGACTTTGAATACGTGATCCACAACGCCGACGGTGGTGAGGTGGAGCATTGCGGCAATGGGGCCCGCTGCTTTGTGCGTTATGTGCGCGACAAGGGCCTCACCGACAAAAGCACGGTGCGCGTGAAAGTGCAAAAAGGCGAGATCGAGCTGCGCATGAACCCCGATGGCCGCGTGACGGTGGATATGGGCGCTCCGGTGTTCGACTGGGCGCTTGTGCCTTTCAATCCGAGGGGCCTCATCAGCGATCAGGTCAACGCTTGGCCGGTGTTTGACCTGGATTTGGGCGCACTGGGCCTGGCACGCGTGGGCGTGGTGTCCATGGGCAACCCGCACGCAGTTCAGCGCGTGGACAAGGTGGACACCTTTCCAGTGCTGGCTCAGGGCCCGTTGATCGAAAACCATCCGGCTTTCCCCAACCGGGTGAATGCGGGTTTCATGCAGATCGTCTCACGCAGCCAAATCAAATTGCGCGTGTTCGAGCGGGGTGCGGGCGAGACGCTGGCTTGCGGCACCGGCGCGTGTGCGGCGGTAGTGGCCGGCATTCGTCAGGGTTGGCTGGACGCGCGTGTGGACGTGCAGGCCCTGGGCGGCATGCTCACCATCGAATGGGCGGGCCAGGCCGACAGTCCGGTGCTGATGACCGGCCCGGCCACAACCGTTTTTGAGGGCAACATCGACGTGCCTGACTCGCTTTGATTTTTTGAATTTCTGGAGCATTCCCATGACCACGCCTGAACCCATGAGCCCGATCACCGAAGACGACATCGCCGACTATTTGGTGAACACGCCAGATTTTTTTGAGCGCCATGCTTCCCTCTTGGCCACGGTGCAGCTGACACACCCGCAAAGCCACCGCGCAGTGGGCCTGCAAGAGCGCCAGGCGCAAATGCTGCGCGACAAGATCAAGGGTCTGGAGCACCGCATCATGGACATGATCCGGCACGGCAACGAGAACATGATCTTGACCGACAAGCTGCACCGCTGGTCGTGTGAATTGTTGGTCACGCCCCACGACCAGTTGGCTGATTCTGCTGTGTTCAACATCCAGGAGTTGTTTCAGGTCCCTCAGCTGGCTTTGCGCCTGTGGTCTTTGGACGATGCCCATGCTGCAGCGCCTTATGCCCAAGGCGTGACCGAGGCGGTGCAAGCTTTGGCCACCTCTTTGGACACGCCCTATGTGGGACCCAACTCGGGGTACGAGGCGGTGCAATGGCTGGACGAGCCCAACCAAGCGGCCTCCGTGGCTTTGCTGGCGCTGCGGGCTGCGCCCGGTCAAGCTGCTTTTGGCTTGATGGTTTTGGCTTCGCCGGATGCCCAACGCTTTAACAACCATATGGGCACCGACTTGCTTGAGCGCTTGGCCGAGCTGGCCGGGGCGGCTTTGTCGGTGTTGCGGGCACCCTGAGCAACCATGGCGGCACCAGCAGCTCAGGACCCCTTGGTCTCGCGTTACTTGGACCATGTCCGCTTTGAAAAGCGTTTGGCTGAACGCACCTGCGCGCTGTACCAACTGGATTTGACCCGTCTGGCCGAGATGGCGGCGGCATCCCAAGTGCCTTTGCTCCAGGTGCAAAGCGGGCATGTGCGCCGTTGGGTAGCACAAATGCACAGCGCAGGTCGCAGTGGGCGGGGCATTGCGCTCATTTTGTCGGGTTGGCGTGGTTTTTACACCTGGCTGGGCCGGGAGGGCCTGATTCCACAAAATCCGGTGGCCGATGTGCGTGCGCCGCGCGTGACCAAGCCCTTGCCCAAAGCATTGGGTGTGGAGGAGGCGGTGCAACTGGCTGAACACGAAGAGGACAACGATGACCCTTGGCTCGAAGCCCGAGATGCAGCGATGGTCGAGTTGCTTTATGGGTGCGGCTTGCGCATCGCAGAGTTGACGGGTTTGGATGTCGTGGCGAGCGCCGACGCGGCCCGTACCGGGCGTGGCTGGATCGATTTGGCCAACGCTGAGGTGCAGGTGCAAGGCAAAGGCGGCAAGCGCCGCAGCGTGCCTTTGGGGCGTGCAGCTGTCGAGGCTCTGACCCATTGGTTGGGCGTGCGCTCCCAGTTGACTGGCATGCTGACACAGCCAGTCGCTGCTGCTTCCACTGTGTCTCTGGCCCTGTTCCCCGGGCGCTACGGCACGCGTCTGACGCCGCGCGGGGTGGCGCAGCGCCTCAAGCGCCGCAGCCTGCTGGCCGGGCTCGCCACGCCGGTGCATCCGCATATGCTGCGCCACTCTTTTGCCAGCCATGTGTTGCAGTCGAGTGGCGACTTGCGGGCCGTGCAAGAGCTGTTGGGCCACGCCAACATCAGCACCACACAGGTTTACACGCGGCTGGACTTTCAGCACCTGGCCAAAACCTATGACGCTGCGCACCCGCGTGCCAAGCGCAAATGAAGCTTCGTCGAAGCCCTTCATGCGGGCGGTGAGGCCAAGTCTGCGAGGCTGAACTCGGGCTTGAATTCATCGCTACACTCCCCAACTCTTGTTTTCATGTCTTTCACCGAAAGCCCGCCATGTCCCTGATCCCCACCACCATCCTGACCGGCTTTTTGGGTTCGGGCAAAACCACCTTGCTCAAGCGCGTGTTGACCGAGGCCCATGGCCAGAAGATCGCTGTGATCGAAAACGAGTTTGGCGAAGAAAACATCGACAACGACATCTTGGTGTCAGACACCAACGAGCAAATCATCCAAATGAGCAATGGCTGCATTTGCTGCACCATCCGCGAAGACCTGCGTGTGACCCTGCAGTTGCTGGCAGCCAAGCGCCGCAAGGGATTGCTCAGCTTTGACCGCATCGTGATCGAAACCACGGGTTTGGCCGATCCCGGCCCGGTGGCTCAGACCTTTTTCATGGACGATGAGATTGCCGAGACCTTTTTGCTCGATTCGATCTTGACTTTGGTGGACGCCAAACACGCCGCCCAGCAATTGAACGACCGCCAAGAAGCTCGCCGTCAGGTGGGCTTTGCCGACCAGATTTTCATCAGCAAAGCCGATTTGGTCTCGCCTCAAGAGCTGGACGCCCTGCAGCACCGCTTGAAGCACATGAACCCACGTGCCCCACAAAAGGTGGTCCATTTCGGCGAAGTAGCGCTGTCCGAAGTGTTTGACCTCAAGGGCTTCAATCTGAACGCCAAGCTGGACATCGATCCCGACTTTTTGAAAGACGATGCCCACGGGCATGACCATGACCATGCTCACGGTGAGCACTGCGATCACCCCTCGCACCAACACGACCATGACCATGTGCATGGGGAGGATTGCGATCACCCTTCGCACCAGCATGCGCATGGCCACCACCATCACCACGATGACGACGTCAAAAGCTTTGTTTTCAAGTCGGAGCGAGCGTTTGACCCCGCCAAGTTGGAGGACTTTCTGGGGGCCATTGTGAACATCTATGGGCCTCGAATGCTCCGATACAAGGGCATCTTGAACATGCAGGGCACCGAGCGAAAGGTGATTTTTCAAGGCGTGCACCAGCTCATGGGCAGCGATTTAGGACCCCTGTGGGCTGCAGGCGAGACCAAAATGAGCAAGATGGTTTTCATTGGCATCGATTTGCCCAAGGACATCTTGTTGCAAGGACTCGAGCAAAGTCTGGTGTGATCGGCCCAGCTTGGACTCAGGTGCCTGGCTGTGTTTTTTTCACCAAAATTGCTTTAATCGCTCGGCGTCAGATTTTCAACCCTTCTAGTCGCTACAATCGCCCGCCTGCAACACTGCCTTTTGGGCAGTGGGTGTGGGCCCCATCGGCGGCCAGCAAATGGGTTTGAGATGAGCATGAACAGAGATTCTTCGGCACGTGCGGTGTGCGTGCCGTTTGAGAGCTGACTTTTTACACGGCTAGGAGACAAGACGTGACGACCCCCAAAAAAGCACCTGCCAAAGCGGCGCCGAAAGCTGCCAAGACAGCGGCGACAGCGCAGAAAAAAAGCACGGCAGCCAAGCCGTCTGTTGTAGTCAAACCCGTGCCCAAAGCCAAAACAGTGGCCAAAGCCAAACCTGTGGTTCAAAATAAAACAGCCAAAGTCAGCAAAGCCGTGCCTGTCAAAGCCAAGCCCGTGAAGGCAGCTCCTGCCAAAGTCAAGTCCGTGAAGGCGGCCCCTGCCAAAGCCAAGCCGGTTGCCTCCCCTGCTGCCAAGCCCAAGTCCACCCAGGCTTCCAAGTCGGCTGTCAAAGCCAAGTCCCCAGCGGCCAAGCCGCTGAAGGGCTCTGCCAAGGCGGCAAAGTCTCAGCCTTCCGCAGCCAAAACTGTTGCAGTCAAAACTTTGCCTGCCAAGACTGTGGCAGCCAAGCCCTCTGTTTCCAAGCCAAGTGCTGCGAAAGAGCCTTCCAAAAAGTCTTTGCCAGCCCCTCAAGTGAAATCCATGACCGTTCAAACCAGCGAGGCCGCTGCAGCCTCCGTCTCGTCCATTCCTGTCGCCCCGGTGGCGTCCGACCAACCGGTGCGCGCTGCTCGTCCTTCTGCCAGGTTGGCACAAATCACCGTGCCTTCTTTGCCCCCAGCTGTGGCATCCACGGCCGCCAAATCCAGCTTTTTGCCCAGTTCGGCGCCCATCACCCAGAGCGTGCCGTTTGCGCCCATCAAAAAAGACCCCAAACTCGCCAACAATTGGAAATCCAAAAAGGTCGAGGCTTTGACCGATCCAGAGATCTTGGCCATGCCCGATGCCGAGTACATGAATGACATGCAGTTGGCCTATTTCCGCCGCAAACTCGGCATCCTCAAGCAAGACATCCTCAACAGCGCTGGTGCCACCACCGAGCACCTGCGCGAGGACACCGTGGTGGTCCCTGACCCCGCTGATCGCGCCACGATCGAGGAAGAGCATGCTTTGGAACTGCGTACCCGCGACCGTGAGCGCAAATTGCTCAAAAAGATCGAGCAATCGATCCAACGCATCGATGCAGGCGATTACGGTTTTTGCGACGAAACGGGCGAGGCCATCGGCGTTGGTCGCTTGTTGGCCCGACCCACTGCGACCTTGTCTTTAGAGGCCCAGCAGCGCCGTGAGTTGAAGCAAAAAATGTTCGGTGATTGAGGCCAGGCTCCTGCGCGCGCACCGTGCGCTGAAGTCTTGAAAACCCCTTCAATGGGGTTTTTTTACGGCCAGATTTTTTATATCGACAAAACCAGCAAATGATTTGGCTCAAATGACTTTGTTATTTTTTTGGTTTTTATTCCTTGAGACCTTACTTTCATAGCCCGTTGTAAGTGCCTAATTTAGAAGGAAATTTAGTCTAAATCGGCTTGCAATTTGAGCGCTAAGCCTTTGATTTCATTGAAAAAAAACGATCTTCGTCGCTTGAGTTGCTGTGAAATCCTGATACAGTGCAAAAAAGTGCAATTAAGTGGGGAAAAGTGTCTCTGCTGGTACTTTTCAACTGAAAAAGGTCGTTGCTGTGTTTCAAGGGGCTTCATCGCTGAGTCTGGATGCCAAGGGGCGGTTGTCTGTGCCGACCCGGCACCGTGACGTCCTGAGCGCCACGGCGCAAGGGCAGCTGACGATCACCAAGCACCCGCACGGCTGTCTGATGGTATTTCCCCGCCCAGAGTGGGAGAAGTTTCGTGAGCGCATTGCCCAGCTGCCCATGTCGGCCCAGTGGTGGAAGCGCATCTTTTTGGGCAACGCCATGGACGTGGAGATGGATGGCACGGGTCGCGTGCTGATCTCACCTGAGTTGCGCCAAGCTGCTGGCATCTCCAAAGACACCATGCTGCTGGGCATGGGCAACCACTTTGAGTTGTGGGACAAAGCCGCCTACGACACGCAAGAAGCGCAGGCCATGCAAGGCGATATGCCCGATGTGTTCAAAGATTTTTCCTTTTGAGCGCCATGACCGAAACTGTCTTGAGCCACACCACGGTGCTTTTGAATGAGGCGGTGGACGAGTTGCTGCAGTCACCGGCCGGGCCCGATGGTGCTTACGTCGATGCCACCTTTGGCCGTGGCGGTCACACCCGTTTGATTCTTTCTCGCTTGTCCCCAAAGGGGCGTGTGCAGGCCTTTGACAAAGACCTGGAGGCCATCGCCGAAGCGGGGCGTATCCAGGACAAGCGTTTTTCGATCCGCCACGAAGGTTTCTCGAACCTGGGTGAACTGCCAGTTGGCAGTGTGGATGGTGTGCTGATGGACTTGGGCATCAGCTCCCCTCAAATTGACAGCCCCGAGAGGGGTTTTTCTTTTCGTTTTGACGGCCCGCTGGACATGCGCATGGACACCACGCGCGGTCAAAGTGTGGCCGATTGGTTGGCTACCGCAGAGGTGGATCAAATCACGGAGGTGATACGTGACTATGGCGAAGAACGGTTTGCTTTTCAGATTGCAAAGGCGCTTGTGGCTCGCCGACAAGAACGGGGCCCAATTTCAAGCACCACCGATTTGGCCCAGCTCGTGGCTGACGCGGTCAAAACCCGCGAGCCGGGCCAGAACCCTGCAACGCGGACATTTCAGGCTTTTCGGATTTTCATCAACGCAGAGCTTACGGAGCTTGAACAAGCGCTAGAAGCCAGTTTGCACGTCATGTCACCTGGTGCTCGGCTGGTGGTGATCAGTTTTCATTCGCTCGAAGACCGCATCGTCAAGCAATTCATGGCCAAGCATGCCAAAGAAGTGGTGGACCGCCGCGTCCCCTTTGCCGAGCCGGTCAAGATGCGTTTGAAACTGTGCGGTCGGATTCGACCCAGCGAGGCGGAGGTACGCGCCAACCCCCGTTCACGCAGCGCCATCATGCGCATGGCACAGCGTACCGAGGTGCCAGCATGATGCGCTTGAGCATGCTCTTGTTGATCGCTACGGTGGGCAGCGCCTTGTGGCTGGTGCACAGCCATTACGAATCCAGGCGTTTGTTCATGGCGCTGGAATCCGCACGCAAAGAAAACCAGCGCATTGAGGTGGACCTGGACCGCATGGAAGTGGAGCGGCGCGCCCAAACCACGCCCCTGCGCGTGGAGCAAATCGCGCGTCAGCAATTGCAAATGCGCAACGTTTCCCCGGCCATCACGCAGTATGTGACCACAACAGGCGCTGCCAATCCGGCTGTGCCGCTGAAAAACGCTGCCACGGCCACCACTGGAGCTGCCCGATGAGCCGCGGCCGCAGTGTGCAGCTCAGCTCAAGCCCCTTGCTGGCCAGCAAGACGCCGGTTTGGCGCAGCAAACTGATTGTCGCCTTGATGGCCTTGGGGTTCACGGGCCTGGTGGGGCGCGCAGCGCATGTGCAGGTCATTGACAATGACTTTTTCATCCGGCAAGGTGAAGTTCGTTTTGCCCGCACCTTGACCTTGCCCGCCAACCGTGGCCGCGTATTGGACCGCAATGGCGTCCTGCTGGCCTCTAGCGTGCCTGCGCCCAGCATTTGGGCCAACCCGGAAGACTTGGAACGCGATCCGGTCAAACTCCGCCAATTGGCCAAATTGCTGGGCATGGCACCGGCTGAGTTAGAAGACAAGCTCAAGAACGAAGAAAAAACCTTTGTGTGGCTGCGCCGCCAGATGGACGAGTCGGTGGTCAAAGAGATTCGGACACTCAACATCAAGGGTGTGTACGACATCAAGGAGTACAAGCGTCTCTACCCTGAGGGTGAGGCTGCAGCGCACATCGTGGGCTTTACCAACGTCGAAGACAAAGGCCAAGAAGGCGTTGAGCTGATCTTTCAAAAGCAGTTGGCGGGGCAAGCGGGTTCTAGGCGGGTGATCAAGGACCGCTTGGGCCGTGTGGTCGAGGCTGTGGGCGAGACCGTGCCGCCCGTGGATGGCCAAGACCTGCAGCTGAGCATCGACAGCAAAGTGCAGTTTTATGCCTACCAAACCCTGCGCGATGCTGTGGCGCAGCACAAGGCCAAGGCTGGCAGCGTCGTGGTCTTGGATGCACAAACCGGTGAAATCCTAGCCTTGGCCAATTACCCGAGTTATTCTCCCGACAAGCGGGGCAATCTGACGGGTGAGCAGTTGCGCAATCGGGCTTTGACCGACAGCTTTGAGCCTGGATCGACCATGAAGCCCTTCACTGTGGCCTTGGCGCTGCAGCAAGGGCTGGTCAAGCCCGAAACACCGATTCAGACCGCTCCGGGCAAGATCACCATCACCGGCTCCACCATCAGCGATGTCAACCCCTATGGGGTGTTGACGGTCAATGAGGTCATCCAAAAGTCCAGCAACGTGGGCACCGTCAAGATGGCCATGCAATTGCAGCCCCGTGAAATGTGGGAAATGTTTGCAGACCTGGGTTTTGGCCAAAAGCCGCAGCTGCCTTTCCCAGGTGTGGTCAGCGGACGGCTTCGTCCTCACAAGACATGGCGTCCGGTTGAGCAAGCCACCATGAGCTACGGTTACGGCGTTTCCAGCAGTTTGTTCCAGGTGGCCCGTGCCTACACCGTGTTTGCGCGCGATGGCGAAATCGTCCCTGCCACACTCATGAAAACCAACCAGCCCGCAGTGGGCACGCGCGTCTACAGTCCCGAGCATGCCATCGCCATGCGCAAGATGCTGCAAATGGCTTCGGGCCCGGGCGGTACCGGTCAAAAGGCCCAGACCATGGGTTACTCGGTGGGCGGCAAGTCAGGCACCGCACGCAAGCAAGAGGGCAAGGGCTACGCCAGCAAAAAATACAGGGGCTTTTTTGTCGGCATTGCCCCCATTGACCAGCCGCGCATCGTGGTGGCCGTGATGATCGATGAGCCTTCCAATGGGGTTTATTACGGCGGTGCCGTGGCCGCGCCCGTGTTCAGCCAGACGGTGCAGCAAACACTGCGTTTGATGGGCGTGCAGCCTGACATGGCTGTCAAGCCGCAAATTGTGGCCAAAGCGGTGGAGGAGTCGTTCTGATGCAGACCTTGCACAGCGCCTCTCAAGCTGCCTCTTGGTTGCGCTCGCGCGTGACCGGTGCGCTGCGCACCGACAGCCGACAGGTTGAGCCAGGCGATGCGTTCATCGCATGGCCCGGCGCAGTCACCGACGGGCGTCGATTTTTGGCGCAAGCTTTGGCGCAAGGGGCCAGTGCCTGCTTGATGGAAGAAGAGGGTCGCGCCCCTTGGCTGACCTCTTTGAACGGCGAAGTCAGCACCGACAAACTCGCTTGCATGCCCCAGCTCAAGACCCAAACGGGCTGGGTGGCTGACGCCTACTATGAGCAGCCCAGCCATGCTTTACAGGTCTTGGCGGTGACGGGAACCAATGGCAAAACCTCGACCGCTTGGTGGTTGGCGCAGGCCTTGTCCTCTCCTGTTTTGGCGCAGTCCTGTGCCTTGATCGGGACCTTGGGTGTGGGGCGCATTCCCGATTTGGTAAGAACCGGCATGACCACCCCCGATCCGGTGTTGGTGCAGCAGGAATTTCGTGCCATGGCCGATGCCGGTGTCACCCATTGCGCCATCGAGGCTTCGTCCATCGGTTTGGCCGAACACCGACTGAACGGCACACAGATCCGTGTGGCGGTGTTCACCAATTTCACCCAAGACCACTTGGACTACCACGCCGACATGAAGCAGTATTGGTCTGCCAAAGCCGCGCTGTTTTGTTGGCCTGGTTTGCAGGCGGCGGTCATCAACACCGACGATGCACAAGGCGCACTTTTGGCCCATCAATTAGAAGGCAGCTCTTTGGACGTTTGGACGTGTTCGAGGCAAGGAGCTGCTCGTTTGCAAGCACGCGCTTTGCAAAGTGCCGATGGCTTGGCCTTTGAGGTGATTGAAGGCGATGCGGTGCAAACCCTGCGCACCGACTTGATGGGCGACTACAACATCGACAATCTGCTGGGGGTGATCGGCAGTTTGCGTGCTTTGGGATTTGAGTTGGCGCTGGCCGTTCAAGCTTGCGCGCACTTGAGCGCAGTGCCTGGCCGCATGCAAAGGGTTCGGCTTGGTCAAGAGCCATCGCTGCAAGCCTTTCTGGATACAGGCTTGCCCCTTGTGTTGGTGGATTACGCACACACGCCCGATGCCATCGTTCACGCCTTGGCGGCACTGCGGTCCCAGGCGGTCTTGCGCGGTGGCCAATTGTGGTGCGTACTGGGTTGCGGCGGTGACCGTGATGCACTCAAGCGTCCCTTGATGGCGGCAGCTGCAGAGGCAACTGCCGATCAGGTGATGTTGACCAGCGACAACCCCCGAAGTGAATCACCTGAAGCGATTTTGGCGGCCATGGTCGCAGGGCTCAAACATCCGACGCAAGCAGGGGTGCAAGTGGACCGCGCCTTGGCCATTGCGCAAGTGATGGCACAGGCCGCCCCACAAGACGTGGTGCTGGTGGCGGGCAAAGGCCATGAGACCGAACAAGAGATCATGGGCGTGCGTCATCCTTTTTCGGATGTGGCGCATGTTCGCAAGGCTTTGCAGCAACGAGCAGCACAGCTTCAAGGAGTGGCCACATGAACGCGGTTCATATCCCCATGGGCTTGAAGCTGGAGTCGGCCTTGACCTGGTTGAGCCGTGCCCGAGGCGTCAAGCTGCAGTCGGTCGAAGCCGACCGTGTGCACACCGACAGCCGCAGCTTGCGTGCAGGCGATTTATTCGTCGCCTTGCGCGGAGAGCGTTTTGATGGCAACCAGTTCATCGCGCAAGCCAAGTCGCAAGGCGCTGTGGCTGTGCTGTGTGAGGCCTCAGGCGAAGCCGAAGCTGCAGCTCAGGGTTTGCCTGCGTTGGTGGTGCCAGACGCCCGCTTGGCCTTGGGAGAATTGGCGGCGGGTTGGCGCGCACAGTTTGATGTGCCTGTGATCGCGGTGACCGGCAGCAATGGCAAGACCACTGTGACCCAAATGATCTCGGCCATTTTGCGTGCGCATGTGGGTGCTGATGCCTTGTCAACGCAGGGCAACTTGAACAACGACATTGGCGTGCCCTTGACCTTGCTCAATTTGCGCGCTCACCACCGCATGGCGGTGGTGGAGTTGGGCATGAACCACCCAGGCGAGATCGCCTATTTGGCCCAGATGACCCAGCCCACAGTGGCCCTGGTCAACAACGCGCAGCGTGAGCACCAAGAATTCATGGGCACCGTCGAGGCCGTGGCGCTGGAAAACGGTGCAGTCTTGTTGTCCTTGCCCAGCCAGGGGGTGGCCGTCTACCCTGTCGATGAATGCTACACCCCTGTTTGGCAAAACCAGTCGGGCGCACGCTTACAACACACATTCGCCATGGGCCACGGCGATGGGGCTGCGGATGTTCGGGCGGCCGTGGTGGTTTGGCAATCAGGTGCTTGGCAATTCACCCTCAAAACTCCGGTGGGTACAGCCCCCGTCCGTTTGCACATCGCAGGCCGACACAATGTCAAAAATGCCTTGGCGGCGAGTGCTTGCGCTTTGGCCGCTGGCGTGCCACTGGAGGCCGTGGCGCAGGGTTTGCAAGCTTTTGAACCTGTCAAGGGTCGATCCAAGGCTTTGCTGCTTCACACCCCTGCGGGTGAAATCACCTTGGTCGACGACACCTACAACGCCAACCCCGATTCGGTGCGTGCGGCGATCGATGTGTTGACCGAGCTGCCCTCTCCGCGCTTGTTGGTTTTGGGTGACATGGGCGAGGTCGGTGACCAAGGACCTGCATTTCATGCCGAGGTGGGTGCCTATGCTGCCGAATGTGGCATCGAAGCTCTCTACACCTTGGGTGACTTGTGCCTGCATGCAGGCCAAGCTTATGGGACGGCACATCACTTTGACAGCATGGACAGCCTGTTGGCGGCTGTTGCAAGCCACGCTGTGGAATTTCAAAGCATTGTCGTCAAAGGGTCCCGTTTCATGAAGATGGAACGCGTGGTGGAGGCCCTGCAGGCTCTTGCCCATGGACAAGAACACCACAAAAAAGGGGAGGCCCATGCTGCTTAGTTTGGCCCAGTGGCTGCAAAGTTTGTCGCCTGAATGGGGCTTTTTGCGAATTTTCCAATACATCACGTTCCGTGCCGTGATGGCGGCGATGACCGCCTTGCTGATTGGCTTGGCCGCAGGGCCATGGGTCATTCGGCGCTTGACCTCGCTCAAGATCGGTCAACCCATCCGTGGCTATGGCATGGCATCGCATTTGTCCAAAAGCGGTACACCCACCATGGGTGGTGTGCTGATCTTGTTGTCAATCGCCATTGCCACCTTGCTGTGGTTTGACCTGTCCAACCGCTTTGTCTGGATTGTGCTCATCGTCACCTTGGGTTTTGGCGCGATTGGCTGGGTCGATGACTGGCGCAAAGTGGTCAACAAAGACCCGGAGGGCATGCGCTCACGGGAAAAGTATTTCTGGCAATCGGTCCTTGGCTTGTTGGCCGCATTGTGTTTGGTGTTCAGCATTTCTGAAAATTCCAACGAGCGGGTGCTGGACTTGTTTGTCCAGTGGGTCATGTCGGGCTTTGAAGTGAGCTTGCCCCTGAAGGCCGGATTGCAGGTGCCCTTCTTCAAAGAGATCACTTATCCACTGGGCGTGTTGGGCTTTGTGTTGCTGACCTATCTGGTGATTGTGGGTTCAAGCAACGCGGTCAACCTCACGGACGGTTTGGATGGCCTGGCCATCATGCCGGTGGTGATGGTGGGCTCGGCCTTGGGTGTTTTTGCTTATGTGACGGGCAGTTCGGTTTTTTCCAAATACCTGTTTTTCCCGTACATCCCAGGGTCAGGCGAATTGCTGATTTTTTGTGCGGCAATGGCTGGGGCGGGCCTGGCCTTTTTGTGGTTCAACACGCACCCCGCCCAAGTCTTCATGGGGGATGTGGGGGCCTTGGCCTTGGGCGCAGCCTTGGGCACCATCGCTGTCATCGTCCGAGCAGAGATCGTATTGGCCATCATGGGGGGCATCTTTGTGGTGGAGGCCTTGTCGGTGATGGCACAGGTGACCTACTTCAAGTACACCAAGAAAAAATACGGTGAAGGTCGGCGCATCCTGAAGATGGCCCCCTTGCACCACCATTTTGAAAAGAGCGGTTGGAAAGAAACGCAAGTCGTCGTGCGCTTTTGGATCATCACCATGCTCTTGTGTTTGGTCGGCCTGTCGACCCTGAAGCTGAGGTAAGCCATGCAGCTCCAAGGCCAACACGTTCTGATTCTCGGTTTGGGTGCATCCGGCTTGGCGATGGCCCGTTGGTGCGCTCGTGCCGGAGCCGACGTGACCGTGGCCGACACCCGCGCAGCGCCGCCTCAGCTGGCGGCCTTGCAGGCAGAGTGGCCATCGGTGCGCTTTGTGGCAGGACCCTTCTCAGCGGACTTGGTGCAAGGCACATCGGTGCGGGCCGTGTTTTGCAGTCCTGGTTTGGCGCCCGATGTGGTGGCGCCGGTGGTCAATGCCGCGCAAGCCATGGGCCTGTGGCAGGGCGGTGAACTGACGCTGTTTGCGGCGGCTTTGAGCGACCTGCACACCCGTTGTGCCTACCGTCCTCAGGTTTTGGCGATCACCGGCACCAATGGCAAAACCACCGTGACCTCACTGACGGGTCAGTTGGTGGCCCGTGCAGGCAAGTCGGTGCAGGTGGCGGGCAACATTGGCCCCACACTGCTGGACACTTTGACCCAAGCTTTGGCACAGGCTCAAGCCCAAATCGACGCCCAAAACGAAGCCCAAGCACATCAAGAAGAAGCCGAAGTGTCATCGCCAACGCCAGCCGAATCGGGCTCGGATCAGACCGAACCCGTGGCCATCCAGCGTGATCCTTTGGCCGCGGCCCTGCCCGAAGTGTGGGTCTTGGAATTGTCCAGTTTCCAGCTGGACAGCAGCGAGGGCTTTGAGCCCACAGCCGCCACGGTGTTGAATGTGTCGCAAGACCATTTGGACTGGCATGGCGACATGGCGGCCTACGCAGCGGCCAAATCCCGCATTTTTGGTGGCCAAACGATCATGGTGCTGAACCGTGAGGATCCCTTGGTCATGGCCATGCGGCCAACGCCTGTCCGAGCCAAATTGCAAAAACCCATAGAACGCGAATGCCTTCTGTTTGGTGGCGACATGCCCCAGCGGCCTGGTGATTTCGGCATCGAAGTGGCCAACGGCATGACATGGTTGGTGCGTGCACTCGAGGCCGATGAAACGCGCCGCCGTCGCAAGGACCAAGAGGACGATTTGCACATTCAGCGCTTGATCCCTGCGGATGCCTTGCGCATACGGGGTCGGCACAACGCGGTGAATGCGCTGGCCGCCTTGGCCTTGGCCAGCAGTGCGGGGTGCGCTTTGGGCCCCATGTTGTATGGCTTGCGCGAATACCGGGGCGAGCCCCATCGGGTCGAGCCGGTGGCCATCATCGACGGCGTGGAATTTTTTGACGACAGCAAGGGCACCAACGTGGGTGCCACGGTGGCGGCCCTCAAAGGCTTGGGCGCCGAACGCCGGGTCGTGGTTATCTTGGGCGGCGAGGGCAAGGGCCAAGATTTCTTGCCTCTGGCCGATCCGGTTTCCCGCTTTGCACGCGCCGTGGTGCTGATCGGTCGGGACGCACCGCTCATTCGCGCCGCATTGCAAGACACCGAGGTCGAATTGCACGACGCCCCTGACATGCACTTTGCCGTCAATTTGGCTGCCCAGCTGGCCCAAAACGGTGATGCGGTGCTGATGTCGCCCGCATGCGCCAGTTTTGACATGTTTGACCACTACGAGCACCGGGCCCAGGTGTTTGTTCAGGCGGTCAGTGATTTGGCCGAGACGGCTGGCGTGGCCATGGAGTGCGGACTGTGAGCGAAGCCATGTCTTTCACCCAGCGGCTGCAAGCCAGTTTTGCACGCATGGGCAGCGTGTTGACCGGTGGCGCTTTGGGTACTCAGGCGACGTCTCAGCAAGGCTTGCCAGTGAACTTGGGTGCTTACGATTTGGCCTCTCGTGCGCGGGGCCAAGGCTCGCGCATGATGGGGGTTGACCAAACCTTGATCTGGGTGGTCATGGCATTGGTGCTGTGGGGCATGGTCATGGTGTATTCGGCATCGATTGCCATGCCCGATAACCCCCGCTTTTCGCGTTATACCCACACGCACTTTTTGATTCGCCATGTTATGGCCATCACGGTCGGGTGTGTCATGGCTCTGCTGGCCTTCCAGGTGCCCATGGAAACTTGGGAAAAAATGGCCAGACCCTTGTTTGTGTTGTCTTTGATCTTGTTGGCACTGGTGTTGCTGCCCTTCATTGGCAAGGGCGTCAATGGTGCGCGGCGCTGGATTTCTTTTGGGGTGATGAACTTTCAGCCGTCCGAGTTGGCCAAATTGGCGACCATCATTTATGCCGCCAATTACATGGTGCGCAAAATGGATGTCAAAGAAAACTTCTTCAAAGCTGTCTGGCCCATGGGTGCTGCCGTGGGCTTGGCCGGCGTGTTCTTGTTGGCCGAGCCCGACATGGGCGCTTTCTTGGTCATTGCGACGATTGCCATGGGGATCTTGTTCTTGGGCGGCGTCAATGCCCGGATGTTCTTCCTCATCTTGGGTGTTTTGATCCTGGCCTTTGTCATCATGATCGCCGAGTCGCCTTGGCGTCGGGAGAGGATCTTTGCTTACTTGGACCCCTTCAGTGCGCAACATGCTTTGGGCAAAGGCTACCAATTGACGCACTCGCTGATCGCGATTGGGCGTGGCGAAGTGTGGGGTGTGGGCTTAGGCGGCAGCGTGGAAAAGCTGCACTGGCTGCCCGAGGCGCACACCGACTTTTTGCTCGCGGTGATCGGTGAAGAATTTGGCCTGATTGGCGTGTCTTTGGTGATTTTCATGTTCCTCTGGCTCAGCCGCAGGATCATGGTGATTGGCCGCCAGGCCATCGCCCTGGAAAAAGTGTTTTCGGGCTTGGTGGCGCAGGGCGTGGGCATCTGGATTGGCTTTCAGGCCTTCATCAACATGGGTGTGAATTTGGGGGCCTTGCCCACCAAAGGCTTGACCTTGCCCTTCATGAGCTACGGCGGCTCCGCCCTCATGATGAACCTGATAGCCATCGCGGTGGTGCTGCGCATCGATGCGGAAAACAAACAAATGATGCGTGGAGGCCGAGCATGAGCGCCAAGCCCAAAACAGCGCTCGTGATGGCCGGTGGAACGGGTGGCCATATTTTTCCGGGTTTGGCGGTGGCCGAAGCCTTGCGCGATGCAGGCTGGCAAGTGCACTGGATGGGCGCCCCCCACAGCATGGAGCACGATTTGGTGCCTGCGCGCGGTTTTGCGTTCGAGTCGGTGGCGTTTGGCGGCGTGCGCGGCAAAGGCATTCACACCTTGGCTTTGCTGCCGCTGCGTTTGTTGCGTGCTTTTTGGCAAAGTTTGCAGGTGGTGCGCCGCGTGCGCCCCGATGTGGTGCTGGGCTTGGGCGGTTACATCAGTTTTCCGGGGGGCATGATGGCCAGCCTGTGGGGCAAACCCCTGGTCTTGCATGAACAAAATTCTGTACCCGGCATGGCCAACAAAATTTTGTCGCAATTGGCAGACCGTGTTTTCACAGCATTCCCCGGGGTCTTCAAAACCGGACAGTGGGTGGGCAATCCCTTGCGCCGTGCCTTTACCGAACAAGCTTCTCCCGCAGAGCGCTTTGCCAGTCGCAGCGGGCCGCTTCGCCTGTTGGTGGTGGGTGGCAGCTTGGGGGCCAAAGCTTTGAATGACACCGTGCCGCAAGCCTTGGCTTTGCTGCCCTTGACATCGCGTCCGGTCGTGGTCCACCAAAGTGGGGCCAAACAAATCGATGCTTTGCGAGCCAATTACCAAGCTGCAGACGTTGAGGCCGAACTGACCCCTTTCATTGACGACATGGCCAGCGCTTTTGCCGAGGCCGATGTGGTGATTTGCCGCGCAGGTGCCAGCACGGTGACCGAGTTGGCCGCAGTCGGTGCTGCCGCCCTGTTTGTGCCTTTCCCATTTGCCGTGGATGACCACCAAACCGCCAATGCCCAGTTTCTTGTGGCCGCAGGCGGTGGTTGGCTCAAGCCGCAATCCGAGTTGACCGCGCAAGGCTTGGCCGATTGGTTGGGCGGTCTCGACCGTGCGCAGTTGTTGGCCGTGGCCAACAAGGCCTGTACTCAGAAAAAAACGAATGCGACCCGGGAGGTCTTGATGGCTTGTGAGGAGTTGGCAGCATGAAGCACGCCATCCGAAAAATTCACTTCATTGGTGTGGGTGGCTCGGGAATGAGCGGCATCGCCGAGGTGCTGCGCAATTTGGGTTACCAAATTTCAGGTTCTGATTTGTCGGACAGTGCCACTTTGCGCCGTTTGGCTGCTTTGGGCATCCAGACCCATGTGGGGCACAGTGCGGACAACGTGAAAGACGCCGATGCGGTGGTGACCTCCACAGCCGTCAAGTCCGACAACCCCGAAGTTCTGGCCGCGCGAGCGCGCCACATCCCGATCGTGCCGCGTGCGGTCATGTTGGCCGAACTCATGCGCATGAAGCAAGGTGTGGCCATCGCGGGTACCCACGGCAAAACCACCACCACCAGTTTGGTGGCCAGTGTGTTGGCCGAAGCCGGTCTGGACCCGACCTTTGTGATCGGCGGTCGCCTCAACAGCGCCGGAGCCAACGCCAAACTGGGTACGGGCGAGTACATCGTGGTCGAGGCAGATGAGTCCGATGCCTCCTTTTTGAATTTATTGCCCGTGATGGCGGTGGTGACCAACATCGACGCCGATCACATGGAAACCTATGGCCATGATCTGGCCAAACTCAAGGCGGCTTTTGTTGAGTTTTTGCACCGCATGCCTTTTTACGGAACGGCCATCGTCTGCTCCGATGACCCGGGCGTGAAGTCCATCATGGGCGACATCGCGCGCCCCGTGACGACTTATGGCTTGCGCGAAGGCGCGCAAGTGCGGGCCTTGAATGTGCGGGCCGACAACGGGCAAATGTATTTCACCGTGCAACGCCGCAACGGTGTCACCCTGCCTGACTTGCCCATCGTGCTGAATTTGCCGGGTGAGCACAATGTGCTCAATGCCTTGGCGGCCATTTCGGTGGCGGTGGAGTTGGGTGTTGATGACTCGGCTGTGCAAAGCGCTTTGGCCCAATTCAAGGGTGTGGGCAGACGCTTTCAGCGCTATGGGGATGTGGCCACTGCGGATGGCAAAGGTTGTTTCACGGTCATCGATGATTACGGCCACCACCCGGTTGAAATGGCGGCCACACTGGCTGCAGCGCGCGGGGCGTTTCCGGGCCGACGCTTGGTCTTGGCTTTTCAGCCGCACCGTTTCAGCCGTACCCGAGATTGCTTCGAAGACTTCGTCAAAGTCATCAGCCAAGGCTGTGACAGTGTTTTGTTGTCAGAGGTCTATGCCGCAGGCGAAGCCCCGATCGTGGCGGCAGATGGCCGCTCCTTGGCGCGTGCCTTGCGGGTGGCGGGACCACTTGAGCCCGTGTTCGTGGCTCAAATTGCCGACATGCCCCAGATGGTGATGGCCAATGCCCGCGATGGCGATGTGCTTATTTGTATGGGGGCGGGCTCGATCGGTGCTACGCCAGCCCAAGTGGTGGCGTTGGCGGGTTCGGTGGCATCGCAGGGGGCACCAGCATGAGCGGCTTTAACCTTTCATCGGCTGCGCAGCTGGGTAAAGTGGCCGTCTTGATGGGCGGGCGCTCAGCAGAGCGTGAGGTGTCTCTCATGTCGGGCCGGGGCGTGCTCAAGGCGTTGTTGGACAGCGGTGTGGATGCCCATGCTTTTGACACTGCCGAGCGCGATGTGATGACTTTGCGCCAAGAAGGTTTTGAGCGCTGCTTCATCGCACTGCATGGCCGATTTGGCGAAGACGGCACCGTTCAAGGGGCCTTGGAGTTGATGGGCATACCTTACACCGGCTCGGGTGTGATGGCCTCCAGCATGGCCATGGACAAGGTCATGACCAAACGTGTCTGGCAGGCCGAAGGTTTGCCCACGCCACGCCATGTCTTGGTGCATCCATCACAGATTGACACCGTGTCGGGTGAAGCCCTGATAGCGGCCTTGGGTTTGCCCATGATCGTCAAGCCAGCCAAAGAAGGTTCATCCATCGGCGTGAGCAAGGTCACCCAAGCGGCCGATTTGACCGCTGCATTGCGTGCAGCCGCCGCTTGCGACAGCGATGTCTTGTGCGAGCAATGTATCGTGGGTGACGAGGTGACCTGTCCCGTGTTGGGTGAAGGCAGCCAAGCCCAGGCTTTGCCGATGATCCGGATCGTGGCCCCCGACGGCAACTACGACTACCAAAACAAATACTTCACAGACGACACGCAGTACTTGGTGCCTTGCGGATTGCCCGAAACAGAAATAGCGGTCATCGAAGCCTTGGTCATCCAAGCCTACCAAGTCCTGGGCTGCAGGGGCTGGGGCCGCATCGACGTGATGATCGACGCGGCCACGCGCCAAGCCTATTTGCTGGAAATCAACACCTCCCCGGGCATGACGGGTCACTCCTTGGTGCCCATGTCAGCGTGTGCTGCAGGCATGTCCTACGAGGCTTTGTGCTGCCACTTGTTGGCCCACGCCAGCCTGGACTACAAGGGGGCTGCCCAGTGAGCACAAGCCTGCCTTTGCCCACCGATGTTCGGCTCATGAACCTGGCGGCGAGTTTGCTGTCGCTGGTGTTCGTTGTCCTGAGCTTGGGCGGTGCGGCTTGGTGGGTGTTGCGTCATCCGGCTTTTGCCATCCAATCGATCACGGTGCAAGGCGAGGTGGTTCGCAGCCACGCGGCGAGTTTTCGCAACCATGTGATGCCCCAGTTGAACGGGAATTTTTTCACCCTCAATCTGGCCCAGGCGCAGCAGGCGTTTCAGTCGGTTCCTTGGGTGCGTGAGGCGGTGGTGCACCGCGTCTTTCCAGGGCAGCTGCGCACGGTGGTGGTGGAGCATCAGCCATTGGCCACGTGGGGCGAAGAGGGTGGCAATTTCATGGTCAACGAGCAGGGACAAGTGTTTGAGGCGCCCGTGGAAGACGTGGACATTGAAAAATTGCCGCGCATGCAAGGACCTGACGGCAGCTCTGTGTTGGTCACGCGCATGTACCGGGTCATGAGCCCCTTGTTTGAAATCCTGGACTTCAGACTGGAAAAAATCGAACTCACGGCCCGAGGCAGTTGGCGGGTGTGGACCGACAGCGGTGCACTCATTGAGTTGGGTCGGGGGTCTGAAACAGAGTTGATGCAGCGGGTTGATTTGCTCTTGCGGACACTGCCCCAAGTCACGGGACGCTACAACCGGACACCCATGGCTTTGCTGGGGGCTGACCTCAGGCACAAAGACGGTTATGCCTTGCGCTTGCGGGGTGTGAGCACGCTGACTGACAACGATAGAAACAGTCTTGATGGGTCAAGACGATGACATTTAACGGAAACGGTGATTGACATGGCAAAAGAGTACAAAGATCTGGTCATTGGTTTGGACATCGGCACCTCCAAAGTCATGGCGGTGGTGGCCGAGGTCATGCCCGACGGTCAACTCAAGATCGCAGGCCTTGGGATAGCACCGGGCAACGGCCTGAAGCGGGGTGTGGTGGTCAACATCGACGCCACGGTGCAAAGCATTCAGCAGGCCTTGAAAGAGGCCGAGTTGATGGCCGATTGCAAAATCACCCGGGTCAATTGCGGCATCACGGGCAGCCACATACGTGGCATCAACTCCAGTGGCATGGTGGCCATCAAGGACAAGGAAGTGTCCCAAGCCGACCTGGCCCGTGTGATGGAGACGGCCCGCGCCATCAACATCTCCAGCGACCAGCGTTTGCTGCTGGTGGCGCCACAAGAATTTGTGATCGACGGGCAAGAGGTCAAAGAGCCCATTGGTATGAGTGGCATGCGCCTTGAAGCCAAGGTGCACATCGTGACCGGAGCGCAAAGTGCCGCAGAAAACATCATCAAATGCGTGCGCCGCTGCGGTTTGGAAGTCGACCAGTTGCTGCTCAACCCGCAATCGTCCAGTTTGGCCGTGCTGTCCGAAGACGAGCGTGAGCTGGGGGTGGTCTGTGTTGACATTGGTGCGGGCACGACCGATGTGGCGATTTTTGCCAATGGCTCGATTCGCCATACAGCGGTGATCCCGATCGCGGGTGACTTGATCACCAGCGACATCGCCATGGCTTTGCGCACACCGACCAAAGATGCCGAAGACATCAAGGTTGAAAGTGGCTACGCCAAGCAGCTGCTGGCCGACCCCAATGCACAGGTCGAGGTGCCTGGCTTGGGTGACCGGGGTCCTCGCATGCTCAGCCGTCAGGCTTTGGCCGGGGTCATTGAGCCACGCATCGAAGAAATCTTCTCTCTGGTGCATCAAGTGATCCGGGAGTCAGGCTACGAAGAAGTCTTGTCTTCGGGCATCGTCTTGACTGGTGGCAGCGCAGTGATGCCCGGCATGATCGAACTGGGTGAAGACATCTTCCTCAAGCCTGTGCGCAGGGGGCTGCCCAAATACGCGGGGGGCTTGGCCGACATGGTCAGCCAGCCGCGAGCAGCCACCGTGATGGGTTTGCTCGAAGAGGCGCGCTTGGCGCGTTTGCGTGGCTACAAGGTCACGCAAAAGAAAAGCTCTGTGAACAACGCATTCGGGCGTTTCAAAGACTTCATTGTGGGGACCTTCTGATGCGCTGGAACCCTGCATTCGCGATCCGTGGCAGCCCTCTATGGTCCAGGCCTTGTCGATGTTGACAGGCCTTCAACCTCATTTCCCAAGATTTTTAAAAACACGTTTACAAATTCCGGCAACTGCAGATATTTAGGAGAGCACCATGACCATTGAAATGATCCAAACCGAAGAGTTCAACCAAGGCACCCAGATCAAGGTGATCGGCGTGGGCGGCGGCGGCGGCAATGCCGTTGAGCACATGATCGTCAGCGAGGTTCAAGGCGTTGAGTTCATTTGCGCCAACACCGATGCGCAAGCTTTGGCACGCAGCGCTGCGCACCGCTTTGTGCAACTGGGTCAAACCGGTCTTGGCGCTGGCAGCAAGCCCGACAAAGGCCGTGAAGCCGCAGAAGCGGCAGAGGCCGAAATTCGTGCCGCCATCGAAGGCGCGCACATGTTGTTCATCACGGCCGGCATGGGCGGTGGCACCGGCACCGGCGCTGCCCCCGTGATTGCCAAGATCGCCAAGGACATGGGCATTTTGACCGTGGGCGTGGTGACCAAGCCGTTTGACTTTGAGGGCAAGCGCCGCATGACCAATGCCGATGAAGGCATGCGTGAGTTGGAGGCCAATGTGGATTCTTTGATCGTGGTGTTGAACGAAAAGCTGCTGGAATTGCCCGGCGGTGAAGACATGTCCCAAGACGAGGCCTTCTCGCATGCCAACGATGTGCTGAAAAACGCCGTCGGCGGCATTGCCGAAATCATCAATGTCCCTGGCCATGTGAACGTTGACTTCGAAGACGTGCGCACGGTCATGGGCGAACCTGGCAAAGCCATGATGGGCACGGCAGCGGCCAGCGGTCCCGACCGCGCCCGCATTGCAGCTGAGCAAGCGGTGGCTTGCCCCTTGCTGGAAGGTGTGGACCTCAAAGGTGCACGAGGCGTCTTGGTCTTGATCAGCGCGGCCAAGGGCTCCTTGAAATTGTCAGAGTCCAAACAAGCCATGAACACCATCCGTGACTGCGCCTCTGAAGAAGCCCATGTCATCTACGGCACAGCTTACGACGAAAGCCTGGGTGACCAGATTCGCGTCACTGTGGTGGCCACGGGGTTGACCAAGTCCGGTGCAGTGCGTCCAGAGCTCAAGGTGCTGCGCACTGGTACCGACAACGTGCCCTTCATGATGGGGGGTCAAGAGGCGGTGTCTGCACCTTTGAATTCGGCTGCCAGCCTGGGTGGCAGTGGCATCAGCACGCCGGCCATCTGGCGCAGCAACCGCACCCATGCGGCAGCGCGTGTGGACGGCATGGCCAATGCGGGCATGGACGACATCGAGATCCCAGCTTTCTTGCGCAAGCAGGCTGACTGATTGCCGTTTTGGCCATGGCCATAACGCACCCAAGGCCAGTCGGGCAACTCTGCCCGTCTGGCCTTTAAAATTGCCCCATGCTTGCACAACGCACTCTCAAAACCTTGACCCAGGCCGTCGGCGTGGGTTTGCACAGCGGTCAGCGGGTTGAATTGACCTTGCGCCCCGCCGCGCCTGATACCGGCATTGTGTTTCGCCGGGTCGATTTGCCTGAACCGGTGGATATTCCCGTGCGGGCCGAATCCGTCACCGATACCCGTTTGGCCTCAACCATCTCGGTGGGCCAAGCCAAGGTTTTCACGGTGGAACACCTGATGTCGGCCTGTGCAGGGCTGGGCATCGACAACCTGTATGTCGACATCACGGCCGAAGAAGTCCCCATTCTGGATGGCTCGGCCTCATCGTTTGTTTTTTTGCTGCAAAGCGCCGGTATCGTGGAGCAAAACGCGCCCAAGCGGTTCTTGCGTGTGCTCAAGACGGTAGAGGTCAGCGAGGGCGAGGGCAGCAACATCAAATGGGCCAAATTGGAGCCCTATCATGGCTACAAACTCAGCTTCGAGATCGACTTTCGGCACCCAGCGGTAGATTCGACCGGCCAGCAAGTGGTGTTTGACATGTCGGAAGGTGTTTACGCGCGCGACATTGCCCGCGCGCGCACGTTTGGCTTCACCAAAGACGTGGAGATGATGCGCGCCAATGGCTTGGCCTTGGGCGGCGGCTTGGACAACGCCATCGTCATGGACGACTACAAGGTCCTCAATGCCGATGGATTGCGTTATGACGACGAGTTCGTTAAGCACAAAATCCTTGACGCCATGGGTGACCTTTACATCGTAGGCAAGCCCTTGCTGGCCGCCTACAGCGCCTTCCGCTCGGGCCATGCCATGAACAACCTGTTGTTGCGTGAGTTGCTGTCGCAGCCAGATGCCTATGAGGTGGTGACTTTTGACAAAGCCAGTCAGGCTCCCAAGGGCTTTGCGGCTCTGCAACCGGCCTGGTGAGCCTTGAAACAGCGGGTGATAGCCCGCTCAAGCACCTGCAAGCTCAAGCACCCGTTACATCAAGTTTGGCGGGCTTTTTGGGCCAAAGCACGCAGGCAATCGAGGCGACCATCAAGGCCACTGCAGCCCAGTCTTGCCAGTGCAAGACCTCACCCAGCCACACCGCACCACTGAACACGCCCAGCACCGGGATCAGCATCACGCTCAAAGTAGAGGCCACGGGCTGCAAACTGCGCGCCAGATAAAACCAAGCGGCATGTGCAAAGCCAAACACCAGCACCGCGTTGAACACAATCGCAAACCAGTTGGACGGCGTAGGCACCACCCATTGATCTGATTCAAACACCAACGCCAACATCGTCATCACCCCGGTGGTCATCAAAGTCATCCAAAAAGAGATGGCCAAAGTCGGCACCGGCATGGGGGTGCGGCGCAGCATTTGTGTGCCCAGTGCCCAGGTGCTGGCGGCTGCCAAAGCCAACAGCACGCCCGTGGGCCTGCCACTCAAATTGGACAGTTCATGCCACAGCAGCAGCACCACGCCCAAGCTGGCAGCCGCCACGCCAGCCCAAGAGCGTTTGGCCAGTTGATCACCAAAAAACCAAGCCCCCAGCAAGGCGGAAAACATGGGCATGGTGTAACCCAAAATCGCAGCGCGACCGCTCGACAAAGACTGCACCGCGATGATGATCAAGGCGTGCCAAATGAACATGTTGAACACCGCCAGCACCAGCAACTCTCGCCAATGCGCACGGGGAATTCGAAACGGCACCTTCATGGCCACCAGTGCCAAGCCCAAAACAGGCGTGCCCAGCCATAGGCACAGGCTGCGAAATGTCAGGGGTGGAAAGCCGGTGACCCCCAACTTCATGATGGGCCAGTTGATGCCCCACACCAGGGTGAGCAAAACCAGCAGGGTCCATTGTGTGGGCGTGAGTTTGTGCATGCTCTGCATCTTAGACGGCCCTGTGTCCCACTGCTGTCACCCAACCAGCTTCATGGCGCCCCCTTAAAATCACCCGCATGACCTTTTTAGACATGCTGCGCGCCGCCGAGCGCCAAAACGGCTCCATGCTCTGCGTGGGCCTGGACCCAGAACCCACCAAGTTTCCAGACCGTTACAAAGGCGACGCCAACAAAATCTACGACTTTTGCGCCGCCATCGTGGACGCCACGGCCGACCTGGTCAGCAGCTATAAGCCCCAAATCGCCTACTTTGCCGCGCACCGAGCCGAAGGCCAGCTCGAACGCCTGATGGAGCACATGCGGCGCGTCGCTCCGCACGTGCCCATCATCCTCGATGCCAAACGCGGTGACATTGGCAGCACCGCCGAGCAATACGCCAAGGAAGCCTTTGAGCGCTATGGTGCAGACGCCGTGACCCTGTCACCCTTCATGGGCTGGGACTCGGTCGCCCCCTACCTCAAGTACGAAGGCAAAGGCGCTTTCTTGTTGTGCCGCACCTCCAACCCCGGCGGTGACGACCTGCAAAACCAGCGCCTGGCCTCTGTCGAAGGCCAACCCCGGCTGTACGAGCATGTGGCCCGTTTGGCCCAAGGCCCTTGGAACCTGAATGGCCAGCTGGGGTTGGTGGTGGGTGCCACGTATCCGGCCGAGATTGAGCGCGTGCGCGCACTCGCCCCGACTGTGCCCTTGCTGATCCCCGGAGTGGGTGCCCAAGGCGGCGACGCCGTGGCCACCGTCAAGGCCGGCTGGCGCGCCCATGCCGATGGCTCGAGTGCGGGGGCCATCATTGTTAACTCATCGCGCGCCGTGCTGTATGCGTCAAGTGGAGACGACTTTGCCCAAGCGGCCCGTCAAGTGGCCATGAGCACGCGCAACACGCTGGAGGCGGCCAAGGCCTGATGCCCTGATGAGCGCTGCCACACCGTCAGCGCCGAACGGCATGCCTTGGATGGCCCTGCTGTCGCTGCTGATCGCTGTTTTTCTCGGTTCGCTCGATCAGTCGGTGGCCAACACCGCCTTGCCCGCCATTGGTGAGGCCTTGCAAAGCACGCCGGCCGAATCGGTCTGGGTGGTTCATGCCTACCAGTTGGCGGTGGTGGCGGTGCTGCTGCCCTTGGCCGCTTTGGGTGACCGTTGGGGCCCACGCAAAGTGTTTTTGCTGGGCATCGTGCTCTTCAATCTGGCGGCACTGGCCAGTGCCAGTGCCACGCAGCTGGAGTGGCTGGCCTTTTTCCGCGCCATTCAGGGCGTGGGCGCGGCCGGGGTGATGAGCGTCAACCTGGCCTTGATTCAGAACATTTACCCCCCGGAAAAGTTAGGACGAGGCGCGGGCATGAACGCTTTGATCGTGGGCCTGGGTTACAGCCTGGGGCCTACAGTGGCTTCGCTCTTGCTGGCCGTGTTGCCTTGGCCCTGGTTGTTTGGCTTGCAGGCTCCGCTGGGCCTGGTCGGGCTCATGTTGGCGTGGCGTTACTTGCCCCGCACCGCACCTGCCAAGATCGATGCGCCCTATGACCGTGTGCTGGCGCTGCTGGCGGCCGTTTGTTTTGCATCGCTGGTGTTCACGCTCAGTGCCGTGGCGCAGCAAAAAGGCTTGGCTGTGGTGCTGGCCGCACTGGGTCAGATGCTGGGCAGCGGCGGCTGGCTGTTGCTGCGTCAGCGAGGCCAAGCAGCGCCGGTGCTGCCTGTGGACCTGATGCGCCGGCCTTTGTTCAGCCTGTCGGTCTTCACCTCGTTCAGCGCTTTCACGACACAAGGCCTCGCGTTTGTGGCTTTGCCCTTCTTTTTTCAACAGCAGCTGGATCGCCCCCCCTTGGAAACCGGGGTGCTCATGTCCGTTTGGGCCCTGGTGGTGGCCTTGATGGCGCCTGTGGCAGGCAGCTTGTCCGACCGTTATCCACCTGCGATTTTGGGGGGTGTAGGGCTGGGCATTCTGAGCTTGGGCATGGCCGGTTTGGGCTTGTCTGGGGTGGCGGTTTCATTCGGTGTCATGGCCTTGTGCATGGCGCTGTGCGGTGTAGGTTTCGGGCTGTTTCAGTCGCCGAATCTCCGCGCCATCATGGCCAGTGCACCCGCCCACCGCACCAGCGGTGCCAGTGGCATGGTCGCATTGGCGCGGTTGATCGGACAGGCCAGCGGAGCGGCCTTGGTGGCCTTGTGCTTCAACCTGTTCGGACCGCAGGGCGCAGGCCATGCGGTGATGCTGGGCGCACTCACAGCAGGCATAGGCGCTGTGCTGAGCATGGCCCGGTTGCGCGCTAGATAGGGCGCGAGCCGGGGTTCTCCTCAATGAATTGACGTAACGCAGCGTCAATGCGCCTTTGCCAGCAATTACCAATGGCTTTGAAATGGTTTAGCTCCACTGGCTGATCACATCAACCATGCCATTTCCTGGCGTGCTGATCACTCCATCAGGTCATCCACGAATGAATTCGAGCATTCTGAAGCGCCTTTCACCGAAATCCTTGCGTGTGTCTCCGTTGATCGGAGCTGATACCCAATCGACAAACATCATCAAAGGGAAATGCAATGCGCACTCGACTTCATGGCGGAGACTTTTGGATGGGTCCTAGCTGATGTCTATAGAAATCCAATGTGACCACAGTAGTGTCCCAACGTTTTTCAGAGGAGAGAGAGCTGTTGAGGCTCAAATTCCGAATGTTTGTCGGGGTCGATTGGTGTAAGTAGTTGATTTATTGGGGTTGTTTCAAACATGGTCAAGCTCAGGATTTGTAGGATTTCATGAAGACTGTTGGGCAGATGCAAGCGTTTCTTGGCAATGGCGATCAGCACGTAAGTGCCGACCGCGATCCAGATTTGCGTCTTGACCGCGTTCTCGTTGGTGCCATAAAACGTCTTGATTCGCAGGTGCTGCTTGATCCATTTGAAAAACAATTCGACCTGCCAGCGCTGGCGGTACAACGCTGCAATCAACTCGGGTTTGAGGGCGAAGTTGTTGGTCAAAAACGTGATGCGCTTGCCAGTGTCGTCCTTGACCACCACACGTCGCAGCGAGGCGGGATAGTGTTGGCTGGAATAAAAGATGGTCAGCACACCTGTTTGATCGCACACGATGTTCGAGTTGGCCCGGTCTACGGGGTTGGAGTAGCGCCGCTTGAATTTGGTATTGGACTTGGCGCGGGTGACGAAGAAGGCGTTGGCCTGATGGATCACAAACAGTCGCTGGAAATCCAAGTAGCCACGATCGAGCAGGTAATAGGCACCAGGCTCGATGTCCAGCAAGTCCAAGGTGTTGACCTCGTGGGTCTTGCCATCGCTGATGTGAATGAAAGTGGGTATGGAGCCGCGCAGGTCCAACAGGGTGTGCAATTTGATAGCCGCCTTGTGCGCGCGAAACGGTGCCCACGGATAAACCGAAAGGCACAGATCTATCGTCGTGGCATCGAAAGCGTAAACGGTTGCATCCAAGTCGATCGCCATCGGCTCTTTGGCATACAAGGGACGCGCCATGGCGATCAGGTGTTGCGCGAAGTCGGCGTAGATTTGCCAAGGCCGGGTTGCATTGGCGTTGGACAAGGTGTTGCGAGAAACTGTCTTGCAGCGCAGACCCATGTGATACAGCCGCTTGGCTTGAGCACGCAAATTGACCTCGATGTCGCGCAAAGACTCGCGGTAGGTCAACTGAGCAAAGGCCATGGTCAAGAACTGGTCCATGCAGGTGAAATCTTGAACCTTGTGATCGCCTCGGTGCTTGGCAACGCAGCGGCGAAACGTGCTCAGCGGCAAGAACGCCATGAGTTGAGAAAAAACAAGCTTGCCTTGGTTCATTGCGGTCCTTTGCGTGCGAACGCAAAAGACCATAAGTCATGGAATCGAAGTTCAAATCGAGACCAGACTGAAATGATGAAAAACCAAGGTAAATCATTAACTTACGAAGCCCTGATGTGAAAACGTTGGGACACTACTGATGTGACCACATAAATAAAAATAGCCAATTTTTTTAGCGGCTCAAAATATGAGCTACAAAGCATTTATTCTTGGTGTTAATCATGAAACAAATAAATGCTTGGGGAAAACTGAATCAACAAGGGGGTAGTCACCCTTTGACAGCGCACATGCTCGATGTTGCCGCTTGTTTTTGGGCCATCGCGCAAACACGCGGAGTGCGCCGCGCCTTGGCCCGTGTTGCAGGGCGCGAGTTAACCGACGTGGACATGATGCGATTAACGGTATTGGCCTTTTTGCATGATGTGGGCAAAGCCAATTCAGGATTTCAGGCCAAGTGGTGGCGCGTTAAATCTCAAGCATTGCCACCAGGTTGGCCCTTTCCTGCGGGTCATACCCACGAAGCCTTGTGTATCTTTGGTCGTGAAAATTTGTTGACTCAATTGCCAGTCGATCAAATGGAAGTTTGGGGGTCAGCCTGTTTGAGCCTTTGGCGCGCTTCAATCAGCCATCATGGCAAACCAGTAGAAGAGTCTGGTGCGATGGACTCTCAATTCATCTGGAGTCGGGTGGTCAGTGATGGTCAAGTGGTGTACGACCCGCAGGCCACTCTGAAAGATATAGGTCAATGCGCAAAAAAATGGTTTCCTCTTGCATTTGAAAGTGGACCAACCTTGCCTAACAGTGCTGAATTTACGCATTTGTTTGCGGGTTTGGTGCAGTTTGCGGATTGGCTTGGTTCCGATACAGATTTTTTCCCTTTTGCCGTAGACGGTGAAGACCGCAATCAATGGGTCTGGCAATGTGCCCGTGAGGCGGTCAAAACCATAGGCTTTGATGCAGCTGTTTCGCGTGAAGCCCTGCCGTGTGTGCTCGACTTTGCGAAGACCTTCAAAGGGCAAGACTCAGCAGCCATAACAGCCCGCCCCATACAGTCCAAGATGGCTGAATCCGACTTGGGGCCGCTGCTGATCCTGGAGTCAGAAACGGGGAGCGGAAAAACAGAAGCGGCTCTATGGCGTTTCGCAAAGCTCTTCCAAGCAGGGCAAGTGGATGGCTTGTATTTCGCATTGCCCACACGCGTGGCCGCGACCCAGCTTTACAGCCGCACGCTGCAATTTGCCACCAACCTGTGGGCCGGCACAGGGCAAGAGCCGCCGTTGGTGGTGCGTGCGTTGTCAGGCTACGAAAGCGCAGATGGGAACGAGGTTAAAAAGTTGCCGGACTTCAAAGTGCTGTGGGCAGACCACCCGGACGAGCAAAAAGCCCACACCCGCTGGGCTGCTGAATCGAGTAAGCGCTATCTGGCCGCACCGCTGGCGGTGGGCACCATCGACCAAGCACTGCTGGGGGCTTTGCAAGTGCGGCATGCGCACATGCGCCACAGTTTGCTCTCACGCAGCCTGTTGGTGGTCGATGAAGTTCATGCTTCTGATGCTTACATGGCCACACTGTTGGCGCATTTGCTCAAGGCACATTTGAATGCAGGTGGTCACGCTCTATTGTTGTCGGCCACATTGGGCTCCAGCGCACGCCACCGCTACCAGCGGCTCATATCGCCCAATGCGCCCATGCCCACATTGGCACAAGCTATTGACTTGCCTTATCCCGCACTGACCGATGGCGCCACCATCAACGGCTTGCCCGACTCTGGCCGAAGCAAGCGCGTGCATTGGCAAGTCAAAGACTGCATAGAAGATCCAGAAGTCATTGCCGCCTTGGCCATAGAAGCTGCGAAGCAAGGGGCCAAAGTGCTGGTCATTCGCAACACCGTGCCCACGGCATTGACCACATTTCGGGCCATCGAAAGCATGGCCCAGCAACACGGTTTGCAAGAAGCATTGTTCAACCTCAATGGTATTGCTACGGTGCACCACAGCCGCTACAGCCGCGAAGACCGCCCCATGCTGGATAAAGCAGTTGAGCAGCAAATTGGCAAGGCACGAGTCAAGCCACTGCAAGCCTGCATCGTGGTGGGCACACAAACGCTAGAGCAAAGCCTGGACATTGACGCGGACTTGCTCATCACCGACCTGTGCCCTATGGACGTGCTGTTGCAACGCGTGGGCCGTTTGCACCGACATGATCGTGCGCCTGATGAGCGCCCAGAACATTACAGGCAAGCCCAAGCCGTGGTGCTGGTGCCAGCAGGACACAGTCTGGAAGGTTGCCTTAAAAAATCGCGCTACGGCTTAGGGCGGTTTCACAACGGCGGCGGTATTTACATGGACATGCGCATTTTGGAGGCTACTCGGCGGCTCATCAGTGGTGCAGACAGTCACCTCATTCCACAAGACAACCGCGAGTTGGTGGAACGATCGACGCACCCCGAGGTGTTGGCTGAATTGGAAAAAGAATTGGGACTGGATTGGGCATCACATGGGCAAGACGTAGATGGTGAATTGCAAGCCAAAAAAGGCGTAGCTGCGATCCATCGATTGCCCTTTGATAAAAAATTTGAAGATGAAGCAGGCAACACACTGGTGTTTTTGGATGGCGAGCAAAAGGTCACGAGCCGTCTCGGTGCCACCGATTACCTATTGACCTTTGATCCACCGCAGCCAGGGCCATTTGGTTTCGCGGTACAGCGCCTGCCGATGCGACACCACATGTGGCCCAAAGGTGAGTCGCCAGATACACAGCCACTTATCCAGTCAACGACAACCGATGGCAGCGTCACCTTCACCCTTGGCGCAACCGCCTACCGCTACAGCCGCTTAGGACTGGAGCGAATCACCGAAAACACGAACGGAGCAAACCCATGACCAAAGAAGTCAGCGAGTCTGATGCTGAACAAAAATTGTTCGGCAATTTGCTTGATGAGCGACTGCTGCATTACAGGCGAACCGATACGGGTGAACGCATCGCGACGACTTTGCCCGAATTGTTCGTGGCCATGGCGCAAGACCATGTGCGTGACTTCCCTGCGGTGCGCCCTCACCAACGTCACCCATGGCATGCATTTTTGGTCCAGCTGGCTGCCATAGCTTTGCACCGTGCCGAACGTACAGAGCCTTTTGCGACGGCTACCGAATGGCGTGCAGCGTTGCTTGCGCTTACGCCAGATGACCCAGATGGTGCGGCTTGGTGTTTGGTGAGTCCGGTCAATAGGCCTGCATTCATGCAAGCTGCGGAACCAAGTGGAAGCATCGGTAGCTGGAAAAATTGCTTGGTTGCAGCAGACGAGTTGGACATGCTGGTGACTTCAAAGAATCATGACTTGAAAGCGGCTCGGATGTTGTGCAGCACAGCCGAAGAGTGGGTATATGCATTGCTCAGTTTGCAAACACAAGAGGGTTTTTTGGGGGCGGGAAATTACGGTGCTTCGCGCATGAATGGCGGCTTTGCTAGCAGATGCGGTGTCGGTGTGCATCCAAATCAGCGTTGGGGTGGTCGCTGGTTACGTGATGTTGCTGCCGTAGCTGGTGCCCGTGATGCACTTGTTGAATCGTTTGGATTCTCGAAAGCACGAGGTCACACCTTAGTTTGGTTGACGTCTTGGGACGGCAACGACAGTTTGTCATTTTCAAGTCTTGACCCCTTTTATATCGAAATTTGTCGCCGCGTCCGATGCATCAACGCAGTCGATAGTATTCGCGCATTTGTCACAGGCAGCAAAGCACCAAGAATTGCAGCCAAGGAACTTAACGGCGTCACTGGTGACCCGTGGATGCCCGTGGATGGTTCTGCAGCCAAGGCCTTGACGATTGGTGGTCGTGGCTTTGACTACAAGCTGGCAGCTGAGCTTTTGTTGGGTTCAAAGTTCACCAAGCCGATTGCACAAAACTGGTTGCCCAGCGATGACACCGAAGGGGTCTACCTCCTTGCTCAAGGGGTGGCCAGAGGTCAGGGAAAGACGGAGGGTTACCACGAGCGGCGTATTCCTGTTTCCAGAACCATCCGTAAAGCCTTCTTGGCCCAAAGCACAGATGAGCTTGCCAAACTTTCAGAAAGCCGCATAGCTGTCATTGCCGAGGTAAGAAAAATGCTCTGGGCTGCTTTAGCGGTTTTGTTCGGAAATGGCGCAAAGGATGACAGTGGCAAAGACAAGGATGCCAGTGATGCGGTGAAAGAGCGTGCCAGTCTTTTTGCACAGCCATTTGAGGCGAAATGCGATGCACAGTTCTTCTCTGAACTCATCGAAGAAATTGAGGCTGCTGATCGCGAGGCTGTTCGTAATCAATGGTTGTTGACACTGGCTGTGAGAGCTGAGGCGGTCTTGCAAACCGCATTTACTGCAGGTCCGCGCAGCGGACAGCTACGTTATAGAGCGCAATCTTCAGCGCTGGGGCGCTTACATGGACTAATGCGCAGCGACAAGAGCAAATTGCCTGCCCTTGCCCAGGCCCTGAAATCCAAAAAACAGAACTCATCCACACCATCTGACAAGGAGACCCATGAGCACGCTTGAACTACCAGAAGTCGATACACAGCAGGCAGAGCCTGTTGCTGGTCACCCCATTGGCAAGCTCGCAGGCTTTATTGCACACGCCGACCCTGGAACCCGTGCTGCGCTGGCACGGCTGGATCCAGAAGCCATGCGCCCACATCAGATTGCAGCACTGTCTCGTGCGCTGATTCAGGCTGGTTTGTCGCCAGAAACTTGGCAACCAAGCACTTGGAAGCGCTGGGCCTTGGTGGCCCATGGCATGGCACTCGCAGGCCATGACGGCAAGGGGCGAATTGGCAGTCAACTGGCCACTGCGGGTGTTGCTGGGGCCCGTGTCACCAAGCTCTTGGTGTCACGCGGCGATGCTTTCTTGCAAATCGTCCCGCGTTTGTTGCGTTTGCTGGCAAGCAAACAGGTCAAGCCCAACTGGTATGACCTGAGCAAACTCATTCACAAAAACGATGCCAAGGAAGCAGCAGATCAAGAAGAGGCAGAGGCTCTTCGACTGCGAATTGCCGGCGACTATTTCAGTGCCATCGCTCGCGGCAACTAATCAACTCTTTATCTATTTCAAGAAGGACACTCATCATGACAACATTGCCCCGTTTCATTCAAATTCACACGCTGCACAACTACCCCGCTGCGCTGCTCAACCGGGATGACGCCGGTTTGGCCAAGCGTTTGCCCTATGGAAACGCTATCCGTACACGTATCTCGTCGCAGTGTCTGAAGCGTCACTGGCGCGTGGCGGATGACGTATTCTCTTTGTCGAGCTTGGGCGTGCCGATGGCCATTCGGTCGCGTGAGCTGCCCCGGCAAATGCGCGACATGATGATTGCGCAAGGCATGAATGAAGCCTTGGCGCAGGCGGCCATTGAGGGCATGCGCAATGCCGGATTTTTGGACAAAGCGGGCAAAAGCCCCCAAGGCGAAGATGCACTGAGCACAGGTCAGGCTGTTTTGCTTGGCACAGCCGAACGCGACTACCTGATTGGAAAATGCGTGGCGCTTGGGAAAGAGCACACCGAGGCTAAAGCCCTGAAAGAGTCGGTGGCCGCGTGGTTGAAGGAAAAAGATGAAAAGAAAAATATCGAAGCGATGAAGTTGGGCAGTGGTTTGGAGTCGGCTCTTTTTGGTCGCATGGTGACATCGGATGTGCTCACCAGTCGCGATGCCGCTGTGTATGTGGCCCATGCGTTCACGGTGCATGAGGCACAGGTGGAAAACGATTACTTCACGGTGGTCGATGACCTGTTGCGCGATGCTGGCGAGCAAAGCTCTGCTGGCATCTTCGACACCGAACTCGCCTCGGGCCTGTACTACGGCTATGTGGTGGTGGATGTGCCGCAATTGGTGGCCAACCTCGAAGGCGTGAAGATTGAAGATTGCTTCAAGGTAGGGGCCGATCAGCGCGAACTGGCAGCCAAGGTGGTGCACCATTTGCTGCATTTGATCGCGACGGTCAGCCCCGGTGCCAAGCGCGGCAGCACTGCGCCATTTGAATGGGCCAAGCTGATGCTGGTGGAGGCGGGTGATTGGCAGCCGCGCAGCCTTGCGGGGGCATTCCAAAATGCACTGAACACCGATGGCGACAAAATTCGCGAGCGTGCAGTGGGGCAGTTGGCGGACGAGTTGCAGCGCCTGGACGCAGCTTATGGTGCGCCCAGCGAACGCCGATTTTTGAGTGTGGACGATTGCCAAGTGCCTGGTGCGGAGCGTTTGCCTTTGGCCAGTCTGACCCAGTGGGTGCAAGACCGCATCGTGAGCGGCGCTGCGCAAGGTGCCTGAGATGGCGCGGCATTTGTTGATACGACTGCAAGCGCCTTTGATAGCGTTTGGCGGAGAGACCATAGACAACTTCGGCGTGATTCGTGACTTTCCGGCTTTGTCGATGGTGACGGGCTTGATGGCCAACGCCTTGGGCTGGGACCGTGGCGATGACACCCTGCACAACCACTTGCAAGAGCGCATGGTGATGGGTGCAAGGTTGGATGCTGATGGCGAGCGACTGGTGGATTTTCAGACCGCACAACTGCAAGCCAATGAAAAAGGCTGGACCACACGGGGTGTGGCGGAGGAGCGTGCAGGTGGCGCTGGCACTTATGCCGGTCCGCATTTGCGTTACCGCCACTACCACGCAGACATGAACGTCCTGGTTGCCCTGCGCTTGCAGCCCGCCGAAGAGTCTCCCACCTTGGACGAATTGGCGGCTGCACTGGACAAGCCCGCTCGTCCTTTGTTTGTGGGCCGCAAGAACTGTTTGCCCACAGACCGTCTGATGGCGGGCTGGGTCGAGGCCGACAACATTTTGAGCGCCTTACAACTGGCGCAGCCCGCTTTGTCACACAACGCCCGTGCTCAGTGGCCAGACGGAGAAGGCCGTTTGCCAGATCAGCAAGACAGAACGCTGGACGTGTGCGACGAGCGCAATTGGACCAGCGGTGTGCACGGCGGATGGCGCCCTCTGAGGGAGGGGCTGTTGCGTTTTACGTCCCACGCCATCACAGAGCAGGGGGTCGCATGAGCCAAGACTTTCACTTAATCCACCTGCGCCCCAACCTCAACCGCCTGTTGCCTTGGGCGCAAAGACAGGGCTTGGTGCCAGACCATGGACAGGGCGATTTGGGCTACGCCTTCCATGCGGCGCTCAGGGCTGCATTTGCAGATTTGGCTCCGCAGCCGTTCAGCTTCCGTTCTGGCCAAGGGTTGTTGGCATACACCTCGCAGGCCGAAGCCATGCGCTTGGCGGTGGCAATGGCCACGCCCGAAGTGGCCGACATGCTGGGCCTAGACGCCACGCCGCACTCTTCCGGTTTGTTGATTCGTCCATTCCCCACAAATTGGAAGGTCGGGCAGCTGTTGTCGTTCGAGGTGCGCGTGCGGCCCGTGGTGCGCAAAGAAGACAAAGAGCTGGATGCTTTTTTGTCGACCGCGCAGCGCATGCCTGATGTGGTTCTTTCGCGAGAAGCTGTCTACGCCGATTGGCTCAAGCGACAGTTCGGGGAGGTTGCTACTTTGCATGAAGTGCGCATGACCGAGTTCAGTCTCAGCACTGTTGTGCGCCGTGCTGCACCTCAAGCCGAAGGTGGTCGCCCGAAGCGGCCAGTGCAAGGTCCAGATGCCGTTTTCACGGGAACATTGCAAGTGCACGACAGTGCTGCATTTGCAGGATTTCTGGCACGAGGCATTGGGCGGCATCGCGCGTTTGGTTTTGGCATGCTCTTGCTGAAACCTGCTGCTGCAACTTGGGACTGAGTGTGCTGAAAGGGCGCTTGGGGCTCGAAACAGCGCGTGTTCCGCATGCGGACCGGCATGGTTTGATTTGGCTAGAGCGTGGCGAGTTGTGCGTCGTTAGTGGATGTCTGCACTTTGCGCGTGGCAAAGACACATTGACACCCAAGGTCGATCAAATCCCCCACCAAGCTGTGTCGATGATTTTGCTGGGGCCGGGGAGCAGTGTCACGCACGATGCTCTGCGTTTGCTGGCGCGGCACGGCACCTTGATGGCCGCCGTGGGTGTGGACGGTGTGCGCAGTTACACCGCCCCACCCATGATGCCGGACAGGTCAGACGTTGCCCGAAGGCAAGCTGAACTATGGGGTAACCCCAGACGGCGCATCAGTGTGGCCCGCCACATGTATGCGCTGCGCTTGGGCGAAGTGTTGCCGCATCGCGACTTGGATACCTTGCGTGGCATTGAAGGCAGTCGGGTCAAAGCGACCTACCGTTTGATGGCAGAAAAGTTCGGTATTCAGTGGAATGGCAGACGCTTTGACCGTGCCAACCCCGAGGCAGATGATTTACCCAACCAAGCCATCAATCACGCCGCGACGGCGGTGCAAGCTGCTGCGGCCATTGCCGTTCAAGCGGTTGCGGCGATTCCTCAGCTTGGGTTTATTCACGAAGATTCAGGTCAAGCTTTTGTGTTGGACATTGCTGACCTGTATCGCGACCACATCACTTTGGCGATAGCGTTCACAGCAGTAAAGCAAAGCGAAAAAAGCGGCGAAGCAATGGACCGTGTGGTTCGTCGTGAAGCAGCCAGGGTTTTTCGAAAAGAGTCGGTCATACCAACCATGATTGACCGCATCAAACAAGTACTACGCATGGACGAGGTGGCGCATGGCGCTGGTGACGATAGTGACCCGTGATGTGGCCGACCGATTTCGCGGTTTTTTGGCATCTGTGATGTTGGAGGTGGCCCCGTGTACTTATGTGAGTCCGCGTATGAGCAAAGGTGTGCGCGAGCGTGTTTGGCGCGTCATGACGGAATGGCATGCGACAGAGCCTCGGGGCAGCATCGTCATGATTTGGCGTGAAAGAGAGGCGACAGGAGGCGTCGGCTTGGCGCATTTGGGGGCGCCCGCCCAAACTTTGATTGAAATAGATGGCATGTGGATCGCCCGTGCTGGTACTTGAGTTTTGTTCTTTAAAAATTGGATGGAAACAGTGAAATTTGTATCTAGATCAACAACTTATGATCTAGAGGTTCCCCCGCGCATGCGGGGATAGGCCGCCGCAGAGGCCAGCGCATTAAATGACTGGGCCGGTTCCCCCGCGCATGCGGGGATAGGCCCCGGACAATTTGACGCAACCCGAGCGGCCGAAGGGTTCCCCCGCGCATGCGGGGATAGGCCCGCCCCGGCCATGCCAGCAGCGGGCACCACCGAGGTTCCCCCGCGCATGCGGGGATAGGCCCGTAATACTGATCGGCGATGAATGGATGACCATGGTTCCCCCGCGCATGCGGGGATAGGCCCTGTGCAGGCATTGCTTGGGCGTGGTGTTCGGCGGTTCCCCCGCGCATGCGGGGATAGGCCCTTGGGCAGCAACATTCATCGGCTGCATTTTGAGGTTCCCCCGCGCATGCGGGGATAGGCCCGGCCATGGAAAAAGCGCCGTGACTGCCCAGGTGGTTCCCCCGCGCATGCGGGGATAGGCCCAGCACCAATTACTACCTGATGAAGCTGACCGCGGTTCCCCCGCGCATGCGGGGATAGGCCCACGCACGAGCTGGCACTGCCACAATCTGACGGGGTTCCCCCGCGCATGCGGGGATAGGCCCCAAGGGAAAACACCTAGTAAAAAATTCATGTAGGTTCCCCCGCGCATGCGGGGATAGGCCCTTGGCCAAGGTGGTGGCGGGCGAGGATGACTAGGTTCCCCCGCGCATGCGGGGATAGGCCCCAAAAAAGCAGCATAGAGGCGTGCGCAGCCAAGGTTCCCCCGCGCATGCGGGGATAGGCCCTGGCCAACCGTTTCAACGTGGCCGACCGAAGCGGTTCCCCCGCGCATGCGGGGATAGGCCCCGGCACCGTCGATGTGTACGGTCAAATGCCCAGGTTCCCCCGCGCATGCGGGGATAGGCCCCTGTGGTTTGAGCGTGAAAGTCAGCAGTACATGGTTCCCCCGCGCATGCGGGGATAGGCCCCCGCCCCACCGTGGCCGACTATCACGCCGGACGGTTCCCCCGCGCATGCGGGGATAGGCCCCGAAAATTTGACGCCGGGAAACGCGGCCTTGAGGTTCCCCCGCGCATGCGGGGATAGGCCCTGTCCAACGACTGAAATGTGCTTTGACGGCCAGGTTCCCCCGCGCATGCGGGGATAGGCCCCATGCCCAGCACGGTGCAGGGCAGCAACACCAGGTTCCCCCGCGCATGCGGGGATAGGCCCTCACAGACGAAACAAAAGCGCGCGTCCTTAGCGGTTCCCCCGCGCATGCGGGGATAGGCCCCCTGAAAGCCGCCCTGTCCCTTGTGGATGTTCGGTTCCCCCGCGCATGCGGGGATAGGCCCTTCACGGGGCCAGACGGCCAGGTAATGGCAGGGGTTCCCCCGCGCATGCGGGGATAGGCCCCCCGGTGTCGGCTGCAAACGCGGCCGCCAGGTGGTTCCCCCGCGCATGCGGGGATAGGCCCCCGCCAAATGTCAGGGTCCACTATTTGATCCCGGTTCCCCCGCGCATGCGGGGATAGGCCCCTCGGGCGCTTTGGGCGTTTTGCACTTCGCACGGTTCCCCCGCGCATGCGGGGATAGGCCCCCCTAGGAAAAAACCTTGTGGAGTTGGAATTAGGTTCCCCCGCGCATGCGGGGATAGGCCCCCGCAGGAAGGTGGGTGAGGTCATGAGCGCCAGGTTCCCCCGCGCATGCGGGGATAGGCCCACGGCGGACCAGTTGCCGGACTTGCTGGCGATGGTTCCCCCGCGCATGCGGGGATAGGCCCTCGCGGCCCTGGCATTGGCCGCGCCCGAAAGGGGTTCCCCCGCGCATGCGGGGATAGGCCCCATGAGTACAGTCATTCACGCAGACGGCATTAGGTTCCCCCGCGCATGCGGGGATAGGCCCGCCTCATTACAGCCCTGAAAAAGTGACTTCGGGGTTCCCCCGCGCATGCGGGGATAGGCCCCTTTTCATGATCGGAGTGCGCGGTGGGCCTGTGGTTCCCCCGCGCATGCGGGGATAGGCCCAGTTAGCCATGCACCTGGGCATTAGCAAGCTGGGTTCCCCCGCGCATGCGGGGATAGGCCCCTGGTTGACTACGAGCAGGGCAATGGCATGGAGGTTCCCCCGCGCATGCGGGGATAGGCCCACAGCCGACAAGCTGCGCGATTACTTGCTGAGGTTCCCCCGCGCATGCGGGGATAGGCCCCGTAGCCGCGCACAGCAACAGCCACGAACACGGGTTCCCCCGCGCATGCGGGGATAGGCCCATTCAGACGATGTTGCCTGCCCTGTACGGCAAGGTTCCCCCGCGCATGCGGGGATAGGCCCAATTGTTCAAGTTTCATGTGTTCCCCCTTGCTGGTTCCCCCGCGCATGCGGGGATAGGCCCAATGGACAGCATCATCAAGCATTGGTGCTTTTGGTTCCCCCGCGCATGCGGGGATAGGCCCATGCGTAAGGCTGAGATTTGGGAGATTTGGGAGGTTCCCCCGCGCATGCGGGGATAGGCCCACATGAAGACCGTAATTGAAGTGGCGCGGGAGGGTTCCCCCGCGCATGCGGGGATAGGCCCCCGATCAAACCCGCCAGCTTCCATGCAGTCGCGGTTCCCCCGCGCATGCGGGGATAGGCCCTTGCCGGAGAAATAGCAAAGGGTGCGCTCAGGGGTTCCCCCGCGCATGCGGGGATAGGCCCGTGGCGGTGAGTTTATTGAGTCCGAGTTGCAGGGTTCCCTCGCGCATGCGGGGATAGGCCCTGATGGATGATCTTTGGCCAGTCAGTTGGATCGGTTCCCCCGCGCATGCGGGGATAGGCCCACATGACACAAGACGAAATCATCAATGCGTGGGGTTCCCCCGCGCATGCGGGGATAGGCCCCGAGCCCGCCACATGAGAGTCATCCCCCCCCCCATGGTTCCCCCGCGCACGCGGGGATAGGCCTATGAAAACGGGGTCGTTTTTTTGTGATCACTGGTTCCCCCGCGCATGCGGGGACGGACAAAATTTGATGTCGATTTTAGAAAAGAACAGCAAGTTCTGCGATGGTCATATAGCGCGCTGCATTAAAGGCAAAAAACAAAAGGCCCGCAGGCCTTTGTTTAAATTTTGAATTTCAAAATTTTTGCGAGATTCCGTTACCACTGCGGGTTTACAGACCTGTATTGCTGCAGGCGGCTGGTTCGTTTACTCACTCGCTCTCGAACCGTCTTTGCAAGGAGTTTAGCAAACGAAGACCAGTTTTAGCCTAGCGATGTTTGTACAGACGCTCACACCTTCGATGCCTGCTGCGCCTTGTAAACCAGCTTGCGTGCCATGCTCCAGCGGTGCACTTCGCTGGGGCCGTCGTACACCCGGAAAGCGCGCATGTCCAAGAAGATGCGCATGACCGGCGTTTCGGCCGTCACGCCTTGCCCGCCCAAAATCTGCACGCAGCGGTCCACCACGCGCCATTCGGCTTCGGAGCAAGCCACTTTGGCGCGGCTCGATTCAAAGCCGCCTTTGTGGCCTTGGTCGAGCAGCCAGGCGGTGTGCCAGATGTGCAGCCGGGCGGTGTGCAGGTCGATGTCGTTGTCGGCCAGCATGAAGCCCACGCCTTCGTGTTCGGCCAGCGGCTTGCCAAAGGCTTGGCGGCGGCTGGCGTAATCCAGCGCAATGTCGTGCGCGCGGCGAGCCTGCCCCAGCCAGCGCATGCAATGCGTCAGGCGTGCAGGTGCCAGCCGAATTTGCGCGTAGCGAAAACCTTGGCCCACTTCGCCCAAAACATCGCTGGCGGGCACGCGCAAATTGTCAAAACGCAACACGCCGTGACCGCCGGTGAAGCAGTTGTCCATCGCGTCCATGCTGCGTTCGTGCACGATGCCGGGCTTGTCCATGTCGGTCAAGAACATGGTGGCGGCGCCATCTTCCATGCGGGCCATGACGATGGCGTAGTCGGCCCCTTCGGCCCCGGTGATGAACCATTTGACGCCCTTGATCAGGTAGTCATCGCCATCGCGCACCGCGATGGTTTTGAGCATCGATGGATCGGCACCCGCGCCGGGTGCGGGTTCGGTCATGGCAAAGCACGAGCGCGTGAGGCCCGCCACTTGGGGGCGCAGCCAGCGTTCTTTTTGCGCGGGGGAGGCCACTGCTTCCATGAGGTGGATGTTGCCTTCGTCAGGGGCGTGGATGTTGAGCGCCGTGGGGCCCAAGTTGGAATAACCGGCTTCTTCGAACACCACCGCTTTGGCGGTGTGGCTCAGGCCCAGGCCGCCCATCTCTTTGGACGCGTGGGGCGTAAGCAAGCCCGCGGCGCGAGCGCGCGCCACCAGTTCTTCGCGCAGTTCTTTGGACGGGCCGTGCGGGCCATGGCGCGGGTCGCCTTCAAGGGGGATCACTTGTTCGACAATGAACTGCCGCGTGCGGTCACGCAGGGCTGCAATGTCCGGTGGGATGTCGAAGTTCATGGGCTCAAAGCCTTATGAAGAATGGTGAATAAAACGGTCATTCAAGGATTGGAAGGCTTGGCGCTACGGTGTACTGTTCGGCCTGTGACTTGCTGTCGCCCGTGTGTCTGCGGCGACAGCTTTGAAGCAGGCTTGTCATCTTCGGGGCATGCCTGAAATCCAGCGGGTGCTAGTCTCTGCGAAACAATGAGCAAACGGGCTCATGCCCTCGCTAAATCAAGGACACACCATGAAGCTTTACACCGCCCACCGTGCGCCCAGTCCCCGACGGGTGTTGATGTTTTTGGTCGAGAAGAACATCACCGGCATCGAGATGTTGAACATGGACCTGAACGGTGGTGAGCACCGCACACCCGAATACCTGGCCAAGAGTCCGCTGGCCAAGGTGCCTGCTCTGGAGCTGGATGATGGCCGCGTGATCACCGAGACGCGGGCGATCTGCACCTTGCTGGAGGGCCGCTTTCCTGAGCCCAACCTGATGGGCGTGGACGGCGACGAGCGCGGCTTTATTGAGATGGCCGACCGGCAGGTGGAGTTGTATTTGCTGGGCGGCATTGCCAACGCGATCCGCCACAGCCACCCTGGCTTGGCGACCCTGGAAAAACCTCAGTTTCCTGAGTTTGGCCGCTCGCAGGCCGAGAAGGTGCGCGAGGTGGCGCGGGGTTTTGACCAGCGCCTGCAAAGCCAAGCCTTCATCGCGGGTGAGCGTTTCACCATCGCCGACATCACCGCGTTTTGCGCGCTGGAGTTTGCTCGGGGCTTGATGAAGTTCGTGCCCGGCGATGAGGGTATGCCGGCCCTGCAGGCCTGGCGCGACCGCATGAACGAGCGGCCCAGCGCCAAGGTTTGATGGGCTGGGCTTGATCAGCTGAACACGCCGCCGTAGTCCTTGCGCAGGTCGTTCTTTTGCACCTTGCCGGTGCCGCCCACGGGCAGCGATTCGAGGAAGACCACATCGTCGGGCACCCACCACTTGGCGACTTTGGTGGTGAGGAAGTCGAGGATCTCTTGTTTCTCAAGCGACTGCCCCGGCTTGCGCACGATGAACAGCAGCGGGCGTTCGTCCCATTTGGGGTGCTTGACGCCAATGACGGCAGCCATGGCCACAGCCGGGTGACCGATGGCGGCGTTTTCCAGATCGATCGAGCTGATCCATTCGCCACCGGTTTTGATCACGTCCTTGGTACGGTCGCGGATTTGCATGGTGCCTTGTGCATCGATGGTGGCGATGTCACCCGTGGGGAACCAGCCGTCGATCAAAGCAGTTTTGTCGGCCTTGAAGTAGCGCTCCACGATCCACTGGCCGCGGACCATCAGCTCGCCTTGGGATGTGCCGTCGCGGGGTAAGGTCACGCCGTTTTCATCGACCACTTTGATCTCGATGCCCGAGACAGCACGGCCTTGCTTGGCCACGATGGCGTGTTGTTCGGCGGCGGTTTTGAGGCGGTCGGTGCGGGTCAGCAAGCTCATGGTGGCCACGGCGGTGGTCTCGGTCATGCCCCAGCCGTGACGCACTTCCACGCCATAGACATCGACGAATTTAGCGATCAGCGCCATGGGCATGGCCGAGCCGCCCACGCAGGTGCGTTTCATGTGGGCAAAGCGCAGCTTGTTTTGCTCAACGTGCTGGATCAGGCCCATCCAGATGGTGGGCACGCCCGCGCTGATGGTGACCTGCTCGTTGTCCATCAGCTCGAACAAGCTGGGGCCGTCGAGCTTGGGGCCGGGCAAGACCAGCTTGGTGCCCGCAATGAGGGCGGCATAGGGGATGCACCAAGCGTTGATGTGGAACATGGGCACCACGGGCAAGATGGTTTCTTGGGTGGACAGGCCCAGCACATCGGGCATGCAGCCGGTGGTCGCGTTCATGACGATGGCGCGGTGCGAATACAGCACGCCCTTCGGGTTGCCGGTGGTGCCCGAGGTGTAGCACAGGGCTGCGCCGGTGTTTTCATCCAGCTCTGGCCAAGCAAAGCTGGTGGGGTGCGCTGCGATCAGGTCTTCGTAGTTCAGCACGCTCACGCCCTCGATGGCGGGCGTGTTGGCCGCGTCGGCAAGGCACACCCAGGCGCGAACTTGGGGGCAATGCGCCGCAATGCCTTTGACCAACGGCGCGAAGGTGGCATCGAACAACACCACTTCGTCTTCGGCGTGGTTGATCACATAGATGAGTTGCTGCGGGTGCAGGCGCGGGTTGCAGGTGTGCATGACCATGCCGCTGCCAGACACCGCGTAATACGCCTCCAGGTGGCGGTGGTTGTTCCAGGCGATCGAGCCGATGGCGCTGCCCGCTTTCAGGCCCATCTGAGCCAAAGCCTTGGCCAGTTGGCGCGCACGTTGGGCAGCCTGGGCAAAGGTGCTGCGGTGCAAGGGGCCATGCGTCTCGCGCGAGACGATTTCTTGCTCACCAAACTGCGCAGCGGCGTGTTCGAGGATGCCCGAAATCAGCAGTGGGCGGTTCATCATGAGGCCGGGTTGAGGCATGGGTTTGTCTCCAGGGTTTTGAATTTTTTACAGCAGCGCCGCGTACACCAGGTCGCGGAACAGGGGCCGATAGTAATCCCTTTGGTTGGGGGCCTGAATCATCAGCATGGCATACATGTCGAGCGCCGGGTCGATGAAAAACGTGGTGCCCGCGATGCCGCCCCAGTAATACAGGCCCACCGAACCGGGCACGGGCGACAGACCCACATGGGTGCGCACCGCAAAGCCCAAACCAAAGCCGTGCCCGGGGGGCAGCAGGGTGCCGTCAGATGGCATGCTGCCCAGGTGGTCTGCGGTCATGAAGTCCACTGTGTGTGGTCCCAGCAGGCGCACACCGTTCAGCTCGCCCCGGTTGCGCAAGAACTGCAAAAAGTGGGTGTAGTCCATCGCTGTGGACATGAGGCCGCCGCCACCGCCTTCCATGGCGGGCACTTGACGGGGCTCGAGCACTTTCATGGGTATACCGCCATCGGGGTCGTGTGCAAAGGGCTCGGCAATGCGGTGCTGCTGTGCGGGCGGCACGGCAAAGCCGGTGTCCACCATGCCCAGCGGACCGAAGATTTCCGCTTGAAGGAAAGCGCCCAGTCCTTGACCGCTGATCACTTCGACCAGCCGCCCCAACACATCGGTGGCGCGGCTGTAGGCCCACACGGTGCCGGGCTGGAACTGCAGTGGCACTGCGGCCAGCGTTTGAGAAAACTCGGCATTGCTGCGCTCGCGTGAGGCGATCTTCACTTCCCCGTATTGGCGCTGCACCGATGAATCACCCAAAAATTCATAGGTCAGCCCTGCCGTGTGGCGCAGCAGGTCTTGCACTGTGGCGGCTTGCCGCACAGGTTCCAGACCGTGGGCCGTCGACACTTTCTGATTGGCATATTCAGGCAACCAACGGCTGACCGGGTCGCTCAAGAGCAACAGTCCACGCTCGACCAGCATCATCACCGCCACCGACACGACCGGCTTGGTCATGGAATAGATGCGGAAGATGCTGTCGGTTGTCATGGGCGTCCCCGTGGCCGGGTCTTGCTGGCCCACGGCCTCGAACAAGGCGATCTGCCCGCGCCGGGCGATCATGGCCACGGCACCGGGCAATCGGCCGCTGGCCACTTCGCGGCGCAGTACATCCATCAGGCGCTGGGTGCGCTCGGGGCACAGGCCCACGTCAGCAGGGTGGGCGTGGGACAGGGCGGGGTGTGAGGTCATTGGATGCTCCTGATGAAAGGTGTTTTGTACACCAGCACGGGTTGTCAGGGTAACTCCTGAGGTGCAGGGGGCTTCTTGCTTGTCACCCAGGTGTCAAAGGTCCGAACCTTCGCGCAGTGCGAGCCTTGCTAGACTGATTTCATGCGCATTTCTGAACTCTCTGCCAAGACCCGGGTGTCGGTGCACCGCTTGAGGCGCTACGAGGCTGAAGGCCTCATTGACAGTCGGCGATTGCCCAATGGTTACCGCGAGTACGACGAGAAAACCGTGAAGCACGTTATCTTCATCGCCATGTCTCGGGAGATGGGTTTCTCGCTGCCCTTCATTGCCGAGTATTTGCCGCGCTTCAAAGCGGGCAAGCTGTCAGCGCAAGACATGATTGCGGCGATCTTGGCGCGTGTGGCCGAGATTGACCAGTTCATCCACGAGCAACAAGCACTGCGCCAAAAACTGATGGACCACATCGGGTGGTTCACAACCCAAGCCAGGAGAAAACCATGAGTCCACTGGAAATGCTGAAAAAAATCAACGCCATGGCCGAATTCAACCGCTGGTGCGGCATTGAGGTGACAGTGGCCGAACCCGGTTTTGTGGAAATCCAGATGCCCTGGCGGCCCGAAGTCGGGCAGTACTCGGGTTTCTTGCATGCGGGTTTGATCGGCACCTTGATCGACACCGCTTGCGGCTTTGCAGCCGGGACCGTGGCGGGACCGAATTTATTGGCCGCCAACTTTTCGGTCAACTGCTTGCGCCCCGCGGTGGGGCAAAAATTCATTGCCCGCGCCAGGGTGGTCAAACCGGGCAAAGCGCAGGTGTTCACCAGCTGCGATTTGTTTGCGGTGGATGCAGAGGGCGAGAAGCTGGTGGCGAACGGTCAGACTTTGCTGACGGTGATCTCCGCCTGACCGGTTCGGCGCAGCCGATGGTCCTCAAGCTGCAGGTGCTGCAAATCGTTCACGCAAATACGCCACGATTTCGGTCGAGTCTTGCAACCAACGGGTTTGACCATCAGCTTCGGTGATCTTCAGGCACGGTACCTTGGTCGCGCCACTGCCTTGTAGCAATTCATTCCGGTGGGTTGCATGGTGCTGGGCATCGCGCTTTTCGATGGGCAGCGACAAGCGGCGCATTTCCTGGCGCACCTTGATGCAAAACGGGCAGGTGCTGAATTGGTACAGGGCCATGCTTTGGCACTGCTGGTCCACGCGGGCTTGCGCCGCAGCTTCGCGCACCACGCCAGCGGGTTGTGTCAGGCGCTCTTTGAGCAGCATGACGGGGCCAAGAACAACCCGAAGGGTTCTGAAGAAAGCACGGATGGCGGTTTTCATAAAGGTTTGAAGTTTCAATAGCGATGAATAAAGAGGTGAGGCGCAGAGCTTTTAAAGCAAACGCGCCAAATAGCGGCCCGTGAAGCTCGCTTTGTTTTTCGCCAGTTGCTCTGGCGTGCCTTCGCCCAGTAGCGTGCCACCACCTGCGCCGCCCTCTGGCCCCATGTCGATCAGCCAGTCGGCGGTTTTGATCACGTCGAGGTTGTGTTCGATGATGACGATGGTGTTGCCCGCATCGCGCAACTGGTGCAGCACTTTGAGCAGCAGGGCAATGTCTGCAAAGTGCAGTCCGGTGGTGGGCTCGTCCAGGATGTAGAGCGTGCGTCCGGTGTCCCGCTTGGACAGCTCCAGCGCGAGCTTGACGCGCTGCGCCTCGCCGCCTGAGAGCGTGGTGGCGCTTTGGCCCAGGCGGATGTAGGTCAGGCCGACATCCAACAAGGTTTGCAGCTTGCGAGCAATGTTGGGCACGGCGCTGAAGAACTGGTGCGCAGCTTCCACCGTCATGTTCAAAATCTGCGCGATGTTGTGGCCCTTGTATTGCACTTCGAGGGTTTCGCGGTTGTAGCGCATGCCGTGGCACACGTCGCAGGGCACATACACATCGGGCAAAAAGTGCATCTCCACCTTCACCATGCCGTCGCCCTGGCAGGCCTCGCAGCGGCCCCCGCCCGACGATGCACTCACGTTGAAGCTGAAACGTCCTGGGCCATAGCCGCGCTCGCGTGCAGCGGGTACCTCGGCCATCAACTCGCGGATGTGGGTGAACAGGCCGGTGTAGGTGGCGGGGTTGCTGCGCGGGGTACGGCCAATGGGCGACTGGTCCACGTTGATGACCTTGTCGAAATGCGCCAACCCATGGATCTCTTCATGGGGGGCGGCATCGCCCTGGGCGCGGTGGATCTGGTGCGCGGCGGCGGTGTACAGCGTGTCATTCACCAAGGTGGACTTGCCCGAGCCCGACACGCCAGTCACGCAGGTGAGCAGACCCACGGGGAACTTCACATTCACGTTTTTCAGATTGTTGCCGCTGGCCCCGATGATCTCGATGAAGTCTTTGCCCGGTTTGTGGCGTTTGGGGATCTCGATCTTTTTTCGGCCCGACATGTATTGCCCGGTGACCGATTCGGGTGCGGCCAAGATGTCGGCACAAGTGCCTTGCGCCATCACGCGCCCACCATGCACGCCCGCGCCCGGCCCCATGTCGATGACGTGGTCGGCCACGCGGATCATGTCTTCGTCGTGCTCGACCACCAGCACGCTGTTGCCGATGTCGCGCAGGTGTTGCAGCGTGCCGATCAGGCGGTCGTTGTCGCGCTGGTGCAAGCCGATGCTGGGTTCGTCCAGCACGTACATCACGCCCGTCAGCCCTGAGCCGATCTGGCTGGCCAGGCGGATGCGCTGCGATTCGCCACCACTCAGGGTGTCAGCGCTGCGGTCCAGGCTCAAATAATTCAGGCCCACGTCGTTCAAAAACTTCAAACGCAGCGCGATTTCGCGCACCACCTTGTCGGCGATCTCGGCCTTGGCCCCATGCATTTTCAGGCCCTGAAAATACTGCTGAGACTCGCCCAAGGTGATGTGGCTGATCTCGTAAATGGCGCGGGCTTGCTCACCTTCGCCGATGCGCACATGACGGGCTTCGCGGCGCAAGCGGGTGCCTTGGCAATCGATGCAGGCCTGCAGGTTGCGGTAGCGGGCCAGGTCTTCGCGCACCACGGCGGAGTCGGTCTCGCGGTAGCGCCGCGTCATGTTGGGGATGATCCCTTCGAACGGGTGTTTCTTGCTTATTTTTTTGCCTTGCGAGGCCCCCGACTCCATCACGTAGCTGAACTTGATCTCTTCCTCGCCAGAGCCGTGCAGCAAGACCTGCTGATGAATGGGCGCGAGTTTTTCAAACGGGGTTTCGATGTCGAACTGGTAATGCTTGGCTAGGCTTTCGAGCATGCTGAAGTAAAAGCCATTGCGTCGGTCCCAGCCCTTGATGGCGCCGCTGGCCAAACTGAGCGAAGGGAAGGCAACGACCCGCTCTGGGTCAAAAAATGCCATGCTGCCAATGCCGTCGCAGGTCGGGCATGCGCCCATGGGCGAGTTGAACGAGAACAGCCTGGGCTCCAGCTCGCTGATGGAATAGGTGCACACCGGGCAGGAGAACTTGGCGTTGAACAGGTGCTCTTTACCCGTGTCGATTTCCAGGGCCACCGCGCGGTGCTCGGCCAGGTGCAGCGCGGCCTCAAAGCTTTCGGCCAAGCGTTGGCGCAGGGCGTCGCGCGCTTTGGGGTCTTGTTCAGAGCGGACCTTGATGCGGTCCACCACCACGTCGATGTTGTGTTTCTCGGTTTTTTTGAGCGTGGGCAGGTCTTCCACTTCCACCGTCTGGCCGTTGATGCGAAAGCGCACATAGCCCAGCGCCTGCATCTGTTCGAAGACTTTTTCAAACTCGCCTTTTTTTTCGCGCGCAATGGGCGCGAGGATCATGAGTTTGGTGTCTTCGGGCAGGACCAGCACGGCATCCACCATTTGGCTCACGGTCTGCGCCTGCAGGGGCAGGTTGTGGTCGGGGCAATACGGCGTGCCGGCACGGGCGTAGAGCAAGCGCAGGTAGTCGTGGATCTCGGTCACGGTGCCCACGGTGGAGCGGGGGTTGTGGCTGGTGGCTTTTTGCTCAATGGAAATCGCAGGCGACAGGCCCTCAATCAGGTCCACATCGGGCTTGTCCATCAGCTGCAAAAACTGCCGGGCATAGGCCGACAGGCTTTCCACATAGCGGCGCTGGCCTTCGGCATACAGCGTGTCAAAAGCCAGGCTGGACTTGCCCGAGCCCGACAGCCCGGTGATCACCACCAGCTGGTTGCGCGGAATGTCCAGGTCGATGTTCTTGAGGTTGTGGGTGCGCGCCCCGCGCACGCTGATGTGGGTCTGCCGCAGCGCCGAGGCCAAATACAGCGCCCGGTCAGGTTCTTCGGGCAAGAGAGGGGAATCGACAAGGTTCACAGTGGGCGGCCAAATCAGCAAAACCTTCGATTATCCCCGTTGGCGCAGTCATGGGCTCGGGCTGGTGCTGATCAGGGACAATGGCGCTTGTACTTTTTGCCCTTTGCCCTTTTTGTCGTGGCCGACCCTTTGCAACTCCATTTTTCAGACCCTTTGAACATGACCGCCACCGAGCGGCGCGCCAGCGCCTCGCTGGCCAGCATTTTTGCGCTTCGCATGCTGGGTTTGTTTCTGGTTTTGCCGGTTTTTGTCCTGGAAGCGCGCCGCTACCCCGGCGGTGAGGACCCGGTGTGGCTGGGTCTGGCCATGGGCATTTATGGCTTGACGCAAGGCCTGTTGCAGTTGCCGTTTGGCATGGCGTCTGACCGTTTTGGGCGCAAGCGGGTCATTGTGCTGGGCCTGCTGATTTTTGCCTTGGGCAGCTTTTGGGCGGCGGCGGCCAGCGACTTGATGGGCCTGTTGCTGGGGCGCAGCTTGCAGGGCGCTGGGGCTGTGTCGGCCGCTGTCACGGCTTTGCTGGCCGACTTGACGCGTGACGAGGTGCGCACCAAGGCCATGGCCTTGGTGGGCGGCAGCATCGGCTTGGTGTTCGCATTGTCATTGGTGCTGTCGCCCTTGCTGACGGGCATGATCGGTTTGTCCGGCTTGTTTGGGCTGACGGGCGTGCTGGCCCTGGTGGGAGTGGTCGTGGTCGTTTGGAGCGTACCGCCTGCACCCGAGCCGGTGATGGGGGAAGGGCGTGGGCGATTGCGCGATGTGCTGGCCCATGCCGACCTGATGCGCCTGAATGTGGGCGTGTTTGTCTTGCATGCGGTGCAGTTGGCCATGTGGGTTTCGGTGCCAGCTTTGTTGGTGCAAGCGGGATTGCAGGCGCCGCACCACTGGCAGGTGTATTTGCCAGCTGTATGTTTGTCCTTTTTGTTTTTGGCTGTGGTGTTTGCCATGGAGCGGCGCGGGCACCTGAAAAAGGTGTTTCTGGTCTCGATTGGTCTGATCCTGCTGGTGCAGGCTGGTTTGCTGCTCCAGTCGGTGGGCACCACCAGCCTGGGGGCTTTGACGGTCTTGTTGCTCGTGTTTTTCTGTGGTTTTAATGCGCTGGAAGCCACCCAGCCCAGTTTGGCGTCGCGCATGGCGCCCCGGGCCATGCGCGGCACGGCCATGGGGGTCTACAACACGCTGCAGTCCTTGGGCTTTTTTGTCGGGGGATTGTCGGGCGGCTGGTTGGTCAAGTCCTGGGGCAGCCCGGCCCTGTTTTTGTGCTGCGGTGTGGCCATGCTGGCTTGGTTGCTGATGGCCTGGCCCATGCAAACCCCGGGCCGAAGCGCAGCAGTCGGGCAAGCGGCCTGAGCGCGGGGCCAGTCCACGGAGTGGGCGGGGAATGGCCTCATAATTCAGACATCATCGAGGAGTTTTCATGGCATCCGTCAACAAAGTCATCATCGTCGGCAACCTGGGTGCCGACCCCGAAACCCGTTACTTGCCCTCGGGCGATGCGGTCACCAGCATCCGCGTGGCCACCACCGACCGCTACAAAGACAAGCAAACCGGCGAGATGAAAGAGGCCACCGAGTGGCACAGCATCAGCTTTTTCGCCAAGCTGGCTGAAATCGCGGGCCAGTACCTGCGCAAAGGCAGTCAGGTGTATGTCGAGGGCAGCCTGCGCACCCGCAAGTACACCGACAAAAATGGCGTTGAAAAATACGCCACCGACATCCGTGCCGACAGCATGCAAATGTTGGGCAGCCGCCAAGGCATGGGCGGCCCGTCAGAGGATGGCGGCAGCGGTGGTGGCTATGCCCCGCGCCAAGCCGCACCGGCCCGGCCAGCCGCTGCAACGGCCAGCCGCCCTGCAGCCGCCGCCAAGCCTGCCGCCAGCAACTTTGACGACATGGACGACGACATCCCGTTCTGAAGAACACCGTTTTATCGGCGTCCATCCCCCAACCCGTGGCCAAACCCACGGTTTTTTCTTTCAGCAGCGCATGAGGATTCGCCGGCTGCTTGCTGAGACTTCTCTTAGCGTCCACAGCGCGTGGCTGTAAGCTCGGTCAGAATAGTCTCATGAACGAAATCACCTCCCGGTTCTTGCCGCCAGAAGACGCCCAAAGGCGTGAGTTGCACAACGAGGTGCATGCGCGTCCGCCTGCCCGGGTGCGTTTGCCAGCCCTTATCGTGTATGTGGCGCTGCTCAACGAGGGCGTCACGCGGGAGCAAGAGTGGGCGCATTTGCGGCTTTTACCCGGTCATGCCGATTTGGGTTTGGACCAATTGCAGGGCAACTTTTTGCGTTTGCGCTGCGACCACTTCACCGTCAAATGGGAGCGGCACACCGAGTTCACCCGTTACTCCATCGTCCAAAATTTACCGCCGAATGCGCAATGGGGCGCCGACTTGCCGGAGTTGGCGCCGCATGTGGCCGTTGGCACCGACTGGCTGCGCGCCTTGCCGGGTCAAACCATGACGGCCATTGCGCTGGGCATGTTGTCGGCCGACATCGAGTCCCCCCATTTGATCGCCAAGGCCCAAAGCTGGTTGGGTGAGGGAACGGTTTTGGCCTCTCGCATGGGCAACACGGCCGAGGGCCTTTCCCATTCGTGCATCCTGACCCATTTCCGAATTGGTGAAGATGGTTTCGAGCGGATGTTGGTGGTGGCGCCAGAGGACACCAGCGAGGCCAGAGCCGGACGAGTTTCGCAGCGCTTGCTCGAGTTGGAAACCTACCGTTTGATGGCTTTGCGTGGCTTGCCTGTGGCCAAAAATCTGTCGGCCATGTTGTCTTCAGCGGAAGCGCAATTGGCCGACATCACCGGCTTGCTGGAACGCAAGGGCGAGACCGATCAGGCCTTGTTGGACTTGTTGGTGTCTTTGGCTGCGCGCATTGAGCGTGCCACTGCTGAGCATGGGTTCAGGTTTTCTGCGACACGCGCTTACGACACCTTGGTCAGCCAACGTTTGACGGAGCTGCGCGAGCGCCCCATCTCAGGCACGCAAACCTTGGGCGAGTTCATGCAGCGGCGTTTGTCGCCCGCCATGGCCACGGTGAATGCCACAGAAAAGCGTTTGGCGTCATTGGCCGAGCGGGTCTCGCGCACCAGCGCCCTGTTGCGCACCCGGGTGGACATTGCCACAGAGGCGCAAAACCAAGTTTTGCTCGAAAAACTCACCCGCGGTCAAGAGCTGCAGCTGCGCTTGCAAGTCACGGTGGAGGGGCTGTCCATGGCCGCCATCACTTATTACGTGGTGAGCTTGCTGCTTTATGCCTTCAAGGGCTTGAATGCCTATGGTCTGCCATTCAATCCTGAAATGTCAGTGGCTTTGCTGCTGCCTTTGGTGTTGTGGAGCGTTTGGCGCAGCCGCCAAAAAATCCAAGAGAAACTGCACCGATCGGACACCTGACCCCATGGAGTTGCGACAACTGCGGTATTTTGTGCGGGTGGTGGAGATGGGCAGCATCAGCCGTGCCGCTTTGGATCTGAACCTGGTGCAGTCGGCCCTGAGCCAGCAAATCACCCGACTCGAAGGAGAGCTCAGCACACGTTTGTTGCAGCGCACCCCACAGGGCGTGACGCCCACCGAGGCGGGGGTGGCGTTTTTCCGGGAGGCGCAGTTGACCTTGCGTCACGCCGAGCAGGCCATTCGCGCTGCCCAGCAGGCCCGTCTTTCGGGGACGGTGAGCGTGGGTCTGGCACCGACCACAGCGGCAGTGCTGGGTTTGCCGCTGATGCAGGCCATGCGTGAACGTTACCCGGATGTTCGTCTGCACATGGTCGAAAGCCTCTCGGGGCATTTGTCGGCCATGCTCAATGCCCGGCAACTCGATTTGGCTGTTTTGTTTGACTTGCCGATGGCAGGCGGCCAATCCTTGCAGGCAGCCAGGCGCTGGAGTGTTTTACCGCTGATTGAGGAAGATATTTTTCTCATTTCTGCACGATTGACCCGAGCTAAAAAATTTCCTCAAAGCCTGCGCATGTCTCAGCTGTGTGATGAGCCGCTGATTTTGCCGACGGGGCCGCATGGCTTGCGCAGTGGCCTGAATGCGGCATTTTCTCGGGCCAAAGTGGATCCCCGTGTGATCATGGAGATGGACTCCTTGGCCATGCTGATGGATGCCGTGAGCGCAGGCCTGGGCTCTACCCTGCAACCTTGGGCGGCTGTAGCGCGCATGCAAGGCGCTACCGAGAGCCTGTGCATGACACGCATCACCGATGATCAAGTCAAGCGTGTGAATTTTTTATGCGGTTTGTCGGACGATGAGTTGTCGCCAGCAGCCTTGGCGACCCGCGTGGTCATGGCCGATTGTGTGCGCTCTTTGGTTCGGTCTGGCGTCTGGTTGGGGGCGAGCCTGAGTGTTCCAGCGTCCAATATGGAGATGGGTCATTCAAGCATTAAGTTTTGACCACTGACTTGCGGCGGCTTCCGGGACGCAAGCCGAGCAGCAACTCATAAAGCTTTTCGGCCGCTGGTGTGAAGCTGCGGCCCTTGCGGCGAATCAGTCCAATACGCCTTGTGATGATGGGGTCAAACAAAGGCACGCTCGCCAATACCGGGTGATCTGCGCTGGGCATGGCCAATGACGGCACCGCAGCAACACCCATGCCCGCTTCGACCAAACCCAACAAGGTCGTGACATGCTGGGCTTCGTAAATACTTTGTGGTCTTTGATCTGCCGAGGCCAAGGCCAAATCGAGCAGCATGCGGTTGCCCGATGATTTGGAAACAGACATGAAGTCGTATTGCCCCAGTTCTTGCCAACTGACCTTTCTCTTTTTGGCCAGAGGGTGATCTTTTCTGCAGGCGGCGACAAAGCGCTCTTCCAGAATGCTGCGAAATTCAATCCCAGGTTCGTCGTTGCCCATGAAGTTGACCCCGAAGTCGGCTTCGCCACTGGCAACAACCGAAAGGACCTCATTGGCGCTGGCGTCGTGGACTTTGATTCGGATGCGTGGAAACCTGGCGTGGTAAGTGCGCAGCACTTGCGGTAAGAAGTAATAAACAGCAGAGGGTACGCAGGCGACGGTGACTTCGCCCATTCGCGCTCCTCCGACTTCTTGAATGCCTAGCAAGGTCTCATCGAGGTCGTCAAGCAATAGGCGCACCTTGCGTGCGAAGTCTCTTCCAACCCCCGTCAGACTCATGCTGCGCGTGCTTCTGTCGATCAATTTCACGCCCAGAGCGTTTTCGAGTTTGTCGATTCGTCGGCTGAAGGCCGGTTGCGAAATGTGGACGGCTTCAGCTGCTTTTCGAAAGTTGCCCAGTTCGGCTGCGGCAGAAAAGGCCTGCAGGTCATGTAAATCGAAGTTGATGTTCATGTTGAATTCAGTCTTGTTTTTTTTGCATCAATACTTTTTAAAAATGCAATTCACAAAATTCTATACAGATCGCATCATCGGCACCCATGACTACTTCATTGCCTTGCGTCCTGATGCGTTCAGGAACTTCACGCGGCCCTTTCTTCCTTCGTGATTGGTTACCCAAAGACGATCACTTGAGAGATCGTGTTTTGCAAAGTGCCATTGGTGCGGCCGATGCTTCGCAGATCAACGGACTCGGTGGCGGCTCTACCCTGACCAGCAAGGTCGCGATGGTGTCAAGATCATCGCGCGTGGACTGCGATGTGGATTACCTGTTTGCGCAGGTGGGGCCCAACGGGGTCGATACCCGCCCCAATTGCGGAAACATGTTGGCGGGCGTGGCGCCGTTTGCAGTCGAACAAGGTTTGATTGCGGCCGCAGATGGCATGACTTCGGTGCGTGTGCACAACGTCAATACCGGGGCGCGCATTGATGTGCAAATTCTCACACCCAAGGGCCGGGTGGTTTATGACGGCAACATCAGCATGGATGGGGTGGCTGGCACAGCTGCGCCGGTTTACCTGAGTTTTCTGGACGCATGGGGCGCTGTGACTGGGCAGCTTTTTCCTACCGGTGAGCGCATCAATGTGATCGATGGTGTGGAAGTCACTTGCATCGATGCAGCGATGCCCATGGTCTTGATGAATGCCCGGAGCTTGGGCGTCACGGGCACTGAGAGCGCTTCTGAGCTCGATGCGATGCCTGATCTGTTGGCCCGCATGGAGCGCATTCGCCTGCAAGCCGGTCGACTCATGGGCTTGGGCGATGTCTCTGCCAGTGTGATGCCCAAACCTGTGCTGGTCAGTCCAAGTCAAGACCCCATGGCGATCGTGTCGCGCTATTTCACGCCTTGGCAGTGCCATACCGCCCATGCCGTCACAGGCGCCATCGGTGTGGTGACTGCTTTCGCCTTACCCGGCACGGTGGCCAGTAGGACCGTCTGCCTTGAGGGCGAACAAATTTTCAAAGTGGTGCACCCCTCGGGTGTGATTCAGATTGCTGCAGAGGTCCGGGAGCAAACAGGTCAGCTGCAAGTGGTCCGTGCATCCGTGGTTCGTACGGTTCGAAAAATCATGGAAGGAACTTTGCAGCTTCCAGCCGATTTGGTTTTTTCTTAAGGAGTTTTTCATGCATCCGCGCAATTTCAAAAAGATATTGACCGCCTTGGTTTGGAGTTCATCGGTATTGGCTTACGCATACCCTGACAGAACGGTCACCCTTGTTGTGCCGACAGCTGCAGGGGGCGGTAACGACGCCATGGCGCGCGTCATTGCCCAAAAAATGGCTCCCTTGCTGGGGCAATCAGTGATCGTTGAGAACAAGGCAGGTGCCAATGGTTCCATTGCGACTGAGTTTGTGGCTCGCGCATCAGCAGATGGTCACACCGTACTTTTTGGCTATGTCGCGACCCATGCGATGAACCCGGCTTTGCAGAAGTTGCGTTACGACCCGGTCGGTGATTTCGAGCCTGTGGGCCTGGTCGGGTATTCGCCCACCTTGATGGTGGTCACCCCCCAATTGAAGGCCGCAGATGCCAAGACTGTTTTGGCGTCCATTCAGGCGCAGGACGGCAAACTGAGTTATGCCTCGGCGGGCAACGGCACGGCGCCTCATTTTGCCGCTGAACTCTACAAGCTCAACATGAAAGCTTCCTGGATGCATGTGCCCTACAAGGGCTCTGCACCCGCGGTCAACGACACGGTTGCAGGTCACACGCACATCATGTTCCCCAGCCTTTTCACAGCCTTGCCGCACGTCAAGTCCGGGAAGTTGCACCCGGTTGGGATTGCTGGCAGTCGCCGTTCCCCTGCTTTGCCAGGGGTTCCAACCCTGAAAGAGCTGGGAGTCCCCGGGGTAGATGTGACGCAGTGGTATGCCTTGTTTGTGCCGGCTAAAACGCCCAAAGCGGTGGTCGACAGACTCAATGCGGCACTCAATCAAGTGCTCACCGACAAGGATACGGTCGCGCGCATTGAGGCACAGGGTGCCGATGTCCAAACCAGCACGCCCGAAGAGCTGAAAACGCTGGTTCGCGATGACTTGGCCAAGTGGAGGCGGGTGGTTCAACAGGCCAAACTCTCGGCGGATTGATCCCATCCATAAGTCAATTGCCATCACTTTTCATGATACCCCCATCCTTTGGTGCCGGTGCACAGCCCAGTGTCCAGGGAATACATTTGAACGTTGATTTTCAAATGGGAGTTTTCATGGACTTGCAACTCAAAAATAAAACCGCTCTTGTGACGGGAGCCAGCGTGGGTATTGGGCGTGGCATTGCCAAAGCCTTGGCCGCTGAGAGTGTGCGTGTGGCGGTGTCTGCACGGCGTGTGGACAAATTGCGCGAGCTTGCGGACGAGATCGTGGCCGCTGGCGGGCATGCGCCGGTGATCATCGAATCGGACCTGTACGCCGAAGATGCGGCCAAACGCTTGGCAGAGGCGGCTTTGGCGGGTTTGGGCAGTGTGGACATTTTGGTGAACAACGCTGGCGGCTCGCGCAGTTTCAAGGAGTTGCATGTGAGCGAAGAGGCTTGGCAAGAAGCCATCACCTTGAACTTTCACCGTCCGCGCCAGGTGGCCGATGCCCTGATTGACCAGATGATTGAACGCAAGTGGGGCCGCATCATCAACATCACTGGCAAGAGTGAACCTGAGCACACCAACGGTGCGTTTTGCGCCAAAGCGGGCATGCACAGCTGGGCCAAAGGTTTGTCGCGCATGGTGGGCAAGCACGGGGTCACCGTGAATTGTGTGCCACCAGGGCGTATCCATTCCGAGCAAATTTTTCGCAACTACACGCCTGAATACCGCCAGTGGCAGTGCGACAACGAGATCCCGATGGGGCGTTATGGCGAGCCGGAAGACATGGCCAACCTGGTCACTTTCTTGGCTTCGCCTTTGGCCAGCTACATCACGGGTGCGGTGATCCCTGTGGACGGTGGTTTACGCAAGTACCAGTTCTGATCTGACCTGGGCTGCGCGCCCTTTGCCCTGTGCCCTGAAAGTGTTTATGACGGTCGATGTTTTGGTGATTGGTGGCGGCAACGCTGCCCTGTGTGCGGCGCTCATGGCCCGTGAGGCCGGTGCCAGCGTGATGCTGCTCGAATCGGCGCCGCGCGAGTGGCGCGGTGGCAATTCAGGTCATACACGCAATTTGCGCTGCATGCACGATGCGCCGCAAGACGTGTTGGTCGACGCCTATCCGGAAGAAGAGTTCTGGCAAGACCTGCTCAAGGTCACTGGGGGCTTGACGGACGAGCGTTTGGCGCGTTTGGCGATCCGCCATTCGGCGACCTGCAGGCCCTGGATGGTCAAGCATGGCGTGCGCTTTCAGCCGTCGTTGTCCGGGGCTTTGCACACGGCGCGCACCAACGCGTTCTTCATGGGCGGTGGCAAGGCCTTGGTCAATGCTTTTTACCGCAGCGCTGAAAAGCTGGGGGTGCAGATCCACTACAACGCCGAGGTGGATACCGTCGAATTGGACGAGGGCCGCTTTGTGGCCGCATCGGTCATGCACAAGCAGGCCGATGGCAGTGTGCGGCGCGAACGCGTTGAAGCCCGCGCTTGCGTGCTGGCGGCCGGGGGCTTTGAGTCCAACCGCGAATGGCTGCGTGAGGCTTGGGGCCAAAACGAGCGCGGTGAGTACCCTGCCGATCAATTTTTGATCCGGGGCACGCGGTACAACCAAGGCGTTTTGCTCAAACACATGCTGGAGCAAGGCGCTGACCGCATTGGCGACCCGACGCAGGCGCACATGGTCGCCATCGATGCGCGTGCACCCTTGTACGACGGTGGCATTTGCACCCGCATCGACTGTGTGTCATTGGGCGTGGTGGTCAACCGCGAGGCCCGGCGTTTTTACGACGAGGGTGAAGATTTTTGGCCCAAGCGCTATGCGATCTGGGGCCGTTTGGTGGCGCAGCAGCCAGGGCAGGTGGCGTATGCCATCATCGACGCCAAGGCGGTGGGCCGTTTCATGCCGCCGGTGTTTGAAGGCACCCAAGCGGACAGCCTGCCTGAGTTGGCCCGCAAGCTGGGCCTGGATGAGGCCACGTTCATGCAATCCCTGAACGATTACAACGCCGCTTGCCGCGAAGGCACGTTTGACCACACGGCACTGGACGATTGCCACACCGAAGGGGTCACGCCCGCCAAAACCCACTGGGCCAGGCCGTTGGACATTGCGCCTTATTACGCTTACGCCGTCAGGCCCGGCGTGACTTTCACCTATTTGGGATTGAAAACCGATGAGACCACCGCTGTGCGCTTCAACAACCAGCCCAGCCCCAACCTGTTTGTGGCGGGCGAAATGATGGCGGGCAACGTGCTGGGCAAGGGCTACACCGCAGGGGTAGGCATGACGATTGGCACCGCCTTTGGTCGCATCGCGGGCGAGCAGGCAGCCAAAGCGGTCATGGCCCAGAAGAAAGGAGCTTCCCATGCAAACGCTTGAAGCCCTGACCCAGGATGCCCGTGCCTTGGCGCGTGGCGAGTTGACCGCGCCTGAAGCCGAAGTGGCTCGCCAAATGCAAATTTGCAATGGCTGCCGGTATTGCGAGGGCTTTTGTGCGGTGTTTCCGGCCATGACGCGACGCTTGGAATTCGGCAAGGCCGACATCCACTACATGGCCAATTTGTGCCACAACTGCGGCGCGTGTTTGCACGCTTGCCAGTACGCACCACCGCACGATTTCGCCATCAATGTGCCCAAGGCCATGGCCCAGGTGCGCGGCCAAACCTATGCCGACTACGCCTGGCCACCTGCCTTGGGCAGTTTGTACCAACGCAACGGCTTGACCTTGTCGGTGGCGCTTGCTTTGGGTTTGGCTTTGTTTTTGGCTCTGGCCATGCTGCGCCAAGGCACACTGTGGGGCGCACCCGTGACCGGTGGTTTTTATGCGGTATTCCCCCATAACCTGATGGTGAGCCTGTTCGCGCCCATCTTTTTGTTTGCGGTGCTGGCGCTGGCACTGGGGGTGATGCGCTTTTGGCGTGACGTGACGCCTGCCACCAGTGGGGCCGACCTGACGCCGCCTGCTGCGGCCGAAGCGGCGCACGACGCTTTGCGCCTGAAGTACTTGGACGGTGGACACGGCGAGGGTTGCCACAACGAAGACGACGCTTGGACACACGAGCGCAGGCGTTACCACCACCTGACCTTTTACGGTTTCATGCTGTGCTTTGCCGCCACCAGCGTGGCCACGCTGTACCACTACGTGTTGGACTGGCCCGCACCCTATGACCTGACAACTTTGCCCAAGTTGCTCGGCGTCATCGGTGGGGTGAGCCTGGCGGTGGGCACGGCTGGTTTGTGGCGCTTGAACCTGCGTCGGCACCCGGACCACGGCGATGCCGCGCAAAAGCCCATGGACCGGGGTTTCATCGCCTTGTTGTTCTTGGTCAGCGTGACCGGCTTGTTGCTGTGGTTGTTGGGCCAAACAGCGGCCATGCCTTTGATGTTGGCGGTGCATCTGGGTTCGGTGATGGCTTTGTTCCTCACATTGCCCTACGGCAAGTTTGCCCACGGTGTTTTCCGCACAGCGGCTTTGCTGCGCTTTGCGGTTGAAAAGCGCCAACCCAACCGCTTGGGGCTGGGCGGGGAGTAAGTCAGGCCGTTGGCTGGGGGCAGGCGCTGGCCGAGTGGATCACGCCGCCGCCTATGCAGACATCGCCGTCGTATATAACGGCGCTTTGGCCTGGCGTGACAGCCCATTGGGGATCGCTGAACGAAAGTTCAAAGCCCGATGACCCATCGGGTGTGCTGAGCGCTTGCAGGCTGCAAGGTGCATCCGTTTGCCGGTAGCGGGTTTTGGCGGCGTAGGATCCGGCCGCAGGGGCGTGGCCTGCGCACCAGCTCACATCTGTGGCTTGCAGCTGGGGTGACAGCAACCAGGGGTGGTCGTGGCCTTGCACCACCCACAAGGTGTTGTTCGAGATGTCCTTGCGGGCCACAAACCAAGGCGTGTGTTCACCTGCGCCCCGCAAACCTTGCGCTTGCAGTGCCTTCATTTCTGCGCCTTTGGCCTTGATGCCGCCTATCCCTAAGCCCTGGCGTTGTCCCAAGGTGTAAAAGCTCAGCCCCACATGCTTTCCGATCGTGCGCCCTGTTGGGTCTTTGATGGGACCGGGTTCTTTGGAGATGTAGCGGTTCAAAAACTCACGAAACGGCCGCTCGCCGATGAAGCAGATGCCCGTAGAGTCTTTCTTTTTGGCGTTGGGCAGACCGATCTCTTCGGCGATGCGGCGCACCTCAGTCTTGTGCAGTTCTCCCACCGGAAAAAGGGTTTTGCTCAATTGCGCTTGGTTCAGGCGGTGCAGGAAATAGCTTTGGTCTTTGCTGGGGTCCAGGCCCTTGAGCAGTTCAAACAGGCCGCTGGCCGTGTTTTGCCGCACACGGGCGTAGTGGCCAGTGGCGATTTTTTCAGCCCCCACACGCATGGCGTGGTCCAAAAACGATTTGAATTTGATCTCGGCATTGCACAGGATGTCCGGGTTGGGCGTGCGTCCGGCTTGGTATTCGCGCACAAACTCCGAAAACACCCGGTCTTTGTAATCGGCCGCTACTTGGATGACACTATTCGATTCTTGGTCGGGCGACGACCTCGAACCGGCGCCCGCTCCCAGTTGGTCCAAGTGGAGACGTGCATTTGTGTGTGGGATTGGCCAGAGAGTTGACCTCAACGGAGCA
>NZ_JBBAPF010000018.1:0-68637 GCF_040400975.1 Limnohabitans sp. | reverse complement strand
TCTACAGCTTCTTCATCATGTTCACCATCGGCATCACCAAGGGCCGCTGGAACACCTTGCTCACCGCATTGCAGCAGTTCAAGGACGAGTACGCCAAGAACCAGCCGATGTGGAAAATCATGCCGGAGTTCTGTCAGAAGCACCCCCGCTACGAGCGCATGGGTCTGCGCGATTTGTGACAGCACGTGCACGAGATGTATGCCAAGTACGACATCGCCATCCTGACCACCGACATGTATTTGTCGGACCTCGCCCCCGCCATGCGCCCATCCGATGCCTATGCCCACATTGCCCAGCGCAAAACCGAGCGGGTCGAGATCGACCACTTGGAAGGCCGGATCACCGTAGGCTTGGTCACGCCTTACCCACCGGGTATCCCGCTGTTGATTCCCGGTGAGGTTTTCAACAAGAAGATCGTGGATTACCTCAAGTTCGCCCGCGAGTTCAACGAGAAGTGCCCAGGCTTTGAGACGGACATCCATGGTCTGGTCGAAATCACGGACGATGACGGTAAGAAGCGCTACTACGCCGATTGCGTCATGGCCTGATTCCCACCCAGACCACAGGTCTAACTGCGAGCCCCTACACTAGTGGGCAATCCTCATAGCCCTGCCCATGAACGCTTTTGTCGACGTCTCTTTTTTTCCGCGTGACGCCAAACCGCTGACCAGTTACCGCAAGTTCTGGGCGCAGCGCTTTGGCACGGCCCCGTTTTTGCCGATGAGCCGCGCCGAAATGACGCAACTGGGCTGGGACAGCTGTGACATCGTTCTTGTCACAGGCGATGCCTATGTGGACCACCCCAGTTTTGGCATGGCCGTGATCGGCCGCATGCTGGAAAACCAGGGGTTTCGGGTGGGCATCATCGCCCAGCCCGACTGGACCAGCGCCGAGGCCTTCAAGGCTTTGGGAAAACCCAATCTGTTTTGGGGCGTGACCAGCGGCAACATGGACTCCATGATCAACCGCTACACGGCGGACCGCAAAATCCGAACCGATGATGCCTACACCCCGGGCGATGTGGGTGGCAAGCGGCCCGACCGCGCCGCCATCGTCTACAGCCAACGGTGTCGTGAAGCCTTTCCAGATACGCCCATCGTGTTGGGCGGCATCGAAGGCAGCTTGCGCCGCATCGCCCATTACGACTATTGGTCTGACAAAGTGCGCCGCTCGGTCGTGGTGGACAGCAAGTGCGATTTGCTGTTGTATGGCAATGCCGAGCGGGCGATTGTGGAGATCGCCCACCGCCTGGCCGTCCGAGAGCCTGTGCAGCAGATCACCGATGTTCGCGGCACCGCTTTTGTTCGGCGCGAAACGCCTGATGGCTGGTTCGAAATCGACTCCACCAGCGTGGACACGCCCGGCCATGTGGAAGCACACATCAATCCGTATTTGATGATTTCCGACCAGGCTCGGGAGCAGGGCGCCACTTGCGCCCGTGAAGATGAAGCCAAAGAAGTGGCCGAAGGCCACAACGCCAAAAACGTCGAAGCCGACCTGTCGGCAGCCGTGGCGCAGGCCCGCACCGTGCAAGCCACCATCCAGCCGCTCAACTTTGTGCCCAACCCTGCTTTGCGTGGCAAAGGCACCCACAAAGTCCCGCCCCGCGACAAAAGCGTGATCCGCCTGCCCAGCTACGAGCAGGTCAAGTCGGATGCGGTCTTGTATGCCCACGCCAACCGTGTGCTGCACCTCGAGACCAACCCCGGCAACGCCCGCTGCCTGGTGCAAGCCCACGGGGAGGGCACGACCGCGCGTGACGTGTGGATCACGCCGCCCCCCATCCCGCTCACCACGGCCGAGATGGACTTGGTGTTTGACCTGCCCTATGCACGTAGCCCACATCCGCGCTATGCCGACGAAAACGGCAGCCACGACCACGCGACCAAAATCCCCGCGTGGGAAATGATCCGCTTCAGCGTGAACATCATGCGCGGCTGCTTTGGTGGCTGCACTTTTTGTTCCATCACCGAGCATGAAGGCCGCATCATCCAAAGCCGTTCAGAAGACTCGGTCATCCGCGAGGTCGAAGACATCCGCGACAAGGTCAAAGGCTTTACCGGCGTCATCTCTGACCTGGGCGGCCCCACGGCCAACATGTACCGTTTGGGCTGCAAGAGCCCCGAAATCGAATCGGCCTGCCGCAAACCCAGTTGCGTGTTCCCCGGCATCTGCCCAAACCTGACCACCGACCATGGTCCGCTCATCAACATGTACCGCCGGGCGCGCAACCTGAAGGGCATCAAGAAGATCTTGATCGGCTCCGGTCTGCGTTACGACTTGGCCGTGCAGTCGCCCGAGTATGTGAAAGAGCTGGTGCAGTACCATGTGGGCGGCTACCTGAAGATTGCGCCTGAGCACACCGAGGGCGGTCCGCTGTCCAAGATGATGAAGCCGGGCATTGGCAGCTACGACAAGTTCAAACAGATGTTTGACAAGTACAGCGAAGAGGCCGGTAAAAAGCAGTTCCTCATCCCTTACTTCATCGCGGCCCACCCGGGCACCAGCGACGAAGACATGATGAACCTGGCCGTCTGGCTCAAAAAGAACGGTTTCAGGGCCGACCAGGTTCAGACCTTCTACCCCAGTCCCATGGCCACAGCCACGGCCATGTACCACTCCACCCGCAACCCGCTGCGCAAAATCACCCGCGACAGCGAAAAAGTGGACATTGTCAAAGGCGACAAACGCCGCCGCCTGCACAAAGCGTTTTTGCGCTACCACGACGCCAACAACTGGCCCCTGCTGCGCGAAGCCCTCAAGGCCATGGGTCGGGCGGATTTGATTGGCAACGGCAAACACCACCTGATTCCGAACTGGCAGCCGCTGGCCGAAGAAGGCTACCAAAGTGCCCGTCGTAAAAACAGCACGGGTGCGGGAGCCAAGTCGTCGGTGTCTTTGTCCACTGCCAAACGTCCAGCGCAACCTAAAAAAGGCCAGCTGCTGACCCAGCACACGGGCTTGCCGCCGCGCCGCAAGAGCTGAGGATGGTCTGGGTCTGATGCTTCTGCGTGAGACTCAGCCGAGCGCCCCCAATCAAGCCGCTGGCAGGGCGCTGAACACCCCAAACTGGCTCGCACTGTAGGCCAATGCGGGGGTGTTATTCCACCCGTAGTCGCGCACCTTGCCCAGCACGATCAGGTGATCGCCTGCGTCCACCAGTTGGTGCAAATCGCAGTCAAACCAAGCCGAGATGCCCGCCAGCCGCAGGCGGTCGCTGTGGTGACGCTCTGAGGGCACACCCAAGAAACGGTCGGTCATGTTGCCGGTGGCAAATTGCATGGCCAGGGCTTGCTGGTCGTGGGCCAGCACGTTGACCATGAAACCATTTGATTCTGTGAAAGCGATCAGACTGCCGGCGGCTTTTCGGATGCTCCACAACACCATGGCGGGGTTGAGCGACACAGAGCTGAAAGAGTTGCAGGTCATGCCCACGTCTTGCCATTCGTGGTGAGCCGTGATGACGGTGACACCAGTGCCAAAACAGGCCAAGGCTTTTTTGTAATCACCCGTGTTTTCGGGGCGACCCGGTGGCGAGTCGCGGTCTGATGCGTAGGGGTCGGTGCTTGGCACGTGAGAGGTCTTGGGCAAAGGCAGGTTCATGGAGGTCATTCAAGAGGGCTGCAAGGCTTGCAGCAACTCGGTTTCGATTTGTATTTGTGCCCGATTGTGTTGTAACTCTGGGCCGCTGATGAGGAAGTTGTCCTCGACCCGTTCGCCCAAGGTGCTGATCTTGGCCAGGTGCAGCTGAATGCCGTGTCGTGCCAGCACCATGGCAATGCTGTAAAGCAGGCCAATGCGGTCGCTGGCTGAAATGCTGAGCAGCCATTTTTGCGCTTTGTCATCAGGACTGAGGCTGACACGTGGCGTGACCGGAAAGCTTTTCACCCGACGGGATACACGGCCGCGCGAAGGCGAAGGCAAGGGGCCTTGTTGATTCAGGGCTTGTGTCAATCCCGATTCGACCATGGTCATGAGTTCACGGTAATGCTCGTGCAACATGGGCGTGACGATTTGGAAGGTGTCTAGCGCCCAGCCGGTGCGGGTCGTGTGCACACGCGCATCCAGAATGCTGAAACCCGACTGGTCAAAGTGGCCACAGATGCGGGCAAACAAGTCGGGTTGATCTGGCGTGAAAACCAAAACTTGCAGGCCTTCACCCACCGGTGAAGGGCGGGCCCGCACGATAGCGCGACTGGGCGAGGCCTCGGGCAGGGCCACATGGCGCGAGAGTTGCCGGGCATGTCAAGCGATGTCGGAGGCATCGTGGCGCATGAAGTAGCTCACGTCCAGGGTGTCCCACAGGGCTTTGTGGCCCTCGTGCGGCTGCGCTTGGCGGGCCAATTCGATCAGGGCTTCACGTTTGCGGGCCTGCACTTCAGTGTTGGCGTCCGGGGCGCTGCCGCCCAGCACGCGCAAAGTGGCTTTGTACAGGTCTTCCAGCAACTTGCCCTTCCAGGGGTTCCACACCTTGGGGCTGGTGCCGCGGATGTCGGCCACGGTCAACAAATACAGCGCCGTCAGATGCCGCTCGTCGCCCACGCATTGCGCAAAGCGGGCAATGACCTCCGGGTTGCCCAAGTCTTCTTTTTGGGCCACGTGGCTCATGGTCAGGTGTTCGCTGACCAAAAACTCCACCAGCTTGGCGTCTTCTTTGTCGATGCTGTGCTGCCTGCAAAAAGTGCGCACCTCGGTGCAGCCGAGCTTGGAGTGGTCACCGCCACGGCCTTTGGCGATGTCGTGGAACAAGGCGGCCGCATACAAGATCCAAGGCTTGTCCCAGTCGCTGGCCAGCTGAGAGCACAGGGGGTACTCATGGGTGTGTTCGGCCATGAAAAAGCGCCGCACATTGCGCAGCACCATCAAGATGTGTTGGTCCACCGTGTACGCATGAAACAGGTCGTGCTGCATTTGGCCCACGATGCGCCGAAACACCCACAAATAGCGTCCCAGCACCGAGGTGTCGTTCATCAGGCGCAGCGCGTGGGTGATGCCTTGGGGTTGCTGCAGGATCTGTAAAAACGTCTGCCGGTTGACCGGGTCTGCCCGAAACCGCCCGTTCATGACCGAGCGCACGTTGTACAGCGCACGCAGTGTTCTGGCCGACAAGCCTTTGAGGCCGGGTGTGGCCTGGTAGAGCAAAAAGGTCTCGAGGATGGCGTGCGGGTGCTTTTGGTACAGATCGTCACTGGCCACTTCGATCAGCCCGGCTTTTTCAAAAAACCGTTCGTTCAAAGGCCGGAAATGGTCAATGCTTTCACCACGCTCTGTTTTCAGGCGGTCTTCGATGTTGAGCAGCAGGATTTGGTTGAGTTGGGTGACTGCTTTGGCTGCCCAGTAATACTGGCGCATCAGCTTTTCACTGGCGCGCAAAGCCAAGCGGCCTTCAGGGGTCACGTCCGAGCTGAAGCCAAAGGTCTCGGCCACGCTGGTTTGCAGGTCAAACACCAGTCGGTCTTCGCGGCGCTTGGCTTGCAGGTGCAAGCGCGCACGGATCAAGCCCAACAAGGCTTCATTGCGCTTGATCTGTCGTGCCTCAAGCGGGGTGGCCAATCCTTTGCGGGCCAACTCCTCCCAGCTGTGGCCGAGCCCTGCAGCGCGGGCTACCCACAAGATCACTTGCAGGTCGCGCAGGCCCCCGGGAGATTCTTTGCAGTTGGGTTCGAGGGCGTAGGGGGTATTTTCAAACTTGGTGTGGCGCTGGCGCATCTCGAGCGTCTTGGCCACCAGGAAAGCCTGCGGGTCTATGGCCGCTTGGAACTGTTGCTGGAAATCGCCAAACAACCGGGTGTTGCCTGTGACACGGCGCGATTCCAACAAAGAGGTTTGTACTGTGATGTCTTTGGCGGCTTCTGCCAGGCATTCACCCAAGGTGCGCACGCTGGAGCCGATGTCCAGACCTGTGTCCCAGCAGCTCCCAATAAAGCGCTCCAACTGCGCTTGCAATTCAGGCGTGTGCTCGGGCGATTGGCCGTTGGGCAACAGCACCAAGACATCGACATCCGAGTGGGGAAACAATTCGGCGCGGCCAAAGCCGCCCACGGCCACCAAACAGAGATCAGGAGAAAAACCGGCGTTTTGCCACAACTGAATGAGCAAACCATCGGCCAAGATGGACAACTGACGCAAGGTTTGCTTGAGGCCCCGGGCGGCGTACCCACTGCTCGCCAAGCTCGATAAGACAGCAGCTTTGTCGTGCTTGTACGTGTCGCGCAGCGTGGCGAGATCGGCCAACGGAGCTTGGTTGGCCATGTCAGGCGCTGACCGTGCCAGACACAAAACCGGGTACTGCGGGTGAACCCGCAGACACGGTCAACACCTCGTAGCCGGTTTCGGTGACGAGCACGGTGTGCTCCCATTGGGCCGACAAAGAGTGGTCTTTGGTGATGATGGTCCAGCCGTCACCCATTTCCTTGATGTCGCGTTTGCCGGCGTTGATCATGGGTTCAATGGTGAAGACCATGCCTGCCACCAGTTGGGTGAGCGTGCCGGGCTTGCCGTAGTGCAACACCTGAGGTTCTTCATGGAACACCTGGCCGATGCCGTGTCCGCAAAACTCGCGCACCACAGAAAAGCCGTGTCCTTCGGCAAACTTCTGGATGGCATGACCGATGTCGCCCAAATGGGCACCGGGCTTGACCTGCTCAATGCCTTTCCACATGGCGTCGTAGGTGAGGGCGGCCAAGCGTTTGGCAGCGATTGAGCCTTCGCCCACCATGAACATGCGGCTGGTGTCACCGTGCCAGCCGTCTTTGATCACAGTGATGTCGATGTTCAACGAGTCCCCTTTTTTGAGAGGCTTGTCGTTCGGAATGCCGTGGCAGACTTGGTGGTTGACCGAGGTGCAAATGGATTTCGGGTAGGGCTTGTAGCCGCCAGGTGCGTAGTTCAAAGGGGCCGGAATGGCCTTTTGAACGTTCACGATGTAGTCGTGACACAGTTGGTCGAGTTCATTGGTGGTGACACCAGGCTTGACTAAGGGCGTGATGAAGTCCAAAACTTCAGAGGCCAGACGACCGGCGATCCGCATGGCCGCAGCGTCTTCCTTGCTTTTGATGGTGATACTCATGTTGAGATTATCCCATTGGCGTGCAATCCTCTCTTGGGCGACTTGACAAGACCCCTTTGGCTTTTTTGAACCCACAAGGACCCTTGAGTGGTACTTCAGGGCTGTGTGGGTTAACCCTGTAACGCCCTGCATGCTGAATGTGTATTCTGTATACAGACATGACACAGAAGACCATCCAACTGGCCACAGCCCCCGATTTGGTGGAGCAGGTCTATGCCCGTTTGCTGGACGCCATCAGCGAAGGCAGTCTGCAGCCCGGAACCCGTTTGAACCAAGAAGAGCTCGCAGCGGGTTTCTCGGTGTCGAGGCAACCTGTCTTGCAAGCCCTGCGCCTGCTCAAAAAGGACGGCTTTGTCGAAGACGCTCCGGGCCGAGGTGTTCAGGTCACCCAACTGGATGTGCATTGGATTGCCCAGGTGTACCAAGTACGTGGCAGCCTGGATGCTCTGGCAGTGCGTTTGGCGACCGAGCGGGGCGCAAAGATCGACCCGGAGCTCATGCAACAAGGCCGAGGGGTCCACCAAACGCGTGATGTCCAGGCCATGATCCAAGCCGATTTGGCCTTTCACCGCGCCATTTACCAAGCCTCAGGCAATCCTCTCATCGCGCAAAGCATTGATCTGCACTGGCACCACCTGAAGCGTGTGATGGGCGCGGTGCTGCAGTCATCCCACCAGCGGCAAACCGTTTGGGACGAACACGACGCGATTGCGAACGCCATTGCGGCTGGCGACGCCGATGAGGCAGTTCGCCTGGTGCAAGAACACACCCAACAGGCCAGCGTGCAACTCACGGCTCGACTTTCAGAGCAAATTCAAAACCTCAAAACAGGAGCACAAGCATGAGACTGACACCCGAACAATTGGAACAATTTGACCGTGAGGGTTATTTGTTTTTCCCCGGTCTGTTCACACCCGAAGAAACCAAAAATCTCACCGATGCGGTGCCCGAGTTGTACAGCCGTCGCGAAGCCTACAACGTGCGCGAAAAAGGCAGCGATGCCGTGCGCACCAACTTTGCGGCGCACATGTACAGCGAGCCCTTTGCCAAATTGGCTCGCCATCCCCGCATGATCGAGCCTGTGCAAGACCTCTTTGGCGAAGCGCTGTACATGCACCAGTTCAAGATCAACGGCAAGATGGCTTTTGAGGGCGATGTGTGGCAGTGGCACCAAGACTACGGCACATGGCTGAACGACGACATGATGCCCACCGAACGGGCCATGAACGTGGCGATTTTTTTGGACGACGTGAACCCCTTCAACGGTCCGCTGATGTTCATTCCGGGCAGCCACAAAAAGGGGGTGGTTGAAGCGAAACACGACCTGTCGACCACCAGTTACCCCCTGTGGACAGTGGACAACGACCTGATTCGTCAATTGGTGCAACGTGCTGGCGACAAGGATGGCGGCATTGTCAGCCCCACCGGGCCAGCTGGCTCGATGATTCTGTTTCACAGCTGCTTGGTTCATGCCTCCACAAGCAACCTTTCACCTTGGAATCGGGTGAGTGTCTATTTGAGTCTGTGCGCTGTGTCCAACCACATACGACGCCACAAACGCCCCGAATACATCGCGCACCGCGACTTCACGCCCATCAGCTGCCTGCCCGACGACTGCTTGGTCAAGACCTATCCGGTGGACTTGCCTTGGAAAAACGGCATGCCCGAAAGCGCTTTGCAAACCTCACTCGAAAAACTGAAAGAAGCCGCATGAACCTGCATGCCAAACTCCTGCAACGTGCAGCAGAAAACCGCCCCATCCGCATCGGCCTGATTGGCGCGGGCAAATTCGGCTCCATGTACTTGGCGCAGATTCCACGCACACCCGGTGTGCACTTGGTGGGCATTGCCGATTTGTCGCCCAGTGGTGCCAGAGCCAACCTTGCCCGTGTGGGCTGGGCGGCCGAGCGCCTGTCGGCCAGCAGCCTGGACGAGGCCATTCAACACGGCACCACGCATGTGGGCGACGACTGGCAGAGCCTGGTGCGCCACCCGGCGGTGGATGTGGTCGTGGAATGCACCGGCTCACCCCTGCACGCGGTCGACCACATTCTGGAAGCCTTTGCACACCGCAAGCATGTGGTCAATGTGACGGTGGAAGCCGACGCCTTTTGCGGCCCCTTGCTCGCCACCCGTGCGCAAACGGCGGGCGTGGTGTATTCGCTTGCCTTTGGCGACCAGCCCGCGCTCATATGCGACTTGGTGGACTGGGCCCGCACCTGCGGATTTCCGGTGGTGGCCGCAGGCCGGGGCCACAAGTGGCTGCCGCACTTTTGCGAATCCACGCCCGAAACCGTGTGGGGCTATTACGGCCTCACACCCGAGCAAGCCGAGCGCGGGGGCCTCAACCCCAAAATGTTCAACAGCTTTTTGGACGGCTCCAAGCCCTCGATCGAAAGCACGGCGGTGTCCAACGCCACCGGTTTGGGCGTGCCCAGCAACGGTTTGCTCTACCCGCCGGCCAGCGTGGAAGACATTCCGTATGTCACCCGCCCGATCTCGGAAGGCGGCGTGTTGGAACGCAAAGGCATGGTCGAGGTGATCTCGAGCCTGGAGACCGATGGCCGAAAAATTCCCTACGACATCCGCATGGGCGTGTGGGTCACGGTCGAGGCCGAGACCGACTACATCAAGAACTGCTTTGAAGAGTACAACGCCCACACCGATCCGTCTGGCCGCTACTTCACCCTCTACAAACGCTGGCATTTGATTGGCCTCGAAGTGGGCGTGAGCGTGGCGAGCGTTGCCCTGCGCAACGAACCCACGGGCGTGGCCATCGGCTGGAACGCCGATGTGGTGGCCACCGCCAAGCGCGACTTGAAGCCCGGCGACATGTTGGACGGCGAGGGCGGTTACACCGTCTGGGGCAAATTGTTGCCAGCCGCCACTTCCAAGCGCATGGGCGGTGTTCCGCTGGGCTTGGCGCACGGTGTCAAGGTCGTTCGCCCTGTGGCCAAAGGCCAAAGCCTGACATGGGATGACGTGGCGATGGACACCAGCACCCACGCCTATAAAATCCGTCGCGAAATGGAGTCCACTTCAGTTCTGGGTTGATCGATGCTGATCAGTCTGATGAAAAAGGCCGTGCTGCTGATGCTGCACGGTTTTTTTTCTTGAAAAAGACAGCCCCACACCTGTCCCTCTCGCCTCCAGATCAGGGTTTCCCCCGTTAAAATACCGCCTCTGCCGGTCAGCCCCAGTCAGCGGCCCCGGAATGACGGTTTTCTGTCTCTTTACAAGGCCACCCCGTGTCCCTGCACATCACGACTTTTGAAGGCGCCAGCGCCCTCAGCGACTTTCGTATTGCCCAGCTTTTGCCACGATTGGCCGCCATTTCTTCGCAAATTCAGGGCATTTCAGCCCGTTTTGTCCACCTGGTCGCCACGACCGCCCCTTTGGCCGAAGCCCAACAACAGACACTTTTCGCACTCTTGGCTTATGGCGAGCCCTATGCTGGACCGGCGGACGGTCCCGTGATTTGGGTCAGCCCCCGCTTGGGCACCGTGTCACCTTGGGCGTCCAAGGCCACCGACATCGCCCACAACTGCGGTTTTGAGGTTCGCCGCGTCGAGCGCCTGACCGAATACCGCTTGGTGATGAAGTCAGGCTTTTTGGGCGTGGCCAAATTAACTGCGGAGCAACTGAGCCAAGTGGCTGCTGTGTTGCACGACCGGATGACCGAATCGGCCATGTCCAGCCGCGACGAGGCTGTTGCCTTGTTCACCGGGCTCGAACCCGCGCCCATGGACCATGTGGACGTGCTCGGCGGCGGGCGTGCAGCATTGGAACTCGCCAATAAAACCTGGGGATTGGCCCTCGCCGAAGACGAAATCGACTACTTGGTCAAAGCCTTCACGGGTTTGCAGCGCAACCCCACCGATGTGGAGTTGATGATGTTCGCGCAGGCCAACAGTGAGCACTGCCGCCACAAGATTTTCAACGCCGAGTTCACCATCGACGGCGTGGCCCAGCCCAAGAGCCTGTTCGGCATGATCCGCAACACGCACCAGCTCAGCCCGCAGCACACCGTAGTGGCGTATTCGGACAACGCCTCGGTGATGGAAGGACACACTGTGGAGCGTTTTGTTGCCAGACCTTCAGGGCAGGGCGCGGCTTACCAAAGCGAACAGGCCTTGCACCATGTGCTCATGAAGGTCGAGACCCACAACCACCCGACCGCAATTTCGCCTTTCCCAGGCGCTTCAACCGGCGCGGGCGGCGAGATCCGCGACGAGGGCGCGACCGGCCGTGGCTCCAAGCCCAAGGCGGGTTTGAGCGGTTTCACCGTGTCCAAACTTTGGGGCGGTCTGTCAGACCAACCGGGCGGTAAGCCTGAGCACATCGCCAGCCCTTTGCAAATCATGACCGAAGGACCCCTGGGCGGTGCGGCTTTCAACAACGAGTTTGGCCGCCCCAACTTGCTGGGCTATTTCCGTGAATACGAACAAACCGTGGACGGCGTGGTGCGTGCTTACCACAAGCCCATCATGATCGCAGGCGGTTTGGGGCAGATCGACGCCAGCCAGACGACCAAGATTGAATTTCCTGCGGGCAGCTTGCTGATTCAGTTGGGTGGACCGGGTATGCGCATTGGTATGGGCGGCAGCGCGGCCAGTTCCATGGCCACCGGCACCAACGCTGCCAACCTCGACTTTGACTCGGTGCAGCGCGGCAACCCCGAGATTGAGCGCCGGGCGCAAGAGGTCATCAACCATTGCTGGGCGCAAGGCGCGGCCAACCCGATCCTGGCCATTCACGATGTAGGTGCGGGCGGTTTGTCCAACGCCTTCCCCGAGTTGAGCCACGACGCAGGTCGGGGTGCGCGATTCGATTTGCGCGCCGTCCCGCTCGAAGAATCCGGTTTGTCGCCCAAAGAAATCTGGTCCAACGAGAGCCAGGAGCGCTATGTTTTGGCGATTGCGCCAGAGTCTTTGGCGCAGTTCACTGCTTTTTGCGAACGCGAGCGTTGTCCGTTTGCGGTGATCGGTGTGGCGACCGACGAGCGCCAATTGGTATTGGAAGACAAGGGGCAAGCGTCGCCCGTTGATATGCCCATGGACGTGCTGCTGGGCAAGCCGCCGAAGATGCACCGTGATGTGAAGTCCGTGTTGCGTCAGTCACCCACCATGGACCTGACCGGTGTATCGGTCCAAAAAGCCGTGATCGACGTGCTGAGCCACCCCACGGTGGCGTCCAAGCGTTTTCTCATCACCATTGGTGACCGCGCCGTGGGCGGTCTGACGCACCGCGACCAGATGGTCGGACCCTGGCAAGTGCCTGTGGCCGATGTGGCCGTGACTTTGGCCGACTACCAAGGCTTTGCCGGTGAAGCCATGAGCATGGGCGAGCGCACACCGCTGGCCTCGCTCAACGCTGCAGCCTCCGGCCGCATGGCCGTGGCCGAAGCCATCACCAATTTGCTGGCTGCACCCATCGAGTTGCCCCGCGTCAAGCTGTCGGCCAACTGGATGGCCGCTTGTGGTGAGCCGGGCGAAGACGCCGCGCTGTACGAAACCGTCAAAGCCGTGGGCATGGAACTGTGCCCGGCGTTGGGCATCTCGATCCCCGTAGGCAAGGACAGTTTGTCGATGCGGACGCAGTGGCAATCTGATGGCCAAACCCACAAGGTCACCTCACCCGTTAGTTTGATCGTCACTGCCTTTGCCAGCTTGAGTGACGTGCGTGGCACCTTGACGCCGCAGCTGGATGCTCAAGAGGCTGACACCAGCTTGTTGTTGATCGACCTGGGCCAAGGCCAAAACCGCATGGGCGGCAGCGTGCTGGGCCAAGTGCTGGCGCAGTTTGGCGACAGCGTGCCTGATCTCGAAGAACCTCAGGCGCTGGTCAATTTGGTCAAAGCCATCAATGCCTTGCGCGCCAAGGGGCAGATCCTGGCCTACCACGACCGCAGCGATGGCGGCTTGTTGGCCACTGTGGCCGAAATGGCCTTTGCGGGCCATGTGGGCGTTGCGCTCAATGTGGACATGCTGGTCACCGAAGGCGATGGCATCACCGACAGCCGCGCCGACCACGGAGACGCCAAGAACTGGGCGGGTCAGGTCAGCGCTCGCCGCGAAGAACTCACCCTTAAAGCGCTGTTCAACGAAGAGCTGGGCGTGGTGCTGCAGGTGCGCACGTCCCAGCGCAACGCGGTGTTGCAAACCCTGCGCGATTTTGGCTTGTCCAAGCACACGCACGTCATTGGCAAGACCCGTCCCGTGCAATCAACCATCCAAAAAGGCGTGGGCGAACTGAGTGTGTGGCGCGACACCCAAGAGGTGTTTGCCGCCAAGCTGGAAGACCTGCATCAGGTCTGGGACAGCGTGAGCTGGAATATTTGCCAGCAACGCGACAACCCCGTTTGCGCCGATGCCGAGCACGCCGCTGCTGGCCGTGTTGACGATCCCGGCATGCATGTGGCCCTGAGCTTTGACCCGACTGACAATGTGGCCGCGCCGTTCCTGAATTTGTCCCGCCCCAAAGTGGCCATCTTGCGCGAGCAGGGCGTTAACTCGCATGTGGAAATGGCCTACGCCTTCCACAAAGCCGGTTTTGAGTCGCACGACGTGCACATGACCGACCTGCAATCGGGCCGCGCCAAGCTGGCCGATTTCAAAGGCTTGGTCGCTTGCGGCGGTTTCAGCTACGGCGACACGCTGGGCGCGGGCATCGGTTGGGCACGCAGCATCACTTTCAACCCGGCTTTGGCTGAGCAGTTCAAGGGCTTTTTTGGCCGCACCGACACCTTCGGGCTGGGCGTGTGCAATGGCTGCCAGATGTTTGCCGAACTGGCCGACATCATCCCGGGTGCCGAAGCTTGGCCCCGTTTCACCACCAACCAGAGCGAGCGCTTTGAAGCGCGTCTGTCGATGGTTGAGGTGTTGGAATCGCCCAGCCTGTTTTTGCAGGGTATGGCCGGCAGCCGCTTGCCCATTGCCGTGGCGCACGGCGAAGGCTTTGCCAACTTCAAGCATCGGGGCCATGCGACGCAGGTGATTGGTGCGATGCGCTTTGTGGACTACCACGGTCAGGCCACTGAGGAGTACCCCTTCAACCCCAACGGCAGTGCAGGGGGCCTCACGGCCGTGACCACGGCCGACGGACGTTTCACGGCCATGATGCCGCACCCCGAGCGGGTTTTCCGCAATGTGCAGATGAGCTGGACCAGCGGTGACATTTCGGCCACCAGCCCGTGGTTGCGCGTTTGGCAAAACGCCCGCAGGTGGGTGGGGTGACCCCTTGATGACATGAAGTCTGATACGCCCCGGCAGTGGTTCCCGCCCTCGCAACTGGCTTTTTATTTTGACCAGGGGGCGTGGTCTCGCGGCACCACTTTGTACCTCCAAGACAAGGTCTTGTCTTCGCAGTTGACGCCAGACGGCGACAGCTGGCGTTTGCAAGGTCAGGTGCAAGGCAACGATGTGCAGCCCTATGCGGTCAATGCCGAGCTGCGTGTGAGTGCGGGCGGCAACTTAAGCGAATGGCGCAGTGGCTGCACCTGCCCAGTGGGGCGCTATTGCAAACATGGCGCGGCGCTGGGCATTTTGGCCTCGATGCAAGGCTTGGCCCTGCTCAATGAATGGGGGCCTGATGGTCCTTCGCCAGAGATGCTGGAGCGCCGTTCTCAGATGGAAAAAGAACGTGCCTTGAGCCATGCCGAATACCAGGTCCGCGACTGGCTGAACCGCTTGGAAAACGCCAATGGCCCGGTCGCTTATACCTTGCCCGGCAGTACGCATGACCAATTTGTGTACAGCTTGACTGTGGTGCAAACCGCTTACAAACCCGTGTTTCACTTGGCCGTGAAACGGGCTTCCCAAAAGCGAAATGGCGAGTGGGGCAAAGCCAAAAGACTGAGCACCGACCCCCCGCCGCACGACCCCATCTGGCAAACCAGCAGCCCATTGGATCGGGATATTTTTGACTTGTTGAAGGCCTGTCCGGCTGCCAGCAGTTTCAGCGCCTACGGTTTTCAAAGCGAGGTCAAACTGCACGGCATGCCCGGACAGCTCCTGTTGAAGCTGTGCAGCCAAACCGGTCGTTTGGTGTCGGAAGATGGCATCGCTTTGCGCTGGCAAGACACCCCAGAAACTTTGGTGGGGTCATGGCACGAGGTCAAAAGCCAAGACCACTTACCCGATGGCTGGCAGTTGCGCATGCAACCGCTGAGCCCAGGTGTGGTGTACGGCTTGAACCAGCCCCCTTTTTTCATGGACAAGGTGCAAGGTCTTTGTGGACCTTTGGACGCGCAGGGTCTGAGCGCCAACGAGCTGCAAGTTTTGTCCAACTCGCCTGTGTTGCCCGAAACTGTGGCGTTCAAGTTTCAAAACCAGTTGCTCGAACTTTTGGGCCCGGTACCTTTGCCGCCCGTTATCCAAAAGATGCCTGAAATTCGAGGGGTCAAGCCCCGAGCCGTGCTCGATATTACGCCGACGCACCCCGCTGATCGGGGTTTGCAGGGCCTGTTTTTGGCCGAATTGAGCTTTGACTACGACGGCCACCTCGGCTTTTGGCCGGGCAACCAAAACCGCGTCATGGTGGGGCAGGGCTCAAAAGCGCGCATGTTGCTGCGTGACCTGCCCAGTGAGCGGCAAGCCTGGGACGCCTTAGCGGGATTGGGCTTGGTCACTTTCGACGCCAACATGCTGATGTTGCCCCCCGAGCATTCGCAGCTGCGCTGGCTGGAGTGGGTCGAGAACGACTTTACATCACTTCGCCAAGCGGGTCTGGACGTGAACCTCATCTCGGGCACCTCCACATGGCTGCGCCAAGCGGACGATGTGCACATCGACTTGTCGGGTGACGGCAAAGCGCCAGAAACCTCTCCCTGGTTTGACTTGTCGCTGGGCATGGACATCGACGGCAAACGGGTGAACATCCTGCCTTGGGTGCCCACAATTTTGACAACGCTCGCGCAAATCAGCAGCGCGACCGCCGAGGGCGAAATGGCTGACTTGCCGCCATTTTTGTATCTGCCTGATTTGCAAGGCGATGGCTTTGTGAAGCTGCCTACAGCGAAAATTGAACCTTGGCTGACCACGCTCATGGAGCTGTTCTCCGAGCGCGGTCGTGATTGGGGTGGCGAGGAACTGCGCCTGTCTCGCTTGGAGGCCTTGAGAACAGCTGCTTCGTTGGGTGAAGGTGTTTCTTGGGCGGGGGCCCAAAGCCTGTTGAAGCTGGTGCAGCAAATGCGTGGCCTCGACAGCCTGCCTGATGCGCCAGTGCCCGCCAGCTTGCAAGCCACATTGCGGCCTTACCAGCAGCATGGACTGAATTGGTTGCAGTTTTTGCGTACGCACCAGCTGGCGGGCATTCTGGCCGACGACATGGGCTTGGGCAAAACCCTGCAGACTCTGGCGCACATCTTGACGGAAAAGGAAGCCGGTCGCCTCACTCAGCCTGCCCTCATTGTGGCTCCGCTGAGCTTGCTGGGCAATTGGCAACGCGAAGCGGCCCGCTTTTGCCCCAGTTTGATCACCCACATCCATCACGGGCTGACGCGTCATGGCGCCGCTCAAGACCTCCATGGTTTTGACATCGTGTTCACGCCTTACTCCTTGCTGCACCGCGACCGTGAGTTGTGGCTGGCCACCGACTGGCACCTGCTGGTGCTGGACGAGGCGCAAAACATCAAGAACGCCAACACCCGTGCCGCGCAAACCGTGGGCGATATTCCCGCTGCGCATCGCCTGTGCCTGTCGGGCACGCCCATGGAAAACCATTTGGGCGAACTGTGGAGCCTGTTTCATTTCTTGATGCCGGGCTTTTTGGGGAGCCATAAGCGCTTTGGTGAGCTGTTTCGCAACCCGATTGAGCGCCAAGGCAACAGCGAAAAAATGGACCAGCTGCGCAAGCGCATCACGCCCTTCATGCTGCGCCGGACCAAAGACGTGGTGGCCAGCGAGCTGCCGCCCAAGGTCGAAACCCTGATGCCCGTACCCCTGCAAGGCCAACAGGCTGACCTGTACGAAACCATCCGCCTGGGCATGGAAAAAACCGTTCGCGATGCCCTGAGCGCACAAGGTTTGGCCAAGTCGCAAATCACCATCTTGGATGCGCTGCTCAAGCTGCGCCAGGTGTGCTGCGACCCGCGTTTGCTCAAAATGGGCGCGGCCAGCCAGGGCAAGCCATCGGCCAAGCTGGAGCAACTGCTCGACATGCTGCCCGAGATGGTCGCCGAGGGCCGCAAGATTTTGCTTTTTTCGCAGTTCACCCAAATGCTTAGCCTGATCGAGCTAGAACTGCCGCGTCTGGGCATCCCCTGGGTCAAGCTCACGGGTCAGAGCAAAAACCGCGACACCATCATCGACCAGTTCACCAGTGGGCAGGTGCCACTCTTCCTCATCAGCCTCAAAGCGGGGGGCGTGGGCCTGAACCTGCCGCAGGCCGACACGGTGATCCATTTCGACCCGTGGTGGAACCCCGCTGTAGAAAACCAAGCCACCGACCGGGCCCACCGCATCGGCCAGACCCAAAGCGTCTGGGTACTCAAATTGGTGGCCCAAGGCACGATTGAAGAGCGCATGCTGGCCCTGCAAGAGCGCAAAGCCCAGCTGGCCCAAGACATGTACGCGGGTGCCGTGCAGCGCAAAGAGCCGCTGTTTGGCGAGTCGGACCTGAACGAACTCTTCAAGCCCTTGGGCTGATCAATGGGCTGGACTGTGCTGTCGAAAGCCTTATTGATCGTGACAGCGGTATCGATGAGTGCCTGCAGTCCCGAGAGGCCCACAGCCTCAACCATCACAAAACCCATGGCGGCCGATACAGCCCGCCCCGCTGTCGCAGGCGCTTGGGTTCCCACCGACGCTTTCAGCCCCGATGTTCAAGAAGCAGCCCGTTTTGCGGTGCAGACCTTTGCGGTCCAAAACAAGGCGAGGGTGCTTTACAAAGACGTGATTCAGGCCCGCCAGCAAGTGGTGGCTGGCCTGCAGTTGGAACTTGATTTGCAAGTGACGCTGGAGGGAAAGAAGCGGCACGCCAAAGCCATCGTTTGGCGTCAGCCTGATGGGGTTTACGAGTTGCAGTCTTGGGCGTGGCAGGACTGAACCCCTCAGAATCAGTGCAGCCCGACCACAGGCCTCGATTTATAAAACTGCACTGGGCTTTCGGGCACGGCGTTGATCACTGACTTTTTGATCTTGCCGACCACATGCATTTCACAGGGTTTGCAGTCAAAGCGCAGGGTGAGTTTTTCCTTGCCATTGATCAGTTGCATGGGCTCAGCCTTCACCGTGCCTTGCACGCCGGTCACGCCTTTGGCCTGTTTGGGGCACAGGCTGAGGCTAAATCGCACACAGTGTTTGGTGATCATCAGGCTCACTTCGCCCAGCTCTTCTTGGCTTTCGTAAGCTGCAGCGATGACTTTGACACCATGCTTGGCATAAAAGTCACGCGCTTTTTGGTTGAACACATTGGCCAAATAGCTGAGGGTGTCTTCGGGGTAAGAGACAGGCGGCTCGAGCGGTACGGCACGTGGCAAGCGATGAAGGCCCTGGATGCGGGCGTCATCAAGTGCCTGGATGGCCTCGCGGCGCAGGGCATTGAGTTGTGAGGGCGGTACAAACCAAGGGCGGGGCAGGGCAACTTGCACCTCCAGCGGCTCAAAAAGGGTATCGCCCAATTTGCCCAAGGCGTTTTTGAGTTTGTCCTCGGCTTGGGCCGCGTCTTTGGGCGCTTGCCAGGCCATGTCCATTTGCGCCGTGCCGGTGTGACCGGCTTCGTCGGTCAGGGTCAGTTGCAGACCGCTGCTGGTTTCAGCCAGCTGCATCCAAACGCCCATGCGGCGTTCGGCCGATTTTTTATCCAGCGTTCGCACCCAGCTCATGTCGCGGTTGCGGTTGATCTGCACGCCTTTGCGCAAGTCCTTGAAGCCGCCCATCGGATCTTTGGGGAACAGTCGCCACACGCTCTTGGTTGTTTGTGCTTCGGCGCGGTTGATCTGCAAACCCACCAGTTCCTTTTGCAGGTCGTAGTAGCACAGGCCATCGCCGTTGTGCAGCTCGGTAGCCGGGTCGTCGGTGGTGATTTCGACGTGCTCAGCCGTGACCTTGCTGACCCAGCCAATCGGCTGGCCGGGGTTTTTGGGGGTATCAAAGGCACCAATGTCCTCTTTTCGGCCCTGCACAAAGTAGTCGGTGAACTCGCGGTTGAAGTTCTGGTTTGGATCGGGCTCAAAACTGAAGGTGGTGCGGCCATGTGACGAGGCCGCCAGCTCGGGACGCTCGTTCAGCACTTCATCGAACAGCTTGCGGTAATGGGCCGTGATGTTTTTCACATAGGCCATGTCTTTGTAGCGGCCTTCGATCTTGAAACTGCGGATGCCCGCGTCCACCAGATCGCGCAGGTTCTCGCTTTGGTTGTTGTCCTTCATGCTCAGCACATGCTTGTCGTGCGCCACGATGCGGCCTTGTGAGTCTTTGACTTCGTAAGGCAGTCGGCAGGCTTGCGAGCAGTCGCCCCGGTTGGCGCTGCGGCCGGTGTGGGCGTGGCTGATGAAGCACTGGCCGCTGTAAGCCACGCACAATGCGCCGTGCACAAAAAATTCGATCACCGTGCGTTCGGTATCGATCACATCCCGGATGGCAGTGATTTGCGGCAGCGTCAACTCGCGGGCCAGCACGATTTGCGAAAGTCCTGCGTCTTGCAAGAACTTGGCTTTCTCAGGGGTGCGGATGTCGGTTTGGGTGCTGGCATGAAGCTGGATCGGCGGCATGTCGATCTCCAGCAACCCCATGTCTTGAATGATCAGCGCGTCCACCCCTGCGTCATAAAGCTGCCAAGCCAGTTTGCGGGCCCCTTCCAGCTCATCGTCACGCAAGATGGTGTTGAGTGTGACAAAGATACGGCTGTGAAAGCGGTGGGCGTATTCCACCAGCTTGGCAATGTCTTGCACCGAGTTGTCGGCCGTGGAGCGCGCCCCGAACGAGGGGCCGCCAATGTAGACCGCGTCCGCCCCATGGTTGATGGCTTCGATGCCGATGTCGAAGGTGCGGGCGGGGGCGAGGAGTTCGAGGAGGTGGGGCTGCATGGGCTGGGATTATCCCAGCTTGCTGGTATCGCGTTGGGGAGCCCTGAAGCGGCGGGTACTGGCCGGGGCTCAGAGGCGCTTCGCTTTGCCACATCGCCCCAGCCTGCGCCCATGCCTTTTGACCAAAGAAGCCCAGAAAACAAAAACGCGACCGAAGTCGCGTTTTTTATCGCCGCAAAGACCAGATCACTGGATCTTGGCTTTGGAGCGAAGACCCTCTTGGAAGTTGCCGAGTTTTTGCTGTTGCAGTTGCTGAGCGATCTGGGGTTTGACGTCGTTCAGTTTGGGCAACTCGGCCTCACGCACATCGTCTACGCGGATGATGTGAAAACCAAACTGGCTCTTCACCGGCGTATCGGTCATCTGGCCCTTGGCCAGTTTCACCATGGCGTCCGAAAACTCGGCCACATAACTGCCGGCAGCTGCCCAATCCAGATCACCACCGTTGGCGCCAGACCCCGGATCCTTGGAAACTTTTTTGGCCAAATCTTCAAATTTGGCGCCTTTTTTGATGTCGGCAATCAAGGCTTTGGCTTCGTCCTCTTTTTCGACCAAGATGTGGCGAGCGCGGTATTCCTTACCGCCATTGGCCGCCACAAATTTGTCGTATTCGGCTTTGATTTCAGCATCCGTGACGGGGTTCTTCTTTTGGAAGTCGGCAAAAAGCTGACGGATCAGGATCGTCTGGCGGGCCAGCTCCAACTGGACTTTGTAGTCCTCAGAGGCGTCCAAACCGCGCTTGCGGGCTTCTTGCATGAAGACTTCGCGGGCGATGAGCTCTTCCTTGATTTGGGCCATGATTTCGGGCGTGATGGGCCGGCCAGAGGCTTCGACTTGCTGTTGCAAGGCTTTGATGCGAGAAGATGGAACAGGCTTGCCATTGACCACGGCCAGATTTTGCGCCAGTGCAGGGACCGCGAGCAGGGCCACCAAAGCGGCGCTGAACAATTGCTTTTTCATGGGTTTTTCCTCAAATACAGAAAGTCGAAATCGGGGTAAAAATACAAAAGAATTCAAAAAAAGGGGCCGCCACATCGAGTGACCGCCCAAATTCAGATCAGTTCAATGGCCAAAGCGTGCAGCCCTTGGTCGATGAAATCTTGCAGCGCATCATACACAAGCCGGTGGCGTTGAACTCGGCTGAGTGTTGCAAACAGAGGCGAGGCAATGCACACCCGAATGTGTGTGCCTTGACCGCTGTCATTCGCACCCACATGGCCTGCGTGGTCGGCACTCTCGTCAATGACCCGCAACTCGGTGGCTTGCAGTCGCTCCATCAAGCGCGCATGGATTTGTTGACTCAGGGGAGGGGTGATGGCGTTCATTCTTTGTCGGTGTTTTGGGGGGTGTCGCTGTCTTTGGGCAGGTATCTGGAGATGTAAATACCTTGACCCAAAATGAACACCAAGGGGAAAACATAGCCCCAGAGTTTGAAATTGACCCAGTCTTCGGTGCTGAAGTAGTGGGCCACATAGGCATTGATGGTGGCCATGAACAGGCAATACAGCATCCAGGAAAGATTCAAGCGGTTCCAGACCGCATGGGGCAGTTGCAATTGCGTGCCCAGCAGCATGTGCAGGAAGTTTTTCTTCAAAAACCAGTGCGCCACAGCCAGGGCCATCGCCAGGCCCGAGTAAAGCAGGGTGGGTTTCCACTTGATGAAGCGCTCGTCGTGCAGGCTCAAGGTCAGCGCGCCAAAGCCCAGCACCAGCACCAGCGTGATCTTGTGCATGGTCTGCAGCTTGCCGTCCAGTTTGTACAGGATGGCCGTTTGCAACACAGTTGCCCCCATCAGCACCGCTGTAGCGGTGTAGATATCGGCCATTTTGTAAGCCCCAAAAAACAGCAAAATGGGGAAAAAATCGAGGATGAATTTCATGAGTGAAGTGCTAAAGCCGAGCGTCTTGCACAGTCGGTTGGGGTCAAGAGGCTTCGAAGTCTAACGAAGCAGAGTTCATGCAATAACGCAAGCCTGTCGGTGCAGGACCGTCCTCGAACACATGCCCCAAATGTGCGCCACATTGGGCGCAAAGGGTTTCTACCCGGCGCATGCCGTGGCTGTTGTCCACACGGTCTTCTATGGCGCCCTCAACGGAAGATTGGTAAAAGCTGGGCCAGCCGCAACCTGCGTCAAATTTGGTGTCGGACTTGAACAATTCAGCATCGCAGCAGACGCAGCGGTAAATGCCGTTAGCCCAATGGCCTTCGTACTTGCCCGTGAAGGGGCGCTCGGTTGCGGCTTGGCGCGTCACCGCAAAGGCCACCGGCTCAGCACCTTTGGCAGCCAGCAGCTCACGCCATTCTTGGTCGGTTTTGTTGATTTTTCTCATGAGGAACAGCTGATTTCAAGTTGGCCCGCCCAGTCGGGCGGCAGGTCGGCATAGGCATCAAAGCCTGGATGCTCATCGAATGGCGACTTTAACAAGTTGTGAAGGACTTCGATTTCTGAGAAATCGCCCATTTTGGCTTGGCGAATGGCGATCTCGGCCAAGTGGTTGCGCAGCACAAATTTGGGGTTGGTGCGCAGCATCTGCTGGCCCATGGCCGCAAAGTGGCTTTGACCTGCCCGCTCGGTGTAGCGCGCCAGCCAAGCCAGCAGGCGAGGGCGGTCCAGCACCAGATCGGTCACGGCGCTCCAGCCCGCATCGGTCAAGGTGGTGGCTTTCGATTGCTGCACCACGGCTTGGCTCAATTGACGCCAGAACAACGTGAAGTCCACTTTTTCGGCCGCCATGAGCTGCATCACGTCCTCGACCAATGTCCAATCGGCTTCGCGCTCAGACTCGGGGGCCAAGTCGCCGATCAGGCCCAGTTTGGCCCGCATCGCGTCGCCCAAGTCGCGGGGAAACCGTGTTTTGTAAACCTCCAGCACCTGCAGCGTGAGCGCTTGGTCGTCAATCAGCGGGGTCAAGGCCTGGGCCAGGCAATACAAATTCCAATAGGCCACATTGGGTTGGCGGCCATAGGCGTAGCGGCCTTGGTGGTCCGAGTGGTTGCAAATGTGGCCGGGGTCAAAGCCGTCCATGAACTGGAACGGGCCGTAGTCGATGGTCAGGCCCAGCAGGCTCATGTTGTCGGTGTTCATCACCCCGTGGCAAAACCCGACCGCTTGCCATTGGGCCAGCATCAGGGCCGTGCGCTCTTGCACCACATCCAGCAGGGCGGCGTAAACATTGCCTTGCCAAAGTGATGCACGTTCTTGGCATTCGGGCAAATGGTGGCGGATGGCGTGGTCCGCCAAGCTGCGCAGGCTGTCGATGTCACCTTGGGCCGAAAAGTGTTCAAAGTGTCCAAATCGCAAAAAACTGGGTGCGACCCGCGCCACCACGGCGGCGCTTTCGATGGTTTCGCGGCGCACCGGCTCAGGGGACGCCACCAGACACAGCGCACGGGTGGTGGCAATGCCCAGACCGTGCATGGCTTCACTGCACAAGTACTCGCGGATGCTGGAGCGCAGCACCGCACGGCCGTCCCCGCCACGCGAATAGGGCGTGCGCCCCGCGCCTTTGAGCTGGATCTCTTGCGGTCCAAGGGTGGATTGGGCCTCGCCCAGCCAAATGGCACGGCCGTCGCCCAGCTGACCCGCCCATTGGCCAAATTGGTGCCCGCTGTAAACGGTGGCCAAAGCTTTAGACCCTGGCATGAGGGCATTGCCCGCGAAGGCTTGCAGATGCGCCTCGTCAAACAATTCGGCAGGCCAGCCCAATTGAAGGCGCAAATCTTCGTTGCAGGCGGCCCAAGCAGGCGCCGCCAATGGGCTAGGTTGCAAAGGGGTGAAAAACCGCGAGCCCAGTTGGCTCAAACGGTGGGTCCAGTTCAGCACAGGCAAGTCTTGGGCTGGGGTGGTGGGCGAATCCGGCGGTGCAATTGACATGTTTGGATTGTCACGCCCTTGACAAGCACCCGCTGATTGGCGGGTTTTAGGGGCAGTGCGCCGAAGGTCGAAGTGCACAATCCAAGGTTTGAGAACCACCCAACTGACAGGAGACGCCCCATGCTGGGACTGATGCAACAGCAATCACTGCTGATTTCTTCTTTGATTGACTTTGCCGAAAAACACCACGGCGACAGCGAGGTCGTCTCGCGCCGGGTGGAAGGTGACATCCACCGCAGTGATTGGGCGCGAGTGGCTGGGCGTTCGCGCCAAGTGGCCAATGCGTTGGACGCGCAAAGCGTGCCCCAAGGGGCGCGCATCGCCACACTCGCCTGGAATGGTTATCGCCATCTGGAGCTGTACTTTGGTGTGAGCGGGTCGGGACGGGTGCTGCACACCATCAATCCACGCTTGCACCCTGAGCAGATGGCCTGGATTGCCAACCACGCCGAAGACCAAGTCTTGTGTTTCGACATGACATTTTTGCCATTGGTTCAGGCTCTGCATGCCCATTGCAAGACCGTGACCCATTACGTGGCCTTGTGCGATGCCGACAAACTGCCCGCCGACACGGGCATTCCCAATTTGCTCAGCTATGAGGCTTGGATCAAGCCGCAACCCAACACCTACAGCTGGCCGCAGCTGGATGAAAACACCGCTTGCAGCCTTTGCTACACCAGTGGCACCACGGGCAACCCCAAGGGCGCTTTGTACAGCCACCGCTCCACCGTTTTGCATGCGTACGCCGCCGCTTTGCCCGACTCGATGTGCATTTCTGCTCGAGACGCCATCTTGCCTGTCGTGCCAATGTTCCACGTCAATGCTTGGGGTATTCCTTACAGCGCCGCCATGGCAGGTGCCAAGCTGGTGTTTCCGGGCCCCGCCTTGGACGGCAAATCGGTGTACGAGCTGATCGAATCTGAAGGCGTGAGTTTTGCAGCCGGTGTTCCCACGGTGTGGCAAATGTTGCTGGGCCACATGAAGCCAGCTGGCTTGAAGTTCAACACTCTTCAGCGCACGGTGATTGGCGGCTCGGCCTGTCCGCCCGCCATGATCGATGCATTCCGAGAGGACTACGGGGTGGATGTCTTGCACGCTTGGGGCATGACCGAAATGAGCCCCTTGGGCACCGTATGTACTTTGAAAAACAAGCACTTGGGCTTGCCTGCTGGCGCTCAAATGAAGTTGCGCATGAAACAAGGGCGTTGCATCTACGGCATCGACATGAAGATCGTGGATACCCATGGTCAGGCGCTGCCGCACGATGGCAAGGCAGCAGGCGATCTCTTGGTCAAGGGCCCTTGGGTGATTGCCACTTATTTCAAGCAAGAAGGCGGTGACCCTTTGGCGGATGGCTGGTTCCCCACAGGCGATGTGGCTACGATCGATGCCGACGGCTTCATGCAAATCACGGACCGCAGCAAAGACGTGATCAAGTCTGGGGGCGAGTGGATCAGCTCCATTGATGTGGAAAATATCGCCATGGCCCATCCGGCAGTGGCCATGGCCGCTTGCATCGGTATGCGCCACCCCAAGTGGGACGAGCGTCCGATTGTGTGTGTGGTCAAAAAACCGGGTGCCGAAGTCAGCCGTGAGGAACTGATCGCTTTTTACGATGGCAAAACCGCCAAATGGCAAATCCCGGACGACGTGGTCTTTGTTGATGCCATTCCTTTGGGTGGCACCGGCAAGATGCTCAAGACGCGACTGCGTGAGCAATTGGCCAACTACGTATTGCCTGGGCTTTGAGCGCGATCATGAATTGAAGATTAAAAGTCGCGGGTGTGATACGCCTTAGGGGCAAACCCCGAGCGATTTTCTTTGGCCAGAGGTTACGCTTCGATGGTCATACTTTCACAACGCAGGAGACCTTGTCATGAAATCCACCATCCGTTTGATCGCTGCCACCGCTTTGGCCGTCAGCAGTCTCGGTGCTTACGCACAAAAGGGCGAAACCGTCAAAATCGCCTGGATTGATCCTTTGTCGGGTTTGATGGCACCTGTGGGCAGCAACCAGCTCAAAAGCTTTCAGTTCTTTGCAGAAAAGTTCAGCAAAACCAACCCAGCAGGCGTGAAGTTTGAAGTGATCGGCATTGACAACAAGTTGAGCCCCGCCGAAAGCCTGAACGCGCTCAAAGCCGCCATGGACCAAGGCGTGCGTTACATCACTCAAGGCAATAGCTCTGGCATTGCTGGTGCTCTTATTGACGCTGTGAACAAGCACAATGAACGCAACCCCGGTAAAGAAGTTATTTTCTTGAACCACTCGGCGGTCGATCCAGACTTCACCAACAGCAAGTGCAGCTACTGGCATTTCCGCTTTGATGCTGACACGTCCATGAAGATCGAGGCCATGACCACGTTCATGAAAGACCAGAAAGACATCAAGAACATCTATCTGCTCAATCAGAATTATTCTCATGGCCATCAAGTTGTTCGTTATGCCAAGGAAAACATCGCGCGCAAGATGCCCGATGTGAAAATCGTGGGCGAGGACCTGCATCCTCTGGCGCAAGTGCGTGATTTCGCACCTTACATCGCCAAAATCAAGGCTTCGGGTGCCGACACTGTGATCACTGGCAACTGGGGCTCTGACTTGGCCTTGCTGATCAAGGCGGCCAACGAAGGCGGTTACAACGGCAAGTTCTATACCTATTACACCGGTGTGACGGGCACACCGACTGCCCTCGGTCAAAATGGTGCGGGTCGTGTTTATCAAATTTCCTACAACCACTACAACATGGGTGGTGACATGGGCAAATGGATGGCCGAGTTCAAGACCAAGTTCAACGATGATTTCTACACTGGCTCAATTATTTCGATTTACAACGCACTGGGCACAGCAATGGCGAAAGCCAAATCGACCGATCCAGTCAAAGTGGCAGCGGCCCTCTCTGGTTTGACCTTCAACAGTTACCATGGTGAGGTCCAAATGCGCAAAACCGACCACCAGCTGCAGCAACCTTTGTGGATGACTGTCTGGCAAAAAGCCGACAAGAAGTTCCCTTACAGCCCAGAGAACACGGGAATGACCTTGGCTCCTGTCAAGCAATTCCCATCGTTCATCTCCAGCACACCCACCAGCTGCCAGATGAAGCGTCCAAGCTAAACACGGGACGTCAACACCGTTCAATTTTGCAAGGGGTTGACGTTCAGTCATCGCCTTGCAGTGTGGGCCCAGACCCGATCAACACGCGTTCATCGGGTCTTTTGTTTTTTGCATCCCTTCATTGGGTCGGTTGATCTGACCCACTTTCGGTAACGCAGTTAGACCCTTGAAGGTCTGGAAAGTTTTTATGGAGTTTTTCATCATCTCCATGCTCAACGGTCTCAGTTACGGACTGTTGCTCTTCATGCTCAGCTCAGGCCTGACGCTGATTTTCAGCATGATGGGCGTGCTCAACTTTGCACACGCCAGTTTTTACATGGTTGGCGCCTATTTTGGTCACACACTGTCCGGCTGGATAGGTTTCTGGCCTGCACTTTTCATTGCTCCTTTATTGGTCGGCGCATGCGGAGCGTTATTCGAGAGAGTTTCTCTTCGCAAAGTACATCCATTTGGACATGTTCCTGAGCTGTTGGTTACTTTCGGTCTTTCCTATGTCATTGTTGAATTAATTCAGCTTGTATGGGGGCGATCTGCTGTTGAGTTTCCGCCACCTGAACTTTTGCGCAGTTCGGCCTTCACCCTGATCAACCATTCTGTCGATGGCCTCAGTTTTGTTTGGGGTGCGGCTCCCGCAGAGGCTTGTGCGTCGGCTGATGCTGCAGTGCGTTTGGTGTGTTCACCCTTCCCAGCAACACGGGGCTTCATGATGTTGGTGGCTATCTTGATGCTCTTGTCTTTGTGGTTGCTGCTCACACGCACCCGCATTGGTCTGGTGATTCAAGCGGCTTTGACTCACCCCGAGATGGTCGAAGCCTTGGGCCACAACGTACCCCGGGTTTTCATGTTGGTTTTTGCCGCCGGTACAGGCTTGGCCGGCTTGGCGGGTGTCATTGGTGGCAGCACTTTCGTCACCGAGCCCGCCATGGCCGCCACCGTCGGGTCGGTGATTTTTGTGGTGGTGGTGGTGGGCGGTATGGGCTCTTTGTCGGGTGCTTTCTTGGCCTCGATTTTGATTGGCGTGATCCAGACCTTTGCTGTGGCAATTGATTACTCCTTCCTCACATTGGCCAAGGACATGGGCTGGGCCTTGTCAGCCGCGACACAAGAAAACTCTTTTGCCAAGCTCACGCTGTCTCAAGTGGCACCTATATTGCCGTTCTTGTTTTTGGTGCTGATCCTGATTTTCCGGCCCAAAGGCCTCTTGGGCACACGTGAAGGTTAAGCCATGGCTGCTGTTTACAAATTCAAACCCTACAACGTTGCGCGTTGGATCATCTGGAGCACTTTTGCATTGGTCTTGGTGTTTGCGCCCATGGTGTTCACCAGCAATTTGTCGATCACCATGTTGGCGCAAATGGGCATTGCCATCATTGCCTGCCTGTCTTACAACATGCTCTTGGGGCAGGGCGGCATGCTCAGCTTTGGCCACGCGGTCTACACCGGGTTGGGCTCTTACATGGCCATCCACGCCTTGAATGCCGTCACCGGCGGCAAGTTGCACATCCCCGTGAGTTTGCTGCCCATCGTGGGGGGGCTGGCCGGCATGGGCTTTGCCATTTTGCTGGGCTGGGTGACCACGCGCAAATCCGGCACGCCCTTTGCCATGATCACCCTGGGTGTGGCCGAACTGGTTTTTGCCATGTCGCTCATGTTTTCAGAGTTTTTTGGCGGAGAGGCGGGTGTCTCGGGCAACCGCGTGACAGGACAACCGTTCTTCGGCATCACCTTTGCCCAACAAATTCAGGTTTACTACCTGATTGCCATCTACACCTTTGTGTGTGTGGCGCTCATGTATGCCTTTACCCAAACCCCCTTGGGCCGCATCCTCAATGCGGTGCGCGACAACCCTGAGCGCGTTGAGTTCATCGGTTACAACACGCAGCGTGTGCGTTACACGGCTTTCATCATTTCCGGCTTTTTTGCCGGCATTGCAGGCGGCTTGGGCGCTCTCAACTTCGAAATCGTGACCGCAGAAGTCGTAGGGGCAGCACGCTCGGGTGCCTATTTGCTGTTCACGTTTTTGGGGGGGGCGACTTTCTTCTTCGGCCCCATCATCGGCGGTATTTTGATGATCATCGCCTTTGTATTGCTGTCTGAGTTGACCAAGGCTTGGTTGTTGTATCTGGGATTGATCTTCTTGTTCATGGTGATGTATGCACCTGGCGGTATTGCCAGTTTGATCATGATGAATCTGCGCGTGGCCAAGTTTGGAAAGCTGCGCCAACTCTGGACCACCTATGTGGCTTTGGGCGTGACGGCCATCGTCATGCTCGCTGGTGCGGGTGCCATGATTGAAATGGTGTACCACTTGCAGCTCAACTCAGCTCTGGGTGACACGGTGAAATTCATGGGGGCCAGCTTGAATGCAAGAGGCTTTGACAGCTGGTTTGGCTCAGCCTTTGTCATGCTGACTGGTTTGGGTTTGTTTGAGTTGACGCGTCGCCAGTTTGCCCGTGATTGGGGTGAAATTCAGACGGAAATCGAAAAAGAAATCAAGCGAAGGGAGACTGCTGTATGAGTTACGCCCTAGAACTTAAAGACGTTCGCAAGAACTTTGGCAAAACCGAAATCATTCGGGGCGTCGATCTGGCCGTAGAGGCCGGTGAGCGCGTCGCTGTGATCGGCCCCAATGGTGCAGGCAAATCAACCCTGTTCAATTTGATCAGCGGTCGATTTGGTCCGACCAGCGGAGACATCTTGCTCAACGGCCAGCGCATCCAAAACAAAACACCCTATGAGATCAACCGCATGGGTTTGTCGCGCAGCTTTCAGATCACCAATATCTTCCCCAAGCTGAGTGTGTTTGAAAATTTGCGCTGTGCTGTGCTCTGGAGCTTGGGCTACAAGTACACCTTCATCAAGTTTTTGTCAGGATTGAAAGATGCCAATGAGCGCACGGACCAGCTGCTCGACATGATCCACTTGGACAAAAAACGAGATGTCTTGGCGATGAACCTGACCTATGCCGAACAACGTGCGTTGGAGATCGGCGTGACGATCGCAGGTGGTGCCGATGTCATTTTGTTGGACGAACCCACCGCTGGCATGAGCAAAAGTGAAACCACGCGTTTCATCCAGCTGATCAAAGAGGTGACTGTGGGCAAAACCCTGCTGACCGTTGAGCACGACATGGGGGTGGTGTTTGGCTTGGCCGACAAGATCGCAGTGGTGGTGTATGGCGAGGTGATCGCCTTTGACACGCCGGAGTTGGTCCGTGCCAACCCGAAAGTCCAAGAGGCCTATTTGGGCTCACCGGTTGCAGACAACGAAGCAGGAGGCCACTGATGCTGAAAATCGAAAACCTGCATGCTTATTACGGCAAAAGCCATGTTTTGCATGGTGTCAACTTCGATGTGGCGCCCGGTGAAATCGTGGCGCTTTTGGGGCGCAACGGTTCTGGTCGCTCAACCACCGCCAAAGCCATCATGGGCTTGGTCGAGTGCCAAGGTCGCATTGACTGGAAGGGCCAAGCGATTCAAGGCAAAAAAGCTTTTGAAATCGCCCACCAAGGTTTGGGCTATGTGCCAGAAAACCGTGAGATCTTCCCCAAACTCACGGTTCACCAAAACTTGCAGCTGGGCCAAAAGCGCAGTGGCAAAAATGGCCGCTGGTCATTTGAAGACATGTTCAACATGTTCCCCCGCCTGAAGGAGCGAGAGCACACCGAAGCCGGCGTGCTGTCTGGAGGTGAGCAGCAGATGCTGACTTTGTGCCGAACACTCATGGGCGATCCAGATCTCATCATCATTGACGAGCCTACCGAAGGATTGGCGCCCAAAATTGTGGCGCTTGTGGGGCAATTTCTGCAAAGTCTCAAAACCCGTGGTGTGTCGGTGCTGCTCATTGAACAAAAACTGACCATCGCCATGAACATCTCTGACAGAGCATTGGTCATGGGTCACGGCAGCATTGTGTTTGAGGGCACGCCCGATGAGTTAAGGGCCAACAGCTACATCCGCAAGGAATGGCTGGAGGTGTGATCACCTCAGGTGTAGGCGGGTCTCAAGGGCGACAAAACTCTTTCAGTTGCCCTTTTTTTTGCCTACAATGCGAATAAACGAACGGTCGTTCTTTTTTCATTTTTATCTAAGGAACTCCAGCATGACAGCTGAATACAAAGTCCACGGTGATGTTGCGGTCATCACATTGATGAACCCGCCTGTCAACGGTTTGGGGCTGTCCACTCGTGTGGGCATCACCGACAACCTGGAAAAAGCCAACAACGACCCTGCCGTCAAGGCCATCGTGATCACAGGTGCCGGTAAAGCTTTTTCGGGCGGCGCTGATATCCGCGAATTTGGCTCTCCCAAAGCCTTGCAAGAGCCCAATTTGCTCAGCGTGATCCGGGCTTGCGAAAATTCGGCCAAACCCGTGGTTGCCGCCATGCATTCGGTGGTCATGGGCGGGGGTCTTGAGTTGGCGCTGGGCTGCCACTACCGCATTGCAGCACCCGGTACATCCATCGCCCTGCCTGAAGTCAAATTGGGCTTGATCCCTGGCGCAGGCGGCACCCAGCGTTTGCCACGCGTGATCGGTGTCGAGCCAGCCCTCAACATGATCGTCAGCGGCGAAGCCATCAAGAGCGAGATGCTGGCCATGTTGCCCGGACAAAAGCTGTTCGATGCCATGGCCCAATCTGCTGAATCGCTGGCCGAAGAGGCTTTGGCAATGGCCAAGAAAGTGGCGGCCGTCCATGCCGATGGTTCGCCTTTGCCCTTGGTGCGCAATTTGCCTTGCAAGCACCCGCAAGGCGACGCTTACTTTCAGTTTGCCCGCAACATGGTCAAAGGCATGGCCAAAAACCTGCCCGCGCCTGCCAAATGCGTGGATGCGGTGGAGGCGGCCACCAAGAAGAAGTTCGAGGAAGGTTTGGTCTTCGAGCGTGAAATCTTCATCAACCTGATGTGGACCCCAGAGTGCCGTGCACTGCGACACATTTTCATGGCCGACCGTGCGGCCAGCAAAATTCCGGACGTACCCGAAGATACCCCCAAGCGCGACATCAAGAGCATCGCCGTGATCGGTGCAGGCACCATGGGCGGTGGCATCTCGATGAACTTCCTCAATGCGGGCATCCCCGTCAAGATGTTGGAGATGAAGCAAGAGGCCTTGGACCGTGGTGTGGCCACCATCCGCAAAAACTATGAAGCGCAAGTCAAAAAAGGCAAGCTCAAACAGGAAAAGTACGACGAGCGCATGGCGCTTTTGTCCACCACGCTGAGCTATGACGACATTGGCCAGGCCGATTTGGTGATCGAAGCCGTGTTTGAAGAAATGGGCGTTAAAGAGGCTGTTTTCAAAGATCTGGACCGTGTGATGAAGCCCGGAGCAATTTTGGCGTCCAACACCTCCACTTTGGATGTGAACAAGATCGCCAGCTTCACCCAGCGTCCGCAAGACGTGGTAGGCATGCACTTCTTCAGCCCTGCCAACGTCATGAAGCTTTTGGAAGTGGTGCGTGGCGAAAAGACCGCCAAAGACGTCTTGGCCACGGTCATGGCCATCGGCAAAAAGATCAAGAAGACCTCGGTGGTCTCCGGCGTGTGCGATGGTTTCATCGGCAACCGCATGATCGAGCAGTACAGCCGTCAAGCCGGTTTCCTGATCGAAGAAGGATGCACCCCTGCTCAAGTCGACAAAGCGGTCGAGAAATTCGGTTTTGCCATGGGTCCTTTCCGCATGGGCGATCTGGCCGGCAACGACATCGGCTGGGCCATTCGCAAGCGCCGTTACACCGAAAAACCCAATCTCAAGTACAGCAAAACCGCTGACTTGCTGTGCGAAATGGGCCGTTATGGTCAAAAGACTGGCGCTGGCTGGTACGACTACCAAACTGGCAAACGCGATGCGATCCCCAGCGCCGTGGTGGTCGAGATGATCGAAAAGCACCGCGCTGACCTGGGCATCACGCCCCGCAAAATTTCAGATGAAGAAATTGTGCAACGCTTGGTTTATTCGCTGGTCAATGAAGCGGCGCACATTTTGGAAGAAGGCATTGCCAGCAAGGCCAGCGACATCGACATGGTGTACATGACCGGTTACGGTTTCCCAATTTGGCGCGGTGGCCCCATGAATTACGCAGACACCATTGGCTTGTTCAATGTGGCCGAAGCCATGAAACGTTTTGCCAAGAATCCGCACGACGACGCCCAGTTTTGGCAACCCGCGCCCCTGTTGGCACGCTTGGTGGCCGAAGGCAAGACATTCAACTGATTTTTTAATTTTCGGGAAGGCGGTTTTTTCGACTGCTTACCCACATGAAAGGTTTTCATCATGACGAATGCTGTCATCGTATCCACCGCACGCACCCCTTTGGCCAAGAGCTGGAAGGGTGCCTTCAACATGACCCATGGCGCCACTTTAGGCGGGCATGCCGTACAACACGCTGTGGCCCGCGCAGGCATTGATGGCGCTGAGGTGGAGGACGTCATCATGGGTTGCGCCAGCCCCGAGGGCGCCACGGGTGCGAACATCGCACGCCAAATCGCCCTCAAGGCTGGTTTGCCGATTTCCGTGTCGGGCATGACCGTGAATCGCTTTTGTTCCTCGGGCCTGCAAACCATTGCACTGGCTGCGCAACGCATCATCGCGGGCGAAGGTCAGGTGTATGTCGCCGGTGGCGTCGAAAGCATCTCTTGCGTGCAGCAAGAAATGAATCTGCACATGATGCAAGACTTGGCTTTGGCCAAGATGAAGCCGGAGATTTACTGGAACATGTTGCAAACGGCTGAGCAAGTGGCCAAGCGCTACAAGATTGGCCGTGACGTGATGGACGCTTATGGCGCAGCCAGTCAGCAAAAGGCCTGTGCTGCTCAAGCGGCGGGTTTCTTCAGCGACGAAATCGCACCGATTACCGTGACAGCGGGTGTGGTGGACAAGGTCATGGGTTTGACCACCAAGCAAGTCACCGTGAGTGTCGACGAAGGTCTGCGTGAGGGAACGACCGTTGAAGCCATCAGTGGCCTGCGCTCGGCCTTGCCCGGAGGTCTGGTCAGCGCGGGCAACGCCAGCCAGTTTTCGGACGGTGCAGGCGCTTGTGTGCTGATGGACGAAAAGCTGGCAGAACAGCGTGGCCTCAAACCCATGGGACGTTTCTTGGGTTTTGCGGTGGCCGGTTGCGAGCCTGACGAGATGGGCATTGGCCCAGTTTATGCCGTGCCCAAAGCCTTGGCGCGTTTGGGCCTCACCGTCCAAGACATCGATTTGTGGGAACTGAACGAAGCCTTTGCGGTGCAGGTGCTGTATTGCCGCGACAAACTGGGCATTCCGGCTGATCGTTTGAACGTCAACGGCGGCGCCATCGCGGTGGGTCACCCCTACGGCGTATCGGGCCAGCGCCTGACGGGCCACGCCTTGATCGAAGGCAAACGCCGTGGCGCTAAGCGCGTGGCAGTGACCATGTGCATCGGCGGCGGTATGGGCGCTTGCGGCATTTTTGAAGTGCTGTGAGTGTGAACGGCATCGGCTGTCGCCTGGATGGCTGATCCAAGCATGGGCAGGGGGCATGATGTCTCTTGCCCTTTTTCATTTGGAAGAGACGAACTGACATGAGCTTGCGTCCCACCGTTGATTTCTTGTTGCACGACTGGCTGAAAGTTGAAAGCCTGCAAAGCCGTGAGCGCTTTGCCGACCACTCGCGAGAAACATTTGATGCGGTGCTCGACACTTGCGAGCGCATCGCACGCGAAAAATACGCCCCGTTCAACCGCCTTGTGGATACCCAGGAGCCGCATTTTGACGGCGAAAAAGTCATACTTCCTCAAGCCACGCACGACGCTTACAAGGCCTATGCCGAGTCGGGCATGCTGAGTGCAGCGCAAGACTACGCGATCGGTGGCATGCAGCTGCCCTACACAGTCGAGGCGGCTGCCAACGCGTTTTTTGCCATGGCCTCGGTCAGCATTGGATCGGGCATGTTGACCAGTGGCAATGCCAATTTGCTGATGGTTCACGGCACCGACTTGCAAAAGAAGGTGTTTGCTGCCAATGAGTTTTCTGGTCGCTTTTCGGGCACCATGTGCTTGTCTGAGCCGCAAGCAGGCTCCTCGCTCAGTGATGTGACAACCCGCGCCACGCCCGATGGCGAAGGCTTTGAAGCCGACGCTTTGGGGCCACGTTACCGCCTCAAGGGCAACAAGATGTGGATCTCGTCGGGGGAGCACGAACTTTCTGAGAACATCATCCATTTGGTTCTGGCCAAGATCCCGGATGCCCATGGCCAGCTGGTGCCCGGCGTCAAGGGCATCTCGCTGTTTATCGTGCCCAAAAAGATGTTGGATACGAACGGCCAATTGACAGGCGAGCGCAACGACGTGGCGCTGGCCGGTCTGAACCACAAGTGTGGTTGGCGCGGCACGACCAACACCTTGCTCAACTTTGGAGAGGGCAAATACCCTGTGCGCGGCGATGCTGGTGGAGGCTTAGACGGTGCCGGAAGCGGTGCGGTGGGCTACCTCGTCGGCAAGCCCGGGGAAGGCCTGCGCTGCATGTTCCACATGATGAACGAGGCCCGCATCGGCGTGGGCATGGCCGCCACCATGTTGGGCATGGCCGGGTATTACGCCAGCTTGGACTACGCCAAAAACCGCCCGCAAGGCCGCCCCACTGGGACCGGGGGGAAAGACGCTAGCCAGACTCAGGTGCGCATCATCGAACACGCTGACATCAAGCGCATGCTGCTTGCGCAAAAGGCTTACAGCGAAGGCGCTCTGGCTTTGGCCCTGTACTGCGCCCGTCTGGTGGACGAGCAACACACGGGCGCTTCTGACGACGCCGATGTGGCGCGTTTGCTGCTCGAAGTGCTCACGCCCATCGTTAAAAGTTTCCCCAGCGAATGGTGTTTGGAAGCCAACAGCCTGGCCATCCAGATCCACGGCGGTTATGGCTATACCCGGGATTTTCCGGTCGAACAATACTGGCGCGACAATCGCTTGAACATGATCCATGAAGGCACGCACGGCATCCAAGCCATGGACTTGCTGGGCCGCAAGGTCTTGATGGAGAACGGACGGGGCCTGCAGTTGCTGGCTGAGCGCATGTTGGCCACAGCAGTCAAAGCCGAACCAAGCTGGGGCCCAGAGGCCACTGCATTGCGCGATGCCCTCCAACAAGTCGTGCAAGCGACTCAAATGGCGTGGCAGGGCGCAGAGCCTGCCCAGGCCCTGGCCAATGCCGTGCCGTACCTGCAAGCCTTTGGTCACACGGTGATTGCCTGGATTTGGCTCGACGTAGCCAGCAGCTTGGGCCATGACAACAGCCCGCCAGCGCAGGGCCGTCGTGCCGCTTGCCGCTACTTCTTCCGTTATGAGTTGCCCAAGATCGGGGCATGGCTGAATGTGGTGTGCAGCCGCGATGCGACTTGCGCCGACTTGCCTGAAGAGGCCTTCTGATGCTCCGACACATCGTCATGTGGAATTTGAAAGACCACGCCGAAGGCGCCGACAAGGCTCACAACCTTGAAAAAGCGAAATCGCTCTTGCTCTCATGCGCCAAGGTGGTCCCGGGCATCCGCGCTTTCGAAGTCGCCAGCGCCACCTCCGGCATGGACTGCACCAACGATTTGGTGCTCCACATGCTGCTCGATGACGCACAGGTGCTAGCGGCTTACCAGAATCACCCCGATCATCTGGCCATCAAACCCTTCATGAAAGCGGTCGTGCAAGAGCGCCGCTGCATGGATTACATCGTCGAATAAGACTTGCAAAACAGGAGCACACCATGGCACGCACCATCCAACAATTGTTCGACTTGACCGGTCAAGTCGCCTTGGTCACAGGAGGCTCGCGTGGCCTGGGCCTGCAAATGGCCCATGCCCTGGGCGAGGCCGGCGCCAAGATCATGCTCAGCTCTCGCAAAGCCATCGACCTGGAGCAAGCTGCAGCCGAACTGCAAGCCTCTGGCATCGACGCCCGCTGGATTGCCGCCGACTGCGGCAAGGAGGAAGACATCCGCCGCCTGGCGGCAGAAACCATGGAGCGCATGGGGCCGATCGACATCTTGGTCAACAACGCAGGCGCCACCTGGGGCGCCCCTGCCGAAGAACACCCGGTGGAAGCTTGGGACAAGGTCATGAACTTGAACGTGCGCGGCTACTTCATCTTGTCGCAAGAGGTGGCCAAGCGCTGCATGATTCCTCGTGGCAAGGGCCGGATCCTGAATGTGGCCTCCATTGCAGGCCTCGCGGGTAACCCGTCCGAGATGAAGACCGTTGCCTACAACACCTCCAAAGGCGCAGTGGTGAACTTCACTCGCGCTTTGGCGGGGGAGTGGGGTGAACATGGCATCACGGTCAACGCCATTTGCCCCGGTTTTTTCCCCAGCAAGATGACCTATGGTCTTTTGGAAAAGCTGGGCGCAGACAAGATGGCGCAAGGCGCACCTTTGCGCCGTTTGGGTGACGATGAAGACCTCAAAGGTTTGGCCGTTTTGTTTGCATCCGACGCGGGCAAGCACATCACAGGTCAATGGCTGGCGGTGGATGGTGGTGTCAGCGCCATCATTGGTGGTTGATTCTGGCCATCAACAGCATGAGCATTCCTTTCGGCGCGACCATTCCATTTGTGGAGCATCTGGGCTTCACCCTCGAAAAATTTGAAGGCGGTCAATCCGAACTTCACTATGCACCCAAGCCAGAACATCTCAATTCTTTTGATGTCACCCACGGAGGCGCTGTGATGGCGCTGCTGGATGTGGTCATGGCCACTGCCGCCCGCAGTGTCGAGGTGGGCATGGGCGTGGTCACCATCGAGATGAAAACCAGTTTCATGCAGCCTGCCAAAGTGGCACCAGGTCAAAAATTGACGGGTCTGGGTCAGTTGATGCACCGCACCCGCAGCATGGCTTTCACAGAAGGCCGTATTTTTGATGCTGAGGGTCGTTTGTGTGCCCATGCCACCGGCACCTTCAAATACAAGGCACGTCACAACAGTGAACCATCGGGCAGTTTGCCCACCGATTGACTTTTTCTTCTTTTACACCGGAGTTTTTTCATGCCATTGAACCACCGCATCGTCCTTGATAATCGCCCTCAAGGCGAAGCCTCTGTCCAAAACTTCAAAATGATCGAGGTGCCTATGCCAGAGATCAAAGACGGTGAAGTGTTGGTATGCCACCATTACCTGAGCTTGGACCCGTACATGCGTGGTCGCATGAATGAGACCAAAAGCTACGCCCAACCCCAAGCTTTGGGCGAGGTCATGATTGGCGGCACTGTTGGCGAGGTGGTGGACAGCCGCCACCCCAAATTCAAGGCGGGTGACACCGTGGTGGGCATGGGTGGCTGGCAAGAGTTCAGCGTGGTGGATGCCACGGTGCTGGGCGCACTGCGCAAAGTGGACACAACCCATGTGCCCTTGTCGCATTACCTGGGTGCTGTGGGCATGCCCGGTGTGACCGCTTGGTACGGTTTGGTCAAGATCATTGCGCCCAAAGCAGGCGAAACCGTCACGGTGAGCGCTGCCAGCGGCGCTGTCGGCAGCGCCTATGGCGCATTGGCCAAAGCGCGTGGTTGCCGTGTGGTGGGCATCGCTGGCGGCAAAGACAAGTGCGACTACGTGGTCAAGGAGTTGGGGTTTGATGCCTGCATCGATTACAAAGAGTACAAAGACTACATCAGCCTGTCCAAGGCACTGCGCGATGCCTGCCCAAACGGCATTGACGGCCACTTTGAAAACGTAGGTGGCATGGTGCTGGACGCGGTGATGTTGCGCACCAACGCGTTCGCACGCATCGCCGTGTGCGGCATGATCGCCGGCTACGATGGTGCGCCACTGCCCATGGCCAACCCGGCCCTGATTTTGGTCAACCGCATGAAGATCGAAGGCTTCATCGTCAGCGAGCACATGGAAGTTTGGCCCGAGGCACTGCAAGAACTGGGCACACTGGTGGGCACCGGCAAGCTGCGCCCCCGTGAATCCGTGGCGCAAGGCTTGGCCGCTGCGCCTGAGGCTTTCTTGGGACTGCTTAAAGGCAAGAACTTCGGCAAGCAACTGGTCAAGCTGGTCTGAGTCTGGCCATATGTCCGATTTGATCCTGCACCACTACCCGACCTCGCCTTTTGCAGAAAAGGTCCGCTTGATTCTGGGCCACAAGCAACTGGACTGGAAGAGCGTGTTCATTCCAATGGTCATGCCCAAGCCTGAGCTGACGGCGCTGACGGGCGGTTACCGCAAAACGCCAGTGTTGCAGATCGGTGCAGACATTTACTGTGACACCTCGCTGATTGGGGATGTTCTGGAGCAACTTAAACCTGCACCTACGCTCTACCCCGAAGCGCTTGAGGGTGCCGCTCGCATTGTGGCGCAGTGGGCCGACAGCGCCTTGTTCACGGCCTCAATGGCCTACAACTTCCAGCCTGTGGGCGTGGCGCAAGTCTTTGCGGGCGCACCCGCTGAAGCCGTGCAGGCCTTTGTGGCCGACCGCACCGCCATGCGCAGTGGTGCCGCCCGCATGGCGTCCACCGACGCTGCGGCCACCTACAAAAGTTACTTGCGCCGCATCGCCAACATGTTGCAAGGGCAAGACTTTTTGTTGGGCCATCAGCCCTGCCTGGCCGACTTTGCGACTTATCACCCCTTGTGGTTCACTCTTGATCGAACGCCTGCTTTGGCTGGCATTCTGGACGCCACACCCGAAGTCAAAACCTGGATGACCCGCATCAAGGCTATCGGCCATGGCAAGTCCTCCAAATGCAGCGCCGATGAAGCCTTGCAGTTGGCCCGCAATTCAAGGCCTGCCTCACTGCAAGGCGAGGTCTTCCAGGACGAGCACGGCATCGCGCTGGGCAGCCAGGTCCTGATTGCTGCGGACAATTTTGGCCTCGAGCCGACCCCAGGCGAGTTGGTGTCGGCCACACGCACCCGTTACACCTTGCGCCGCACGGGTGACCGTTCGGGCACCGTCCATGTCCATTTCCCGCGTGTCGGGTTCACATTGAAAAAGGTTTCCCCATGATCAACCATTTCCAAGGCAAAACCGCTGTGCTGACCGGTGCAGGTTCAGGCTTCGGCCTAGAGTGCGCACGCATCGGCGCAAAATTGGGCATGAACCTGGTGCTGGTCGACGTACAAGCAGATGCACTCGACAAAGCCGCAGCTGAAATGACCGCGCAAGGCGTGCAGGTGTTGGCCCGCAAAGTCGATGTGTCGAATGCCCAGGCCATGGCGCAATTGGCTGCCGATGTCCAAGCGCGTTTTGGCGCACCGCATCTCGTCTTCAACAACGCGGGCGTTGGGGCGGGGGGCTTGGTTTGGGAAAACTCGGTGGCCGATTGGGAATGGGTGTTGGGCGTCAACCTGTGGGGGGTGGTGCATGGCGTGCGACTGTTCACCCCCATGATGCTCGAGGCCGCCAAGTCCGACCCCCATTACCAGGGGCACATTGTCAACACGGCCAGCATGGCCGGTTTGCTCACACCGCCCAATATGGGTATTTACAACGTCAGCAAACACGCTGTGGTGTCACTGACCGAGACCCTTTACCAGGATTTGCATCTGGTGTCAGACCAAATCGGAGCGAGCGTGCTGTGCCCTTACTTTGTTCCCACGGGCATCAGTCAAAGCCACCGCAACCGCCCCGCAGAGCTGGCTGCAGACAAGCCGACCGCCAGCCAGTTGATTGGCCAAGCGCAAAGCGACAAAGCGGTGGGCAGTGGCAAGGTGTCTGCCGCGGATGTGGCGCAAAAGGTGTTTGATGCGGTTGCCAGCGACCAGTTCTACATTTACAGCCACCCACAGGCACTGGGCAATGTACAAAGCCGCATGGAAGCGATTGTGCAGGGCATCAACCCGCCAGACCCTTTTGCGGCACGTCCTGAAGTGGGTGAAGGTCTTCGCAAGGCCTTGCGCGAGGCCAAGGCTTGACATGCAGAGCTTAGAGGTGTCAACGGTGGAACTGCCCCTCGTAGCAGTGTCTGACTTCAGCACTTGGCAGAGGACCTGCGCACCGATTAATACATACGAGTGAATTAATGAGGGGGCTTTTCTGGCCAAATAAACCCTGGCCTTGTGGCAAACTTCCCAGCTTGCGTGAAAGAAGTTCCTCCCGATGTCCAAAATCTTGGTCCAGCTGGCCACTGAAATCCATATCCGCCTCGATCAGGTCAAGACCGCCGTTGAATTGCTCGATGGCGGGGCGACCGTCCCCTTCATTGCCCGATACCGCAAAGAAGTGACGGGTGGGCTGGACGACATTCAGCTGAGAGAGTTGGAGGCCCGACTGGGCTATTTGCGCGAACTCGAAGACCGCCGATCAGCGGTCCTCAAGAGCGTCACCGAACAAGGCATGATGACGCCCGAGTTGTTGGCCGCCATCGAGGCTGCACCCTCCAAACAAGCGCTGGAAGACTTGTATCTGCCCTACAAGCCCAAACGCCGCACCAAAGGCATGATCGCCCGCGAAGCCGGGCTGGAGCCATTGGCAGACAGTTTGTGGGCGAACCCCCAACTCGACCCACATGCCCAAGCGCAAGCTTTTGTGCTCGCTGCAGGTGCCATTGAAGGTGCTGATTTCACCACCACAGCCGCCGTGCTTGACGGTGTGCGTGATTTGCTCAGCGAGCGCTGGGCAGAAGATGCCTCGCTGGTGCAAGCCCTGCGCGAATGGCTGTGGAACGAAGGCCTCTTCAAAAGCAAACTGGCCGAGGGCAAGGATGAGAACAACGCCGATGTGGCCAAATTTCGCGATTACTTTGACTATGACGAACCGATGGGCCGAGTGCCCAGCCACCGTGCGCTGGCCGTCTTTCGAGGTCGAGCGCTGGAAATGCTGGACGTCAAACTGGTGCTGCCTGTCGAACCCGAGCCGGGCAAGCCCAGCCTGGCAGAAGGCAAGATCGCCATGCACCTGGGCTGGAGCCATGCGGCCCGCCCATCGGACGACCTGATCCGCAAATGCGTGGCCTGGACGTGGCGCGTGAAACTGAGCCTGTCGACTGAGCGAGACCTGTTCACTCGCTTGCGTGAGGAAGCCGAAAAAGTCGCCATCAAAGTGTTCAGTGACAACCTGCGCGATCTGCTGCTGGCAGCGCCCGCTGGCCCCCGCGTGGTCATGGGCCTGGACCCGGGCATTCGCACGGGCGTGAAAGTGGCCGTGGTGGACGCCACAGGCAAACTGGTGGACACCGCCACGGTGTACCCACACGAGCCTCGCAAGGATTGGGAGGGCTCTCTGCTCACCTTGGCCAAGCTGTGCGAGAAACACAAGGTCAACCTGATCGCGATTGGGAACGGCACCGCCAGTCGGGAAACCGACAAACTGGTCGGTGATCTGATCAAGCAACTGGCCCGCCTGCAAGAGGGCATTCGGGAAAGTGTGGAGATCCAGAAAATGGTGGTCAGCGAAGCGGGCGCATCGGTTTACAGCGCCAGCGAATTCGCTTCCCAAGAAATGCCGGATGTGGACGTGAGTCTGCGCGGAGCAGCCTCGATTGCACGCCGTCTGCAAGACCCCTTGTCGGAGTTGGTCAAGATCGACCCCAAAGCCATCGGCGTGGGCCAGTACCAGCACGACGTGAACCAAAGCGAGTTGGCCAAAACCTTGGACGCGGTGGTGGAAGACTGCGTGAACTCGGTGGGCGTGGATCTGAACACCGCCAGTGTCCCCTTGCTCACCCGCGTGTCGGGTTTGTCGGCCAGCGTGGCCAAGTCGGTCGTGCGCTGGCGCGATGCCCATGGCGTGTTCAAGAACCGTCAGGACTTGCTCAAAGTGACAGGCCTGGGCGCCAAGACCTTCGAGCAAAGTGCGGGTTTTTTGCGCATTCGCGGTGGCGACAACCCGCTGGACATGACCGGCGTTCATCCCGAAACCTACGCGGTGGTCGAGCAGATCATTGTCAAAACCGCCAAGCCCATTCAAGAGATCATGGGCCGTTCTGAAGTTTTGAAAACTCTCAAGCCAGAGCTGTTTGCCAACGACAAGTTCGGCGCCATCACCATCAAGGACATCCTGGGCGAGCTGGAAAAACCCGGCCGCGACCCGCGCCCCGACTTCAAGGTCGCACGTTTGACCGACGGTGTGGAAGACATCAAAGACCTGAAAGAAGGCATGACCCTGGAGGGCACCGTGAGCAACGTGGCCCAGTTTGGTGCTTTTGTCGATTTGGGCGTACACCAAGACGGCTTGGTGCATGTGAGCCAGTTGGCCAACAAGTTTGTGACCGACGCCCGCGAAGTGGTCAAGACCGGTGACATCGTCAAAGTAAAGGTACTCGAAGTTGATGTGGCCCGAAAGCGCATCAGCCTGACCATGAAGCTCGACGCAGCCCCCACCCGCCGCGATGGCCCCAGAGACAACAAGTTTGAAGGGGCAGGTCGGGACAACAGACAACGTGGCGGTGGTGGCGGTTACACATCTCCCCCCGCATCAGGTTCGGGCTCCGCCATGGCCAGCGCTTTTGCCAAGCTGCAGGGCCTCAAGAAGTAAAACCCATGCAAGCCCTCCATATCCACGCTGGCCCCAAGGCCCTGGCCCATATCCGTGAACACGGTCTGCGGCCAGAACACATCGGTGTCATCCCGGGTGCTGCAGGCGGACCCAAGGGGCTGATCCTTGGGCCCTTGGACCGGTTCATCTTTGGTGAGTGGCTGTCCCAAAGCAGTCAGTCGGTCGATTTGGTGGGGGCCTCCATTGGGGCTTGGCGCATGGCCACCGCCTGTTTGAACGACCCGGTGCCAGCCTTTGAACGCTTGGAGCACGATTACATTCACCAACATTACGAAGTGCTGCCGGGTCAAAAACGGGTCACCGCAGCGCAGGTGAGCGAGGCCTTTGGCCACAGTCTGCAAGCCTTTTATGGCGGCCGCATCTCAGAGTTGTTGTCGCACCCCCGTTACCGCCTGCACATCGTCACTTCGCGCGGGCGGCACATCCTGCACCGCGAACACCCGCTGGGCACGCCACTGGGTTATGCGGGGGCATTTTTGAGCAACGCTGTGCACCGCCAGGCGCTCGGCCGCTGGTTGGAGCGGGTGGTGTTTTCAGGGCAGGGCGCTCCGCTGCCTTTTGATGTGCATGACTTTCGCACCCGCGCCGTGGGCCTGACAGAAGGCAACTTCATGCCCGCCCTGCAAGCCAGTTGCTCCATTCCATTTGCCTTGAAAGCCGTGCACGACATTCCCGGTGCACCCGCAGGCGCCTATTGGGACGGCGGCATCACCGATTACCACTTGCACCTGAACTGGAATGGACCAGTGAAAGGTCCAGAGCGTGCCATCGTGCTGTACCCGCATTTTCAGAAAAGTGTGGTGCCGGGTTGGCTCGACAAAGCGCTCAAGTGGCGGCACGGCGCAACGCCTTTTCTGGACCACACCATCGTTTTGGCCCCCAACACCGAGTGGGTCAAAACCCTGCCGAATGGCAAATTGCCCGACCGCAACGACTTTATGACCTACGACCGCGATTTGGCGGGGCGGGTCAAGGTGTGGAACACGGCAGCCCGTGCCAGCCAGCAGTTGGCGGATGAGTTCAGCCACTGGTTGCAAAACCCCAACTTTTCCATGGTTCAGCCTTTGTAAGGATTGCGCATGTCTCAAGCCTATGTCGTCGGTCAAATGACCGTGAAGAATCCCGAAAAATGGGCCCAATATCGATCGCAGGTCTTGGGGACATTGCTCCCTTTTGGCGGGGAGCTCGTGTTTCGGGGTGAACAGGTTCAATCGTTTTCGGGCGTGAACCCGCACCCTGACATCGTGGTGATCCGTTTCCCTTCTTTGTGCGATGCGCAGGGCTGGCATGCATCCCCAGCCTACCAAGCCCTGATCCCTTTGCGCCAAGAAGCTGCCGATGTGGTTTTGACCACTTATGAGGCATAAGCCTGATGGCAAACCAGATAATCACGGCATGTTGACCGATACCCCATTCCTCACCGCGGCACTTTACAAATTCGTTGATCTGCCCGACTTTGCTGACCTGCAAGCGCCTTTGCAGGCTTGTTGTGAATCCAATGATGTGAAGGGCACCTTGCTCTTGGCGCACGAAGGCATCAATGGCACGATTGCCGGGCCTGAAGCAGGTATCCGCGCCGTGTTGGCTTTTTTGCGTGCCGATCCACGCCTGGCCAGCTTGCCGCACAAAGAGTCCTGGAGCCCCAAGCCGCCGTTCACCCGCATGAAGGTCAAGCTCAAAAAAGAAATCGTCACCCTGCGTGTACCCAAGTTGGACCCGAACAAAACCGTGGGCCAATACGTCAAACCCGCCGATTGGAATGCCTTGTTGGCCGAGCCGGAGGTGGTGGTGATCGACACACGCAACGACTACGAGGTGGCCATTGGCAGCTTCAAGGGCGCGATCAATCCGAACATCAAGAATTTTGTGCAGCTGCCCGCCTGGCTGGACGCGCAAGAAAACCTGCAAGGTGAAGCCGCTAAAAAACCCAAGGTGGCCATGTTTTGCACGGGTGGCATTCGCTGCGAAAAATCTACCGCGCTCCTGAAAATGCGTGGTTTTGACGAGGTGTACCACCTCGAAGGCGGCATCCTCAAATACCTGGAAGAGATCCCGCCCGAGCAGAGCGCCTGGGAGGGCGAGTGCTTTGTGTTTGATGAGCGCGTGAGCGTGGTCCATGGCCTGGCGCTCGGCAGCCACGAACTGTGTCGCTCTTGCCGCTGGCCCCTGAGCGAGCAGGACAAGCAATCACCTAACTATGTGAAAGGCGTGAGCTGCGACCACTGCCACGACCAGCGCACGCCCGAGCAAAAAGAAAAAATGGCCGAACGCCAGCGTCAGGTGGAATTGGCCGAGGCCCGTGGTGATGTCCATGTGGGCGCCAAGATGCCCAAGCACGAGGCTTTATGACGCTGGGATCGTGCCGACCCGAACCATCAGGGTGTGAGCTCACCAAGCTCACAAACTCGTCAGCAGCATGTCCCGGTATTCGTCTGCCGACGCAATGCGCGGGTTGGTCTTGTGACAGTGATCGGCCAAGGCCCCGGAGATGACGGCGTCAAACAGGCTTTCGGTCACGCCCATCGCGCCCAAGCCTGTTGGGAGCCCTAAGCGGGCACACATGTCCCGGATGGCGTCGGGGATGTCCGAGCCGCTTTGCAGGCCCATGGCTTGGGCCATGCGGTTCAGACGATTGTCTTTTTGAACGGTTTCGGCCGCGGCATTGAACGTCACCACAGCGGGTAAAAACATGGCGTTCAAGGTGCCGTGGTGCAGGCGAGGGTTGACGCCGCCCAGGCTGTGGCTGAGCGAGTGCACGCAGCCCAAGCCCTTTTGGAAGGCCATGGCGCCTTGCATGCTGGCGCTCATCATGTTCAGGCGCGCTTCGCGGTCCTGTCCATTGACCGTGGCGCGTTCGATGTGCGCCCAGCCTCGGGCCAGCCCGTCGAGCGCGATGCCGTCTGCAGGCGGGTTGAAGGGCGCGGCCATGAAGGTTTCCATGCAATGCGCCACCGCGTCCATGCCGGTGGCAGCCGTCAAGATGGGCGGCAGGCCGAAGGTCAGTTCGGGGTCGCAAATGGCCGCTTTGGGCACGATGAACCAGCTGTGAAAGCCCACTTTGCGGCCGTCATCCAGGATCAAAATCGCACCGCGCGCCACTTCGCTGCCAGTGCCGCTGGTGGTAGGCACGGCGATGATGGGGGCCACCCGGTCGGTAATCTTGAGCGAGCCGCCTTCGATGGTGGCATAGGTTTTAAGTGGGCCATCGTGGCTCACGGCAATCGCCACGCCTTTGGCGCAGTCGATGGCCGAGCCACCGCCCACCGCGATCAGGCCGTCGCAGCCGCTGGCCTTGTACATGGCCGCTGCGGCGCGAACAGCCGACTCGGTCGGGTTGGAGGGGGTTTGGTCAAACACGGTCACGGGCAAGCCCGGCAGGGCGTCGAGCGCTTTTTGCAACACGCCTGCGGCCTTGACGCCCGCGTCGGTCACGATCAGCGGTTTGCGGATGCCTACGCGCTCGCACTCGGCCAGCAGCAGCTTGACAGCGCCAAAGTCGATCTGGATTTGGGTGACGTAGTTGATGAAAGACATGCGAAAACTCCAATCTGGGGCCCCGGTTCGCAAGTGACAGAACAGCGGGGCAGGGCGTTGTACGATCAAAGCCCATTTTGATGCAGGAAGGCGCTGGTGCCACATCGGGGCTGTCACCCTTGTTCGCGATGGTCCGTTTTTCCCAAACCTGCTGGCCTCGACAATCCCCCATTCACCCACACCCATGAGCAGCCACCACACCAATCCTAGCGCCTTGCTGAACGCCGCCACGCGCAGCCTGATTGAGCGGGTAATGCGCGCAGGCCGCCCCCCCATGGCTTCCATGACGCCTGGGCAGGCGCGCGAGTTTTACGACATTGGCGGGCCGATGCTGGACCTGCAGCCCGCCCCGAAGGTGTACCGGGTGGAAGACATCACCCTGCCAGCCCGAGATGGCCATGCCATGCCCGCCCGCTTGTATGCGCCCCAAAGCGATGCCGCTTTGCCTGTGCTGCTCTATATCCACGGCGGCGGTTTCACCGTGGGCAGCCTCACAACCCACGATGTGCTGTGCCGTCAACTCTCGCGCCACGGGCATTGCGCTGTGGTGTCGCTGGACTACCGACTGGCACCAGAGCACCGTTTTCCAAGAGCGGTGCACGACAGCTGGGATGCCCTGAAGGGGCTGCAGCTACACGGCAAGGCTCTGGGGCTGGACACCCAGCGATTGGCCGTGGGCGGGGACAGTGCAGGCGGCACCTTGGCCGCCGTTTGCGCGCTGATGGCCCGTGATGCGGGCCTGCCCCTGCGCCTGCAGCTGCTGTTTTACCCCGGTTGCATCGCCCGGCAAGACACCGCTTCGCACCACAGGTTTGCAGCTGGCTTCATGCTCGACAAGCAGACGGTGGATTGGTTTTTTGCCAATTACATCGACGAAGCCGACCGCGACGACTGGCGCTTTGCCCCAATGAACGCGCACGATCACGCGGGTCTGGCCAGCGCTTGGATCGGTTTGGCCGAATGCGACCCCTTGGTGGACGAGGGCGTGCATTACGCCGACAAGCTGCGCATGGCGGGTGTGGCGGTCGATTTGGAAATTTACAAAGGCGTGGTCCATGGTTTCATCACCATGGGCCGTGCCATCCCCGATGCCTTGCAAGCGCATGCCGATGCGGGCCGGGCCTTGAAACACGCTTTTGAAAGTTGAACCCATGAAACGCCAGGACTTCCGTTTTTCTCACCGCATGCGCGTGCGCTGGGTCGAAGTGGACATGCAAAAGATCGTGTTCAACGGTCACTACCTGATGTACTTCGATACCGCCGTGACCGACTATTGGCGCAATCTTGCCATGCCCTATGCCGAGACCATGCACCAGTTGGGCGGCGACCTCTTCGTCAAAAAGGCCAGTGTCGAGTACCACGCCAGCGCCGAGATGGACGACTTTCTCGATGTGTGCATGCGCTGTGACCGCATCGGCAACTCGTCCATGAGCTTTGCAGGGGCGATTTTCCGGGGCGATGAACTGCTGATCACCAGCGAGCTGGTTTATGTGTACGCCGATCCGGTGGCGAAAAAGAGCCAGCCCATCCCGCCCCCCTTGCGCGACCTGCTCGAAGGCTTTGAGCGCGGCGAAGACATGGTGCAGGTGCATGTGGGTTCGTGGCACGACTTCCAAAAACACGCCAGCCCGCTGCGACATGAGGTGTTTGTGGACGAACAAAAAGTGCCGGTCGAATTGGAGTTGGACCACGAAGACGACACCGCCTTGCACGCCGTGGCGCTGAACCGCATGGGCCTGTGCTTGGCCACAGGCCGATTGATTCAACACGCGCCGGGTGTGTCCCGCATTGGCCGCATGGCGGTCAAAAAGCAGATGCGCGGCAGCGACTTGGGCCGTCGTGTGCTGCATGCTTTGATGGACGCTGCGCAGCACCGGGGCGACAAAGAGGTGATCCTGCACGCCCAATGCAACGCCGAAGGTTTTTACAATCGCTCAGGCTTTGAGCCGCAAGGGGGTGTTTTTGACGATGCGGGGATTGCGCACATTGAGATGGTGCGCAAACTTTGAAATTCAAACATCGGCCAGCAGTTCGTAGGGCAGCGGCAGCAGTTCCAGCGCTTCGCCTTGCACGCTGCCCGCCAGCCAGCCTGTTTGCATACTCTCGGTCGTGCCGCTGACCAGCGCGTCAAAGCCTTGAGCATCAGGCCTGGCCGCACAAAACACCACGGTGGCGCAGGCCTGTTCGGGGTCTGTGGGCGTGAAAATGTCTTGCCCGGCGGTCAAGGCCACAGGGCTGTGCACCAAGGCCGTGCGGCGCTTGAGCGTGCCGCGAAACTGGCTGCGGGCCACGACTTCTTGCCCGGGGTAGCAGCCTTTTTTGAAGTTCACGCCGCCGACCGATTCGTAGTTGAGCATTTGCGGCACAAAAGCTTCAAACAGTGGCTGGGTCACCAGCGTCACGCCGCTCATGACCTCGGCCCAGGCCCAAACGTCGGTGGACAACTCAGCCCCGGCAGGGAGTGCTTGATCTGGCGGGCCGAGCCACAGGGCGCGGGGCACTTGGGTGTCGCCCAGCACGGCAGGGTAAAGCGACACAGCGTGCGATTGATCCCGGGTCGTGGTCTGCCAGGGAGACGCATCGCCCATCACAGTCCGGGCGCTGTCGCCCAACAAGCCGCGCAGCTGCCATTGGCCCGTGGCATCGGTCATTTTGACCTTGGCGCGCAGTACAAACATGGACAAGCGCTTGAGGGTCTGGGCCAGCAAATCAAGGCTCATGACCAACAAAACGGTGTCGGGCGCGGTTTTGATGACGACAAAGCTGGCCTGCATGCGGCCCTTGGCCGAGCAAAAAGCCGCCAGTCGGGACTGGCCCACGGGCAAGAGCAACACGTCGTTGCTCAGTTGGTTGTGCAAAAAGTTTGCCGCGTCTTCGCCTTGGGCCTGGATCACGCCCAGGTGGGGCAGGGCGGCAATGCCCTGGAGCTGGGCAGCGAAGTGGTCAATGCAGGGGGTGGATGAGGTGGACATGGCGAAAGGTGTGAGGTGAGACCCGCTGGCAGGGTCGACAGAATTCAATGGGGACCAAATAGGGCCACTGATCAAAGGCTGGAAAGCCTCAATTATGATCAGCCGCCAGAGTCAATCGGCTCTGTGCGGACATTTTTCAAGGGTTGCGGGTGATCAAAGGTTTGTTCAAGGGCTTGGTGATTTTGGTCGTGCTGGCCTTGGCGTTGGCCGCTGTAGCCTATTTTTGGGTGCAAAGCCCCATGCCGCACCGAGCACCAGCGGCCACCCCGGTCGATTTGTCGATTGAGCCTGGCACCTCGGCCAAAGCCATCGCGCAGGCTGTTGCCGATGCCGGTGTGGATACTTCGCCCACCTTGCTTTATGCGTGGTTTCGCCTGTCGGGCCAATCGCGGCAGATGCGCGCAGGCAGCTATGAAATTGCCCCCGGCACGTCGCCCAAGCGTTTGCTGAGCATGCTGGTGCGGGGCGAAGAAAGCCTGCGCACCGTGACGATTGTGGAGGGCTGGAACTGGCGTCAAGTGCGGCAGGCCTTGGCCAAGGCCGACCACCTCCAACCCGACAGTCGGACGCTGGACGATGCGGCCTTGATGTCGCAGCTTGGCCGCCCCGGCGTGGCCCCGGAAGGGCGCTTTTACCCAGATACCTATTCGTACGCCAAGGGCGCCAGTGACTTGGCGGTGTTGCAGCGGGCCATGAAGGCCATGGACAAACAACTGCAGCACGCCTGGGATGCGCGGCAACCCGGCGCAGCATTGCAGTCGCCCGAACAGGCGCTGATTTTGGCGAGCATTGTCGAAAAGGAGACCGGCAAGGCCCATGATCGCGCTCAGATTTCAGGTGTATTCAACAACCGGCTGCGCATCGGCATGCGCCTGCAAACCGACCCGACGGTGATTTATGGCTTGGGTGAAGCTTTTGACGGCGACTTGCGCCGGGTGCACTTGACGACCGACACCCCCTGGAACACCTACACCCGTGGCGGCTTGCCGCCCACACCGATTGCCATGCCCGGCAAAGCGGCTTTGTTGGCGTCGGTGCAACCTGCCAAAACCTCTGCGATTTACTTTGTCGCTAAAGGCGATGGCAGCAGCCATTTCAGCGCTACGCTCGACGAGCACAACCGTGCGGTCAACCGTTATCAGCGTGGGCAGAAGTAGGCCCAGCTGTGCAAGCGCTCATCGCGGTCGGAGTCCGCTCCTACAGGTGGCTACACCTGCGACAATCGGGTTTTGTCTTTCACGCACACCATGACACGCGGTTTGTTCATCAGTTTTGAAGGCATCGACGGCGCGGGCAAGTCCACGCACATCGCCAGCGTGGCCGAACTGTTTCGCCATGCGGGCAGGACGGTGGTGCTGACCCGCGAACCAGGCGGCACGCCGCTGTCCGAAAAGCTGCGCGAACTGGTACTTCACGAACCCATGGACGCGCTGACTGAAGCGCTGTTGATGTTCGCGGCGCGCCGTGAGCACCTGGTGCAGGTGATCGAACCCGCTCTAGCCCGTGATGATGTGGTGTTGTGCGACCGCTTCACCGACGCCACTTTTGCTTATCAAGGGGGTGGTCGCGGTTTTGACTGGCAGGTGCTGGCCCAGTTGGAGCGGATGGTGCAGGCCTTGCCCAATGGGGCTTTTCGCCAGCCAGAGCTGACCGTGTGGTTCGATCTGGACCCGCTCATCGCAGCGCAGCGCCTCGTCTCGGCCCGTATGCCCGACAAATTTGAATCTCTGCCAGCCGACTTTTTTGCCGCCGTTCGCGCCGGCTATGCCAAACGCCAGACCGAAATGCCCGAGCGATTTGCACGCATCGACGCGGCCCAAAACCTGGATGCCGTGGGCGCTGAGGTGGGTCGTGTGGTTTCCGACTGGCTGAAACAGCTTTCCCCATGAGCGCCGTTTTGAATGCACCCTGGATTGCACGCCAAGCCACCGAGTTGCTGGCCCAACGCGGTCATGCTTGGTTGCTGCAAGGTCCGTCGGGCTTGGGGCAGTACGAATTGTCCCTGGCCGTGGCTTCGGCTTGGTTGTGTGAGAAGCCCACTGCGCAAGGCGCTTGCGGCGACTGCCCAAGCTGTCATGCGGTGGCGGTGCACACGCACGCAGATTTGGCTGTGTTGATGCCCGAGACCGTGATGATCGAGCTGGGTTGGCCTTTGTCTGAAAAAGCCCAGGACGAGATCGACAAGAAAACCCGCAAGCCCAGCAAAGAGATTCGGGTGGAAGCCATGCGCGAAGCGGTGCAGTTTTCACAGCGCACCGATGCCCGTGGACGGGGCAAGGCGGTGCTGGTGTTTCCGGCCGAACGCATGAACACCATCACGGCCAACGCGCTGCTCAAAACCTTAGAAGAGCCGCCTGGCGATGTGCGCTTTGTGCTCGCGACAGAAGCCAGCCACATGCTGCTGCCCACCATCCGCAGCCGCTGCTTGGCCCACACCATGAAGTGGCCTGAGGCTGATGAGGCCTTGACTTGGCTGAGCGGTCAGGGCATTCCCGCCCCGGTTGCTCAGCCCTTGTTGCGCAGTGCGGGTGGCCGACCCGCCGATGTCCTGCGCCAGGCCGAAGCCGGTTTGTCGCCCGATTGGTGGGCCGATTTGCCCAAAGCCATGAGACAGGGCGATCCCCGCCACTTGTCCGATTTGAGCCCTGCGCAAGCCATCGACGCCTTGCAAAAGCTTTGCCACGATTTGGTGTTGCGAGAGTCGGGTGTTGTGCCGCGCTTTTTTGATGTGACCCAATTGCCCGCGACCCAAGCTTCGGTGGCGGTGCTGACCGATTGGTTCAAGCGGTTGATGCAATCGGCGCGCACGGCCGAGCACCCTTTCAATGCCGGTTTGATGCTGGAAGCCCTGACCGCTGATGCCCAACAAACGCTGCTGTCCAAGGGCTGAGCCATGTACACCGATTCCCACTGCCACTTGAATTTTCCCGAGCTGATGAGCCAGCTGGACAGCATCCAGCAGGCCATGGTGGCCGCCCAAGTGACACGCGCCATGGTCATTTGCACGACCCTGGAAAAGTTTGACGAGGTGCACAACTTGGCCATGGCCAACGAGAACATGTGGGCTACCGTGGGTGTGCACCCGGACAACGAAGGCGTGCGCGAACCAAGCTTGCAGGATCTGCTGGACGGCGCAGCCCGAGCCAAAGTGGTGGCCATTGGCGAGACGGGATTGGACTACTACCAAATGGACGAGCGCAAAGGCGGGCGAACCGTGGCCGACATGGAATGGCAACGCGAGCGTTTTCGCACCCACATCCGCGCTGGCAGGCAAACCCAACTTCCGCTGGTGATCCACACCCGTCAGGCTTCAGATGACACCATTGCCATTTTGAAAGAAGAGGGGGAAACTGGCGGCGCAGGGTGCGCGGGCGGTGTTTTTCACTGCTTCACCGAAAGCCAACAGGTCGCGCGTGCGGCATTGGATTTGGGTTTTTACATCTCGTTCTCGGGCATCTTGACCTTCAAAACGGCGTCTGATTTGCGCGAAGTGGCTAAATTTGTACCCGACGATCGCCTGTTGATCGAAACCGACAGCCCCTATTTGGCCCCTGTGCCGTTCCGAGGTAAAACCAACAATCCATCGTATGTGCCGCATGTGGCCACGATGCTGGCCAGTTTGAGAGGGGGGACGGCGGAAGACATTGGCCGTTTGACCACCCGTAATTTCTTATCTTTATTTGATAAAACCCATTAATTCTTCATCATGTATTACTTTAATAAAGTTTCAAAGCTCCTTGTTTTTGTTGGATTATTTCTTATCCATTTCAAAGTTCTCTCTGGCTCCTATGAAGAATTTTTCAAAGCCGTTCAGTTCGACAATGTGCGCACGGTTCAAACACTTTTACAAAGAGGTTTTGATCCCAACACGGTCAACCCTGAGGGCGTTCCAGCATTGATGCTGGCTGTTCGAGAGCCCTCACTGAAAGTCGCGGAGCTTTTGGCCAGTTGGCCCCAAACGCGTACCGAGGTACGCAATGCCAACGATGAAAGTCCCCTCATGCTTGCTGCACTGAGGGGATATTTACCTTTGGTCAAGAAATTGGTGGCCAATGACGCCGATGTCAACAAACCCGGCTGGACCCCTTTGCATTACGCGGCGACGGGAGGACACGTTGCGATCATTGAGTTTTTACTCGATGAAAGCGCCTACATTGATGCCGAATCTCCCAATGGCACCACGCCTTTGATGATGGCTGCAATGTATGGCAGTCCTGAAGCGGTCAAAGTCTTGATTCAGGCTGGCGCTGATTTGAATCTCAAGAACCAATTGGGCATGACAGCTCTTGACTTTGCTGTACGTGGACAACGAAACAATGCCCGAGAGTTGATCGAAACTGGCTTGTCTCGATTGGCTGAGCGTCAAAAACGCAATCTCCATTTGCAACAAAGTCCAACAGAGCAGCCTTCGTCTCGTTGACAAGGCCCTCGACTGGACTGAGCTTGCCTGCCTTGTCAATTTTAATGATGCTTACGATGCATATTATGTAAAGTTATAAATGTAACAAAACCAACAGACTGACTTGATCTGAAACGTCCAATCTAGAGTGAGGATGATCCAGCAGCACCAGCCCACTTCGATCAACGGTTGTTGTTCAGGGCGTCAAGAGCAAGCGGTGAACAGCTGTACTTTTATGTTGAAGGGGCCGGTATTGCCCCGATGCCCACGCCTTGGCCATCGATCGGCTACGGGTATCAAAAACATGACCTGATTGACCGGTTTGGTAAATGAAGACCGATTGATCAGGATCGGCCAAGTCATAAACCGCACGCATCGAAGCCGCGTGGCGGTTGGCAAAAGGCTCCTTCAGGTCATTGGCCCAGTATTGCCCCACGTTCACCGTGAACAAATCCCCTGCGCTTTCGGTGCGCACATCAAAAATGGTGTTCAGCAAAGGCACTTTGCCAAAGGGCTTGTGGCTGCTGATGGCCGGATGCCAAGCACCCCAGCGCCAGGCACGCATGTCCTGGCCTTGTTGAGCTGCAATGCGGGCCAAAGCGCGGTCGAGTGCAGCAGACACTTGTGCTGGGCAGCCGGCAGCGCCACACCAAAATGCGTCCGAGCGGTTCAAGATGCCCTCTACCGCCGCGCGAAAATGGCGTTTGCCGTAAAGCGCCTGAAAACGCTCGGCCCCCAAATGCGGCACCAGCAAGCCCCGTGTCAATTCATCGGCCCAGACGTTGAACACCAGCGCAGCGGCACTGTCGGCCTTCATCTGACCATCAAAAGTGCTGAGCATTTTCAGGGCCTGAGCGCCCAGCGGGTGTTGAGGTTTGGCAGTCAGAGCAGCCGGAAGCAGCGCCTTAGCGCCCAGAGACATGACGTCGTTTTGGATGGCTTGCAGGCTTTCTCGGCTGTGTTTCGGGCTGGCCGCCAGCAATTGTTCAATGCGCTCAAAGCGCTCGGGCGTGGTCCAGTCGCCTCCCACAAAATGCGCATAACCGGGCGGCAGGATGTTCTGGTTGGCGGTGGCGTGCCAGCCCTTGGCTTCGATGGCTTGGCGATTCACCGAAGGGTTTTGCTCAGCGGGCAACCAACCGGTCCAGTCGTATTGGGCCAGCCAACCTGGGGCGGGTGCGACTCCCCGAATGTCGTTTTGCGGCGAGCGTATGGGCAGTTTGCCCACGGCCTGAAACGCCACGTCGCCCTGCGTGTCGGCCATGACCACGCTTTGCATGGGCGCATGGTTGTCGGTGAAAGCCTTTTGCAGTTCCGGCACGGTTTGCGCCCAGTTGGTCAACATGCCCGATTCAACCGTCTTATTGTCTTCAGTCAAGGCTGACCAGCGCAAGCTGACGGCGTAGCGCTGGCCGTCAATCAGCTGGCGGTATTGCGCTTGAACATCGCTGATGACAGGCCCGTGCCGCGTGTTGCGAATTGTGAGGGTCACATCGCCCTGCCCTTTGACGCGGATGGTTTCGGCGCGCTCTTCGAATGAGGCCCAGCCGGTGGGTGTGCGGTATTGGCCGGGTTTGGTGGCGTCCAGTTGTTCCAGGTACAAGTCCTGAACGTCTGGCCCGGTGTTGGTGAAGCCCCAGGCCACGCCTTGCGTGCGGCCCAGCACCACAAAAGGCAATCCGGGCAAGGTAGCCCCAATCACATCCAGCGCGGGGTGTTTGTGCCCACCGGGCAATTGCCCTGCAGGCGCTTGGAGGCGGGCGAAATACCAAATGGCTGGCGAACTCAAAGCCAAATGCGGATCGTTGGCCAGCAGGGGCTTGCCGCTGACGCTGCGGCTGCCAGGCACCACCCAGTTGTTGCTGCCCTTGCCTTCCAGAATGCCAACATCGCGCACCCAGTCGGCCGACCATTGGGCCAAAGCGTTCGAGGCAGGCTGGATGGCCGACGCGGTTTTGCCTTTGGCCGCGTACACGCCCAGCTCAGCATACAAGGCCGGCAGGTCGACTGCAGAAACGGGTTTATCACCCCGGTAAGGCGGCATGAGTTGCCACAGTTGCTCATGGTTGAGCACCTGCGACGCGGACAAACGGGCAAATTCCTGACCCCAGTTGCCCCCCAAATCGAGGGCCATCATCAGCGCCCAGCCCACACTGTCTTCGGGTGACCAGGCTTGGCCTTTGTGGCCACCGGCCACGGTGCCGAGGATCTTGAATTCGGGCGATGGCCGCACCGCACCGCTTTGCCAGGCGTTCTGAATGCCCTCGCTGTAGGCCTGCAAGGCCGCTTGAGTTGCGGGCGATAAACCCTTCAACTGTTTTTGCGCCATGCCGATGATGCCCAACGTGCGCATGAGTTTGTCGGTGTCCAGCGTGGCAGTGCCCAAAATCTCAGACAACTCACCGCGCATCAGGCGGCGGTTGAATTCAAGCTGCCAGCCGCGCTCTTGGGCGTGCACAAATCCCAGTGCGCGCCAAGTGTCCAGGGCGGAGGCACCTTCAATGTGCGTCACATCCGCGGCATCGCGGGTGATGTTGACCGGGGCACCCAAACCCGCCAGTTTGAGTTGACCGTTGAGTTGCGGCATGCTGCGCAGCAAGTGCACGGCCAATACGCCGCCCGCCGCCAGCACAGCGGCCAGCAGCAGCAAAACAAGTCGTCCGATCCATTTCATGGGTGTCTCCGTGCGGGCGATGGGTGCGCCTCTTGGGTGGTTCGCTCAGACCTTCATTCGAGGCCATTCTCCAAGCTTTAAATGTGGCCCCAAACCATCAGCGCGTCACGCCCTTCGGTGACAAGGTCGACTTTGGCACCCACGGGCAGCAGCACCTTGGTCGCCACATGGCCAAAAGGCAAACCGGTGAGTACCGGGGCCTTGATCTGGCTACGCAACCCATCGAGGACGGTGTTCAGTTTGAAGCCTTTATCGTGTGTGGGCACCAATTTGTAATGGGTGAATTGACCCATCAACACCGCTTTTTGCTGGTTCAAAACGCCCGAATGCAGCAACTGGGTCAGCATCCGCTCCACCCGGTATGGGTGCTCGCCAACGTCTTCGATGAACAGCACACCGCCCTTGATTTGAGGGAAATATGGCGTACCCAGCAGCGAGTTCAACACCGTGAGGTTGCCACCCCAAAGTGGCGCGTCTTTCACCAGCACGCGGCTCTCAGCCTCCAGCTTGGGCAGATGCCAACCAGTGCCCTCACCCTGCTCCAACAGCAGGTCATCAAAGCAGGCTTGCATGATGTCATCGGGTTCTTCTTCGGGACCGAAGTCTTCACCTAAAGCTGGACCTTGCCAGCTGATGCGCCCGGTCTTGGCGTAAACGGCTTGGTTGAAGGCTGTGAAATCGCTCAAACCCACAAACTGCGTGCCGCCATCGATGGCCTTGGCAATGGCTTTGTAGGGCAAGCTGGGCAGGATGCGCGTGAGGCCGTAGCCACCGCGGGAAATCAGGGCCACATCGGCGCCACTGGCTGCAGCGCGGGTGATGGCTGCGATGCGCGTGGCATCGTCCCCGGCAAAGCGCATGTGGCTGGCCAATGCGGCTTCATCCACCTCAACTTCATGGCCTTGGGCTTTCAAGCGCTTGAGGCCGCGACGGAATGCAGATTTGTCGCGCACCGCGCTGGAGGGAGAAAAAATATAAATGTGGGCCATGAATTCTTGGTCAAAGGCAAAAACCGTTTTGCCTTGGGACGGCAAAAGCTGCAACTTGAACGGTGCAAGCGGAACGCATCAAGGCCTGAAGTGTCGCACAGCCGCCTGTGCAATCGCCCTGCCCTGCTCCTGCACAAAATGGCCCGCATCCGGCAGTAGCATGGGCTCTGGGCAGCCTTTGATTTGACTTTGTAATTGGCGCATCACCGGCTCGCCCAACACGGGGTCTTGCTGGCCAATGGCCATGAATGTCTGACCTTGCCAAGCGTCGCGCCAAAAGTCACGCGCTTGCCGCGAGATGGCCGCACCGGGCGAATCAGCAAACTCAGGCACCATGGGTGGAAAGGCGCGCAGCGCGGCTCGGTAGCCTTTGTCCGGAAACGGCGCGTTGTAGGCCGCCGTCTCTGGGGCCGTCATGCTGCGGTTGCCACGGGCAAACAGTTTGCCCACATCGAACAGCGGTTGACTTTGGCACCATGACCGCCAGGCCAGAAAACCCTCGCTCAAAGGAGCGTCACCCGTGGCCAAGGTGGTGTTCATGACCAGCAGGCCTTTGTAACGCTCTGGTGAGGCCATGGGCAAAGTCATCCCCAAAATGCCCCCCCAGTCTTGTACCACCAGCACCACGCGCTGTAAGTCAAGCCGATCGATCCAGTCGAGCAATGACTGCCGATGCGTTTCAAAGCTGTGAAAACTGTCCTTCTTGGGCTTATCGCTCTTGCCAAAGCCGATCAGGTCGGGGGCCACCACACGGTGCCCCGCCGCCTGCCAAACCGGGATCATCTTGCGGTAGAGATAACTCCAGGCCGGGTTGCCGTGAAGGCAAAGCCAGGTCAGTGGCGCATTCACGTCGCCTTCATCCAGGTAGTGCATGCGCAGACCTGCGACGCTGGGCAGATCGCTCACATAGCGCGGCTCCCACTGGTAATCTGGCAAATCGACAAAGGCCTCGTCGGGGGTGCGCAAAGCGTCTTCTCTGAGCGGGTGTGGGTTCATTCGCTTGGGCCTGAAAAAGTCTTTGAGCAACTGGCCGCAATCCTCAGCCAGCACGCCGCCTGTGACCTGGGTTTGGTGGTTCAGTTGATTGTGCTCAAACAGGTTGAGCACCGAGCCCGCCACTCCGGTGCGCGGGTCGGCTGCCCCAAACACCACACGGTCCACCCGCGCATGCAACATGGCGCCGCTGCACATGGCGCATGGCTCCAGCGTCACATAAAGCGTGCAGCCGTCGAGCCGATAATTCCCGAGCACCCGGGCCGCTTCGCGCAGCGCCACCACCTCGGCATGCGCCGTCGGGTCATGGCTGGCAATCGGGGCATTGCGGCCCTTGGCGATCACCTGGCCGTCTTTGACGACCACGGCCCCCACCGGGACCTCACCGGCGGCTGAGGCCTCGCGAGCTTGCTCCAAGGCCAGGCGCATGCCTTGCTCGTCGGTCCAACCGTTCATGCGTCGGCATCCTCTTCAATGTGAAAGCGGTGTAAAAACCGGTGAAGCACGGGTGCGCCCAGCACGCCAACACAAATCAATGCGACAAAACCGCTGTAGAGCGCATAGCTGCCAGCAAACAATTTGCCTGCTTGGGTAAGCGGCTCGCCCACCGGTCCCATGCCCGACAAAATCATGGCAGCGCTCAGATAAGCATCGATCCAAGGCTGGCCTTCAATGGCGTGGTACCCAAGCATGCCCACCGCCAAAGAAACCACAACCAACAGCAAGGCTGTGCCTGCAGCACCGACCAATCGGCGGTGGTAGTCCGCCTGGGGGATCAAAGGCTTGCTGTAATGTTCAAACACGTTTTTTCATCCCTGAAAGGGCAAAGGATGCTCTCGCAAGACAGGTTGAACAACCCGCATTGGGGTGCTGTGAAGTGGTTGAGGGTGGTGCATGTCTGACGGAATGTATCAAAACAAAGGCACCCGAAGGTGCCTTGTCTCTCACTCCCACTCGATCGTCGCCGGTGGCTTGCTCGACACGTCGTAGGTCACTCTGTTGATGCCGCGCACTTCGTTGATGATGCGCCCCGACACTTTCTTGAGCAGCGCGTAAGGCAGCTCGGCCCAGTCGGCGGTCATGAAATCGCTGGTTTGCACCGCACGCAAAGCCACCACATAGTCATAAGTGCGGCCATCGCCCATCACGCCCACGCTTTTCACGGGCAAGAACACGGTGAAGGCCTGGCTGGTCAGGTCGTACCAGGTCTTGCCGGATTCATCGGTGAAATTACGCAGTTCTTCGATGAAGATTGCGTCTGCACGGCGCAGCAGGTCGGCGTATTCTTTTTTCACTTCGCCCAGAATGCGCACGCCCAATCCCGGGCCGGGAAAGGGGTGGCGGTAAACCATCTCGCGGGGCAAGCCCAGTGCCACGCCCAGTTCGCGCACCTCGTCTTTGAACAGCTCACGCAGAGGCTCCAGCAGTTTGAGGCCCAGTTGCTCGGGCAAACCGCCCACGTTGTGGTGGCTTTTGATGGTCACGGCCTTTTTGCTCTTGGCGCCGCCGGACTCGATCACGTCAGGGTAAATCGTGCCTTGCGCCAAAAAGGTCGCACCTTTGTGACCGCCGTCGCCAGCTTTCAATTTCGCAGCCTGCTCTTTGAATACGTCCACAAACAAGCCGCCAATGATCTTGCGTTTGGCTTCGGGGTCGCTCACCCCTGCCAGTTTGCCGAGGAACAAATCGCTGGCATCGACGCGGATGACATGTGCTTGCAACTTGCCAACGAACATCTCCATGACCATGTCGCCTTCATTCAAGCGCAACAGGCCGTGGTCCACAAACACGCAGGTCAGCTGGTCGCCGATGGCGCGGTGAATGAGCGCCGCCGCCACCGACGAATCGACGCCTCCCGACAAGCCCAGGATGACCTCTTCGTCACCCACTTGCTCGCGGATCTTGGCCACAGCTTCTTGAATGTAGTCACCCATGATCCAGTCAGGGCGGGCTTGGCAGATGTCAAGCACAAAACGGTTGAGCAGGGCCTGGCCCTGAACGGTGTGCGTGACTTCGGGGTGGAACTGCACGGCATAGAAGTGACGCGACTCGTCGGCCATACCCGCAATCGGGCAAGCCGGGGTAGAGGCCATGACCTTGAAGCCAGCAGGCATGGCCGTGACCTTGTCGCCGTGGCTCATCCAGACCTTGAGCATGCCGTGGCCTTCGGGGGTGGCGAAGTCTTCGATGCCTCTGAGCAGTTCGGTGTGGCCATGGGCCCGGACTTCGGCGTAGCCAAATTCGCGGGTGGTGCCCGCCTCCACCTTGCCACCCAGCTGCTGGGCCATGGTTTGCATGCCGTAGCAAATGCCCAAAACCGGCACGCCCAACTCGAACACCGCATCGGGGGCTTTGTCGTCCACCTCGTACACGCTGGCGTGGCTGCCCGACAGGATCACCCCCTTGAGCTTGCCGTCTTTGGCGAACTCGCGCACCCAGTCGCTGCTCACATCACAAGGATGCACTTCGCAAAACACATGGGCTTCGCGCACGCGACGTGCGATGAGCTGGGTAACTTGCGAGCCGAAGTCGAGGATCAGGATCTTGGAATGCTGCATGGCAGGCGTCGTTCTTTGAGAAATGAAAAGGCGTCTGGGGTGCAGACGCCTTGGTGATCAGGTTTAGATTTTAGTCGGCCCGGTAATTCGGGGCTTCCTTGGTGATCTGCACATCGTGCACATGGCTTTCGCGGATGCCGGCAGCCGTGATTTCCACAAACTGAGAATCGTTGTGCATGGCCTCTATCGTCGCGCAGCCGCAGTAACCCATGCTGGCACGCAAGCCGCCCGACATTTGGTAAATGATGGCCACGACCGAGCCTTTGTAGGGCACGCGGCCTTCGATGCCTTCGGGCACCAGTTTGTCGGCATTCGGGTTGCCGGTGCTGGATTCCTGAAAGTAGCGGTCAGCGCTGCCCTGCTGCATGGCACCAATCGAGCCCATGCCGCGGTAGCTCTTGTAGCTGCGGCCCTGAAACAGCACGATTTCGCCGGGTGCCTCTTCGGTGCCCGCGAACATGCCACCCATCATCACCGTGCCTGCGCCTGCGGCAATGGCTTTGGCGATGTCGCCGCTGTAGCGGATACCGCCGTCAGCAATCAGCGGCACGCCAGTGCCTTTGAGCGCTGTGGCCACAGAATCCACCGCCATGATTTGCGGCACGCCCACGCCCGCCACGATACGCGTGGTGCAGATCGAGCCGGGGCCAATGCCCACTTTCACCGCGTCGGCACCGGCTTCGACCAGGGCCAAAGCGGCTGCGCCAGTCGCGATGTTGCCGCCAATGACATCGATATGCGGATAGTTTTGTTTGACCCAGCGCACCCGGTCGAGCACGCCTTTGCTGTGACCGTGCGCGGTGTCCACCACGATGGCGTCGACACCGGCACGGGCCAGTGCTGCCACGCGCTCTTCGGTACCCTCGCCCACACCCACAGCCGCGCCCACGCGCAGCTTGCCTGCGCTGTCCCGGGCCGCATTGGGAAAGTTGAGTTGTTTGGTGATGTCTTTGACCGTGATCAGGCCCTTGAGCTCGAAGGCATCGTTCACCACCAGGAGGCGTTCGAGTTTGTGTTTGTTGAGCAGGTGTTTGGCTTGCTCAGGCGTGGTGCCTTCGGGCACGGTGACCAGGCGCTCGCGCGGGGTCATGATCTCGCTGACTTTTTGGTCGTAGCGGGTCTCAAAGCGCAAATCACGGCCAGTCACGATACCGACCACTTTACCGCCGTCACAGACGGGAAAGCCCGACACACCGAGTTCATCCGACAAGGCCATGACCTGGCGCACGGTGGTGTCGGGGGTGATCACGACTGGGTCGCGCAGCACGCCGGACTCGTAACGCTTGACCTTGGCCACCTGTGCGGCTTGCTCTTGCGCTGTGAGGTTTTTGTGCACGATGCCGATGCCGCCTTCTTGAGCGATGGCGATGGCCAGGCGTGCTTCGGTCACGGTATCCATGGCAGCGGACACCAAGGGCAGGTTCAGGCGGATGTTGCGGGTGAATTGCGTCGCGAGCGATGTGTCCTTGGGCAGGACTTGGGAGTACGCGGGGACGAGGAGAACGTCGTCAAAAGTCAGGGCTTTACCGAGTAGGCGCATAAGCTAGAGCTCCAAAAGATCGATTGTACCCGTGTAGACCAAGGGATTTCCCTGATCTGACCTCAAAAACGATGGCTGAAAAGACTCATGCGTTTTGGTAATGCAGCACTTTGAGCGACTTTTCAGGATCGATATCCACAAATGCCGCCGGATTGGCCAAGCGCTCGACAAAATGCAAACAAGGAGCGGCCTCGGCCACCTGTTCATGCAAAAACTGCGTGTCCAACTCGGGCGCGTTCAGACACAGCAGCACATGGCCTTGAGGCTCCAGCAAATCTGGCAAACGGCGGATCAGCTTGATGTAGTCTTTGGTGGCGATGAAGCTGCCCTTTTGATAACTGGGCGGGTCAATGACGATCACGCCATATGGCCCCATTTTGTTGATCTTGCCCCAAGTCTTGAAGATGTCGTGGCCCAAAAAACGGGCTTTGGCGGGCAGGTCGTTCAGGCGGTGGTTTTGCTGGCCCACGGCCAGCGCGCCATGACTCATGTCGAGGTTGAGCACCTGCGCCGCCCCACCCTGCAGCGCTACCACCGAAAACGCACAGGTGTAGGCGAACAGGTTGAGGATGTTTTCGTGCTTTGCATGGCGTTTGAGCCACTCGCGCCCTTTGGCCATGTCCAAGAAAAGGCCATGGTTTTGCCCGCGCATCACGTGCACCAGGTACTTGGCGCCTTGCTCAGTTACCACATGCGGTTCGGGCACGCTGCCCGCCATGAGGCGGGTTTGCGCTTCGCCCTGCGCTCTGCATTGGAACACCCAGTTGAGCGGCTCGCTGGGCGCCAAGGTGTCCCAGCGTTGCGCCAGGGCCTGGTGGCACAGGGCCAGCTCGTACTCGCTCACGATTTTGAAGCTGGTCAAAACCCAGACGGGCGAAAACCAATCCAGGGTCCAGTGCTCGCAACCGGGGTACAAGCCGCCACGACCGTGGAACACCCGATGCGCATCGCCGGTGTTGGCCATCTGGGCGATGGCGTTCAAAAGGGCTTGCATGCTGATTTCAATACCCGGCAGCAGACCCACTTTTGCGCTTGGCAAAGAGACCCGTGCGGCCTTTGCCTTGGCGCTTGAAGCGCTGGCGCCGTGCGACTTTGGGGTCGACCTTGAGGGGGCGGTACAACTCGATGCGGTCTTCGGCTTGCACCACCTGGGTCCAGGGCACTTTTTTGCCCCAAATGCCAGGTTGTTGAAACTGCAGAGATGACAAGGCTATGTCATCGGTACACCCCGGGCTTTGCAAAAGTTGCGTCACGCCGCGCTCCAGCACGACCTGGACGGTGCTCCCTGCGGGAACCTGCAGGTGAATTTCTTGCACATGCCGAGGGGCCAAACTCCAGCAAAGGGTGACTTGAACAAACTGTTCAGCCATACACCGATTCGGCACGTTTGACAAAAGCATCCACCAAGCTGGCCGCGATCTTGTCGAACACCGGCCCCACCAGCGCTGCCAGGGTTTTGCTAGAAAAACCGTACTGCAAATCCAGCTCCACTTTGCAGGCGCGTTGCGTGCCATCGCCCACAGGCGTGAAGCGCCACATGCCACTCAGGTTGGAAAAGGGGCCATTCACCAGGCTCATGCCGACCGAACGACCTTCTTCGTGGGTGTTGCGGGTAGTGAAGGTTTGCTGAATGCCGCCCAGGCTGATGCCGACCTCGGCCACCATGCCTTGGGCGTCGGTTTCGAGCACGCTGGCACGGTCACACCAAGGCAAAAATTCGGGGTAGCGCGCCACGTCGGTCACGAGGCGAAACATTTCTTCTGGCGTGTACCAAATCAGAACGGACTTGTGGATATTCTTCATACAATGCAGCGATTGTAGTTTTTCGACGCGCCTGCAGTCACTTGATCCTGCTGCACATCCTTGCGAACGGCCGTGCCGTCCTTATCTGCTCCTCATGGCCACCACCAAAAAGCCCCCTGCTGCGCCCACCTTTGCCAAGATTGCCGAGAACAAAAAAGCGTCGTTCGACTATTTTTTTGAAGAGCGTTACGAGGCCGGCATGGTGCTGGAAGGCTGGGAAGTCAAGGCGATCCGTGAAGGCAAGGTGCAGCTCACCGACGGTTATGTGGTCATCCGCAATGGTGAGCTGTTCATCATCGGCTGCCTGATCAACCCGCTCAAAACCGCATCGACCCACATCAACCCCGAGGCCGCACGCACACGCAAACTGCTGCTGAACAAGGAAGAGATCAAGCGGCTGATTGGCAAGATCGAGCAAAAGGGCTACACGCTGGTGCCGATCAATTTGCATTGGAAAGCTGGCAAGGTTAAATGTGACATTGCGCTGGCCAAGGGCAAGGCCGAGCACGACAAGCGCGACACCATCAAGGACCGTGAAGGCAAGCGAGAAGTCGAACGCGCCATGAAAAGCCGCCACCGCGACCGCTGATCACCAAAGCCCAAGCGTTCAGCTCAAATCTCGCAGAGGATGGTGGTCTGAGGGCCAAGGGCTCACAAAGAAACCTGCCGCTTCTGACAGATCCACATCTTCCACACGGGCCGGTTTCCAGTTCGGACTGTGGTCTTTGTCCACAGCCAAGGCGCGGATGCCTTCCACCGTATCGCTGTCGGCCACCGAACGCAGGTGGAAACAGTGATAGACCATGTCGCGTTCCATGCGCAGATCATCGGCCAGGCTCATTTGTCTTGCGCGGCGGATTTGTTCCAGCACCACGTGCAGCATCAAGGGTGAGCGGTGGCGCAAGACATGTGCAGTTTTCTGACTCCATTCGTCAGTGGCCGACTCCAATTTGTGCAACATGTCGGCCATGCTGGGCAGACCAAACACTTCATCAATTTGCGGCTGAGGCGTCAGCTTCTCAGGTGCCATTGCACCGGCTTGGGCCAGCACCCAGCGCTCAACCGATTCGGCGTTTTCAAAAGGGCTGCTGATCAAGGTTTGCCAGATGGACTCGAGCATGCCGCTGGTCAGTGCGATGTCGGCCAACTTGGCGGCCACGGCTTGGGGACCGCTCAGCATCTGACCCGTCAGGCCCAGGTATTCGCCCAGACGCCCCGGGCAACGGCTCAGGAAAAAACCCCCACCCACATCCGGGAACAAACCAATGTGGGTTTCGGGCATGGCCATCTTGGTGCGCTCGGTCACCACACGCACGCTAGCGCCCTGGCTGATGCCCATGCCGCCACCCATGACGATGCCATCCATGAAGGCGATATAGGGCTTGCTGTAAGTATGGATCAGGTGGTTCAGGCGGTACTCTTCGGTGAAGAAATCACCCAATGAGGCATCGCCCGCGTGTGCAGCTTGATGGAAAAAGCGAATGTCTCCGCCTGCAGAAAAAGCCCCAAATGGGCCTTCTTTGCCAGTACCGCGCACCGCCACGGCCAGCACTTGAGGGTTGGATTGCCAATCGAGCAAAGCCTGCGTCAAGGCCCGCACCATGTCCAGCGTCAAGGCGTTCAGCGCCTTGGGGCGGTTGAGGGTGATACAGCCAATGCGGCCTTCAATTTGAGCGATGACTTCAGTCATTGTTTTGTTTCCAGCCTAACCATTGGTTCATGAGCAAAGCCCCCAGGACCAGGGACCCGCCCAACAATACGCTCATTTGCGGGGCTTCATTGGCTCCCCACCAAGCCAAGGCGATGCCAAACACGATTTCAAGTAGACACAGCAAGGATGCCTCAGGGGCTTTGAGCACCCGCACGCAAATCACTGACAACACACAGGGAATGGCCAACTGGAACAAGCCCAAAATTGCAAGTAAGCCCACATCGTGGGCCGATGCTTGGAAAGGCATGGCCAAAGGCAAAGTGAATAAAGTAGAGAACACGGCGCCCAACAACACCGAGGGCACCAAATCCAGACTGTGGCCATCGCTTTGGCTTTTTTGCGCCAAGGTCCACTGCACGGCACCCGCGATGGGCACACACAAGGCCACCAAGGAACCCAGTAAAAAGTTGGGGTCTCCCAAACTCAGCTGGGTGCCATACATCCAGCCAATCCCGATACCCGCCAGCACAATGGCCACCCAAGTGCGCAATGGCAGTTGGTGGCGCAAAAATACGCGCGTGAACAAGGCCGTGAGCAAGGGCCCAACGGCCATGGTGATCAACACATTGGCGACCGCTGTGAGCGTCAACGCCACCATGAAAGCGGTGAACATCACGCTCCAGCACACGCCAGAAAGCCAAAAGTAGCGGTTGCGCCAAGGTAAGCGCGACCACACCCCCCTGCCCTGCCACAAAGGCAGAATGACCAGCAGGGACACAACGGTGAAAAAGCTGCGCCAGAAGGTGACTTCGAAGCTACGTGCTTCCTCCAAGTGCCGCGTGACAACCCCAGCCATGGACCACAGGGCGGTGCAGCCCACCATGGTCCAGACGGCCAGGCCGTGGGTCATGCGCATGATCAATCAGCCCATCACTTGTTGCGCTTGCGGTCGCTTTCCTTAAGGAAGCGCTTGCGCAGACGCACGCTCTTGGGCGTGATTTCAACCAGTTCGTCGTCCTCGATGAACTCAACGCCGTACTCCAGCGTCAAGTCAATCGGAGGCGTGATCTTGATCGCATCTTCTTTGCCGGACACGCGGAAGTTGGTCAACTGCTTGGTGCGGGTGGCATTGACCACCAGATCGTTGTCACGGCTGTGAATACCCACAATCATGCCCTCATACACCGGATCGTTCGCCTTGACGAACATGCGGCCACGGTCATCAAGTTTGCCCAAGGCGTAGGTGAAAATTTCACCGTCGTCCATGGAGATCAACACACCGTTTTTGCGGCCACCGATTTCACCCTTGTGAGGCTCGTAGCCGTCAAAGATGTTGGAAATCAGACCGGAGCCACGGGTCAAATTCAGGAATTCGTTCGTGAAACCGATCAGACCACGTGCCGGGATGCGGTATTCCAGACGGACACGACCGCGACCATCGGGTTCCATGTTGACCAGTTCACCCTTGCGCTCACCCAGGGCTTGCATCACGCCACCCTGGTGGGTCTCTTCGATGTCGGCGGTGACCAACTCGATGGGTTCATGGCGCTCGCCATTGACATCACGGTACAGCACGCGGGGCTTAGAAACAGCCAACTCGTAGCCTTCGCGGCGCATGTTTTCAAGCAAGATGGTCAGGTGCAATTCACCACGACCGGCGACTTCAAAGATGCCGTCTTCGTCGGTTTCTTTGACGCGCAAGGCGACGTTGTGTTGCAACTCTTTTTGCAGTCGGTCCCAAATTTGGCGGCTGGTCACGAACTTGCCTTCACGGCCAGCCAATGGGCTGGTGTTCACGCAGAAGTTCATGGTCAGCGTGGGCTCATCGACCTTGAGCATGGGCAGGGGCATCGGGTTGGCCACGTCGGTGACCGTCACGCCGATGCCGATGTCCGCAATGCCGTTGATCAGCACAATGTTGCCCGGTCCGGCTTCGGTCACCTGCACGCGGTCCAGGCCCTGAAAGGTCAGGACCTGGTTGATGCGGCCTTTGACGGTTCGCCCA